>NC_008781.1:1137500-1847500 GCF_000015505.1 Polaromonas naphthalenivorans CJ2 | reverse complement strand
TGCAAGGACTCCTGGGGCCGGGCGCGCGCAAAAGTGTCGCACCCATGGCTGAACGTGTGTGTCCCGGTCAGACGCAGCAACTCCACCATTTTGTGTCGTCATCGACTTGGTCCACCGCTCCGCTGGAACAGGTGCTGCGCAAGAAGGCTGACGCTTTGGTAGGCGGCAAGGACGCTGTGCTGATCGTGGACGACACGGCGCTACCCAAGCAGGGCAAGCACTCGGTAGGGGTCAAGCGCCAACACTGCGGCGTACTCGGTAAGCAGGCTAACTGCCAGGTATTGGTATCGCTCACCTTAGCGCGCAAGGAAGTGCCAGTGCCGATCGCCCTGCGGCTGTACTTGCCCGAAGATTGGGCACAGGACGAAGCGCGTCGTGCAGCAGCCAAGGTACCCGAGTCGATTACGTTCGAGACCAAGGGTGACATCGCGCTGGCGCAGATCGATGCCGCGCTGGCTGACGGCGTGCGCTTTGGCATGGTGCTGGCCGATGCCGGCTATGGCAGTTCGGCAGGCTTTCGCGCTGGGCTTACGCAGCGAGGGCTACGATGGGCAGTGGGCGTGCAGCCCACGCAGAAGGTCTATCCAGCTGATGTGCGGCTCGATGTGCCGGCCGATCCCCCGGTGGGGCGCCCCGCCAAGCACCCAAGACCTTCGACGCCGAGCGTGTCCGTCGTGCAGATGATTGAAACGTTGGGTTCCAAGGCCCTGCGGCGCTGTTCCTGGCGCAGCGGCACCAAGGGCATGCTCAGCGCACGCTTTGCTGCTGTGTGGGTGTGCGTTGCTGACGGCGCGCTGGTATCGCATTGGCAGCATCTTCCGGGGCAAGCCGCATGGCTGGTGTGCGAAGTGCGCTCCAGTGGCGAGCGCAAGTATTACTTTACTAACCATCCGGCTGACACGCCGCGCAGGACGCTGGTACGCGCGATCAAGGCCCGCTGGGCGTGCGAGCAGGCGCATCAGCAACTCAAGGATGAACTTGGCCTGGACCATTACGAAGGCAGATCCTGGCTGGGACTGCACCATCACGCGCTGCTGACCATGATGGCTTTTGGTTATCTGCAGCACCGACGTCTGGACAGTGTTTTGCAAGCGGGAAAAAAAACTGGCATCCAATGCACCGGGACCGCCACCGCAACCATCATTGCCAGCGGTACGCCGGGCCATTCTCGCCGCGCTTTGTCGGGTAATTTGCGTTCAGTGTCCTCATTGCGGCGCCACGATAAACCTGCGTCAGCGTGAGTGACATGGCAGAGTAGTGATAGTCATACCCTTTGTCCAGGCACAGCCCCCTGAGGCTTTTCTGGCGTAGGCGCCGGACGCGGCACCATCAACCCGGTCAGCGTCGCCTCAGCCAGTTTCATGTCGTGCCGGTTGGCTCCGTCCACCACAACGGCCAGCGGGATGCCATGCGCCTCGGTCAGCACGCTGCGCTTGACGCCGCCTTTGCCGCGATCCGTAGGGTTGGGGCCGGTTTTTTTCCCCTCCCAAGGGGGCCTTGGTCATGGCACCATCCAATGCCAGCCATGACCAGTCAATTCCATCCAGTGCCTGCAGCGACAACAGGCCCAAACGCCAGAACTCCTCGAACAAGCCCGCCTGCGTCCACTCCTGAAAGCGCCGATGCGCCGCGCTGCTCGAACAGATGCCCGTGGTATTCAACGCATTCCATTGCGCCCCGGTGCGCAACACAAACGCAATGGCATTCATCGCCGCCCGGTCGCTCACGCGCGGGTTGTGACACCCCAGCGGATGCGCCTTGCGCGCCGGCAGCAGCGGCGCCATCTGCTGCCAGACTTCATCGGGCAGCCTCCAGCCATCGTCTTGCTTGACCATACCCATGATCTTTCTCCTTTTTCCATCAGGAGGCTTGGACTCAAAAAAACGGAAAAGACTCCACAAATTTGCAATTTACTGGCCTACTGGGATACGTTCTAAGTGAGCCGAGGGATATTTTGATCCGCTTTTCGTTATACCAGCGGATGTAGGAGTCAACGACCTGAATGAATTGTTCAATGGTTGTGGCCTGCCAGTTTCGAGGGTAGAACAACTCCGTTTTCAGCCGCCCGAAGAAGCCCTCGCAGGCCGCATTATCTGGCGAACACCCCTTGCGCGACATCGAGCGAATGAGCTTTGCATCGCCCATCCGGGTGAGCCAGCCAGGCCAGCGATAGTGCGCACCGCGATCGGAGTGGACGACAGGCCGGTCATCGCTGTTGGCCAGCGTCTCGATGGCAGTGTCCAACATCGTGTTCACAAGCGCAGCATCAGGACGTGTGCCGATGGTCCAGCTGACAACCAAGCCATCAAAGCAATCGATCATGGGCGACAGGTACACCTTGCCAGCCGGGATATGGAATTCCGTGATGTCAGTGAGCCACTTCTCATTCGGGGCTGCAGCCTGGAAGTCGCGGTTAATGAGATTGTCTGGCGCCGGGCTGATTTCTCCCAGATAGGAGCCGTACTTACGTGCTTCTTAGCAGCAACGACCAGGTATTCCTGCTTCATCAAACGTCGCACGACCTTCTCCGAGATGAACACGTGCTGCCTGCCCAATGCCGCCCGTAACCGTCGATAACCGTAGCAGCGATGATTGCGCTCGAAGACATCTGTGATGGCAAGACGCGCATCTGCATACTTGTCGGCGAGCCGTAGCCGTGCCCGATGATAAAAGTAGGAGCTGCGGGGAAGACCCAGCGCGGCAAAGAGTTCTGATAGCGAATAGAGCTGTTTCAGGGCATCAACCAGCCGCGTCTTCTCCTGGTTGCTCAGGAGAGGCCGGTCGACGCCCAGGCCTTTTTTTAGCAGTTCATTGGCCTTCTTCAAGATGTCGTGTTCAAGCTGCAGTTGCCGGACGTCGCGTCGAAGCGATTCGACTTGCCGCTCCAGTTCCGTCCGCTCAGGATCTGGCGGTGAATCGTTGTGTTGTTTCATGGATGCGGGAGCTTCAGGACCCAGGAGTTGGTTTTTCCATTGGTACAGCGCCCCCCTGCTCACGGCCAGCTTTTGTGCAATGGCTTGCGCACTTGTCTGCCGGGTGCACAGCTCGATGACGGCTGCCTGCTTTAGCGCTTGAGGGCGCGGCACGCTGCGCGCTTTGCCGACAACGCGTTTCCTCGTTTCGGGGTGCAGTTCATCGAGCCAGGCTGCGAGCGTATCGCGGCACGGGTATCCCAGTGCCTGCAGGGTTCCAGCCAGGCAGCGACCATGGTTGAGGTAGTGCTGGGCGGCCACTTTCTTCTGTTCGTCTGAATACTTCGGCCTCGAACGCGCATAGCCCACCGGCAAATCGCGACCTTGTTCGTATTCCCGATGCCAGCTCTTGAGCGCGTTCTTGGTCGGGTACCCCAGCTTGCGAATGGTCGCGCCAGTGCGTTTGCCGAGTTTGATGTAGAGCTTGACGGCTCGAATGCGGTCTTCGTATGAGTACATGAACTATCTTCCCAAGTAGTCCAAGTTTTCCGCCGCACCCCCGATTGGACGCCTTTGCCGCTTCATAGACGTCCGCGCGCTTTGACAGCAGCGCGCCGTCCTGGCCTGCATGGCGCTCCTGGGGTGTGACGAAACGAATGGCGCTGTGTCGATGTTCCAGGTTGTACCAGTGCACAAACGCGCCCACCCACTGGCGGGCCGCCAGCAGATGCTCGAACGCTTGGTGAGGATAGTCGGGTCGGTATTTGAGCGTCTTGAAGAACGATTCGGAATACAGGTTGTCATTGCTGACGGCCGGGCGGCTGAGCGAAGGCATTACGCCCAGTGCCTGCAAGGTGGCCAGCATGGCCGCGCCTTTCATCGGGCTGCCATTGTCAGAGTGAAGTACCACCTGATGAGGTGCAATGTTTTCCCGCAGGCAGATGTCGCGCATGACCTCGCTGGCCAGTTCGCTGCTCTCGGCCTCATAAACTTGCCAGCCAACGATTTTGCAGCTGAAGATATCGAGGAACAGGTACAGGTAGAAGTACCTGCCCATGACGCGCGTGGGCAGGTAGGTGATGTCCCAGCTGAACAGCTTCCTGGGCACTGTGGCGCGCAGCGCACGCGGTTTGCTGCGCGGCTGTCTGGGTCGTTCTGCGCCACGGTGCTGGAACTGGCGCTCGGCCCTGAGCACGCGGTAAAAGGTCGACTCCGAGGCGATGTACTGGCCCCGGTCGGCCAGCTGGGGAACAATCTGGCTGGGCGCCAGGTGGCGAAATTCCTCAGAGTTGGCTACTGCCAGCAAGGCCTGGCGCTCCAACCCACTGAGCCGATTCACGGGAACTTGCACCCGCGCTGGGCGTTGATCACCCCGGGATTCCTCGCGCTGCCAGCGCTGCAGCGTGCGCTCGCTCAGGCAAATCGCTGCGCACGCCCTGTCCTGGCGTGCGCCTGCTTGGGTGGCGTCAGCCACCAGATCCATGACTTGGCGGCGCTGCGCGAGGGCGGTCATTTGACCTCGTCCTCCCACAGCGCGCGGAACTTTTTTTGCAGGATCAGCAAGGCTGCTGCCTCTGCCAGGGATTTTTCCTTGCGCACCAGTTCACGCTTGAGCTGCTCGTTTTCATCTTGCAAACTGCGTAATTCCCCCGTGCCTGAAGTCATTTTCGTTGGGGCGCAGAACGCCGCTTGCCAGCTCGTCAGGTGATGGGCGAATAACCCGCGCTCGCGGCACCACGCCTGCAGGGCCTCGCCTGACAAGCCATGGGTTTCGTGCAAGGCCAGCAGTTGCTCCTGGGCACTCCAATCCTGAAGGCGCTTTTCCTTTGCCTGCGAAATGTCGGCTTTGTTTGCCATTCCTTTTTTGACCCAGTTCCTGGCTGTGTGGTAGTTGATGTTCAGCTCCTGGGCAACGGACTCAATCGTGCGCTCTCCACGGGAAAGCAGCTTGACGATGGCTTGTTCGACAAATGCGTCGGAATAGTTTGTTTTCATGGATGTCTGTGCTTCTATTGATCCGGCCCTGTAAAGTTTGAATTTTTTCAGGTTTGGAGGTCTAAGCGAGATGGAAAAAGAAGACGCAAGGTACCAGACACTTGAGCGACTGCACGAGAGGCGCAAGCAAGTCGTGCGGCTGCACAAAAAGGGCATCAAGATCATGCAGATCGTCGCCTTGAGCGGACTGAGTTATCCGACAGTCAGGCGCTCGATCGAGCTGTACGAGCGCGGCAGTTGGGAAGCGCTGCGACCGGCTGACCGAGGACGCAGCAAGGGCCAGGGGCGCGTGCTCAGCCTGCAACAGGAAGATGCGATCCGGGGCAGCATCATCGACCAGCGCTCCGAGCAGTTGAAGATGGATTTTTGCCTGTGCAGCCGCCGGGCGGTCATGCTGCTGATCGAGCAGCAGTATGGCATCACACTGCCGGTACGCACCGTGGGCAAGTACCTGGCGCGCTGGGGGTTTACGCCGCAAAAGCCGATTAAGAAGGCGTACGAACAGCGCCCTGAGGCCGTGCAGGCCTGGCTCGATGAGCAGTACCTCGCCATTGAGGTACAGGCCAGGGAACAGAGGGCAGAAATTTACTGGGGCGATGAAACAGCGCTGGTCAATACGGACGTACGGGGGCGCAGTTACGCGCCTGCGGGCAAGACGCCGGTAGCCTTTGCCCCGGGTGGCTCGCGCCACAAGCTGTCCATGATTGCCAGCGTCACCAACCAGGGCAAAGCGCGCTGGTTGATCATTGACGAGGCGTTCAACTCGGACCGGCTGATCGAGTTTCTCCAAGCGCTGGTGAAGGATGCGGGCAAAAAGGTCTTGCTGATTCTGGACAATTTGCGCGTGCATCACAGCCAGCCGGTCAAGGCCTGGGTGGCCGAGCGAAACGACAAGATTGAGCTGTTTTACCTGCCCAGCTATAGCCCGGAACTCAATCCCGAGGAGCGGCTGAACGCAGACTTGAAACAAGCGATGGGTAAAAGGGTGCCGGTGCGCACCAAAGCCAAGCTGTGCGATGCGGCCAATGATCACATGGCCATGCTGGAGCGCTCACCCGAGCGTGTGCGCAGCTACTTTCAGGACCAGCGGGTCAGGTATGCCGCTTAAAACTTTATCGGGCCGGATCAATAAAAAAGAACTTTTTAAAGGCGACATGTAGTCTGACACAGGGGGTGTCGGCCCAGTCCCCGCACGCCTGCGGCACGCTCGCCGTGGGCTGCGCACTCAAGCGCTCCACCAGCCGGATGGCTCGCCTGTTGCGCCGCTCATCGCCCAGGTCTATCGTCTCAAATTCAGTGCCTACCCAGCCCATCTTTGTCCTTCAACTTTTTCCTGGAAGGAATTTTGCCGGAGTTGTGTATAACGAAATGGGCTTAGACTCCTGTCTCGAATCTGGGGGCCGCTTTAGTCACTGAGCGTTGACAGCGTTTTTACTTGCAAGCACTGAGTGGTAAAGCGACTCCTGCTTCAGGACCAGCTTACGCCACTGGTAGGAGCTAGCGAAATCCTTCGCCCCTTGACTCAACTGATTTCGTAGCGCGGGTTGGGTCAGAACCAATTCAAGAGCATGCTGCAACTGGGATTCATCTGTAGGGCTATCAAGAATTAGGGCATTCATGCCATGCTGCAGCAAACCTGAAATGCCACAGTATTTAGGCCCACTAACGACTACAGGCAAGCCATATGACATGGCTTCCAGAACGACCATGGCGAAAGTGTCTTCAAGCGAAGGATGGACCAGGCAATCGGCAGCTTCATAGGCAGGTGCAACATTTTTAAGCGAACCTAGAAAGAAAACACGCTTTTCCAGGTTGAATGTTTTCACCTGCTCTTTGAAGAAGGACAGCTGTGACTGATTTCCCACCACCGCCAGCGTGAATTCGCCAGGAAACTGCGCCAGCGCCTTCAGCAAGGTTGCAAGGCCTTTTTTCCGGTAATCGTTGGCGACAAACAAGATGCAATACCCAGCGAGCGGCAGACCCAATAACGCCCTTGCCGCATCCTTGCGCAGTTTCGTTACCGGCAACTGCGGCATCGTGATGCCCGGAGTAATCACCGAAATCATTTCTGTGCAGACCGGGTAGCTGGATTCCATGATGGCGCGCAGGTAGTCAGAGGTGACGACCACTTGCCGGCCCTGACGGATGGCATACCTGAAGTGCTCAAGGCCCAGATAAGCCAGCAGGCGCGGACTCGTGACCACCTTGACCCAGCGCAAAGCCCGCCGTCCACCCTTGCGATCATGAAACAGGTTGTACTTTACCGGCAGGACATGCACCGTCTGAACATCACCGTGCCATGTGTTTTCATGCGAATGCACGATGTCAAAACCGTGTCGGGTCAACCACCAGGTACGGGTGGCGAACCACAACTGATTGATCCATCGCGGTTTAAGCAGCGGTGCAGAAACGCGGTGATAAATGATCCCAGGCCACTGATGGTCTATTTTCTGTGCAAACACATGAATCTCATGCCTTGCCGCCAGCTGCTCCACCAGCGAAATGGAATAGCGCTCTGCGCCACCGCCTGCCGTCGAAAAAGTCCGGTTCAAAACCGCGATACGCAATCTTCTTTTGTCGCTGTTCAAATGCGTGGCAGAGCTTGAAAGCGGTGAACTCATTTCTTACGCCGGTCCTCATAGGCAGTCGCAATTTTGAGCAAAAAAACCGGCAGGCTGGTCGAGCGCAAAACGGGCACGCGCGGCAATTGCAGCATGCCGGTCTGGGCATGACAACGACCACGTTGCGTGGTGGTAGCCGTCACAAAGCCCAATTCGCCAGCAACGGCCATATGCTTGGGCTCATAGCGACCGTAGGGATAACAAAAGTGATCGACTGGTCGCTTCACGACTGACTCAAGCTCGGTTTTTCCAAGCATCATCTCAACGCGACACTCGTCCTCGCCAGTAGCGGTCAGATCGATATGCCGACGGGTGTGCGACCCCACCTCTTGCCCGGCCTCAACCCATTGGCGAATTTGCGATTCGTTCATCAGCGGGGTCTGCGCAATGCCCAGGCTTTCATCCCATGCATTGGTCTTGCCAAGCAATCCGCTCACGGCATAGCAGGTGGACGAAAATCCCTGCATCCTCAGCGCAGGCAAAGCATGTGAAAGGTTATTCAAGTAACCATCATCAAAAGTAATTCCTACAACCTTGCCGCTCTTTTTGCCAAGCAGGTAGGGTTGCAGGGCACTCATGGACAAGCCCGTGTAACCCAGCCGTTTTAGCCAGACCATTTGCCTTGCAAAGGCTTCTGGCGCTACATACAGGCTTCGAAAAGGACTCCCTTTGGGAGGTGCTGCGGCAATCTGGTGATATACCAGAATCGGAATGGGTTTCGTATTGGCCGTGTATATTTTTGACATGCTGTGCAAATCAATCTGATCACAACAACACGATATCGTATTGTTCTTGTGCCATGACCGCTTCAGCCTGCAATGAAATGGGCTTTCCAATGAAGTCGCTCAGGCTTGCCAGGTGCTGGCTTTCCTCATCCAGAAACAACTCAATCACTTTGGGCGAAGCCACTATCCTGAACTCGCGTGGATTGAACTGCCGCGCTTCGCGCAAAATTTCACGCAGGATGTCATAGGTCACGCTGCGGGCTGTTTTGACAATGCCTTTGCCAGTACAGGCACTGCAAGGTTCGCACAGTTGATGCGCCAGTGACTCCCGGGTCCGCTTGCGCGTCATTTCGAGCAATCCCAACGCCGAAAATCCATTGACCGCTGTCTTGATGCGATCCCGCGCCAGTTGCCTTTTGAACTCGGCCAGTACCGCATCACGGTGGTTTTCCTTGCTCATGTCGATAAAATCGACAATCACAATACCGCCCAGATTACGCAGGCGAAGTTGCCGGGCAATTGCTTGAGCGGCCTCAAGATTGGTTTTGTAAATGGTTTCTTCGAAATTGCGGGCGCCAACAAATCCGCCCGTATTCACATCAATAGTGGTCAAGGCTTCCGTCTGGTCAATGACCAGATAGCCGCCTGATTTGAGGTCCACCCTGCGACCCAGCGCTTTTGCAATTTCTTCGTCAATATTGAAAAGGTCAAAAATAGGCCGTTCACCGCTGTAAAGCTGAAGTTTTGGCACCGTTGAAGGCATGAACTCCACCGCAAAAGCTTTCAGTTTTTCAAACTGCTCACGGGAATCAATGCGGATGGTTTGCGTATTTTCCAGCACCATATCACGCAATACACGCTGCAGCAGACTCAGATCCTGATGCAAAACCGACGTGGCAGGCAAGCGCAATGAGGCTTCCTTGATGCGTATCCAGGTTTTCCTTAAATAAGCGATGTCCTCGGCCAACTCCGTGTCAGTAGCCTCCTCCCCATTCGTGCGAAGGATAAAGCCCCCGCCCATATCACCCACCAGAGTCTGGACACGTTGACGCAAGTCTTCGCGCTGCCGGGGCGGAATTTTTTGCGACACGCCAATGTGATTATCCTGGGGCAAAAAGACCAGCAAACGGCCAGCGATGCTGATTTGCGCTGTCAGTCGAGCCCCCTTGGTGCCCATTGGATCCTTGAGAACCTGCACCATCACAGCCTGTCCCTCGAACAACTGCTTTTCAATCGGCCGAAGCGATGAAGCCGCCGGCAATATCGATGTACCGTCTGCCCGCAACTCGGTTTCTACATGGCGACTATTGATGCTGCTCATCAAGTCGGCAACATGCAGAAATGCGGCGCGGTCCAAGCCTATGTCGATGAACGCAGACTGCATTCCCGGTAGCACCCGCACCACCTTGCCAAGATAAACATTCCCGACCAAGCCACGCTCAAGCGTGCGTTCAACCTGCAACTCCTGCACGGCCGCATGCTCCACCACGGCAACCCGCGTCTCCTGCGGCGACCAGTTAATCAGTATCTCTTGTTGCATTGTTGTCAGACGGTAAGGCTAAATATCAAGGCCGGCATCCTGAAGCAACGAGGCCGTTTCCCATAGGGGCAGCCCCATGATGCCACTGTAGCTGCCGCTGATGCGGGTAATGTGCATCGCCACCCGGCCCTGTATCGCGTAGGCGCCTGCTTTACCCATGGGTTCTCCAGTCGCCACATAAGTCTTGATCTGCCGGGCAGTCATGGCCTCAAGGCTCACCCTTGAGGCACTAAGGGCCTCAAATCGCTGCTCCCCCTGCTGGACAGCAACTGCCGTCAGGACACGATGGGTTCTGCCAGCCAGTTCAGACAGCATGCGTTCCGCATCCTGGGCATTGTCCGGCTTGCCGTAAATTGCGCGTCCGAGCGCAACGGTGGTGTCAGAACACAAAATAGGCGCGGGCAGCAGTTGACGCCGGGCTAACCGCGCTGAAGCCGCCTCCAGCTTGAGCCCTGTCACGCGCTTGACGTACGCCACAGGCGCCTCATTGTGCAGTGCAGTCTCCAGCGCCTCTGCATCTTCACCAGCGTCAGGCAGCAGCAACTCATACCGCACGCCCAGCTGTTCCAGCAACTGGCGGCGCCTCGGGCTTTGAGAGGCCAGATAAACAAAATTCACCATACTCAAAATACCTGCAAAAAACTACTCGCGATGATACGGATGATTGATTGTGATGCTCCATGCACGATAAAGCTGTTCGATCAGCAGCACGCGTACCATGGCATGCGGCAGGGTCAGGTCCGAGAGGCGAATGCGTTGATGGGCGGACTGCTTGAAGCCGGCATCCAGCCCATCCGGCCCGCCAATCACGATGGCGACATCATCACCGGACAGTTGCCAGTTTTTAAGATGTTCGGCCAATGCCATGGTGGTGACGGCCGTTCCGCGTTCATCCAGCGCCACAATCCGGCAACCCCGGGCAATTGCGCCTTCAATCCGGGTGCGCTCTGCCGCGAGCAGATTCTCAAGGGTCTTGGAGCCGCGCGGCTCGGTTTTGACTGCCTTGAGTTCGACTTTCAACTCGGGGGGAAAGCGTTTGGCGTAGTCGTCATAGGCTGTCTGCGCCCAGTCGGGCACCTTCTGGCCGACGGCTACGATGGTCAGCCTCATTCGCTCCGGGTCGTGGTTTTCTTCGCTGCAGGCCTCTTGACTGCAGGCTTTTTAACAGCGGTCTTGGCAACGGTTTTCTTGGCAGCCACTTTTTTGGCGGCAGGAATTTTAACAATCGGCGTCTTGGCAGGTGCTTTTTTAACGGCTGCTTTCTTCGCCTCCGGCTTGGCCTCTGTCGCGGCTACCCTGGCCGGTTTGCGCGCCTTGATGGTTTTTGCCTCAGGTTCTGCGGCCGGCTCCGTGGCGTTGCGCTTGGCGGTCCAGTCGTTGGTTTTGCCAACCCGGCCCACATAAGTTCCGTCATCGGTACGGGCGATTTTTTTGACGTCGGGCTGGGCATCATCGCCCGTGGCATCTTTTGCGGCCTTGAACGGCTTGGCGGCAGATTTGGACTTGCTGCCTGCAGCAGTGCGCGACCTGCTGGCAGGCTTGGCTTCTGCTTTCACCTCGACTTTGGCAGCTTTGGGCAGCGGCGCGGGCGCTCCCAGCTTGAGCTTGATGGGTTTATCGCCCCAGAGTTCTTCCAGGTTGTAGTACTGGCGAATCGTAGGCTGCATGATGTGCGCAACCGCTGCACCGCAGTCCACAATGATCCACTCACCATTTTCCTCGCCCTCGATGCGGGGCTTGGAAAAACCGGCATCACGTACGGCATCGCGTACGCTGGCTGCGAGGGCTTTGGTCTGGCGGTTGGAAGTTCCCGAGGCAACAATCACACGCTCGAAAAGAGAAGTGATGTGCTCGGTATCAAACACCTGGATGTTTTGCGCCTTGACATCCTCCAGCCCGTCAATAATGGCGCGCTGCAGTTTCTGGACATCTTTTTTGCCCTCGGTGCTGGGGGTTTTGACAATGGTAGAGGTCATGCAATGCTTTGCTTCAATAAGGTAAAAAATTAACCGGGGCCATACAGCTGGTGAAGCGAAATATAACGTGCAACCGATTCGGAAACCAATTTCGAGACTTCTTCAGCAGTGGCAGCGCCCGAAGCCATCAACCGACGAACCCGAGGTGGCGCTGACCGGCATCAAGGGCAGCTTGAGAGTGAAAAAGCGGTGTTTATGCGGCGCGTAAGCATCAAATTTGGTTTGAGCCAGCGTAGAGTCTGCGCAATCAGCTATATAAATTATAGCGAGTTCGAGAATCTCCCGCCATTTGCACTCTTGCCTGAAAGCTGCGAACTGGTCCGCGCCTATAAGAAGGTAGCGCAGACATCCAGGATTCCCGGCCTGCGGCTTCAGCGCTCAAACCCAGTCCCGCCTGACCAGAAACTCTTTGTAAAGACGTTCCTCGGGCGATCCGGCTTCATTGGGCCGCTGGTAAGACCAGCTTGCCAGAGGCGGCATCGACATCAAAATCGATTCGGTGCGCCCGCCCGACTGCAGGCCGAAATGCGTGCCCCGGTCCCACACCAGGTTGAATTCCACATAGCGGCCCCGGCGGTACAGCTGAAAATCGCGCTCGCGTTCACCGAAAAGGCTGTCCTTGCGGCGCTCGACTATCGGCAAATAAGCCTGCAAAAACGAATCGCCGACGCTTTGCATCATGGCAAAACTCTGCGCCAGGCCAAGCTCCTGAAAGTCATCGAAAAACACGCCGCCTATGCCGCGCTGCTCCTGCCGGTGCTTGAGGTAGAAATACTCATCGCACCACTGCTTGAAGCGTGGATATTTGTCATCGCCAAATGGCTTCAAGCTGTCTTTGCAGACCTGGTGAAAATGCACGGCGTCTTCATCAAAACCGTAGAAAGGCGTCAAGTCCATGCCACCGCCAAACCAGCAAACCGGCTCGCAATTTTCACCAACAGGTGTTGCCGCCAGCATCCGGACATTCATATGCACGGTCGGCACGTAGGGATTGCGGGGATGGAACACCAGCGAAACGCCCATGGCTTCAAACGCAGCGCCTGCCAGTTCGGGCCGGTGCTGGGTTGCGGACGGCGGCAGCCTCGGACCCCGTACATGGGAAAAGCCGCAGCCGGCACGCTCGAACACCCTGCCCTGCTCCAGGATTTTGGTGATGCCATTGCCCTGCAGCGTTTCACCCGGCTCTTTTTGCCAGTGGTCGGTCATGAATGGCTGGCCGTCCACCTCGGCAATGGCGTGCGTGATCCGCTCCTGCAAACCCAATAAAAAAGTGCGAACGGTTGAAAGGTCGATGCTGGACATGATCAGCAATCAGGACTTGATGGCCCGGTAGCCAATGTCCTTGCGGTACTGCGCGCCGTCAAATTCAATACTTCGGGCGACTTCATAGGCGCGCTGCTGCGCGGCTTTGACGGTGCCGCCAAGTGCGGTCACGCACAGCACGCGGCCGCCGGAAGTGACGATGGAGCCATCCTGCCGTTGCGTTCCAGCGTGAAACACCATGGCATCTTCGGTTGCCAGCGGAAGGCCGTGGATCGCATCGCCCTTGCGCGGATGCAGCGGATAACCGTGCGCGGCCATGACCACGCCCAAGGCCGGACGGCGGTCCCATTCCAACTCGATCTTGTCGAGGGCGCCCGAGGTGGCGGCCATCATCACATCGAACAGATCGGTTTTCAGCCGCATCATGATGGGCTGGGTTTCCGGGTCACCCATGCGGCAGTTGAACTCCAGCGTCTTGGGCTTGCCGTGGGCATCAATCATCAGGCCGGCGTACAAAAATCCGGTAAATGGAATGCCGTCCTTTTCCATGCCCTTGATGGTCGGCAGGATGATTTCGCGCATCGCCCGGGCATGCACATCGGGCGTGACCACCGGGGCCGGCGAATACGCGCCCATGCCGCCGGTGTTCGGACCCAGGTCGCCGTCGAGCAGGCGCTTGTGGTCCTGGCTGGTGGCCATGGCGGCCACGTTCTTGCCGTCGCACATGACGATGAAACTGGCTTCCTCGCCTTGCAGGAATTCCTCGATGACGACGCGCGCGCCGCCTTCGTTGTGCGTCACGCCCAGCGGGTTGAATTCCGGGTCGGGCGCCAGCATGAACTCGATGGCTTCATGCGCCTCGTGCAGCGTCATCGCCACCACCACGCCCTTGCCAGCCGCCAGGCCATCGGCCTTAACGACAATCGGCGCGCCCTTTTCATCGATATATGCATGCGCCGCCGCCGCATCGGTGAAGGTCTCATACTCCGCCGTCGGAATATGGTGACGCTTCATGAAGGCCTTGGAAAAGGCCTTGGAGCTTTCCAGTTGCGCGGCCGCCTTGGTCGGGCCAAACACCCGCAGGCCATGCTTGCGGAACTCATCGACAATGCCAGCGGCCAGCGGCTGCTCGGGGCCAACGACCGTCAGCGCTATCTTTTCAGTAGCGGCCCATGCACGCAGCGCCTGTACATCCGTGATATTTATGTTCTCAAGCCGGGCATCGAGCGCCGTTCCGCCATTGCCCGGCGCGACATAAACCGCCTGTACCTTGGGCGACTGGGACAGTTTCCAGGCCAGTGCATGCTCACGGCCACCGCCGCCGACGACTAAAACTTTCATGCTGCAGCTTTCATTGTTGTTGTGTTTGTAGGAGTGGCTTATTCGGAAAGCTCGGCGTTGTGAAAGACTTCCTGCGTGTCGTCCAGGTCTTCCAGCACATCCAGCAGCTTTTGCATCTTCTGGGCATCTTCGCCCGTCAGTTCAATCGTGTTGTCGGCGCGCATGGTGACTTCGGCCAGCTCCGGCGTCAAGCCGGCCGCTTCCAGCGCGTTCTTGACGGTTTCAAGCTCGGTGTAAGGTGTCAGCACTTCAATCGCACCGTCCTCATGCGCGATCACATCGTCGGCACCGGCCTCCAAAGCCACCTCCATGACCTTGTCTTCGCTCGTGCCGGGCGCAAAAATCAACTGGCCACAGTGTTTGAACTGGAAAACCACCGAACCCTCGGTGCCCATGTTACCGCCGTGCTTGGAAAACGCATGGCGAACTTCGGCCACCGTGCGAACCTTGTTGTCGGTCATGCAGTCCACCAGAATCGCCGCCCCGCCGATGCCATAGCCTTCATAACGAACTTCTTCGTAGTGAACGCCTTCGAGGTTGCCCGTGGCCTTGTCGATGTTGCGCTTGACGGTTTCAGCCGCCAGGTTGGCCGCCTTCGCCTTCTCGACCGCCAGGCGCAAGCGTGGATTGGTCGCCAAGTCACCGCCGCCCAAACGCGCGGCCACCATGATCTCGCGGATGACCCGCGTCCAGATCTTGCCGCGTTTGTCGTCCTGGCGACCCTTGCGGTGCTGAATATTCGCCCATTTACTATGACCAGCCACGGAAAATCCTTTTGTAATTGATTTAATCTATACGCTGCATTTTACTTTTCGCTTGTCTTGCCTTGGGCAAGTTTCATCAGGACCAACCCCCATCATGGCCGATCCGCTCCTCATTGCCCAAGATTCCTCGACCCGATGCGAGCTTCTGCCCGCGCTGGCCAACCGCCATGGGCTGATTACGGGCGCCACCGGAACGGGCAAAACAGTCACCTTGCAGACCCTGGCCGAAAGCTTTTCCAGGATCGGCGTGCCCGTCTTCATGGCCGACGTGAAGGGCGACCTGACCGGCATCAGCCAGGCGGGCACGCTGGGCGAAAAAATGGCCGGCATCCTGAAGGAGCGCGGCATCCAAGCACCCGAACCCCTGGCCTGCCCGGCCACGCTGTGGGACGTGTTTGGCGAGCAAGGCCATCCGGTGCGTGCCACCGTGTCCGACATGGGGCCGCTGCTGCTCGGCCGCATGCTCAACCTGAATGACACGCAGGAAGGCGTCCTCAACCTGGTCTTCAAGATCGCCGACGACAACGGCCTGCTGCTGCTTGACCTGAAGGATTTGCGCGCCATGCTGCAGTACGTCGGCGACAACGCGAAGGACTTCACGACGAAATACGGCAACGTCAGCGCCGCCAGCGTGGGCGCCATCCAGCGCGGGCTGATGCAGATCGAGACGCAAGGAGGCGCCAAATTCTTCGGCGAGCCGATGCTCAACATCAGCGACTTCATGCAGACCGACAGTGCCGGGCATGGCGTCATCAACATCCTGGCGGCCGACAAGCTGATGCATTCGCCGCGCCTGTACGCCACGTTCCTGCTGTGGATGCTGTCGGAGCTGTTCGAGCAGTTGCCAGAAATCGGCGACCCCGACAAGCCCAAGCTGGTGTTCTTTTTTGACGAGGCCCATTTGCTCTTCACCGATGCGCCCAAAGCGCTGGTCGAGCGCATCGAACTGGTGGTGCGACTGGTGCGCTCCAAGGGCGTGGGGGTTTATTTCGTCACCCAAAATCCGCTCGACATTCCGGATTCGGTCCTGGCCCAGCTGGGCAACCGGGTGCAGCACGCCCTGCGCGCCTACACGCCGCGCGACCAGAAAGCGGTCAAGGCGACAGCCCAGACGATGCGGCAAAAGCCCGGGCTGGACATTGAAGCCGCCATCACCGAACTGGCCGTGGGCGAAGCGCTGGTGAGTTTCCTCGATGCCAAGGGCCGGCCCAGCATGACCGAGCGGGTTTACGTGCTGCCGCCGGGCAGCCAGATCGGCCCGATCTCGCTCCCACAACGCGAGCAGTTGCTGCAGGACTCGCTGGTGGCCGGCGTGTATGAAAAAGAAATGGACCGCGCATCGGCTTACGAAATGCTTCTGGAGCGTGCAGGCGCAGCCACCGGCCAGGCGCCCGCAGCATCAAACGGCGGCGCGGCGGGCGAGTCGGCGTTTGGCGGCATGCTGGGCGGGCTCAATGACGTGCTGTTCGGCACCACCGGGCCGCGCGGCGCCAGGCATGACGGCCTGGCGCAAAGCATGGCCCGGTCCGCCGTTCGCACCATGGGCTCTACCGTCGGGCGGGAAATCATCCGAGGCGTGCTCGGCAGCCTGTTTGGCGGTAAGAAACGCTGAAACATCCGAATCAACCACCCCAAGAAAGCCCGTCATTCATGAGCAACGTCCACCTGATCAGCCACCCACTGGTGCAACACAAGCTGACCCTGATGCGCCGCAAGAACGCCTCCACCAGCACCTTTCGCACCCTGCTCGCCGAGTTGAGCAACCTGATGGCCTATGAAGTCACCCGCGACATGCCGCTTCAGGACATCGAAGTCGAAACGCCGCTGGAGACCACGACCGGCAAGATCATTGACGGAAAAAAACTCGTTCTGGTTTCCATCCTGCGCGCCGGCAACGGTTTTCTCGATGGCTTTCTCAACGTGGTGCCCGGCGCCCGCGTGGGCCACATCGGCCTGTACCGCGATCCTGAAACGCTGTCGCCGGTCGAGTATTACTTCAAGATGCCGCAGGAGATGCAAGAGCGCGACATTGTCATCGTCGATCCGATGCTGGCCACCGGCAACTCGGCCATCGCGGCGGTTGACCGGCTGAAGCAGCTCAAGCCCCGGTCCATCAAGTTTGTCTGTCTGCTGACCTGCCCCGAAGGCGTTGCCGCCTTGCAAAAAGCCCACCCCGACGTGGACATCTACACCGCGGCGATTGACCGGCAGCTCAACGAGCATGGCTACATCCTGCCGGGCCTGGGGGATGCCGGGGACCGTATTTTTGGAACAAAATAAGGCCTTTGCGCAATCAGCACGCGCATGAGTAGCTATTAAAAATATAGCAATGATTAAAAAAAACATCAAGCCATCATCGCCGCCGCTGCCGTGGCTTGTGGCCGGTCAGGCTTTTCCGCCACTGGAAGACGCCTGGGGCAGCGCGGACCCGGCACCGGGCCTGCTGGCGGCCGGCGAAACACTCGATGCCGCCACCCTGGTCCGGGCTTACGCACGCGGGATTTTTCCCTGGTTCAGCCTGGGGCAGCCGGTGCTGTGGTGGAGTCCTGATCCGCGCATGGTGCTGCAAACACGCGACTTCAAGCTGCATCGCTCCTTGCGCAAAGGCATCGTTCGCTTCATGAACGATGCGCACTGCGAAATCAGGTTTGACAGCGCCTTCCAGCGCGTCATCAGCGCCTGCGCCAGCAAACCCAGGGCCGGCCAGGCGGGCACCTGGATCGTTTCGGAAATGGAGCAGGCTTACGGCGAACTGCATCGCGCCGGTCATGCCCACAGCGTGGAAACCTGGGTGAACGGCGAACTTGCCGGCGGCCTGTATTGCGTCAATCTGGGCCGGATGGTGTTTGGCGAGTCGATGTTTGCGCATCAGACGGACGCCTCCAAAATCGCGCTGGCTGCGCTGGTGGCCTTTTGCCGCGCCAAGGGCATCGCGATGATCGACTGCCAGCAAAATACCGGGCACCTTGCGTCACTCGGCGCTTGTGAAATCAGCCGCGCCGAGTTCATCAGTCATCTCAGCCGGAACGTGGGTAAAACCGCTCCCGCATGGCATTTCGATTCTCTATACTGGCATCAGATTTTGAATGACGCAACGCCCGCAACACCGTGACGCACCTCAAAGACCTGCCTCTACACACCCTGCAGTTTTACGCAACGGCGCCCTACCCTTGCAGTTATCTGCCGGGCAGGCAGGCTCGCTCGCAGGTTGCAACGCCCAGCCACCTTATTCATAACAACGCTTATTCGGAACTGGTCACCCAGGGCTTCCGGCGCAGCGGGATGTTCACCTACCGCCCTTACTGCGACGGCTGCCAGGCTTGCGTGCCGCTTCGCGTGCCGGTCAGCACCTTTCAACCCGACCGCAGCCAGCGCCGTGCCTGGAAGCGGCACCAGAAGCTGCTGGTCAGCAGTCTCAAGCTGTGTTTTTTGCCCGAACACTATCAGCTCTACCTGCGCTACCAGAACAGCCGCCATGCCGGCGGCGGCATGGACCACGACAGCATTGACCAGTACACCCAGTTTTTGCTGCAAAGCCGCGTCAATTCGCGCCTGGTGGAGTTTCGCGAGTGCTTGCCCAATGGCGAGGCAGGCGCCCTAAAGATGATCTCCATCCTCGATGTGCTGGAAGACGGCATCTCGGCGGTTTATACCTTTTACGAACCGGAAGATCAGGCCGGCTATGGCAACTACAGCGTGCTTTGGCAGATAGAGCAGGCCCGGCAGCTCGGCCTGCCTTTTGTCTATCTCGGTTACTGGATAGCGCAAAGCCCGAAAATGAACTACAAGCTCGGATTCCGGCCCAACGAGATCCTGCAGAATGGCCAATGGATAGCTTCCAGCACGGCCAAGGCCATCAGTCACGAATGATTTAACGGCCAACAACGGGGCGACGCCTGGTACTGGTTCAAATTACGCGACTGATTTCACAAGGTAAAATCTGATGCAGAAAGTCTGCACATGATAAAACCCGACAGCGACCTTCCCGTCAAACCGACCGTCCAGGTGATTGAACGCATGTTCACCCTGCTTGAAATTCTGGCCGCCCATGAAGAAGCCGTTTCCCTCAAGGAAATCAGCGAGAAATCCGGCCTTCACCCTTCGACAGCGCATCGCATCCTGAACGATCTGGCCACGGGCCGTTTCGTGGACCGGCCAGCGGCAGGCAACTACCGGCTGGGCATGCGTCTGCTTGAACTGGGCAACCTGGTCAAGGCACGCCTGAATGTCCGTGATGCGGCCCTGATCCCCATGCGAGAACTGCACAAGCTGACACAGCAGCCGGTCAATTTAAGCATGCGCCAAGGCGATGAAATCCTGTACGTCGAACGCACGTACAGCGAACGCTCCGGCATGCAGGTGGTACGGGCTATCGGCGGCAGGGCGCCGCTGCATCTGACGTCGGTGGGCAAGCTGTTTCTGGCCTCTGACGACCCCCAGCGCCTGCGTGCCTACGCGACACGCACCGGCCTGCCCGGCCAGACGCGCAACAGCATCACCGAGCTAGCTGTTCTGGAGCGTGAACTGTCAAAAGCGCGTCAATATGGCATTGCACGCGACAACGAAGAACTGGAACTGGGCGTTCGCTGCATGGCTGCCGGCATTTATGACGACCAGAACAAACTGGTGGCCGGCCTGTCAATTTCAGCACCCGCCGACCGGCTGGATGAAAGCTGGCTACCCAAGTTGCAGGCAACAGCCAATGAAATATCGTCAGCGCTTGGCTACACTTTAAGGTAAAAGTGGCTTTTACGCTTATGGGGTGTGCGCAACCAGCTATTAATAAAATAGCAAAAATAGCTGATTGCACACCTGTTTCAGGTCGGCAAACCCGAGCCAGGCATGCGTTAGCAAATTGCTGACTGTTACGATTAACCGCTGATCTGCTTGTCCGAAGCACTTAACTTAAGTTTTTGATCAGTGACGACCGGATTGGTTTCCACCCAGCGGCGCACGCGTTCGGCATCACCCAGCCGGCTCAGCTTACCCGCTGAGTCCAGAAACACCATGATCAGTTTGCGGCCCGCAATTTTGGTTTGCATCACCAGGCACTGACCTGCTTCATTGATATAGCCCGTTTTTTGCAGGCCAATATCCCAATCAGGATTTTTCACGAGGCGATTGGTGTTGTTGAATTGCAAGGTGCGGCTGCCAACAGCCACCTGGTAACCGGGAGATGTGGTCAACTCACGAAGCACCGGATCCCCGTGCGCGGCATTGACCAGAGCAGCCAGGTCTTGCGCGCTGGACTGATTGCGGCTTGAAAGGCCCGTTGGCTCTGCATAACTGGTGTCATGCATGCCCAGCATTTTGGCTTTTGCATTCATCAGGCTGACAAAGGTGGCCATGCCGCCGGGATAGGTACGGCCCAAAGCATGGGCCGCGCGGTTTTCGCTGGACATCAAGGCCAGATGCAGCATTTCGCCGCGCGACAGCGTGGCGCCTACGCTCAGACGTGAACGGCTGTGTTTTTCGGTATCAACGTCGTCCTGCGTGACCGTGATCATCTCGTCCATCGGCAGTCTGGCGCCGCTAATGATGACGCCGGTCATCAATTTGGTCAGTGATGCAATAGGCAAGACCGCATGGTCATTTTTGCTGAACAGCACTTCACGCGTGTCCTGATCAATCACCAGGGCTACGCTGGACTTCAAATCCAGCGGATCGATGGCGCTGTGCAGGCCGGCCATCTGGCCAAACGAAGGAATGGCCGGAATCAAGGCCTGAATAATGGAGGGACGCTTGGTTCTCGCGACCTTGGCGCTGGCTTCAAAACGAACACTCTTGCGGGTTGAAACCACTTTTTTGGAAGCTGTCGATTTTGCGACATGGGGCTTCTTGACAATCGCGCGTTTGGACGATGATTTCGCGGATGCCGCGTTGGCTGCAGGCACGGCCAAGGCAAACGACAAAGCGAAGAATCCAACGATTTTTAGTGCGCGACTCAAAAGCTGATTAGACATGGTAAATATTGCCTGTTTTGGTTGCGATGTAGGGAAACCCCGAAGTGTATAGAAATAGAAAAAGTCACGCAATATCAGGCGCTTGCGTGACTTTCTTAAATCAGTACCGCAGGTCTGGCTTTCAGCCTTGGCCAGCGGAAAAACAGGAGGGCTAAGCCCTTGAATATGAAGGATATTGTTCAATTATCCAAGGCATTACCCTTGCGCGGCAACCCGGTCGGCTTTACTTTGCAGCTTATTCAGGGCGCTCAGGTAAGCCTTGGCCGAAGCCACTACGATATCAGGATCAGACCCGACGCCATTGACCACGCGCCCACTGTTTTGCAGGCGCACCGTCACTTCGCCCTGGCTTTCGGTCGAACCGCTGATGGCATTGACTGAATAAAGCACCATCTCGGCACCGCTCTTGACGTGGGTTTCAATCGCCTTGAGCGATGCATCCACCGGGCCATTGCCGTCTGACTCGCCCTTGACCTCCTTGCCCGCCACCGTGAAAATCACGCATGCTTGGGGACGCTCACCGGTTTCACTGTGCTGCGACAAGGACACAAAACCATATTGCTCGTTGCTGTGGGTGACGCTCTCATCGCTGACCAAGGCAAGAATGTCCTCGTCAAAAATTTCGCTTTTGCGGTCCGCAAGGTCTTTGAACTTGATGAAGGCATTGTTGATGTCGGTTTCACTTTCCATCGCCACGCCCAGTTCCTGCAGCCGCTGCTTGAAGGCATTGCGGCCGCTCAGCTTGCCCAGCACGATTTTGTTGGCTGACCAGCCCACATCTTCAGCCCGCATGATCTCGTAGGTATCACGGGCCTTCAAGACGCCATCCTGATGAATGCCGGAAGCGTGGGCAAAAGCGTTGGCTCCCACCACAGCCTTGTTGGGCTGCACCACAAAACCCGTCGTCTGGCTCACCAGGCGACTGGCAGCCAGTATTTGCTGCGTGTCGATGCCAATATCCAGCCCGAAGTAATCCTTGCGCGTTTTCACGGCCATTACCACTTCTTCAAGCGAGCAGTTGCCCGCGCGTTCGCCCAGGCCGTTGATGGTGCATTCAACCTGCCGGGCGCCGCCAATCTTCACCCCTGCCAAAGAATTGGCAACGGCCATGCCCAAATCGTTATGGCAATGAACCGACCAGACAGCCTTGTCACTGTTGGGAATACGCTCACGCAGGTTCCTGATGAAGTTGCCGTAGAGTTCGGGAATTGCATAGCCCACGGTGTCGGGAACATTGATCGTGGTGGCTCCTTCGTTGATGACAGCCTCAATGACCCGGCACAAAAAGTCCGGGTCAGAGCGATAACCGTCCTCGGGGCTGAACTCGATGTCAGCCATCAGGTTGCGCGCAAAGCGCACCGAAAGCCGCGCTTGCTCAAATACCTGATCGGGCGTCATACGGAGCTTTTTTTCCATATGCAGTGCGCTGGTTGCCAGAAAAAGATGCAGACGACCCGAGTTGGCCGGTTTCAGGGCTTCAGCCGCCCGTGAAATATCGCGGTCGTTGGCGCGCGCCAGTGAACAGATGGTGGAATCCTTCACAACCTCTGCAATCGCCTTGACACATTCAAAGTCTCCATTCGAGCTGGCTGCAAAGCCGGCTTCGATCACATCAACCTTCAGCCGTTCCAGTTGTCGGGCAATACGCAGTTTTTCATCACGGGTCATGGAGGCACCGGGTGACTGCTCGCCGTCGCGCAAGGTGGTGTCGAAAATAATGAGTTTGTCAGTCATGGGAGTTTTCTCGGTTTAGGGTGTGGAGCTTTGTCTGCAACAGTGCGGCAGAGAAAAAATAATGTGTATCTGGAAGCAGGCTTTAAATTAGTTTCAACATCATTGAACTTTCATTATTTTCAAAAACCAGCAACCCAAATGAAAACGGCCCGTTGCTGGTGCAAACGGGCCGTGGAAATCAGGTGTACGCGTGCGCTACCGTCTCCGCCCGTTGGCAGATAGCAGTAGTGCTAGCGAAATTTTCTTCATTCGGTCAATGTACCACAATTTATTTGTGCAGCCCACGCTCGTCAGGTTCATCGGTAGAGGTGGAAATGACACTGGTCTGCAGGCCTTTGGCCTTGCGCCAGCCATACAGCGCATAGCCAGAAAAGCCATAAATAACAAACAGACCGAACATGACCGTAGGTGGATCGATATTGATGACGGCAATGCCGAGTGCGATCAATACGATGACGACAAACGGAACGCTGCGTTTCACCTGAATATCCTTGAAGCTGTAAAAAGGCACGTTGGTGACCATCGTCAGGCCGGCATAGAGCATCAGGCCAAAGGTAATCCAGCGCACTTCCACCCCGTCAACGCCCCAATCATTCATCAACCAGATAAAACCCGCCACCAGAGCGGCGGCGGCAGGCGAAGGCAAACCCTGGAAAAAACGCTTGTCAACCACGGCGGTATTGACATTGAACCGCGCCAGGCGCAATGCCGCGCAAGCGCAATAGACAAAAGCGCCAATCCAGCCCCAGCGGCCCAGGCTGGTCAGCGCCCAGACATAGGCAATCAAGGCGGGCGCCGCGCCAAACGACACCATGTCGGACAGCGAATCCATCTGCTCGCCAAAAGCACTCTGCGTATTGGTCAGGCGTGCAATCCGGCCGTCCAGACTGTCGAGCACCATGGCGCAGAACACGCCGATAGCGGCTTGGTCAAAGCGGCCGTTCATGGCCATGACGATGGCATAAAAACCGCCAAACAGTGCAGCCAGCGTGAACAGGTTGGGCAAGATGTAAATGCCCTTGCGCCGTTTGCGTGGCAAGACCTCTGCGCTCGCAGGAACGTCATCCTCGCCATCATGCATAAAAAGTACTCCTCAAGCACGACTGGTGCGCGCAAATAGCTATTGAATCCATAGCACGCAGAGTCTGTGACCCCATGTGTGAAACGGCCCTGTGACGCGGCAGATCCCGGCCCATCCTGACCAGGTGCAAGAACAGGGCTTCGGGAAGCGACGATTTTGCCAGCACCATTGAAAAAGCCGCGCAAGAACGTCGCGCGGCTTTTTGCAGGACGGGGTCCGTTGTGATCAAAAAATCAGTTGCGCGTCTGGTCAACCAGCTTGTTCTTGGCAATCCACGGCATCATGGCGCGGAGCTTTCCGCCCACTTGTTCGATCTGGTGCTCGGCATTCAAACGGCGGCGGCTGATCAGGGTAGGCGCGCCAGCGATGTTCTCCAACAGGAAACTCTTGGCGTATTCGCCGGTCTGGATGTCCTTGAGCACGGCGCGCATGGCGTTCTTCGTGTCTTCGGTCACGATGCGCGGGCCGGTCACGTACTCACCATACTCGGCATTGTTCGAGATGGAGTAGTTCATGTTGGCAATGCCGCCTTCGTAGATCAGGTCCACGATCAGCTTGAGTTCGTGCAGGCACTCGAAGTAGGCCATTTCTGGCGCATAGCCGGCTTCCACCAGCGTCTCGAAGCCAGCCTTGATGAGTTCGACCGCACCGCCGCACAGTACGGCCTGTTCACCGAACAGATCGGTTTCGGTTTCTTCGCGGAAGTTGGTTTCAATGATGCCGGCCTTGCCGCCGCCATTGGCCATCGCGTAGCTCAGGGCCAGGTCACGGGCTTTGCCGGACTTGTCCTGATGCACTGCAACCAGGTGCGGTACGCCGCCGCCCTGGGTATAGGTGTTGCGTACCGTGTGGCCCGGGGCCTTGGGAGCGACCATCCAGACATCGAGGTCGTCGCGCGGAATCACGGCGCCGTAATGCACATTGAAGCCGTGGGCAAACACCAGGGAAGCGCCCTGCTTGATGTTGGGGGCCACGTCGTTCTTGTAAACCGCGCCGATTTGCTCATCAGGCAACAGGATCATGACCACATCAGCGGCCTTGACGGCATCAGCCACTTCAGCCACCTGCAGGCCGGCTTTTTCAACCTTGGGCCACGAAGCGCCGCCTTTGCGAAGGCCTACGACAACCTTGACGCCGCTGTCATTCAAATTCTGGGCGTGTGCATGGCCTTGGCTGCCATAGCCGATGATGGCCACGGTCTTGCCCTTGATCAGGCTCAAATCACAATCCTTGTCGTAAAAAACTTTCATCTGTCGCTCCTAAATAATCGCAATAAAAATAAAAAAACCTGCCACACCCGATACTCGGACAGTGGCAATTTCAAACCCGCAGAATCCGCTCGCCACGGCCGATTCCGCTTGAACCGGTTCGCACGGTTTCAAGAATGGCGCTGCGGTCAATCGCTTCCAGAAACGCATCGTTCTTGGTCTGGTCGCCCGTCAGTTCAATCGTGTAACTCTTTTCAGTCACGTCGATAATCCGACCGCGAAATATATCAGCCATGCGCTTCATCTCTTCGCGTTCCTTGCCGACCGCGCGCACCTTGACCATCATCAGCTCGCGCTCGGTGTAGGAGCCTTCTGTCAAATCGACCACCTTGACCACTTCGATCAGGCGGTTCAGGTGCTTGGTGATCTGCTCGATCACGTCGTCCGAACCCGAGGTCTGGATTGTCATGCGAGACAGCGTCGGGTCTTCAGTCGGCGCGACGGTCAGGCTCTCGATGTTGTAGCCACGCGCTGAAAACAGGCCGACGACGCGGGAAAGAGCGCCCGGCTCGTTTTCCAGCAAAACTGCAATGATGTGTTTCATATAGATAGATTCCTCTTTTCGCTGCCCTCCCCTGCGCACGGTAATGCGCAGGCTCGGCAGTCAATAGATTCGTCAGTTGACGGGTGAATAAATAAAAGGGCGATGCGCTCAGAGGTCTTCGGACCCGAGCAGCATTTCAGTGATGCCCTTGCCGGCCTTGACCATCGGAAACACGTTTTCCGTCGGGTCGGTGCGGAAATCCATGAACACGGTACGGTCCTTGAGCTTGCGCGCTTCGCGCAGTGCAGGCTCCACATCCTGCGGCTTTTCGATCAGCATGCCGACATGGCCATAGGCTTCGGCGAGCTTCACGAAATTGGGCAGTGCATCCATGTAGCTGCTGCTGTAGCGGCCGGCATATTCGATTTCCTGCCACTGGCGCACCATGCCCAGGTAGCGGTTGTTGAGCGACACGATCTTGATCGGCGTGTTGTACTGCAGGCAGGTTGAAAGCTCCTGGATGCACATCTGCACCGAGCCTTCGCCGGTAATGCAGAACACTTCCGAGTCCGGCTTGGCCAGCTTGATGCCCATGGCATAGGGAATGCCGACGCCCATGGTGCCCAGACCGCCGGAATTGATCCAGCGGCGCGGCTCGTCGAACTTGTAGTACTGCGCGGCCCACATCTGGTGCTGGCCGACATCCGAGGTGATGTAGGTGTCGGCGTCCTTGGTCATGTTCCAGAGCGTCTCGACCACATACTGCGGCTTGATCACGTCGCCGGTGCCCAGGCTGTACTTCATGCAGTCCCGCTTGCGCCACTCGTCAATCGTGCTCCACCAGCCGCCCAGCGCATCGGCGTCAGGCTTCAGGCCCGATTCGCGAATCATGGCGATCAGTTCGGTCAGCACATCCTTGACATCGCCCACGATGGGAATATCGACTTTCACGCGCTTGGAAATGCTCGACGGGTCGATGTCGATGTGGATGATCTTGCGTTCGTTTTGGGCGAAGTGCTTGGGGTTGCCAATCACACGGTCATCAAAACGCGCGCCGACAGCTAGCAGCACGTCGCAATTCTGCATGGCGTTGTTGGCTTCGAGCGTGCCATGCATGCCCAGCATGCCGAGAAACTTCTTGTCGCTGGCCGGGTAGGCGCCCAGGCCCATCAGCGTATGGGTACATGGGTAACCCAGCATGTCCACCAGCGTGCGCAACTCTTGCGAAGCGTTGCTGAGCAATACGCCGCCGCCAGTGTAAATATAGGGCCGCTTGGCCGCCATCAGCAGATGCAAGGCTTTGCGGATCTGCCCGGCATGGCCTTTGCGAACCGGGTTGTAGGAGCGCATTTCAACGCTCTTCGGGTAGCCGGTATACAGGGTCTTGTTGAACGAGACATCCTTGGGCACATCGACCACCACAGGACCAGGCCGGCCGGTGCGGGCGATATGGAAAGCCTTTTTCATGGTCTCGGCCATGTCCCGTACATCCTTGACCAGGAAGTTGTGCTTGACGATCGGGCGGGTGATACCGACGGTATCGCATTCCTGGAAGGCATCCAGGCCAATGGCGGCGGTCGGTACCTGGCCGCTGATGATGACCATGGGGATGCTGTCCATGTAGGCCGTTGCAATCCCGGTCACAGCATTGGTCAGGCCAGGGCCGGAAGTGACCAGCGCAACGCCAACATCGCCAGTGGCGCGGGCATAACCATCGGCGGCATGTACTGCGGCCTGCTCGTGGCGCACCAGCACATGCTGGATCGAGTCCTGCTTGTAAAAGGCGTCGTAAATATGAAGAACCGCACCGCCGGGATAGCCCCAGATGTACTTGACACCTTCGGCCTGAAGCGCTTTTACGAGGATTTCAGCGCCCCGCAGATCCTGAGGGTTGGTTTGGGCAGATGTTGCCGCTGCGGAAGCAATTTCCGCTTTTGTGATTTCCATGATGAACCTTTGTGAATTTCTCTAACGAAATACCTAGGGTGCCTCTTGGCCCGCTCTTGTGAAGCTGCGTCGAGACTTGAGGCCAAAACCATAAGCAGAAACATAATCCGCCGAGCCATGACCCGTTTGCCTTTTGATTTGCAGGCAGCATTATGACACCGTGCGCTACCCGCTTGCCGCGAAGCGCCTTTCAATCCTGAAACAGCCACGTATCCGACACTCGCAGACGTGGTGCGATAATTTTCAGACTGAACATTGGCTTGAAGGCCATGCAACGAAACATTTAGGCCTGAGCACAATAAAAACGCTGGACAACCCGGAATCACACCGTTGGCAACTGAACAAGAACTTTCCGACTTCCTGAAAAGCGTTGAAAAACGGGCCTTCAAACGCAGCATTTACCACGTCCGGGACGAAGAAGCCGCGCTTGACATTGTCCAGGACAGCATGATGAAACTGGCGCAGCACTACGGTGACAAACCGGCTGCGGAGTTGCCCATGCTGTTCCAGCGAATTTTGTCCAACACCACACTCGATTGGTTTCGGCGCCGCAAGACCCGCAACGCCCTTTTTTCCAACATGAGCGAGTTTTCTGCCTCCGGAGAAGATGGCAATTTTGATCTTCTGGAAACTTTGGAGAGTCTGAGCAACTCTGAAGGCACGGAAAGCGCCCAGGACGCCACCGAACGGGCTCAAATATTGCATGAAATTGAACTTGAGATAAAGGAGTTGCCGGACCGTCAACGGGAAGCCTTTCTGATGCGTTACTGGGAGGAAATGGATGTGGCTGAAACGGCCACAGCCATGGGTTGCTCGGAAGGCAGCGTCAAAACACACTGTTCCCGTGCAGTTCACGCCCTCAGTAAAGCGCTGAGCGCCAAAGGGATCAAACTATGAAGAATTCACCTCAAAAAAGAGCAGACATTCTGCAAGACCGTTTCGGTCTCAAAACCGTGTCTTACCTGTCGGCAGGTACGGCAGACCTGCCGCACGACATCTCCGAGCGCTTGCGCGCAGCCCGCGTACAGGCGGTCTCCCAGCGCAAGATCGCAAAAACCCAAACAGCAGGTCATGCGGTCAATGTAGGCGGCAGCGCGGCGCTGACCTGGGGCGCCGATGAAGGCTTGAGTTGGTGGGGCCGGATTGGCTCGGTGCTGCCGTTGATTGCACTGGTCGTGGGCCTGTTGGCCATCAATTCGTTTCAAAATGACAACAGGACACAGGAACTGGCTGAAGTGGACTCGGCATTGCTGACTGATGAGTTGCCTCCAGCCGCATTTGCCGACCCTGGTTTTGTCCAGTTTCTCAAAGCCACACGTCAAACTGCAACTGTCCAATGACGATACAGGCGACTGTTCATTCGACTGCGCAGCATCCACTTGCCTGCTTGATGGAGCAGACGACAGGCGGATTGACTTCGAAGCTTCAATTACTTGGATCGGGACTGGCGCTGGCCGGTCTTCTGGCCTGGCCTTCAGCTGGTTTTGCACAGGCCCCAAAACCACAGGTTTCAGCCAGCGCAGCGTTGGCCGGTAAAACCATCGCCTCAGGTCCCGACTGGTCTCAACTGACGCCTTCGCAGCAGCAAGCCCTTGCACCGCTGGCGTCGAGCTGGAACACCGGCATGAGCGAGGCACAAAAACGCAAGTGGCTGGAAATCTCCAAGAATTACAGCGCGCTCACTCCACAAGATCAGGCGACGCTGAACAGCCGAATGAACGAATGGGTTGCCCTCAGCCCGCAACAGCGCGCGCAGGCACGACTGAACTTCGGCAAGACCAAAGAGCTGTCCAGGCAATTGACGCCCGAAGAAAAGAAGGCCAAATGGGAGGCGTATCAAGCCTTGAGCCCTGAAGAAAAACAGAAGCTTGCCGCCAAAGCCAGCCCCAGGCCGACCGGCGCGGCCACAGCGGTCAAACCCGTGGCGCCGCAAAAGCTGGCATCAGTTCCTGCACAGCCTGCCAGCAAGCCGGCGTTCAAGCCCGCGCCTAAAATCGTTCCTTCGTTCCCGGCTGCAGTGCCTGTTCCTGCAACGCCGGCTTCCGTACCCGGCACAGCACCGCAGCGATAAAAACCGGCGCTGCATTGCTGGCCGGTTTTATCGCTCAATCAGTGCGGCAGTCTGCTGCCCGCGCTCACCACAAGCTATTAAATTGATAGTAAAAGATACTCAAATCCCGTCTATTCCAAGGCGCATGGCCTGCTGGATGTATGAAGGCTTGCTGATGTTTGGCGTGGTTTTCATTGCCGGCTACCTTTTCAGCACCCTGAGCCAGACGCGCAATGCGCTGGACAACCGCCATGCCCTGCAGGCTTTTGTATTTGTCATTTTTGGCATTTACTTTGTCTGGTTCTGGGCCAAGGGCCAGACGCTGGCGATGAAGACCTGGCACATCCGCGTCGTCGATGTGCATGGCGCCCCGATTACCCAGCAACGCGCGCTGCTGCGCTATGCGCTCAGCTGGATGTGGTTTTTGCCGCCGCTCGGCGTGAGTTGGCTGCTGGACCTGCCCGCCACGAAAGGCGCCGTGCTGACGCTGGGCTGGGTCGCCATCTGGGCCATTTTGGCGCGCTTTCATCCACAGCGGCAGTTCTGGCACGACGCCTGGGCAGGCACCCGCCTGGTGACCTGGATCACCCCCGCAAAAACGAAGCGACCAGCACCCGGCAAAACTCTGGTTTCCCGGTCATCCTGAAAGCTGGAGGTCATAAAGCTGCGAGACAATGCCTGGCATGCCTGAACAAGTCCCGTTTTCCGCAACTGCCAACCCCCAGAAAAACCGCCGGGGGCTCAGCCGCGTCTGGCATGCCGCCGGCTATTCCCTGGCCGGCCTGCGCGCCGGCTGGAGAGAAACGGCTTTTCGGCAGGAAGCGCTGGCATCCGTGGTGCTGGTCCCTGCGGCTTTCTGGCTGGGCAACAGCTGGATTGAAACCGTGTTATTGGCGGGAACCGTCATGGGAGTGCTGATTGTCGAGCTGCTCAACACCGGCATCGAGGCGGCCATCGACCGCATTGGCCCTGAATGGCATGATCTTTCAAAACGCGCCAAGGACATGGGCAGCGCTGCGGTGCTGCTCAGCCTGCTGCTCTGCGCGGGCACCTGGACACTGGCGCTGGTGCACCGGTTTGGCGCATGAACCCTGAAACCACAAGCATGAATAAACCTTCCTTTTCCCTGTGCGTGTACTGCGGCTCGCGCCCCGGCAACAGCCCCGAATTTGCAGCGGTGGCGCGTGAAGTCGGCGCCTGGATAGGCCGGCACGGCGGCCAGCTGGTGTATGGCGGCGGCCACAATGGCCTGATGGGCATCCTGGCCGACGCGGCGCTGGCCGCGGGCGCGCGGGTGGTGGGCGTGATTCCGAAGGCGCTGGTCGAAAAGGAATGGGCGCATACCGGCTGCACCGAACTGCACATCGTGGAGAACATGCACGAGCGCAAACGCATCATGGCCGAGCATGCCGATGCCTTTCTGGCCCTGCCCGGCGGCATCGGCACGCTTGAAGAATTCTTTGAGGTCTGGACCTGGCGCCAGCTTGGCTACCACGACAAGCCGGTGGGCCTGCTCAACATGGACGGCTTTTACGACAGCCTGCTGACCTTTCTCGACTCGGCGGTCAGCACCGGCTTCATGAATGAATGGCAGATGGGGCTGATCCGCACCGGCAGCGATGCGCAAGCGCTGATGGAGCAACTGGTGCAAGAGGCCGGCCTTGCAGCACAGCCCCTGCGGCTTGACCAGATTTAAGCCGGATTAAATCGCAGCTTCGTCTTCTTCCCCGGTGCGGATGCGCAGCACGCGCTCGACACTGGTGACGAAAATCTTGCCGTCGCCAATCTTGCCGGTGCGTGCCGCGCGCACGATGGCATCGACACAGCGCTCGACATCGGCGGTGTTGACGACCACTTCGACCTTGACCTTGGGCAGGAAATCGACCACATACTCGGCGCCACGGTACAGTTCGGTATGGCCTTTCTGGCGGCCAAAACCCTTGACTTCCGTCACGGTCAGGCCGGTCACGCCACATTCAGCCAAGGCTTCGCGGACTTCTTCGAGTTTGAAGGGCTTGAGGATGACGGTAATTTGTTTCACGAAAAATCTCTCTATGAGTGAGTCTGGGGGACTGAATATTAAAGGGTGGCGACATTGCGCCATGTAACGATTGTGAAATCGTTGCCGGCAGCTAGGCGCCGAATTTGCTGGTTATAGGATAACGCCAATCCTTGCCAAAACTTCGGTGGCTCACACGGATGCCGACCGGCGCCTGCCGGCGCTTGTATTCGTTGATCCGGATGAGGCGGGCCACGCGCTCGACCACGGCGCGCTCGAAGCCGGCGGCCACGACGGCCTCGACGCTCTGGTCGTTTTCCATGTAGCGCTTCAGGATGGCGTCGAGCACCTCGTAGGGCGGCAGGCTGTCCTGGTCGGTCTGGTCGGCGCGCAGCTCGGCGCTCGGCGGGCGCGTGATGATGCGCTCCGGAATCGGGCTGCCGCCGGTGCCGTAGGGGTCGTTTTCATTGCGCCAGCGGGCCAGCCTGAAGACGGTGGTTTTCAGCAAGTCCTTGATGACCGCAAAGCCGCCCGCCATGTCGCCGTACAGCGTGCAGTAGCCGGTGGCCATTTCGCTCTTGTTGCCGGTGGTCAGGACAATCGAGCCGAACTTGTTCGACAGCGCCATCAGGAACACGCCGCGAATCCGCGCCTGGATGTTTTCCTCGGTGGTGTCCTCCGCCCTGCCCTTGAACTCGCCGGCCAGCGAGGCCTTGAAGGCTTCGAATTCGGGAACGATGGAAATCTCGTCGTAGCGAACCTTCATGCGTTCGGCCATCTCGCGCGCGTCGATCCAGGAAATATCGGCGGTGTAGGGCGAAGGCATCATCACCGTGCGCACCTTGTCCGCCCCCAGCGCATCGACCGCGATGGCCAGCACCAGCGCCGAATCAATGCCGCCCGACAGCCCGATAATCGCGCCGGGAAAGCCGTTTTTGCCCAGATAGTCGCGCACCCCGAGCACCAGCGCGTCCCACAGGTCCGCCTCGGCGCTGCGCAAGGGCACTGCATCTGCTACCAATTCAATAGCTGCTTGCGCCCGCCCCGCCTGCGCAAAGAACAGATTTTCCTTGAAACTTTCGGCCCGGCCCGCCAGCGCGCCATCGGCTTGCAAGGCAAACGAATGGCCTTCAAAAACGATTTCGTCCTGGCCGCCGACCAGGTGCGCATAGACCAGCGGCAAGCCGGTCGCCAGGCAGCGTTCGCGCATCATCACCTCGCGCTCGCTGCCCTTGCCGACATGAAACGGCGAGGCGTTGATGACCACCAGCAGTTCGGCGCCGGCCTGCTGGGCGAGCCGCGCGGGCTCCTCGAACCAGGCGTCTTCGCAGATCAGCAGGCCGATGCTGACGGCCTCGTCGCCCTCTTCGTCACCCGTGGCCTGGAACACGCAAGTCCCCTGGCCGGGGGCGAAATAGCGGCGCTCGTCAAACACCTGGTAATTGGGCAGTTCGCGCTTGGCGTAGGTTTCAATCACGCGGCCCTCGCGCAGCACCCTGGCGGCATTCTGGCGCTGCTGCACCGCGACGCTTTTCGTGCGCAGGCCCTTGCCGCTGTCGCCGTGGACAGGCGTGCCCACCACCACGGTCAAGCCTTTTAACCCGGCCAGCTCGCGGGCCACCTGATTCACGGCATCATCACAGGCCTGGATGAATGAGGGCCGCAAGAACAGGTCTTCGGCCGCATAGCCGCAAATCGCCATTTCAGGCGTCAGCACCAGCCGCGCGCCCTCTTGGTAGGCGGTGCGGGCAGCGGCTATGATTTTTTGCGCATTGCCGGGCATGTCGCCGACGCAGTAGTTCAGTTGGGCGACGCAGATTTTGAGTGACATGAAAAAATGGAACCTCGAAAAACACCAGGAAACAAGTGAAAAACAACGCAAACGATTATGTCATCCGCATCCTGGATTCGCCGCTGAAGGTCGATGCCGCCGAGTGGAACGCGCTGCTGGCCGCGCAAAGCCTGGACGGCGTGCTGAACCCGTTCATGCGCCACGAATACCTGGCCGCGCTTGAGGCCAGCGGCAGCGCCACGCCGCAAACCGGCTGGACGCCGCGCTTTGTCACGCTCTGGCAGGGCGCCACGCTGGCCGGCGCCTGCGCGCTGTATCTCAAGGCGCACTCCTACGGCGAATACGTGTTCGACTGGGCCTGGGCCAATGCCTACCAGCAGCACGGCCTGGATTACTACCCCAAGGCCCTGGTCGCCGTGCCCTTCACGCCCGTTCCCGGCGCGCGGCTGCTGGCGCGCACTGCGGCCGAGCGAACGCTGCTGGTCAAGGCGCTGGTGGCCTGGTGCGAAGCCGAAAAACTGTCATCGCTGCACCTGCTCTTTGCCAGCGACGACGACGTGGCCGCCTGCGAGCAAGCCGGACTGATGCTGCGCCACACCGTGCAGTTCCACTGGACTGCCCCGCCCGAGGGCTACCGCGGCTTCGACGCTTTCCTGATGTCCCTGAGCCAGGAAAAGCGCAAGAAAATCCGCCAGGAGCGGCGCAAGGTGGCGGACGCCGGCATCACCTTTCGCTGGTCGCTGGGCCAGGACATCAGCCGGGCCGACTGGGATTTTTTCTACCGCTGCTACGAGCGCACCTACCTGGAGCACGGCAATGCACCGTACCTGAGCCGCGATTTTTTCCGGCGCATGGAAGCCAGCATGCCGGAGAACTGGCTGCTGTTCGTGGCGGAACGCGACGGCGTTGCAGTTGCTAGCAGTTTGATAGCTGTCAGCGCCCGTCCTGATTGCGCAAATGGCAAAAATGACCCTGAAAACCGGCCGACCCATGGCCTGACCGCCTATGGCCGCTACTGGGGCGCGCTGGCCCGGGTGGACTGCCTGCACTTCGAAGCGTGCTACTACCAGCCGCTGCAGTGGTGCATTGAGCACGGCTTCGAGCGCTTTGAAGGCGGCGCCCAGGGCGAGCACAAGATGGCGCGCGCCCTGCTGCCGGTCAGGACCACCAGCGCGCACTGGCTGGCGCATCCTTCGTTTGCTGACGCCGTCGAGCGCTTCCTGGAGCGCGAAGGCGCGGGCATCGACAATTACATGGACGAGCTGGAGCGGCGCAGCCCCTTCAAATCGCCCTCCCTTCCACCCCCAACCGACCCGGCAAGCCCCTCATGAGCCAAACCACACAGCCCTACACCATCAAGATGGTCAACGCCATCGGCCTGAGCGCCGCCGAGCGCAGCGCCGCCGAATTGCGCTTTCGCATGGCGCTGGAATCTAGCGTCGGTGGCCGCGAATTTGTCGTGCCGACGCTGCAGGCCTGCATGCTGGCGCGTTCGCTGGTCAGCCACCTTTCGCCCGAAGAACTGGCCCATGCCGACCATGACGCCGAACGCGAAGTGATTGCCCTCTGGGAAAACGCCGAAGACCAGGCCGTCCTGTCCGCGCTGAAGCCGCTGAACCGCGACATGGGCGAAGCGCGGTTCGAGATCAACACCTGAATATCAAGGCCAGGATGCTTCTTTATTGATAGCTGCTTATGCCCGCGCTGATTGCGCAAAAGGCTTGTTTGACCATGAATTCCCTGTCCAGCCCCGATAACCCTGCGCCAGCCTTGACCGAGCCGCTTGCTAGAGCGGCGATGGAGCCCGCCATCGCGCTCGGCCGCACCCACGCGCGGCGGCTGCGCGAGGTGTACCGCTCCGCCGGCTGGCCCTGCCAGGACATGCTGGAAATCGAGTTGCTGGCGGCCGGCATGCTGGAGCGCATCGCCGGCCCGGCGGGCCACGAAACCCTGCACGTGACCGATGCGGGCATAGCCTGGCTGGCGGCCACCCTGGCGCGCAACCGTTCGGCCCTGTCGGCGCACGAAGCGCTGGTCGAGCAGGTCGCCTGCGAAATGGTGCGCGCCGGCCGCATCGCCTGGCGCGCCCTGAGCCTGCGGGCGCAGCTGCCGCCGGCGGGCGTTGGCGAAAAAGTGCGCTGGTGCATGGTGCGGCCCGACGTGTTCTCGATCCGCAACACCACCGTCGAAAGCTATGTGGACCCCATCGTCCACGAGATCAAGGTCAAGCGCTCCGACCTGCTCGGCGACCTGCGCCGGCCTGACAAACGAACGGCCTACCTCGACCTGGGCGGCGAATGCTGGTATGTGCTGGGCTGCGATGCCAAAGGCCGGCCGATAGGCGCCGCCGATGAGATTCCCGCCGAATGCGGCGTCATGCTGATGCAAGACCAGCGGCTGGTGGTGGCCCGGGCCGCGCCCCGGCGCACCCGGCAAAACCTGCCGCTGGGCGTGTGGATGGCGCTGGCCAAGGCAACGCCGGTGGCGGGCCTGAATGACGGCGTGCAGGGCTTGCTGGGCGAAGGCGGATAGCCAGCGGCCCTCGCCGAACATCAAAAAAGCACCTGGTCAGAAGCGCTACACCCCTTCAAAACACGGCAGCCGCCCCGATATTGAAGGTAATATTTCTGAAGAAAAGTCACTTTCCGGCAATACGTCAAGCCATGAAAAGACCGTCACATCCACCGCTCCCGCGCAGTCGGGCAGGCCTCAAGCCCATGCCTCAATCGCGTGGCAAGGCGCCGCTGCATGACGTGCCGCCCAGCGCCTGGCTGCTGGCGCTTGAAGTGCGCGCCCTCTGGGAATTCAGCGCACTGCTGCCGGCCTGGCCGCTGCTGAACCGTGCCCCACGGGGCGACAACCATCCGGTGGTGGTGTTTCCGGGACTCTCGGCCAACGACCTATCGACCGCGCCGCTGCGCCGCTACCTGCAGTTGCTCAAGCACTCGGCCTGCGGCTGGGACCAGGGCTTCAATTTCGGCCCGCGCCCCGGCGTTCTCGATGAAGCCAAAGACCAGCTGGTGCGCACCTGCGAAAGCACCGGCCGCAAGGTCAGCCTGATCGGCTGGAGCCTGGGTGGCATTTACGCGCGCGAGCTGGCCAAGGAAGTGCCGCAGATGGTGCGCAGCGTCATCACGCTGGGAACACCGTTTGCCGGCTCGCACAAATCGACCCATGCCTGGCGGCTTTACGAACTGGCCAGCGGCCGCAGCGTCGAGCGCGAAGCCGCCGGCTACGACCTGCCGACGGCGCCCCCCGTGCCGACCACCAGCATTTATTCGCGCACCGATGGCGTCGTGGCCTGGCAGGGCAGCATCCAGTCGCCGAGCGACAAGAACCCGTGGACTGAAAATATTGAAGTCGTGGCCAGCCATGTCGGCCTGGGCTTCAACCCCAGCGCCTGGTGGGCCATAGCCGACCGGCTGGCCCTGCCGGAAGGCGAATGGAAACCGTTCTTGCGGGAAACCCGGGGCCGGGTTCATGAGCTGATCTACCCGGACCCGACCCGGCCGGCCTGAACCGCCGGGTTCATGGCCGGGCCTTAATGGACTGGCGCTGTCTCGACGGCAAAGCGCAGCGTGACCAGGCGCTCCTGCCGGGACAGCCTGACATGCTCCGCAGCCGCCAGCGCCTGCACATCGTCCCACACCAGCTTTCGGTAGCTGTCGTCATAGCGGTCCACCTGGCCTTCGCCTGCCGGGCTGACCTGCAGGGAAACGGCGACTTCAGCCTGGCTGGCGACAGCGGTGATCAGGAGGCTGGCCGGCTCGGTCATTGAATCGGTCAGCGCAAGCAGTGCGGCGCTCAAGACCATCCGCACGGCATCGCGCTGCACCTGGACCGGCATCTCGTCAACCTCATTGTCCAAGCGAAAGCCGCAAAAATGCAGCATGGTGGCCAGCAGGCCCACGCACTCCCTGATGCCCGCGTCCACCCCGGTCAAAACGCCCGGCTCGGGCGCCAGCCAGGTGCTCATGTCATTGCACTCATCGAGCGCGGCCCTGGCAAACCCGTTGATCTTGTCGGCCTCTTCGCGCACCGACTGCAAGTCGGGATTTGCAGCGGAAAGCTTGTGCTGCATGACGCCGTAAATCAGGCCAATCGGTTGCAGCGGCCGCACCATGTGGTGACGCAGACAAGGCGCCAGGCGCCTCAACACGGCATAGCGGGCGGCCTCGATCTGCTGCCCGGACACCTCAGGGAATGCGCTTGATCCATTCAAGGATGGACTGGTTTTTTGAACTCTCATGTCTCCTGCTCTTCCCTATGAGGGTAAGGCGTTTGTATCAAAACAAAATACCCCCCGGTCGGTTCAGGCCAGGGAATTTGTAACCAGTGGCTACTTTATTGCACTTCACCTTCGGCTTTGGAAACCAGTTGCGCAATGGTCTGGCAAATATGCGCCACCGTGGCGGGTTTTGACAGGTGGGCATCGAAACCGCTTTGCAAGGCACGCACGGCATCGACCTGCCGGCCATAACCACTCAAGGCAATGGCTTTCAGAGCGTGCAATCCTGGAATCTTGCGGATTTTGCGGATCAGCTCGTAGCCGTCCATGTAAGGCATGCCGATGTCAGAAATCAGCAGGTCGTAAGCGCTTTTGTCCAGCAACTCCAGCGCCTCCTGGCCGCTGGTCGCCATGTCAACCGTGGCCCCTTCCAGACGCAGCAGCGCCGCGAATGGCTCCAGCAGGTCGATCATGTCATCGACAACCAGAATCTTCAGGCCCTTCAGGTTTCCGGTTTGTTCAATGGTTTTTTTGTCCTGCTGCGTGGTTTGGGCCAGCGGCAGCCAGACGCTGAACGTGGCGCCTTTGCCCAGGCCGGCCGAATCGGCCAGCACTTTGCCGCCCTGGGCCACCGTCAGGTCGCGCACCAGCGTCAAACCCACACCCAGCCCCATGTTGGTGCTGGGTACCTTTTGATTGGGTGCCTGAACAAACATGCCGAAAATCTGCGGCAAAAACTCAGCGGTAATTCCCTGGCCGGTGTCGGTCACGCTGAATTTTGCAAACTCGGCATCGCGTTCCAGCTGCACCGTGATGGTCCCGCCTTCAGGCGTGAACTTGATGGCGTTGTTGATCAGGTTCCAGAAAATCTGTTCGGTCCGGACGCGGTCACACAATGCAAGCACTTCCTTGTCACTGCATTCATAGACCAGCGTCAGGCCTTTCTTGCTGGCGGCTTCGCGGGCTGCGGAGGCAATCATCTCGGCCAGCTCATCAAGGTTCACCGGGGCCAGCCTGAGCGTCAGCTTGCCGGTTCGGGCGCGCGACAGGTCCAGCAGGTCGTCAATGATCTTGGTCTGGCTCACCACCGCGTGGCGAATGGTTTCGCCGGCACGCACCACTTCGGGCAGTGCGCGCACCTCGGGCTGGCTGAGCAGCAATTCGGTATTCACCTGGATCAGGTTCAGCGGGTGCTTGAGTTCATGCGACATCACCGCCAGGAACTGGTCCTTCAGTTCATTGGCCCGTTTTTCCATGGCCAGCAGTTCATCGCGGCTGACCTGCAGGGTCTTGTTTTCCGTGATGTCGCGGGCAATCTTGGCATAGCCGCCCATTTTCCCTTCCAGGCGAGTCACCACGCCGCTGCAAAAGAAGGTGCTGCCGTCCTTGCGCAAATGCCAGCGCTCATCGGTCGAACGCCCTTCTTCGCGGGCGAGGCGCAACTCCTCGTCGGCAGCGCCCGCGGCCCGGTCTTCGGGGGTAAAGATGATCGCAAACAGCTGGCCGACCGCTTCTTTTTCAGAATAGCCAAAGATCCGCTCGGCGCCGTGGTTCCAGGTCGTGATGAGGCCTTCTTCATCAATGGTCAGGATGGCGTAGTCCTTGGTGGTTTCGGCCGCGATGCGCAGGCGCTCTTCACCCGCGCGCACATTTTCCTCGGCCTGGCGCAGGGCCGTCACATCGACAAAGGTCAGCACCGCGCCTTCAATCCGGTCATCGGTGGTGCGGTAGGGCCGGATGCGCGCCAGGTAATGCCGGCCGTCGCTGCTGCTGACCTGCCGCTCCACCTTGTTGAGCGTGTTGAAGACTTCGGTAACATCATTGACCAGCGCGCTGTAGTCCAGCTTGTGGGTGATGTCGAGCAGGGAGCGGTTGAGGTCGGACTCGATCAGGTTGAAGAGGCTGGCCGACTGCGGTGTATAGCGCTTGATGCGCATGCCCCGGTCAATGAAGATGGTGGCAATGTCTGTCGAGGTGATGAAGTTCTGCAGGTCGTTGTTGATCTTGCTGGTTTCATCGACCTTGATTTTCAATTCAAAGTTGACGGTCGTCAGCTCTTCATTGATGGACTGCAGCTCTTCCTTGCTGGTTTCCAGCTCCTCGGTGGCCGAGCGCAGTTCTTCGTTGATGGCCTGCAGTTCTTCATTCGATGCCTTGAGTTCTTCGGTGGATGTTTCGGCCTGCTCGATGGTCTGCTGCAAGTCCTCCTTGAGTTGCCGAATCTCGGCTTCCAGCTGCGCAATGACCTGTTGCTGCGCCTGGTCGATGCCTTTGAGCTGCAGATCGCCGGGCTTTTCCGGCACCTCATCGAACATCACCAGCGTCAGCGCCGCTTCCGGCCCCTCTTCCCCGAAGAAGCGCACGGTCATTTCAACCAGCGCCTGGCTGTCGCCGCGTTGAGTCGCAATGGCGTGGGTCTTGACGGGCTTGCCGGTATGCATCGCCTGGTAAAGCGCCGTGCGCAATTCCGTGCGGAGTTCGGGCTGCATGTTGTCCAGAAGATTGACCGATGGAGCGCCGCCGCCCGGCAACAGGAATTTGCCGACGTTATCGGACAGATGCAGGATATTGTGGCTGGCGTCTATCAGCACGCTGGGCAAGGCAATCTGGTCAATGAGCTTGCGGTGCATCTCGGCGAATGACGCAAGCTTGGACTCGCGCCGCACCTGTCCGGGCAGTGCGAGAGTCGTGTGGTCGCGTGGGAAATCCGTGGTCAGCAGCAAAAGGCGCGATGCATGCGAATTCTGATTAACCTTGTAGATACGGTTTTTTTTATCATGCACCGTGAAAAGGCTGGGTGCCGCATCCGCGGACTCCGAATTGCCCAGGAACAAAAACCCCGAAGGCTTGAGCGAAAAGCGAAACGATTCAAGAACACGGGCCTGGGCGGCCTTGTCCAGGTAAATCAGCAGGTTGCGGCAGCAAACCAGGTCGATCCGGGAAAAGGGCGGGTCGCGCAGCACGTTGTGATTGGCAAACAGCACCTTTTCCCGCAGTTGCTTGATGACCCTGAACTGGTCTTTTTCGCGGATAAAAAACTGCCGCAGCCTTCCGGGCGACACATCCGTCGTGATCGATTCGGGATACAGGGCATTGCGGCCAACGCTGATTGCCCTCTCATCAATGTCGGTCGCAAACACCAGCAACTCCGACATGCAGTTTTGCAGGTTCATCTGCTCCTGCAACAGCATGGTGACGGAATAGGCTTCCTCGCCCGTGGCGCAGCCGGCCACCCAGACGCGCACCGGATCGTCGGGCGGACGGTTGCGCAACAGGCTGGGCAGCACATCGTGCTCAAGCGCTTCAAAAGCCTCGGGGTCGCGAAAGAAGTTGGTGACGCTGATCAGCATGTCCTGAAGCAGCGGCTTGGCCTCTTCAGGGTGCTCGCGCAGGTAGTCGCGGTAGGCCGGCAAATCCGGAAGGCGCCTGACCTGCAGCCGGCGCTCGATGCGGCGCAGAACGGTGGCCCGCTTGTACTGCCGGAAATCGTTTTTGGAGTAGCTGCGCAGCAGGGCCATGATGTCCTGCAAAGCCTCTTCGGCAAGCCGGGCCGCTTGCGCACTGTCAAAGGCCATGACATCCATCGAAGGCGCGGCATCCCTGGGCAGGCTGATGCGGCGGGCATTGGTCCACAGTTCAATCAGGCGCTGCGGCATATCGACCGCATTCAGGGTGAAATCGACCATGCCCGTGGCAATGGCGGCTTTGGGCATGCCGCCGTACTCGGCATCTTCAGGCGCTTGCGCCAGGGTCACGCCACCCTGCTCCTTGACCCGGGCCAGCCCGGCCGCGCCGTCCATGCCGGTGCCGGACATCACGATGGCCATCGCCCTTTCCTGGTGAGACTGGGCCAGCGTGCGAAAAAACAGGTCGATGACCATGTGCATTCCCCGGACCCGGACGGGCTCGGACAGCTGCAGGTGGCCATCGTTCATCGCCAAATCGTGGGAGGGAGGTATGACATAGACATGGTCCGCTTCGATGGCGGTGCGTTTGTCCACCTGGATGACCGGCATCTGCGTCACCCGCCGCAAAATCTCGGCCACATTGCTTGGATGCTCGGGAGACAAATGAAGAATGATGACAAATGCCATGCCATTGGCCGCAGGCATCTGTTCAAAAAAGCGCAACAGGGCGTCCAGGCCGCCGGCTGAAGCACCGATGCCGACCACGGGGAAATTGAGCCGGCTTTTCAGGGGCTGGGCCTGATCTTCAGGATCTAGAGAAACGTCAAGCTGGTCTGACATGCTGATAAACCGGTCTGGATGTAGGGATATCGTTGAATGATACTGTTGAACACTACGTGGGTATTGCTCCTGCAATACCTGACACCCATTGCCCATGAAAAAAGCGCCTCCAGACTGAGCTGAAGACGCTTTTGATGCGCAAACCAGGCAGCGATTGCTATATTTTCAATAGCTATCAACGCCCGTCCAGCTTGCGCAAAAGCACTAAAAGCCTTACAAAATCGTTCAAGAATTACGCAGCCTGCTGTTCCTTGGCGTAGTTGGCAATGCCGTCGGCAATTTCTTTCTTGGCAGCGTCCGGGCCTTCCCAGCCCGAAATCTTGACCCATTTGCCTTCTTCCAGGTCTTTGTAGTGTTCAAAGAAATGGGCAATGGTTTTCAGGCGCAGCGGATTCATGTCTTCCGGTTTTTGCCAATGCGAGTAGAGCGAGCACTTCTTGTCGATGGGCACGGCCAGCACCTTGCCGTCTTCGCCGGCTTCGTCGGTCATCTTCAGGATGCCGATGACGCGGCAGGTCACCACCACGCCGGAAATCAAGGGAACGGGCGTGATCACCAGCACATCGACCGGGTCGCCGTCACCGCTCAGGGTTTGGGGCACGTAGCCGTAGTTGCACGGGTAGTGCATGGCGGTGCTCATGAAGCGGTCCACGAAAATCGCGCCGGACTCCTTGTCCACCTCGTACTTCACCGGGTCGGCGTTCATCGGGATTTCGATGATCACGTTGAAAGAGTCAGGAGCGTTTTTGCCGGGTGTAACTTTATCTAGGGACATGGTCGCTTTAGGTTGATGAAAAACATTGATAAAAAGAACGGCTTGTTCTGCTGCGGGACAGTTTGGCCAGCTGAGGGAAGAGATTTGCCCGCATTTTACTGATGCGTACCTTACGGGTTGCCAACGGCGCCTGTTTTAGCGTTTAATTTCTCCAGTTGGCCAATCGTCCCATCGCCTCCATGCGAGCCACGAGGAAGCAACGCAGCGGGGGTCCGCTTGCGTGGCACCCATCAAGGCAAAAAAATAACGTCGGAGGTATGTATGACTGGTAACTCAGCCGCGCTCATTCTTGCGCTAGTATGCGGGCTCATCGCCGTGGGCTATGGCTTTTGGGCCAGAAGCTGGATTCTTTCCCAGGACGCAGGCAATGCGCGCATGCAGGAAATCTCGGCCGCCATCCAGACGGGCGCGGCCGCCTACCTGGCCCGGCAGTACAAGACCATTGCCATCGTCGGCGTCATCCTGGCGCTGCTGATCGGCGTCTTCCTGGACGGCAAGACCGCCGTCGGCTTCGTGATTGGCGCTTTTTTATCGGGCGCCTGCGGCTTTATCGGCATGAATGTCTCGGTGCGCGCCAATGTGCGGACCGCGCAGGCGGCCACGCGCGGCATTGGCCCGGCGCTCGACGTGGCGTTTCGCGGCGGGGCCATCACCGGCATGCTGGTGGTCGGCCTGGGGCTGCTGGGTGTGACCGGATTTTTCTGGTTCCTGGTCGGCAACGGCAACTACACGCCGACCGCCAGACTGGCCGACCTGCTCAACCCGCTGATCGGCTTTGCCTTCGGCTCGTCGCTGATCTCGATTTTTGCGCGGCTGGGCGGCGGCATTTTCACCAAGGGCGCCGACGTGGGCGCCGACCTGGTCGGCAAGGTCGAAGCCGGCATTCCCGAGGACGACCCACGCAATCCGGCGGTGATTGCCGACAACGTGGGCGACAACGTCGGCGACTGCGCCGGCATGGCGGCCGATTTGTTCGAGACCTACGCGGTCACCTTGATTGCCACCATGGTGCTGGGCGCGCTGCTGGTGGCAGCCAGCCCGATCAACGCGGTGCTCTACCCGCTGGCGCTGGGCGCGGTGTCAATCATCGCGTCGATCATCGGCTGCTTTTTCGTCAAGGCCTCGCCAGGCATGACCAACGTGATGCCGGCGCTGTACAAGGGCCTGGCCGTGGCCGGCGTGCTGTCGCTGATCGCCTTTTACTTCGTCACGACCTGGCTGATGCCCGACAACGCGATTTACGCCAGCGGCAGCCAGATGAAGCTGTTCGGCGCCTGCGCCGTCGGCCTGGTGCTGACGGCCGCGCTGGTCTGGGTGACCGAGTACTACACCGGCACGCAGTACGCGCCGGTCAGGCACATCGCCCAGGCCTCGACCACCGGCCACGGCACCAACATCATTGCCGGCCTGGGCGTGTCGATGCGCTCGACCGCCTGGCCGGTGATCTTTGTCTGCATCGCCATCCTGGTGTCGTTCAACCTGGCCGGCCTGTACGGCATTGCGATTGCCGCGACTTCCATGCTGAGCATGGCCGGCATCGTCGTGGCGCTCGATGCCTACGGCCCGATCACCGACAACGCTGGCGGCATTGCCGAAATGGCCGACATGCCGCCCGAGGTGCGCGCCGTGACCGACCCGCTCGACGCCGTGGGCAACACCACCAAGGCCGTGACCAAGGGCTACGCGATTGGCTCGGCCGGACTGGCCGCGCTGGTGCTGTTTGCCGACTACACCCACAAGCTGGAAAGCTACGGCCGGGCCATCAGCTTTGACCTGAGCGACCCGATGGTCATCGTCGGCCTGTTCATCGGCGGCCTGATTCCCTACCTGTTCGGCGCCATGGCGATGGAAGCCGTGGGCCGCGCTGCGGGCGCCGTGGTGGTCGAGGTGCGCCGCCAGTTCAAGGAAATCGCCGGCATCATGGAAGGCACGGCCAAGCCCGAATACGGCCGCGCGGTGGACATGCTGACCACGGCGGCGATCAAGGAAATGATCATTCCGAGCCTGCTGCCGGTGGTGGTTCCGATCCTGGTCGGCCTGCTGCTGGGACCGAAAGCGCTGGGCGGTTTGCTGATGGGAACCATCGTCACCGGCCTGTTCGTGGCGATTTCGATGTGTACCGGCGGCGGCGCCTGGGATAACGCCAAGAAGTACATCGAGGACGGCCACCACGGCGGCAAGGGCTCGGACGCGCACAAGGCGGCCGTGACCGGCGACACCGTGGGCGACCCCTACAAGGACACCGCCGGCCCGGCCATCAACCCGCTCATCAAGATCATCAACATCGTGGCACTGCTGATCGTGCCGCTGATGATGAAGTTCCACGGCGGCACCGCGCAGGCCGCGCCCGTGGTGCCGGTGCAGGCGCCCACCGCCATCAGCGCCCCCGCCACTACGCCAGTGGCGCCTGCCCTGCCCGCGCCGGCACCGCTCCAGGCACCCGATGCCGCTGCGATTCCGACCCCGGCGGCCAGCGCGCCAGCCTCGGCGGCTTCGCAATAAGGCTTGCCAGAACAGGGGGGAACCTACTCCACCGCTTCAATCAGGAACAGCCGCCCGGACAGGGGCGCGTTGGCCAGCGCTGCTGGACTGCACCGCCTGGCGCAGGAACGCCGCACGACGGACAAGATCGCGCCTCAAGGCTCAGCGCGCATCCGAAACAATCCAGTCCGGGTAGCGCTGCCTGATGTCATCGACAAAGGCGAGTGTTCCCGCCAGATGCTGGCGCAGCGCCTTTTCAGCAGCTTGCGCGTCCTTGCGGGCAATGGCTTCGACGATGGCGCCATGGTCCCGCACAATCGCCTGCGGCTTGCCTTCGTCCGGCAGGTGCAGGCGGCGCAGCCGGTCCACATGCCCGCTTTGCTTGCGCACCAGGTTCCACAGCGGCCCCACCCTGGCGGCCTCGTACATTTCCCGATGAAAGGCCTGATCGGCCAGAGCCAGCTTCGAGACATCCAGCGGCTTGAGCGCGGCTTCCTGCTCCGCCAGATTCGCGTTCAGGCGCTGCATCAGTTGCTGGTGCTCCGCATCGGGCAGTTTGCACAGCGTCGCCAGTATTTCCAGTTCAATCGACCGCCGCAGGAAATGCGCCTGCAGCGCCGCCGACAGGTCAATGCGGCTGACCACCGTGGCATGTTGCGCAAAGATGTCCACCAGCTGCTCTTCGCCCAGGCGCAGCAGGGCGTCGCGGATAGGCGTCTGGCTGATGCCGAAGTGGTCCGCCAGTTCCGCGCGCTGCAGCACCGTGCCGGGTTCGAGTTGCACCGACACGATCAATTCACGCAAGGCTTCGAAAACCTGCGGGGCGGACTGGCGGGTACGGTCAAGTTTGAGCGGAGCAACTTTCGCTAGGGCGTTCATCTGTTTGCGCGTGAAACCTCGGCCTTCAGGCCGGGGAGGTAGAGCGCGGGATGCGAAGCATCCCCCTGCTTTGGCGGCGTACCTGTCGCGTCCGTTTTTGCCACCAGTTGATAACCGTATCCATCGCCGCGCTGCACTACGGTGCAATAGCGGTGGGATACACCTTGAACCAAACCATGGCGGGTTTGAATGTTGAAGCTGCCCGATGCCCTGACAGCCACCCGTCCGGTGTGGATGCCTGTCTTCTTGCCTTGGGTGACTTCGGCTTTCACCATGTCGCCAGTCTGAAAACCCTGGATGCTTTTGGAACGGGTCAGGTAACCGCGCGCGGAGCCATATTTGTCCAGCCGGGTGCGCTGGTAACTGCCGCGCCCCATGGCCTTGAGGCGCAGCGTCGGCTTGTGCCAGCCGGTCATTGCGTTCACATGGCCGACACAGGCCGCATCGAGCGCATGGGTTTTAGGGATTCCCAGCGCCATTCGATTGAACTTTGTTCTGCCGCCGGATGCGGTTTCAACCACCAAGCCCGTAGTTTTGAGGGCATTTACCAAGGCCCAACGGGTCGAATTCACCGCTGCGGCATCCTTGAGGGGCCGTTTGGCCTGCCCCAAAATACGTTTGAGCAACTCTGGCTTCCTGGCCAGAAACACCTCAACGGGCAACGCTGCTTTTTTCTGGTTGCAACACTGGCAAGCCAGCGTGAGGTTGCCAATGCGGTCTGAGCCACTTTTCGACTTGGGGTGGATGTGTTCAATTTGCAGCGGCACGTTTTTGGCGCCGCAGTAGGCGCAAGTCCGGCCCCATTTCTCAAGCAGGTACTCACGCACCTCGTAGCCCGCCAAGGTGCCCTGCTGGTACTGCGCACCTTCAATTTCCGGGTTCTCCAGTGCCTGCATGTCAAAGCGCACCATCTCGGTACTGATCGCAGAGACGGGCGCGAGTTGTTCCAAACGATTGACCCATGCCAGCGTCGTATCGACCCGGTGTTGCAGGCTCGGGGCCAGCCAGCCTTTTGCCTTGTTGTCCCGATTGAGAAACCTGGGCGCACGGTAGCGAAGTTTTCCACGGCGCAGCCTGCGATGCCCGCGCCTGGCGGTGAGTGCTTTGCTGATTTGGCGGCCACGGTGCGCCAGCTCAAACAGGTTGAGCACCGCCACCGCGCCCCTTTCAGCTTCGCGCACCAGTGCAATGCCGGTGGTCTTGCTGCCGGGGTCAAGTTTGATGCGCAGGGCCTGAAACTCGCTGGATTCAGCAAAACGGTCAACCACGCGAATGGTGAACGGCAACATCTTGTGTACTCGGGCACGGCCACGTTCCAACAGCAGTCTGGCCCGCTTTTCGGTGCAGGGCATCAGTGGCCTGCCGCTCCTGTCTAAAACAAACACCGCCATTTCAAAACCTTCTGCCCTTACGGGCCTGGTGACGCAAGCCTTTCGGCACATCTCCCCTCGGGAATGTCAGCAACCGGCTCCTGCTCTTGCGAGCAGCGACTAAAACCTTCGACCCTTTACCTTTGGTCTGCATGATTAAAGCCTTGCAGAGCAGCGAACTGAGGAAGCATTCGCTGGTGCGTCTTGACGACCTGTTGCTAACGTAGCGGGCTGGTTACCGCTTTCCCTGTTTCAACCTGGCTTGTTGTCTTTCGACTTCAAGCTCCGCCCTTTAGGGCGGGGTAGTTGACGCGGTCTTTATGGGTGAAGGGTCGTGGTTAGGGTAAATCATAGCATTGACGTACTAATATATTAGTGCTTTAATTTTGTCAATATTTTGAACCTGAACACCTTTTCATGACTAAAAAAACCTACGCGGAACTGCGCAGCGCGCGCTGGTTCGCCCCCGACGATGTGCGCTCCTTCGGCCACCGCTCGCGCGTGATGCAGCTGGGCTACGGCCCGCAGGACTGGGAAGGCAAGCCGGTCATCGCCATCATCAACACCTGGAGCGACATCGGCACCTGCCACGGCCACTTCAAGCAGCGCGTCGAAGACGTGAAACGCGGCGTGCTGCAGGCCGGCGGCTTCCCGCTGGAACTGCCGGCCCTGTCGCTGTCCGAATCGCTCGTCAAGCCGACCACCATGCTGTACCGCAACATGCTGGCGATGGAGGTCGAGGAACTGCTGCGCAGCCACCCCATCGACGGCGCGGTGCTGATGGGCGGCTGCGACAAGACCACGCCCGGCCTGGTGCTGGGCGCGCTGAGCGCCGGCGTGCCTTTCATCTACATGCCCGCCGGCCCGATGCTGCGCGGCAATGTCAAGGGCAAGGTGCTGGGCTCGGGCTCGGACACCTGGAAATACTGGGACGAGCGCCGCGCCGGCAAGATCAACGCGACGCAGTGGCTCGAAGTCGAAGGCGGCATTGCGCGCAGCCACGGCCACTGCATGACCATGGGAACGGCCAGCACCATGACCGGCATTGCCGAAGCCATTGGCCTGAGCCTGCCCGGCGCCTCGTCGATTCCGGCGGTCGATTCCAACCACATCCGCATGGCCACCGAATGCGGTCGCCGCATCGTCAGCATGGTCTGGGAAGACCTGACCCCCGCCAGGATGCTGTCGCGCGCCTCGTTCGAGAACGCCATCACGGTCGCCATGGCGATGGGCTGCTCGACCAACGCCATCATCCATCTGGTGGCGATGTCGCGCCGCGCCGGTGAACACTGCGCCGTCGGCCTGGACGACTTCGACGCGGCCAGCCGCCGCGTGCCGGTGATTGCCAACATCCGGCCCAGCGGCGACACCTACCTGATGGAAGATTTCTATTACGCCGGCGGCATGCTCGGCATGATGAGCGTGCTCAAGGACCACCTCAAGCTTGATGCGCTGACCGTCACCGGCAAGCCCCTGGGCGACAACCTGGTGGGCGCCGAGGTCTATAACCACGACGTGATCCGCCCGCTCGACAACCCGATCTATGCCCAGGGCGCGCTGGCCGTGCTGCGCGGCAACCTGGCACCCGACGGCTGCGTGATCAAGCCCAGCGCCTGCGCGCCGCAGTTTTTCCAGCACACCGGCCCGGCGCTGGTGTTCGACGACTACCCGTCGATGAAAGCCGCCGTCGACGACGAGAACCTCGACGTGACCGCCGACCACATCATGATCCTGCGCAACGCCGGCCCCCAGGGCGGACCCGGCATGCCCGAGTGGGGCATGCTGCCGATTCCGCTCAAGCTGGTCAAGCAGGGCGTCAAAGACATGCTGCGCATCTCGGATGCGCGCATGAGCGGCACCAGCTACGGCGCCTGCATCCTGCACGTCGCGCCCGAGGCCTATATCGGCGGCCCGCTCGCGCTGGTGAAAACCGGCGACCTGATCAGCGTCGATGTGCCGGCGCGCAGCATCCACCTCGAAGTCAGCGACGACGAACTGGCGCTGCGCCGCGCCGCCTGGACAGCGCCGCCCAAGCGCTTCGAGCGTGGTTACGGCTGGATGAGCGCGCGCCACATCCAGCAGGCCGACACCGGCTGCGATTTTGATTTTCTTGAAACCTCGTTCGGCGCGCCCATCGGCGAGCCCGACATCTATTGACCACGAAAGACACCCATGGCCCTCAGCCCCGCCACCCGAGACAAGCTCAAGACCGTCAGCACCGCCACGCTGTGCACGGCCCTGTTCAAGCGCGGCCTGCGCAACCAGTTCATCCAGGACGTGCATCCGGTCAATCCCAGCCTGCCGACCATGGTGGGCGAGGCCTTCACGCTGCGCTACATTCCGGCGCGTGAAGACCTGAACCCGATCAGCGTTTTTCAAGACCCGAATCACCCGCAGCGCGTGGCCGTCGAGCAGTGCCCCGAAGGCGCCGTGATGGTGATCGACAGCCGCAAGGATGCGCGCGCCGCCTCGGCCGGCTCGATCCTGATCTCGCGCCTGATGGTTCGCGGCGCCGCCGGCATGGTCACCGATGGCGGCTTTCGCGACACGCCAGAACTGGCCGCGCTGCCCTTCCCCACCTACCACCAGCGGCCTTCGGCACCAACCAACCTGACGCTGCACCAGGCGCTGGACATCAACGTGCCGATTGGCTGCGGCGACGTAGCGGTGTTCCCCGGCGACGTGATCGTCGGCGACCAGGAAGGCGTGTTCGTGATCCCGGCGCACCTGGCCGACGAAATTGCCGACGAGGCGGTGGAGATGACCGCCTTCGAGGACTTCGTGACCGAGGAAGTGCTCAAGGGGCGGCCCATCATCGGCCTGTATCCACCGACCCTGCAGCAATCGAAGGACGACTTCGCGGTCTGGCGCAAGGCTAAAAACCGCTGAAACCTGCCCATGGCGCCGTCCAAGCCCCATCAATCACTTCATCAGGAGACAAATTCATGTCAAAAAGACGTCTTGCGCTTGCCACCATTGCGTGTGCAGCTATTGGTTTCATAGCATCCAGCGGCCCGGCGCTGGCCCAGGCCGACTACCCGAACAAACCGGTCAAGATCATCGTGCCCTTCCCGGCCGGCGGCACCAGCGACGTGATGGGCCGCCTGATCGCCGAGGAACTCGGCAAGATCCTCAAGCAACCCTTCATCGTCGAGAACATCGGCGGCGCCGGCGGCGTGATCGGCACCGAGCGCGGCGCCAAGGCCGCGCCCGATGGCTACACGCTGATCCAGACCGGCGTCGGCCAGAGCGCCGTGGCCCACGGCCTGGAGCCTTTGCCCAAGTACAACTCGAACACCGACTTCATCCATATCTCGCAGGTGCACTCCGGCCCGAATGTGCTGGTGGTGCATCCGAGCACGCCTTTCAAGACCCTCAAGGAACTGGTCGATTTCGCCAAGGCCAACCCCGGCAAGCTCGACTACGGCTACACCCCGGCGGCCTCGGGCCACATGGCGATGGAGCAGTTCAAGCAGACCGCCGGCATCTTCATGCTGGGCATTCCCTACCGCGGCGGCGGCCCGATGATGACCGACATCCTGGGCGGCACGATCAAGATGATGTTCATCAACCAGGACGTGGCGCTGCAGCACGTCAAGGCCGGCAAGCTGCGCCCGCTGGCCGTTTCCAGCGCCCAGCGCAATCCGCTCTACCCGGACGTGCCGACCGTGGCCGAGTCGGGCTACAAGGGCTTTGAAGCGCTGTCCTGGTCCGGCCTGTCGGCCCCCAAGGGAACGCCGCAGCCGATCATCGACAAGCTCGAAGCCGCCATGGTGCAGGCCATGAACTCGCCTGCGGTGAAGCAGCGGCTGGAATCGCAGGGCTTTGTCGTTCCGGTGCAGGGCGCGAAGCACTACGCCGAGTTTGTCAAAAGCGAAGAGGCCCGCTGGACCCGGGTGATCAAGACCGCCGGCATCAAGACGCCCTGAGCCTGCCAGGGGGATGCGGCGCTGGCACATCCATTGGCCATGGCAGCCGTCTGAACATCCAGACCTTGGCACAATGGCGGGCGTCAAGCGCATTGCCTGGCCCTCTGGTAGAGCCGCCCTTTCGTACGCGTACGGAAGTGGCGGCTCGATCCATTTTCTCTACCCTTCATGACATAAAAGATGACCCTGCCCGCGCACCAACTCACCATGACCGTGCTGATGACCCCCGACATGGCCAACTTTTCCGGCAATGTCCACGGCGGCACCATCCTGAAATTTCTGGACCAGGTCGCCTACGCCTGCGCCAGCCGCTACGCGGGGCGCTACGTCGTCACCCTGTCGGTGGACCAGGTGATGTTTCGCCAGCCGATCTACGTCGGTGAACTGGTCACGTTTCAGGCGTCGGTCAACTACACCGGCACCTCGTCGATGGAAATCGGCATTCGGGTGCTGGCGGAAAACATCCGCACCCAGGAGCTGCGGCATGCCAACAGCTGCTTCTTCACGATGGTGGCGGTCGATGACGAGCGCAAGCCGGTGGCCGTGCCCCCGCTGCGCCCGTTCACGCCGGACGAGCGGCGGCGCCACGCGTCGGCCGAGATGCGCAAGCAGCTGCGCCAGGAATTCGCCAAGCGCTTCGAGGCGCTGCGCAGTTCCCCGACCTGAAAACGCAGCGCCCACGGGGGCGGGCAAGCGGCCCGGGCGCTGCCGCCTTCCACGATGGCCAGATCAGCCAGCCGCCCTCCAATATCGCTGGCGCACTATAAAAGTGCACCAGCCCCATCCCTCTTCCGAGAAATCCCCTCAATAGAACATTCGGCAGCAGCCTGCTGAATGCCTGCTTCAGGCCCGTCTGTCGCCGGGAGCCTTCGGCCTGCGCGGTTAAAGCATGCTCCTTAATCAAAATTGGCACGCATCATGCTTTGCGTAACTAATTGTGAATTTCGTTAATTAGGACATCCCTGCCATGCGAAGCGCAAGACGCTGCAAAACGATGGCCTGACGATTGACCAGCTGCCAGGCGCCTCGGGGACTTGATCATTGATTTACCTTAAAGGAGTTCGCCATGTCTTCAGTTTTGACAGCCAACAGCCCCATCGGGGCCGCACCCCTCAAGAGCCGGCAGCCAGTCAAGCGCGCAGCGAGTTGGGGCGGCCTGGCTTCGCTGGGTAAATACCGCGAAATCATCATTGCGGTCGCCCTGTTCCTGCTGTTCGACCTCGGGGTGCTGGTGCTGAACTTCTACACCTCGTTCAAGATCGACCAGGACACCGTCGCCATCAACCTGTCAGGCCGCCAGCGTTATGTGTCACAACGCGTCGCGCGCACCTTGCTGGAACTCGACGCCATGCGCACCGCAGGCCTTCCCTACAAGCCCGAGACGCTGGCCGAACTGCGCAACGGCACCAAGATCTTCCAGATGTCGCATGTGGCCTTCCGTGAAGGCGGAACGATTCCCGGCGGCGACGGCAAACCGGTTTACCTGGAGCCCGTCGTGTCCGAGCGCGGGCGCGAACTTGAGGACAAGGTCGAAACCCTGTGGCGGCCTTATTACGAGTTGCTGCAGCCTTTGATGCGCAACGACGACTTCGCGCCGGGGCAGCTGGCCGCAGCGCTGACGTACAGCCAGGCCAACAACATCAAGCTCCTGGGCGTCGCCAACGACTTTGTCACGGAAACCCAGCAGATCGGCGCGTCGCGGGCCAGCGTGCTGCGCATGGTGCAGACCGGCGGCATCATCCTGGCGCTGCTGAACTTTGCCTTTATCCTGTTCAAGTTCCTGCGCCGCCTGAATACCTCGGATGCGGCCATCGAGGCCGCCAACGAAGAAAACCGGGAAATCCTCACCAGCGTGCGCGAAGGCCTGTTTCTGCTCACGCCCGAACACCAGCTGGGCTCGCAACTGTCCAGCTCGGCCCATGATTTGTTTGGCAAGACCCTCGCTCCCGGCCAGGATTTTTTCGAGCTGCTGTCCACCCTGGTTTCCGAGAAAGCGCTCAAGGACGCGCAGGACTATGTCGAACTGCTGTTCTCGCCGCATGTCAAGGAAAAGCTGATCCAGGGCATCAACCCGCTGGCTGAAGTAGAACTGACCGTCAAAAACCGGCTGGGCCAGAACACGGCCCGCTACCTGTCCTTTTACTTCAACCGGGTGCAGGACGGTGGCACCGTTCGCCATCTGCTGGTCACGGTGCAGGACATCACCCAGAAAGTGGAGCTGCAAGCCAGGCTGACCGAGGAGCGCCAGCGCTCGCAAAAAGAGCTGTCCATGATGCTCAAGGCATTCGAAACCGACCCGGCCATGATGCGCATGTTTGTCGAACGCGCCGAAGTTTCGCTGCTCGAAGTCAATGACCTGCTGCGCAGCACCTCGTCGGCTACGTCGGAAACGCAGGTGCTCAAGGCGGTTGACGGCGCCTACCGCCGCATCCATGCCATCAAGGGCGACGCCGCCTCCATGGGCCTGGAAATCCTGGCCTCGCTGGCCCACCAATTCGAAAGCGAACTGCAAAAACTCAAGGACAGCGGCGCGGCCACTGGCGACGCGCTGCTGGCCCTGCCCTTGCCACTCGAAGACCTGCTGTCTAAGGTCGCAGCCTTCAAGAAACTGAGCCAGAACAGGTCAGCCAGCCCGGCCCTGCCGACGCAAGAGTCCGTGCTTCAAGGACTCAACGCCAGCCTGGCCAAATTGGCCGGCGATGTGGCGGTTGACTGCGGCAAGCGCGTCAATGCCACCGTGCGCATGGGCAGCGCGCTGGACATGCCGGCGGACAAAATGGACCTGGTGCGCGAAGTGGCCGTCCAACTGGTTCGCAATGCCGTGGTGCATGGCGTCGAGGCGCCTCTAACCCGGCTGGCCTGCAACAAGGCCGCCGAAGGACAGGTCGAGGTCAACCTGGGCCGCGATGAAGGCGGCCAATGGCTGCTCAGCGTGCGCGATGACGGCGCGGGCCTCGATCCGGTCCATGTGCGCCGCCGCCTGCTGGAACTGAAGTGGTACACCGCCGAGCAACTGGAAAGCTTCAGCGACAAGCAAATCGCCTCGCAAATCTTCAAGCCCGGCTTTTCCACTGCCGAGGCCACGAGCCAGCATGCCGGCCGGGGCGTCGGCCTGGACCTGGTGCAGTCCAATGTGCAGCGCCTGGGCGCGCGCTTGCTGCTGTCCAGCAACCCGGGCCAGCACACCGAGTTCAAGATTTATTTTGCAGCCTGAAAGGAAGAGGCCACCGCCATGCTCAAACTAACCAGGGAGGCATCATGCGACTGATGATCGTTGACGACTCCAACATGATCCGCACCCGCATTGCGCGCGTGGTTCAAAACGGCGGCCTGCAGGGCGTGGTGCTCGCAGGACTGGCCAAAAACGGCAAGGAAGCCGTGCGCCTGGCGATGGTCACGCGCCCCGAGGTCGTGACCATGGACCTGACCATGCCCGAAATGGACGGCATCGAATGCATTCAGGCCTTGCTGCAGTTCGATCCGTCCATCAACATTCTGGTGGTCAGCGCACTGAGCGACAAATCGACGGCGATCCAGGCGCTCAGGCTGGGTGCGCGCGGCTTTGTCGCCAAACCGTTCTCGGACGAAGAGCTGCAAATCGCGCTGCTCGACGTTGCAGAGGCACGCTAAAGGGAAATTCATCAATGGCGACACTCAACGAAACCGACCTCAAGCTTTTTGTCGATTCCATCCGCACCTACCTGAAAGTCACCACCCGGCAGGAACCCCAGATCACCTCGGCCTTTCTGGGAACGGAGGATCTGGAAGGCTTTGAATTCAATGGCATCGTCACCTTTTCCGGCAGCCATAACGGCCATGTCGTCGTGTCCATGCCAGCCAGGCTGGTGCGCGAGATTCTGCTGCTGCAGCATGAAACCGACTTGAGGGACAGCAACCTGCTGGACGCCGTCGGCGAAATTGCCAACACCCTGGCCGGCAATGCCCGCAAATCGCTGGGGTCGGAACTCGACATATCGGTCCCTGTCAAGGTCCAGGGCCTGAACGGCATCAAGGCCAGGGTGCGCAAGCATCCCTATGTCATCACCCTGCGCTGGAACCACTATGAGGCCATGGTCTGCGTGGACATGGATCGCAGGCATTGAAGAGCCAGGCCAGGACACGCGACATCCGCTCTTTCGCGCAAAATCATGCGCATGCAGTTCAATTACATCGCCAACGCCGCCGTTCCTTCACTCTCCGGCAAGACCATCGCGGTCCTGGACCCGTCAGACGGCCAGGTCTTTGACCAAATCCAGCGCAGCACCGCGCACGACATCGACGTGGCGGTGCGCAGCGCCCGCGACTGCCTGGAACTGGTCTGGTGCCGGATCAGCGCAGCCGAACGCGGCAGCCTGCTGATGCGGCTGTCCGTCAAGGTGGCCGAGCATGCCGAAGAACTGGCATTGATCGAGCAGCGCGACTGCGGCAAACCAACCCGCCAGGCCCGGGCCGATGCGCTGGCGCTGGCCCGCTATTTCGAGTTCTACGCCGGCGCCGCAGGCAATCTGCACGGCGAAACGATTCCCCATCTCGATGGCCACAGCGTGATGACCTGGCGCGAGCCGCACGGCGTGACCGGCCACATCATTGCGTGGAACTACCCGATGCAGATTTTTGGCCGCAGCGTGGGCGCCGCGCTGGCGGCGGGCAATGTCTGCGTCGTCAAGCCCAGCGAGGACGCCTGCCTGTCGCTGCTGCGCGTGGCCGAGCTGGCAACCGAAGCCGGCTTTCCGGCCGGCGCGCTAAACATCGTGACCGGCTACGGCCATGAAGTGGGCGATGCGCTGGCGCACCACCCGGGCATCGACCACATCAGCTTTACCGGCAGTCCGGGCATCGGCACGCTGATCCAGCAGGTCGCGGCCGAGCGGCATTGCCCGGTCAGCTTGGCGCTGGGCGGCAAGAGTCCGCAAATCGTGTTTGCCGATGCCGACCTGGACGCGGCCATTCCGGCCATCGTCAGCGCCATCGTGCAAAACGCCGGGCAGACGAGTGCGGCCGGCTCGCGCCTGCTGGTGGCCCAGGCGATTTACGAGCCGCTGCTGGCGCGGCTGGGCGAGATTTTTGAAGCGCTGCGCGTCGGCCCGGCGGCGCTGGACCTGGACATGGGACCGCTGGTGAGCCAGCGCCAGCAGCAGCGCGTCTGGGATTTCCTGAGCGACGCGCATGTGGACGGCATTCCGATGGTGGCGCAGGGCCAGATCGTCGATGAAGCGCCCGAGGGCGGTTTTTACCAGGCGCCCACGCTGCTGTGCGATGTGCCGCCCGGCCACCGGCTGATGCAGGAAGAAATCTTCGGCCCGGTGCTCTGCGCCATGCGTTTCCAGGACGAAGACCAGGCGGTCGAGCTGGCCAACGCCACCCGCTTCGGGCTGGCCGCCGGCATCTGGACGCGCGATGGCGCCCTGCAGTTGCGCATGGCCAGGCGCGTGAAAAGCGGCCAGGTGTTCATCAACCACTACGGCGCGGGCAGCGGCGTGACCTCATCGGGCCATGGGCGTGAAAAAGGGCTGGAGGCACTGCATGGATTCACGACGCTCAAGACCGTGGCCGTGCGGCATGGCCAAGTTGATATTTTTGAATGAAATATGCCTTTTGCGCACGCCAGCATTTCACATATAGCTATCAAATAAATAGCAAAATCAACACAAAAACAACATCGTGCGAAACCAGGCTTTGAGCGGCGTCACGGCTAAAGGATTCCACCATTGACGCAACTTGTTACATCGACTATGGTTCGAATCACCCTACCAAAGGTAGGGTCATGACCGAGCCAACCTGTAACCAGCCGAGAGAACAATGCGCCGAACACCCAAAATTTTTTTGTCCATGGCCTGCGGGCTTTTTTTATGCGCGTCTGCTCCGGCGCGGGCAGCCGAAGTGGTGTTTGCTCAAATCGCATCCCAAAGCAATCCGGCCTCCATCGACAATGCCAAAGGGCTGACGACAGGTATCCAGGTCTATTTTGAAGCGCTCAATGCCAAGGGTGGCGTTAACGGCAACAAGCTCAAGCTGGAAGTGCATGACGACGGCCTTCAAGCCAAGAACATGGTGGAACTGACCGGCAAGCTGATTGACAACCCGGCCATCGTGGGCCTGGTGGGCTTTCTCAATACGGCGGGCATGACCATGCTGGCCAAGGAGAACGCCTTCGGTAAAGGCGCAATAGCGCTGATTGCACCGATGCAGGGCGACAAGAATGTGGTCGAGGCCGACAACGTCTTCCCCTTGCGCAGCGGCTATGCCGATGAAATCGATGCCCTGCTGAAAGAAGCCAAGACCTGGGGCAAGGACACTGTCTCCATCGTCAACATGAATATCGCCTTTGGTCCCATCCTGGCTGAACTGGCACAAAAACGCGCCACCGACCTGGGACTCAAGGTGGTGTCCCGCTCCGTTGTGGATTTCAGTCCTGATGCGCAAGCCGCCAGCGTCAGCGCAGCCGTCAAGTCTGTTGTGGCGGCCCATCCCAAGGCCATCTTGGTGCTGGCGGCGGGCATGCCGGCATTTGAATTCATCAAGGCGGTTCGCGCCGTGCCCGAAGGCCTGGGGCAGATTTATGGACTGTCTGTTTTGCGGCACAGCGACTTGATTGCGATCACCGGCGTGAACAAGGCGCGCGGCATTGTGTTGAGCCAGGCCACGCCCTATCCCTTTACCTCCACCAAACCCGTCATCACCGAATACCAGGCCGCCATGAAGGCTCACGACCCCAAGGCAGCCTTGTCGTTTTCCAGCCTGGAAGGCTTTTTGGGCGCCAAGATCGCGGCAGAAGCTGTCCGGCGGGCTGGCGCGAACCCCAGCCGGGAGCGGGTGCTTGGGGCATTGAAAACCATGCAGGAATACAACCTCGGCGGCATTTCCGTCAACTACAGCGCCCAGGCCCGCAAGGGCTGGGGCGGCGTTGACTTGACCATCATCAGCGCCACCGGCAACCTGCAAAAGTAAGCTCGGGCACGGTCTGCCGGTTGGCGCATCGCCGGCACGAAGGGAGCGGCCCGGCGATAACGTCTCTGCCTTATGGGGAAAGTCTGCCCGCATCAAGACAGACCGGGCCGATGGGGTAAATTCTCCCCGAGGCTTAATTACCATGACAGACACACCGCGCAAAATCATTCCCCTGGCAGACCTGCGCTACGCAAGCCGCGTGCCGACGGTTCCCGCCCTGTTGCCGGCACCGACCGGGCTGCTCAGCGACACGCTCGGCCGGCCGCTGCGCGACCTGCGCATCAGCGTGACGGATCGCTGCAACTTTCGCTGCAACTACTGCATGCCGAGCGAGGTGTTTGACAAAAACTATGCGTTCCTGCCGCAAAGCTCGCTGCTGAGCTTTGAGGAAATCACCCGGCTGGCGACCATCTTCGTCGCCCATGGCGTCGAGAAAATCAGGCTCACGGGCGGCGAGCCGCTGCTGCGCAAGAACCTCGAAGTGCTGATCGAGATGCTGGCCCGGCTGCAAACGCCTGCCGGCAAGCCGCTGGACATCACGCTGACCACCAACGGCTCGCTGCTGGCCAAAAAAGCCCGGTCGCTGAAAGACGCCGGCCTGCAGCGCGTCACCGTCAGCCTCGATGCGCTGGACGACGCGATTTTTCGCGGCATGAACGACGTAGATTTTCCGGTGGCCGACGTGCTCAGGGGCATCGAGGTCGCGCAGCGCGTCGGGCTGGCGCCGGTCAAGATCAACATGGTCGTCAAGCGCGGCACCAACGATGGCGAGATTTTGCCGTTGGCCCGGCATTTCCGGCACTCGGGCGCGGTGCTGCGCTTCATTGAATACATGGACGTGGGCGCGACCAACGGCTGGCGCATGGACGAGGTATTGCCCTCAAGCCAGGTGATAGCGCGCCTGCAGGCCGAATTCCCCTTGGTGGCCATCGACCCGAACTACAGCGGCGAAACCGCCGAGCGCTGGCGTTACCTGGATGGCGGCGGTGAAATCGGCGTGATCAGCAGCGTGACCCAGGCTTTTTGCGGCGAATGCAACCGGGCGCGGCTGTCCACCGAAGGCAAGCTGTTTTTATGCCTCTTCGCCAGCCAGGGCCATGACTTGCGCGCCCTGCTGCGCGGCAACTATGCCGATGCGCAGATTGCGGCGGCGATTGGGCCGATCTGGCAGGCGCGCTCGGACCGCTATTCGGAAATCCGCGCCGCGCTGCCGCCGGACGCCGGCCCGGCAGGCGGCGCCAAGCGGGTGGAAATGAGTTACATCGGAGGATGAATATGGCCCCCACGCTTGTCGCTTCGCGTACTGCGCTGCCCCCCGAGGGGGCCGCTGCGCCTGCAGCCCGGCAAAGCCGGTTCTGCGGCCCTGGCTGGAATAGAGCTACGGCTCCCCCCACGCTTGTCGCTTCGCTTATTACGCACTTTTAGGAACACTGGATGACCATGAAGATGAAGACGCCCTTGCATACCGAAGCCATTACCGGCGTGATCCTGGCCGGAGGCCGTGGCTCGCGCATGGGAGGCGTGGACAAGGGCCTGCAAAACTTCAACGGCGTGCCGCTGGCCCTGCACACCCTGATGCGGCTCTCGCCGCAGGTCGGCCAGATCATGATCAATGCCAACCGCAACCTGTCGGCCTACGAATCCTTTGGCGTTCCGGTCTGGCCCGACAGTGCCAGCCTGGGCGAATATGCCGGGCCGCTGGCCGGTTTCATCACCGGGCTGGAACGCTGCGAAACCCCCTACCTGCTGACCGTTCCGTGTGACACGCCGCTGTTTCCGGCCGACCTGGTGGCACGCATGGCCGATGCCCTGGCGCGCGAGAATGCCGACTTCGCCGTGGCGGCCGCGCGGGAAGAAGACGGCCAGTTGCGGGCGCAGCCGGTGTTTTGCCTGATGGGCGTTCAGATGTTAGAGAGCCTGGTGCGCTTCACGCAGGCGGGCGGCCGCAAAATCGACGCCTGGACGGCGCAGCACAAAACCGTCATCGTTCCCTTCGACCGGCCGGGCGACGAGGCGCACGGCTTTTTCAATGCCAACACGCTGGCCGAGTTGCACCAGCTCGAAGCGAGGCAGCCATGAGCACCATAGCCCAGATTGCCGCCCAGCTGCAGGGCTACGACCCGCAGGCCATGACGGCCGATGGCGTGCAGGATTTTCTGGCCCGCCTGGTGACGCCGGTTCGGGACGCGCTGGAACTGCCGCTGTTTGAAGCGCTGGGCCGGGTGCTGGCGGCCGATGTGATTTCACCCTTCGATGTGCCGCCGCATGACAACTCGGCGATGGACGGCTATGCGTTTGCCGGCGCGCAACTGTCGCCCGATGCCGCGCTGGACTTGCAGGTGGTTGGCACGGCGCTGGCGGGCAAGGCCTGGCAAGGCAGCGTTTTGCCCGGCCAGTGCGTGAAGATCATGACCGGCGCGGTGATGCCGGCGGGCCTGGACACCGTGGTTCCGCAGGAGTTCGTCCAGCTGAACCGGAGCGGTGACGTCGAACGCATCACCATTCCGGCAGGCCTGCTGCGCACGGGCGACAACCGCCGCCTGCGCGGCGAAGACCTGGCGCAGGGCAAGGCGGCGCTGCAAAAAGGAGAGCTGCTCACGCCCGCGCGGCTTGGGCTGGCGGCCTCTTTGGGTCTTGAAACAGTCAAGACATGGCGTCCGCTGCGCGTGGCCTATTTTTCAACCGGCGATGAAATCCTGTCGCTGGGCGAAGCGCCGCGCGAAGGCGCGGTGTACGACAGCAACCGCTACACCGTCTTTGGCCTGCTGAGCCGACTGGGCTGCGAGGTGATCGACATGGGCGTGGTGCGCGACGAGCCGGCATTGCTCGAAGCCGCGTTCACCGACGCCGCTAGCCGGGCCGACGCCATCATCACCTCGGGCGGCGTCAGCGTGGGCGAGGCCGACTACACCAAGGCGATGATGAAAAAGCTCGGCGACGTGGCTTTCTGGCGCATCGCCATGCGGCCGGGCCGGCCGATGGCCGTGGGCCGCATTTCAAGCATCAAATCGGCATTTTGCGCAGATAGCACGGGCGCAAGCAGCTATGAAAATAGTAGCAATAAAAATAGCGCCGTGCTGTTCGGCCTGCCCGGCAATCCGGTCGCGGTGATGGTGACCTTTCTGGCCTTTGTGCGCCCTGCCCTGCTGCGGATGATGGGCGCGCGGCCCGAACCCGGTGTGCTGCTCAAGGCGCACAGCCTTGAAGCGATCCGCAAGAAACCGGGCCGCACCGAATACCAGCGCGGCATTGTTTCAACCGCGCCCGACGGCTCGCTGCAGGTCAAGACCACCGGCAGCCAGGGCTCGGGCGTGCTGCGCTCGATGGCCGAGGCCAACGGGCTCATCGTGCTGCACCACGGCCAGGGCAATGTGGCCGTGGGTGACGAGGTCGATGTGCTGATGTTTGACGGTGCGATCTAGGGTTTTGCCCGGTCAGCGCCTTACTGGCTCAGGTTCAGCTTGAGCAAATCGCCACGCATCGGCGCATCGCCCACATCCGGCATCAGCTCGGATTAATGCAGCAGCCGCGAATGTTGACCCGGACTTGGGTGACGGCGGTGTCGTCCTGCACAAAGATGCTGACCTTGCCGCTGTGAATCTGGGCCGATGTCAACGGGTAGCTGAAGGTCTGGCTCTGGCCCAGCAGCAGATGGATGGACTGGCTGGTGCCGGGCACTGACACACCGCCAGCAACCAGGGCGGTGGTGTCATTGTTTTGCAGGCTGCTGTTGGCCACGTTTTTGACCGTGTAACTCACCGAGCCCTTCAGCTCGCAGGTACGGGTGGGCAGTTTCCAGCGAATGGTTTCGGCAAACAGCTTGTTGGGCTGCGGTGTGTTGTAGCTGGCAGGGTTGACCAGGTGAGCCGGCAAAAAATCCGTGGCGTCAGGGCTGGTGGGGCCGCTGCTTTTCACCATATTGATATTGACCGGGTTGGAGCAGTTGCAGATTTGCGCCGGGAGCCGTGGCTCCATGGGCGAGAAAGCATCCTGCGCCGTGACAGCACCGGCCACCAGCAATGCGGCAACCGACAGACCCGACAACAAAAAGCGGCGTGCAGCGTATGTCATGACTATTCTCCAAAAAGGTTTTCAAACACCGCGCATGGCAGGAATTGCAATGCGTCAGTGCTGTTGAGTCGTTGGTGCCCTGATGCCGGTTCAAGTCTTTTTTCAAAAAAATCTGAACAATCCAGAGAAACATCGTTTCAAGAAATCAGGCAAACCGGGCAGGCATCCGCCTTTGCCGTCCCGCACGGCCCATGAATGGCGGGTACGGTGTTGAGTCATTTGGCACAGCCCAGCCAGATGCTTCAATTTGTTTACAAATATTTCAGTTACAGGTAGGCTGAAAAAACACCCGCCGGATTGAACCGCAGGCCATCCTGATACGACCCAGAGCCAGTGACGCCGCACAGCGCCGGTTTTGGGGACAGAGCCGGGCGAAATGCGGCCCTACCGATGCCCGAGCCGGGCAAGAAAGCACACCGATGACCGATGAAGAACACCAGGCCCTGCTGCAGCAGGTCATGGCCCGCAACGCGGGCAGTGAAAATGCCATGGCACAGCTTTACCGCGCCTTGAGCGGCCAGGTGTTTGCATTTGTACGCCAGCGCCTGAGTGCGGCTGACGACCATACCGTGCAGTCCGTGGTGCAGGAGGTGCTGTATGAAGTGTGGCGCGCGGCACCCCACTTTTCCGGAGCCTCCATGGTCAAGACCTGGGTGCTGGGCATTGCGCGGCACAAACTGCTTGACGCTGCGCGCAGGAACCGCCACGCCGGCCGGCACGATGACATCGCCGACCATGCCGAAACCCTGCCTGACGAGTCGGCGGACATACTGGCAACGCTGGCCGAAAAACAGCGCGCCGAATGGCTGGCCTTCTGCATGGACAAACTGCCCGTGGACCAGCGCGAAAGCCTGCACCTGCTGCTGGTGGAAGCCCTGAGTGTGCAGGCGATTGCCGATATTCAGGGTTGCCCCGGCGGCACGGTCAAAACCCGCGTTTTTCATGCCAAGGCCAAACTCAAGAATTGCCTGGCACGCTGGCTGCGGCACGATGGCGATACGCCGGGCGCGCCTGGCATCAGGGGGAATGCAGCATGAACAACACAGCCGACACCCATGAATCCCAGGGCATTGACGACCTGGAACTGGTACAGGAACTGCTGCCCTGGTATGCCCTGGGCACGCTGGACGGGGCAGAACTGGCCTTCATGAAACAGTGGCTGGCGCTGCACATGGCAGAGCACCCCGACATCAGCGCCGAACTGGCCTGGCTGCGCAGCAGCGCCAGCCATCTGCAGGCCGAGGCATCGGCCCAGGCACAACAGGCCATGGCCAGCGGCCCGGGTGACCTGGGGCTGGCGGCGGTGATGCAGCGCATTGCACAGGAACGCGCGCCCGAAGCCTCAACACAGGTGCACCCGACCACCGAAGCGCAAAAAAACAGCACCAGACCCTGGCTGGCGCAGCTTGGCGACCGGATCAAAACTTTATTGAACGACACCTTGGGCATGCGCTCGCCCGCAGGAGCTTTTGCCGTGTTTGCCCTGCTGCTGGTGCAGGCCGGCGTCATTGGCAGCCTGCTGCTGCAAAAACCAGCCGAACAGCAGGCCCTGAGCGGCGCGCCAGGTGTGACAGCACCGGCCAATGCGGTTTTGCTGACAGTGGCATTCAGCCCCAGTGCCAGCGAGCAGGCCATTCGCCAGACCCTGAGCCGTGCCAACGCACAAATTGTTGCCGGCCCCAGCGCCCTGGGGCTCTACATGCTGTCTGTTCCCGCAGGCCAGGCCGATCAGGCCACGCACCAGCTGCAGGAGGCCAAAGGCATTGTTGAATCGGTGCAACGCTGATGGTTGCCGCATGTGTTGTCAAAACTGCCGGGCCACGCAGGTCGCGGCCAGGCAGAAACCTGGGTCTGACCATGCTGGTACTGGCCGGTGTCTTGCACGCAGGCATGGCGCTGGCGCAGGCGCTTGCGGCAGAAGCTGTAAAGCGTGACCCGCCTGCATCGGCCCCCCGTGCGGCACAGCCTGACGACAAGGCCGGCGCAACAGGTTTGGCCCGCCCCAAAACCGCTGCCAACCCGGTCACCGAACCATCAAGCCAGGTCAAACGCCCAGTCCAGACGCCTTTGACAACAGGCATCACACCTGATGTCAAGAAGGTAGCGCCACCGGCACCGGTATTTGACGGCCCGATGCGCCCAGGTTTCGGTCCTGCCGCCGACAAACCCGTGCCGCCTGCGCCGCCAGTCCTGGTCAACCCGAAAGTCACCCGCATTCCCGGCCCCGGCTATATCCCATCGCCAGCGCGGTTGACAAATACACCAACCGAGTCTGTGCAGCCACCGGCCGTGGCAAGGCCTGCGCCTGCAGTGCCTGCAGCCAAGCCCGGCCCGGCTCGCAGACTGGGGGAAGAAACCCCGTTTGAACCCGGGCAACTGCTGATCCTGTGGACCAGCAAGGAAGCCGCCACAGCCGGAATTGCCGTCCTGCGACAAAACCACCGGCTGATTCCACGCCAGCGCCATGAGTTGGAAAACCTCGGGCTGACGGTCATTCTGCTGGTCTTGCGCAACGACAGCCAGGCCAGGTTATGGCGTGACCGGCTGCGCCGGGAACATCCGGACTGGGTGATTGACCTGAATGCACGGGCCGGACTCCTGCAATCCGCATCGCCCAGGCTTTACGCCCAGAAAATGCTGACAGGCAGTGCGCCGGCGCTCCGCACGACCATGCCGCGCGGCCTGCGCCTGGGGGTGATTGATACCGGCCTGGCCCCTGCGCTGATGCATCCGGAGGCACTCAATGGCAGCAGCGTGGTGTTGCGCAGCCTGATTGATCCGGCCAGCAAACCGGCTGACCCTTCGCATGGCAGCGCCGTGCTGCAGCTGATGGCCGGGGCCACCCGGCAAAACAGTTTTGCCGGTGTTGCGCCGCCAGCCCAGCTGTTCTGGGCGGCCAGCCTGCGCGATGTCGCTGGCAAGGCCATGACCAACAGCCTGGTGCTGGCGCTGGCGCTGGACTGGCTGGTGGGCCAGCGTGTGGTTCTGGTCAATATGAGCCTGGGCGGACGGGGCGACGCCATCCTGCAGGCGGTGGTGACGCGGGTGCTGGGCCTCAATGTCACCCTTGTGGCGGCAGCAGGCAACAACCCCGCCATGCCGGCCCAGCCCAGTTACCCGGCCGCCTACGCCGGCGTGTGGGCCGCCACGGCAGTTGATGCCGCAGGCCATCTTTACAGCGGCGCCACCCGCGCCGGCTACACCATGCTGGCGGCACCGGGTGCAGAACTGTGGGTACCAGGTGCTGGCGGCAACGGCGGCAGTTATGTCAGCGGTACTTCTTATGCAAGTGCCTTGGCAGCAGCAACCCTGGCCTGGCAACCCCAGCCGTTCTGGAGCCTGGATGCAGCACAGCGCGCTCACCGCGTTTGCGCCCAGAGCCTGAAGCTGCAGCACAGCGCTTTCCTGGGTTGCGGCCTGGTTCAAAAACCCGGAGAGAAAACCCGTATGGAGGCGGCGCGGTAGTCAAGCATCCCCACGACGATTTCAGCGGCCCGGCTTCCCCACATACTCAGGCTCAGGTAGATGTGACGATGCATGAGGCAGCGGATGTGATGGCTCATCCTTGACCGCTGCCGTGTTGGCCCCCGGTATGGCGCTGCGGGCAAACAGGGCGTACATCGTTGGCACCACGAACACCGTCAGCAAGGTGCCCAGCGACATGCCACCAACGATCACCCAGCCGATCTGGATGCGGCTTTCGGCACCCGCGCCATGGGCCAGGGCCAGCGGCAAGGCGCCCAGCACCATCGCGCCGGTCGTCATCAAAATCGGACGCAGCCGCTGCGACGAGGCCTTCACCAGCGCATCGATCATCTCCATGCCTTGCCCGCGCAGCTGGTTGGTGAACTCGACAATCAAGATGCCGTGCTTGGTGATCAGCCCGACCAGCGTGATCAGGCCGATCTGCGAATAGACGTTGAGCGAGCCGCCGCTCCATTTCAGCGCCAGCAGCGCGCCGATCATCGACAGCGGCACCGACAGCATGATCACCAGCGGATCGACAAAGCTCTCGAACTGCGCCGCCAGCACCAGGAAAATGAACACCAGCGCCAGCACGAAGACGATGGCCAGCGCGCCCTGCGAATTCCTGAATTCGCGCGACGTTCCGTTCAGGTCGGTGCTGTAGCCGGTCTTCAAGACCTTGGCGGCGGTCTGGTCCATGAAGCCCAAGGCTTCACCCAGAGAATAGTCGGGCGCCAGGCTGGCCGTGATAGACACCGAGCGGCGCTGGCCGAAGTGGTTCAGCTCGCGCGGCGACACACTTTCGCTCACCTTGACCAGGCTGGAGAGCGGAATCATGGATTCATTGCGGCCGCGAACATGAATGCGCTCGATGTCCTCGGGCGTGCTGCGGCCGCTGGCCTGGGTCTGCACCACCACGTCGTACTGTTCGGCATCGCGCTTGTAGCGGGTCACGTTGCGCCCGCCGAGCAGCGTCTCGATGGCCTTGGCGACCACTTCGACGCTCACCCCGAGGTCGGCCGCCCGGTCGCGTTCCACCTCGATGCGCAGTTCGGGTTTGTTCAGCCGCAAGTCCACGTCGGGCGAGACAATGCCCGGGTTCTTGGCCATCTCGTCAAGCATGCGGCGCACCACGGCGTTGAGGTTCTGGTAGCTGTCCGAGGTCTGGATGACGAAATTGAGCGGCCGCTCGCGAAAGCCCTGGCCCAGCGAAGGCGGCGTGATTGAAAAAGCCGTCACGCCGGGCAGCGCATTGAACTGGGGCTGCAGTTCGCGCGCCATGTCCATGGTCGAACGGCTGCGAACCTCCCAGTCCACCGTGCGATAGACCACGCTGGCCTGCGCCACCGTCGGGTTGCCGACGTTGGCAAAGATGCGGTCGAATTCCTTGAACGGCTGGCCCATCTTTTCCAGCGCCTGGGCGTAGCGGTTGGTGTAGTCGAGCGTCGAGCCGTCCGGCGCATTGACGCTGGCCAGGATCACGCCCCGGTCTTCCATCGGTGAGAGTTCCTGCTTCATGGTCGGGAACACCAGCACAATAGCTACGCCGCTGACCAGCATCACGGCCACCACGATCCAGCGCGCCTGGAACACAAAGCCCTTGATGCGCTGGCCGATGCTGCGGTCCTGGGCCGGCGGCTGAAAGCGCGCCGTGACGATCCAGCGCAGCAGCGCGCCGTAGCGCTCCGAAATGCTAGTGAGCACGCGCTCCATGGTGCGGTCGAAGCGGTTCGGCTTGGGGTTGTGCTTGAGCAGCTGGGTGCACAGCATGGGCGTGAGCGTCAGCGCGACAAAGCCCGACACCACCACCGCGCCGGCCAGCGCCAGCGCAAACTCGACGAACAGCCGCCCGGTGCGCCCCGGCGTGAAGGCCAGCGGCGCATACACCGCGACCAGCGTGGCGGTCATGGTGATGATGGCAAAACCGATCTCGCGCGCGCCCTTGATGCCGGCCGAGAACGGGTCCATGCCCTCCTCGATATGCCGGAAGATGTTTTCCAGCATCACGATGGCATCATCGACCACCAGCCCGATGGCCAGCACCAGCGCCAGCAGCGTCAGCGTGTTGATGGTGAAGCCGGCCAGCGCCATCAAGGCAAAGGTGCCAATCAGGCTGACCGGAATCGTGATGATCGGAATGATGGACGCGCGCAAGGTGCGCAGGAACACAAAAATCACCAGCGCCACCAGCAGCACGGCTTCGAAAATCGTGCGGTACACGTTCTTGACCGAGCGGTCGATGAACACCGAGTTGTCGTTGGCGATGTCGATCAACACATCGGGCGGCAGGTCGGCCTTGAGCTTGGGGATCACGTCCCGCACGCCTGCGGACAGGTCCAGCGGATTGGCCGTCGCCTGGCGGATCACGCCGACGCCGACCGCCGGGCGGCCGTTCAGCCGGACTGCCGTGCGCTCATCGGCAGCGCCTTCCTCGACACGGGCCACATCGCGGACCCTGACCGAAAAACCGTTGACGGTCTTGATGACGATCTCGCCAAACTGGGCCGGCTTGAGCAGGTCGGTCTGCGAGGTCACGCTGAATTCGCGTTGCTGCGATTCAATCCGCCCGGCCGGCAGCTCCAGGTTGCTGCGCCGAATCGCGTCCTCGACATCCTGCGTCGTCAGTCGGTAGGACGCCAGCTTGTCGGTGTCCAGCCACACGCGCATGGCGTACTTGCGCTCGCCGAAGATGCGCACGTCGGCCACGCCGGTGACGGTTTGCAGGCGCGGCTTGACGATGCGATTGACCAGGTCGTTGATCTGCAGCGGCGTCAGCGACTCGCTCGAAAAAGCCAGCTGGATGACCGGAAAGGCGTCTGCCTCGACCTTGGCGATCACCGGCTCCTCGATGGCCTGCGGCAGGCGGTTGCGCACCCGCGAGGTGCGGTCGCGCACTTCGGCGGCGGCGGAGTCGGCGTCTTTTTCAAGCCGGAAGCGCACGCTGATCTGCCCCTGGTCGGCGCGGCTGATCGAGGTGATCACGTCCACGCCGTCGATGCCGGCAATCGAATCCTCCAGCGGCTTGGTCACCTGCGACTCGATCACCTCGGCCGACGCGCCGGCATAGCGAACGCTCACGGTCACGACCGGCTCGTCGATCTTGGGGTATTCGCGCACGGTCAGCCGGTTAAAGCTGACGGCGCCGATCAGCACGATCAGCAGCGACAGCACGGTGGCGAACACCGGGCGGCGAATGGAGACTTCAGCGAGTTGCATGGGGGGCTGTGACGCGAATCACTCAGGTTCTGGCGTGCTTCAGGAATCAGCCGGGATTGCGCGCTGCCGGGCTGGCAGGGATTTTTTCCGGCATGGCGGTGCTGCTGGTGGGCACAAGGCCTGATGCTGGCGCCTGGGAAATCACGGCGCCACACGGATTGGGGCCTGATGGCGCGGCGGTTTTTGCGGCGGCGGGAGCTGAATTTGAAGCGCTGGCCCCGCTTGTTTCAGCGGCCGGGCGGGACGGTGCGCCATTGGCCAGTTCCACCACCGTCACGACGGTGCCGTCTTTCTGAATCCGCTGCTGGCCAGTCCTGACCACGGTGTCGCCGGGCGCCAGCCCCTCGGTGATTTCCACCTTGCCCGGGCTGCGCAAACCCACCTTGACCTCGACACGCCGGGTGGTCCGGGTGGCTTCATTCGGCCCGTCCAGCAGCTTGATGACAAACTGCCTGCCGCCTTGCGGAACAATCGCTTCTTCGGGAATGACGCTGGCGTTGTCGCGAACGCCAAAAACGGTATTCACGCGCGCGAACATGCCGGGCCGCAATGTCAGGGCGCGGTTGTCGATGCAGCCGCGAATGCCGACCGACCGGCCGTTCACATCAATCAACGGGTCAATCGCCTGGATCTGCGCCGTGTAGCGCTGGCCGGGCAGCGCGTCAATGTCAAGCAGGGCCACCTGCCCGCGCCTGACCTTGCTCTGGTAGCGCTCGGGCAGCCGGAAATCCACGTAAATGGCGTCGATGTCTTCAATGTTGACAATGTCGGCGCCATCCTTGAGGTAGTCGCCCACATTGACCTGGCGAATGCCGGCGATGCCGTCAAACGGCGCAACGATTCTCAGGCGTGCCGCCGTGGCTTTGGCCAATGCCAGCTTGGCCTGCGCCACCTGCAGGCTGGCGGCGCTTTCATCGAGCGAGCGCTGGCTGATGAAGTTTTGCGCCACCAGTTCCTGGTTGCGTTTCTGGTTGGCCTGGGCTATCGACAGTTCGGCCTGGCTTTGCTGGATTTGCGCCTGCGGCAGCTGGTCATCGAGTTGCACCAGCAGCTGTCCCTTGCGAACCCGCTGGCCATCGGTGAAGTTGAGCTGGGTGATGCGCCCGCTGACTTCAGGACGCAGCACCACGCCCCGGCGCGAACGCAGGCTGCCGACGGTCCGGGTTTCGTCGGAAAGCCGCGCCTGTTCCACCCGTGCGACTTCCACCGAAGGCGGTTTGGCGGGCGCACCAGCGCTGGCCGTGTTTGCGGCGCCATCAGCGGGCCTGGGTTTCTGATACCACCAGGCAGCGCCTGAAGCCGCTGCAATGCCCGCCACGGCGACCACGGTATAAATTGCTTTTGATGCCATGAGGTGGGTGCAAGGTGAGATGAAAGGAAACAGCTTTTCAATGTAGCAGGATGCCGGCGAAACCGCAGTGGACGCACCCGCTTCGACGCAACGCTTCACCCTCCTTTACAAGGGCTTTACCCTTTACCCAGCCGGGCGGCCTGTTCCCGCAACAGGCTGCGCATCCATCTTTGGCCTGTCCGTTCTAAAGCCGCCCAAGGGCACGCTCCACGCCCTTGTTGGCCAGCGCATCGGCGCGCTCGTTGCCGGGGTCGCCGTTGTGGCCCCGAACCCAGCGCCAGTCGATGCTGTGGCCGCTGGACACGAGCAGCGCATCGAGCCGCTGCCACAAGTCCACGTTTTTGACGGGCGCCTTGGCCGCCGTGCGCCAGCCCCTGGCCTTCCAGCCGTGAATCCATTCGGTGATTCCCTTGAGCACATACTGGCTGTCGAGGTACAGGGTCACGGTGCAGGGCTTTTTCAGGGCCGCCAGCGCCTCGATAACGGCCGTCATTTCCATGCGGTTGTTGGTGGTGCCCATCTCGCCGCCGAAGATTTCCTTTTCGGTGCCGCCAGAGGCCAGCAAGGCGCCCCAGCCTCCGGGGCCGGGGTTGCCCTTGCAGGCGCCGTCGGTGTAGATCACGACGTGTTGTGGTTGGGAAATAGTGGGCTCTGCTGCTGAATCGGTCATGGGTTGCTTGGGGTTCCAGGTAAAAAAACTGGGGTTTAAAAAATCAAAAAACAGAGGCGGAATTTTCAGCGGCTGGCCGGATTCTTATTGGCAACGGCAACAGGTGCTGCGGCGGGCGCTTTACGGGCCTTCCAGGCCGGCTCCAGCAGGCGCATGCCCCGCACATGCTTGACCGCCACCAGAAAATAGACGGCCCCGAAGATCGGCCACCAGCGTTCGCCAGCCGCATCCATCCAGTCGAACCGGTCCAGCCACTTCTGGCTGTCAAACGCCGGGCGGTAGCAGCCAAAACGTGCCGATTCGACCTCGAAATCGAGCAGCCTCAGCCAGTCGCGAAGCCGCCAGTAGCCGATGTAGTCACCGGCATTGGGCAAAAAAAACTCGTCGTAGCCCAAACGCTGGTAAAAATGATCGCGCCGCTGGCGCAAACCCCACAGGCTGGCGGGGTTGAACCCGCTGATCACCACCCGTCCCTCGGGAACCAGAACGCGTGCGACCTCGCGCAAGGCAGAATGGGGGTCGCGTCCAAGCTCCAGCGTGTGCGGCAACACCACGAGATCCAGGCTGTTTTCGGGAAAAGGCAAGGCCGCCGAATCGGTCAGCAAGGCAACCTGGGGGGAACTTATGGCAGCGGGCTCCATCCGATGGAGCGGGTTGCCTTGCAACGAAGACTGGAGCGGCAAGCCCGGCATGGATGAAAGGGCCAGCCATTTGTGCGGCATGCGGTTTGCTTGCAGGGCATCGAGTTCGGGCAGCCCCAGCTGCAGGGCGTGGTAGCCAAAAATATCGCTGACCGCCTCGTCGAAATGGGCGCGCTCCCAAGCCAGCAAGTAAGCGCCTGGCGGGGTTTTCAGCCAGTCTGTCAAACCTATAATTTCCGAGTTCATCGAGACCACTGCATGTATTTGTTTCCCATTTCCGCTTTTGCCGACAATTACCTGTGGTTGCTGCATGACGGCAAGCGCGCCCTGGTCGTGGACCCTGGCGACGCAGAGCCGGTATTGCGCGCGCTGGAACAGTCCGCGCTGCAACTGGAATCAATTCTAGTCACGCATCACCATGCGGATCACACCGGCGGCGTCGATGCACTGCGCAAAGCCACCGGCGCCAAAGTCTATGGCCCGGCCAACGAACGCATTCCTGCGCCATTCGAGCCATTGCATGAAGGCGACTCGGTGCACACCCTGGGCCTGGATTTTCAGGTGCTGGACGTGCCGGGCCACACGGCGGGCCATATTGCCTTTTACACCCCGGACATGGATGGCAGGCCGCTGCTGTTTTGCGGCGACACGCTTTTCTCAGGCGGCTGCGGCCGGCTGTTTGAAGGCACGCCGGCGCAAATGCTGGCATCGCTTGACAAGCTGGCGGCATTGTCCGGTGCCACCCGGGTTTGCTGCGCCCACGAATACACGCTGGACAACCTGCGCTTTGCGCTGGCCGTTGAGCCTGACAATACCGACCTGGCAGCGTACCAGCAGCATTGCCTGCGGCTGCGGGCTCAGGGACAACCGACCTTGCCCAGTTCCATCCAGCAGGAAATCCTGATCAATCCTTTTTTACGCACGCGGCGAGCCAGTCTTGTGTCAGCCGCACGCCACTTTGACGCGTCAGTCCATGACGACACCTCGGTATTTGCCGCCCTGCGGCAATGGAAAAACCAATTTAAATGATGCTTCACTCCCGATCCGCCCCTCTTTACCCTTCTTTTTCTTTTCCAAACTTCCGGCTTTTCTCGCTGGTGCTGCTGCTGCTGATGACCGTGCTGGCAGGCTGTGCCACCCGGCCAACGGGCATGCCCGGCGACCCCGTGCTGGCCACCGGGCCGGGCTCCACCCCCGGGCAACGGGTTCAGACGGGTCCATTGCGTGCCATTACCCCTGGCCAGGTGAATTCATTCCCGATTGTCTCGACCGAGCCGCCCAAGGAACTCTGGGATCGCATTCGCCGGGGCTTTGCCATGCCCGACCTGCAAAACGAACTGGTGACTGACCGCGAGCAGTGGTACACCAGCCGTCCGGACTACATCCTGCGCATGACCGAGCGTTCCAGCAAATACCTCTTTCATATCGTTGAAGAGCTGGAGCGCCGCCAGATGCCGACCGAGCTGGCCCTGTTGCCCTTCATTGAAAGCGCGTTCAACCCGCAGGCTGTTTCCAGCGCCAAGGCGGCCGGCATGTGGCAGTTCATGCCGGCGACCGGCAAATACTTTGACCTGAAGCAAAACGACTTTCGCGATGACCGCCGCGACGTGCTGGCATCGACCCGCGCCGCGCTGGACTACCTGCAAAAACTCTACGGCATGTTTGGCGACTGGCACCTGGCACTGGCCGCCTACAACTGGGGCGAAGGCAGCGTCAGCCGCGCGATTGCCAAAAACCAGAAAGCCGGCCTGGGCACCAGTTACAACGAACTCAACATGCCGGCGGAAACCCGGCTTTACGTGCCCAAGCTGCAGGCGGTGAAAAATATCGTGGCCAATCCGCAGGCCTTCAACAGCGAGCTGCCGCTGATTGAAAACCACCCCTATTTCCAGCAAGTGCAGATCACGCGGGATATTGACGTGGCCCTGGCCGCGCGGCTGGCCGACGTGCCGATTGACGTCTTCAAGGCACTCAACCCTTCGGCCCGCCGCCCGGTCATCCTGGCCGCAGGTACGCCGCAGATTTTGCTGCCGTGGGACAACGCGCTGGTGTTCCAGCGCAATTTTGACGCCTATACCCAGGGACAATATGCCAGCTGGACCGCATGGACCGCCCCCAGCACCATGAACGCGGCCGAGGCGGCAAGGCATACCGGCATGAACGAAGCCGATTTGCGCAGCATGAACAACATACCGCCGCGCATGCTCATCAAGGCCGGCTCGACCCTGCTGATACCGCGCACGGCCCAGATGGACGATGACGTGAGCAGCCATGTCGCCGACAATGCCCAGCTTTCACTGTCGCCTGAAATCACCACCCGCCGCACGACCGTCAAGGCACGCAAGGGCGAGTCCGTCGCCAGCATTGCCGGCCGCTACGGCCTGACGGTGGCCAGCGTCGCCAACTGGAACAGCGTCAGGGCCGGGGCGGCTTTCAAACAGGGCCATCAGGTCGTGCTGTATCTGCCGATCACCGCGCGCAACGTCGCCAACATGGTTGGGTCATTTAAAAAACCCGCCCCCTTGTCGGACAACATCAAAATCATCCCAGTCAGGCGCAGCGCCAGCAAAACCATTGTCAAAAAATCAAAAAGGCGCTGAAATTTCCGATTCGGAAGCCCTTGGCCTGAAGCTTTGAGCCGCTTCAGATACGCAGGGAGCCCGTTCCGAACAGGCCGATCAGCCCAATGACAATCAGATAAACCGCCACGATGTAGTTCAAGAGCCGGGGAATCAGCAGAATGAGGATGCCTGCGATGAGAGCGACGATGGGACCGATGCTCATTGAAAGATTCATGATTTTCCCTGATGGTTTGATTTTTATTTTTGCAGGCGCGGCCTGAAGCCGTGCTGCGCAAGAGTAGCTCAAGCACTTTAAACAGCCTGGCAGATGATGGCTGTAGGACGGCAGGAAGAGTTTCAAAGGGCGCATCAGGCGGGGCAGCAGCGCCGGGGCAAACCCGCTCAAGCCTTGAAGCGTTCCTTGGCCCGCTGGGCAAATACATTGGTATAGGTTTTTCCAAGGTCAATGCTGCCGGTCTTGATGCTGGCATCGAAGCTGGCAAGCGCCTTCAGGGCGGTGCGCGGAGCTTCATCGGCCAGGATGCCGTCCAGCGAGATCGACTCGCGCACCTTGTTGAACGAGGCAATGTAAAGGCCCCGGTCGCCCAGCAGATAGCTTTCGGGCACGGTCTTGATGATGTCTCCCGGACCTGCCGTTTGCAGCCACTTCAGGCCACGCACCATCGCATTGGCCAGTGCCTGGCAGGTGTTGGGATTTTTGCGGACGAAATCGAGCGGCGCAAACAGGCAGGCTGCCGGCATCGGCCCGCCAAACACTTCCATCGTGCCTTTGAGCGTGCGGGTGTCGCTGATGATCCTGACCTCGCCTTTTTGCTCCAGCATGGTCATCAGCGGGTCGGTGTTGCTCATGGCATCCACCTGGCCCGAACGCAGTGCGGCCAGTGCGCCATCAGCAGCCTTGCCCACCCCGACAAAGCTTGCGTCACCGGCTTTCAGGCCACCCTGCGACAACACCATGGAGGCCATCATGGCGCTTGAAGAACCCAGGGCCGGGACGCCAATTTTTTTCCCCTTCAGGTCGGTTATCGATTGGTAGCCGGGCAGGTTTTGGGGAGAAACGCCAAATGCAACCTGGGGCGCCCTGCCCTGCAACACAAACGACTGGTACATCTGCTGCATGGACTGCAGGTGAAGGGTGTGCTCGAAGCCTGCTGAACAAATATCGGCAGAACCCCGTGCCACGGCCTGCAGAGCCAGGGCTGCGCTCTCGAAATCACTGATGCCGACCTCCAGGCCTTCGCTCTTGAAATAGCCAAGCTGCTCGGAAATGGTCAGGGGCAGACAGTAAAAAGTGTTCTTGCTGTCCACGGAAATCGTGACTTTTCGGGTCTCAGGCTGGGTTTGCGCATACAACGCAGGCAAGCCGAGTGTTGCGGCAGTCAGGAGGCTGCCGCCAGTAAAAACACGTCGGGACATGCGGGGTAATCGTTCCATGCCAATTCTTTCTGCTCGAAGCCAGCTCTTTTTCAGCATATCGGTACACAAAAAAACCCGCATCGGGGTCATCCCGTGCGGGTTAATACCAAAATCCCGTCTGCTTGTAACGAGTGCTTACTTTTCTGCGAACAAACACCTCCGTGAAAGCAGATGAAAAGGATGCCTTCGCGCGGCGGCGTTCGCATGGTGCCGAACTTGGCAATGCCAGTACACACAATTGGCAACAAAGCTGCCGCACACCAGTAAGCCACCGTAAAAAATGCAATGGCCATGATCCGTTTTCGAGATTGGATTTTCGGGTGGGGCATCCGCGCCATTCGCGCTAGAGCCAAACCGGGGTGCAGCCTTCCTGAGCGCAAGCGTGGTTCGCAACCGGCGACGGTGACGGCGACATACATCCATGGGCTTGCGTTACAAAACTTGCATTGTGATTGCAGGCAGAAATTCTGAATGGAGTACTTTCCCCCTGATTCAAATTACTCCCGAAACATGCCCGTCCGGTCGGCTTCCTGTCGGCTTTTTCTACCCATATGGAGATTGAGAATGAAAGCATTTCAAATCCTCTCGCACGGCGATTGTTACGGTGTGATGCATCCGCCGCCCCGATGGCGGCACCGCTCGCGCCTGACCGCAGATGCATTGCTGATGGCCCTGCTGGCCTCTGGCGCGGCGGCGGTGATGGCGCAGGAAGAAGATGAGCCACCCCCGCCGCCGGCATCACTCAAGACCGTTCCGATCCCAGGGCCGGCAGCGGCCATACTGAATCACTATGTCGCCGACAAGGCCGCCGCCATCCGGCTCGGCAAGGCCTTGTTCTGGGATACACGGGTGGGCAGCGACAACAAGACCGCATGCGCCACCTGCCATTTCCACGCCGGCGCCGACAACCGCATCAAGAACCAGCTCAATCCAGGCATCCTGGCCGGGGATCGGACCTTCCAGCTCGGGGGGCCGAACTATGCGTTCAAGGCCTCCGACTTCCCGTTCACGGTGCATGCCGATGTCAACAGTGCACAGAGCCAGGTCTCGGACAAGAATGACATCGCGTCGTCGCAAGGCGTTTACACGCGCTCCTTCACCGATATCGCGTGGAGGACGGGCGAGGCCGATAACTGCGAGGACGTTTCCGATGCGGTCAGCCATGGCGGCTCCGGCTTCAACATCAACGGCGTCAACACGCGCAGGGTGGAGCCGCGCAATACGCCGACGATTTTCAACGCGATCTTCAACTTTCGCAATTTCTGGGATGGCCGCGCCAGCAGCGTTGCCAATGGCGGCGATCCGTTCGGGCCGCGCAATCCCGACATGCAGCTCTGGCGAGTTGAAAACGGGGTGCTCAGGCCCTTCAGCCTGGCCATTGCCACCGCCTCGCTCGCCTCGCTGGGCTCCGGCCCGCCGGTGAGCGAAAACGAGATGAGCTGCAAGGGGCGCACGCTTGCAAAACTGGGCACAAAGATGGTGAAACTCGTGCCACTGGCCGACCAGAAGATAGCGCCCACCGACAGCACGCTGGCCCCGCTGATCAATAGCAACAAGACTTATGCGGACCTGATCCGCCAAGCGTTCCAGCCAGACTACTGGAACTCAAGGACCAGGGTCAACATGCCAGGCGCGAACAGCGCCAATTTGGGCAACATGGATTTACCAAGAAGCAGGAATCCGCACGCCAACAGGCAGAGGAGCAATCCCGGCCAGATTTCACAGATGGAAGCCAACTTCTCGCTGTTTTTCGGGCTCGCGATTCAGCTCTACAGCTCAACACTGGTGTCCGACGATACGCCTTTCGACCGGTTTGCCGCCGGTAACACCAATGCATTGACTGCGCAGCAGCAGCGCGGCATGGCGATTTTCCGCAGCCCGAACGCGCAATGCATTCACTGCCATTCGGGTCCGGAATTCACCAGCGCGTCGTTTTCCAACGTCACCGGGGAGGGGCGGCTCGATCAGCGGGCGGGCGCCAACAACTCGGTGTTCCGCTACGACAACGGCTTCTTCAACACCGGCGTTCGTCCGACGGCCGATGATTTGGGTGTGGGCGGACTCGATCCCTTCAACAATCCGCTCTCGGAGAGCCGCCTGTCGCAACTCGGCAAGACGGCGCTGCTGGGCGAGGATTTCGATGCCGCCAGGGAAGTTCCAGTCGCTGCCAAGGCGCCATTGGCAGTTGATGGCGCCTTCAAGACGCCGGGCTTGCGCAACGTCGAATTCACCGGCCCTTACTTCCACAACGGGGGAAAGGCAACCCTGATGCAGGTGGTCGATTTTTACAATCGCGGCGGCGACTTCACGACGCAAAACCAGCCGGTTCCGGACCCGACCATCAAGCCGCTGGGCCTGAGCGAAACCCAGAAAAAGGACTTGGTGGCCTTTTTGCTTGCGCTCAGCGATGACCGGGTGCGATTCAAGAAAGCACCGTTTGACCACCCTTCGATCTGCGTGCCGCATGGGCATGAGGGCGATGAAAACCGCCTGAGGGTCAACAGATCGGGCGATGCCATCGACACCATGATGTGCCTGCCTGAAGTCGGTGCCGGCGGAGTCAGAACCGGGCTCAAGCCCTTCCTTGATCTCGATCCGTACCAGCATTAGCCTACATTAGGGTACGGAGTTGGCGGCTCACCTTCGGTCTGTCAACGCGTGTGCAATCGTGCCCAGATCGACATATTCGAGTTCGCTGCCCACCGGAACGCCGCGCGCCAGCCGGGTGACCTGCATGCCACGGCTTTTCAGGGCTTGGGCAATCACATGCGCCGTCGCCTCGCCTTCGGCGGTGAAATTGGTCGCCAGGATGACTTCCTGGACTTCACGCGACGCGGCTGGCAGCGGCTGGCCGTGCTCGTCCTTGGGGACGGCGCGGTCAAACAGCTTTTGCAGGCCGATGTCGTTGGGGCCGACGCCATCGAGCGGGCTGAGCTTGCCCATGAGCACGAAGTACAGCCCCCGGTAGGCCAGGGTTCGCTCCAGTGCCGCCTGGTCGGCGGGGGTTTCGACCACGCACAGCTTGCTGCGGTCGCGCTGGGGATTGGCGCAGGTCACGCACACCTCCTGCTCGGTCAGGGTGTTGCACAGGGCGCAGTGCCGGATGCTCTGGACCGCATGCTCCAGCGCACGCGCGATCTGCAAGGCCCCCGGCTTGTCGTGCTGCAGCAGGTGAAACGCCATGCGCGCAGCCGACTTCGCGCCCACGCCCGGCAGCTTGCGCAACGCCTGGGTCAGGCCGTCAAGAGCATTGGAATCTGCCACGGTGCTGGATTGCCGGAAAAGCCTTGGGCTAGAAAGGAAATTTCATGCCGCCGGGAAGGGCCGGCATTTTTGCGGTGAGGTTGCCCATTTTTTCCTGGCTGACTTCCTCGGCCTTGCGCACGGCGGCATTGAAGGCGGCGGCCACGAGGTCTTCGAGCATGTCCTTGTCTTCCGTCAGCAGGCTGGGGTCGATCTCGATGCGCTTGACATCGTGCTTGCAGGTCATGGTGACTTTCACCAGGCCGGCGCCGGCGTCGGCGGTGACTTCGACAAAAGCCAGGTCGTCCTGGGCTTTCTTGACGCTTTCCTGCATCGCCTGCGCCTGTTTCATGAGGCCTGCGAGTTGTCCTTTGTTAAACATGTTTTTTTCCTTTAAAGATGGGTTGCTGAAAACTGTCGTTGATCATATCGGCTCGGTGCCCGCAAACCCGGCCCGGCTCAGGGTGAAACGCTCTTGATGCTGCCCGGAACAATCCGGGCGCCCCAATCGCGGATCATGTCCTGCACGAAGGGGTCATTTTGAATCAAGGCTTCGGCGGCGCGCTGGCGTTCGGCCAGTGCGGCGCCGTTGCGGCGTGCCGGGGTGTCGGTCACGGGTCCGACTTCCACGGCGAGCTGAAGGGCCGGATCGACCAGCGCCGCCTGAAGCGCAAGCTGCAGCTTTTCACGCGCGGCAGGCTGGCTCAATGACTCGCGCTCGACGCGCAAGGTCCAGACGCCTTCGCTGCGGCTGCGCAACTCCGACTGCAGGGCCAACTCGCGCGTCAGGGCCGCAATGGCTTCGGCTGCCACCAGTTGGTTGACCAGTTGGCCCCAGGCGTCGCAAAGGGAAGCATCCTGAAGCAAGGTTCCGGGGGATGACGCCGTGGGCATGACAGGCTGATCGGCCGGCGGTTTTTCAGGCGCTACAGAATTAATAGCAGCCCGCGCTTGTCCAGCGTGCGCAAAAGGCTTGTTTGATTCGTAAACTGGAGCAGAAACCGGCGCTGGGACAGCCTGCACGGCCGGCACCACGGCCGGGCGGCTCTGCGTTGCAGGAATTCGATGGACAGCAGGCGCTGCGGCTTGCTCAGGCAGCGGCTTTTTTGCCGGCTCGGCGGCACTCCCCGGCGCAGGCTTGACGGCAACCGGAGACGCTACGCTGGAGGCCTGGGGTTTGAAGGCCAGCAGGCGCAGCAGCACCATGGTCAGCGCCGCGTATTCGTCGGGCGCCAGGCCCAGCTCGCCGCGCCCGTGCAGGCACAGGCTGTAGAGCAGCTGGGTTTCATCGGCCGGCATGGCCTGGGCCAGCCGGGCGGTCTCGGCAATTTCCGGATCGGTGTCGTCGTCGCCCGCGCCCATGCCGGGGACGGCCTGCAGCACCGCCATGCGCTGCAGGATGGTCGCCATTTCCTCCAGCGTCGAGGCAGCGCTCAGGCCGTTGAGGCGCAGCACTTCGGAGGTTTCGACCACCGTGCGGCCATCGCCGCGCGCCAGCGCATCGAGCAGGCGAAACACATAGCTGCGGTCCACGCTGCCGAGCATGACACGCACGCTGGCTTCGTCGAGCCGGCCCGAGCCGAAGGCAATCGCCTGGTCGGTCAGCGACAGCGCATCGCGCATCGAGCCGCGCGCGGCGCGCGACAGCAGGCGCAGGGCCTGCGGCTCGGCCGGGACGTTTTCAAGGGCCAGCACCTGCACCAGGTGTTCAAGCACGGTTTCGGGCGCCATGGGACGCAGGTTGAACTGCAGGCAGCGCGACAGCACCGTGGCCGGCACTTTTTGCGGGTCGGTCGTGGCCAGCACGAACTTGAGGTATTCAGGCGGTTCTTCCAGCGTCTTGAGCATGGCGTTGAAGGCCGTGTTCGTCAGCATGTGAACCTCGTCGATCATGAAGACCTTGAAGCGGCCCACGACCGGCTTGTACACCGCCTGCTCCAGCAACTGGGCGATTTCATCGACGCCCCGGTTGGATGCCGCGTCGAGTTCGGTGTAATCGACGAAGCGGCCGCTGTCGATGTCGCGGCAGGCGTCGCACACGCCGCAGGGCGTGGCGGTGATGCCGCCCTGCCCGTCGGGGCCGGTGCAGTTGAGCGACTTGGCCAGGATGCGCGAAACGGTGGTCTTGCCGACGCCCCGGGTGCCGGTGAACAGGTAGGCGTGGTGCAGCCGCCCGGTGCCGAGCGCATTGCCCAGGGCCTGCACGACATGCGACTGGCCCACCATTTCAGAGAAATTCTTGGGGCGGTATTTGCGGGCAAGCACTAGATAGGACATCACGACATTCTAAATTGGCTGGAGCCATGCATTTTCCCGGCGGCAAAGCGGGGAAAGCCGCTCAGGACACCGTGGCTTCGTCGCTGCGGGTATCGCCCCGGTTGTCTTTCCAGCGAACGCCAATCGTGTCGCCCGCCTGGGCGCCCTTGACGACAAACTGCAGGTAGGGGTTTTTCGACACGCCCGGACCCCATTCGGCCTCAAGCACGGTGTTGCCGTTGTGGCTTGCCGTGACCTCCTGGATATACCAGGCCGGCGCGATGTGGCCGGCCTCGTCCTTGCGCTGGCCGCTTTCCATTTCATGCGCCATGAGGATGCGGACGGTGGCCTTGCCGCCGCTGGCCTGGGCGCGGATGCGCATCGGGTCTGCCATGGTGAACTCCTGATTCGGGATAAAAAGCCGGCCCGCGCGTCAGGTGCCGCAACTGCCGAGTGTGACTTTGATTTCCTTGCGGGCGTACAGCGCCCGGCCATCGTCCATGACGGCGACGGCGTACACGCTTGATGACTGCGCCAGCTTGGCGCGGATGGAAAAAGCCGGCTCGACAGCGGCCGACACATTGAACAGCGCCACCAGCGGAACCGGATTTTTTTCCACCAGCAACAGCAGGCGCCTGACGCCGGGCAGCGTGGTGCTGAAGGCAAACGGAACGACAGCGCCGTTTTCGGCAATGTCCGGGCCGCTCAAGGTCACGTCGCCGCTTTCGGACAAGGCGCCGGCACCCAGCGCCGCCATCGCGTCCTGAATGGTCCTGGCGTCAAAGGCCTGCTTGCTGCTGGCCCTGGCAAGCTGCGGGAACAGGCCGGTGCCAGCCAGCAAGGCCGCCAGGGCGGCAGTATGACTGAGTGCCTGTCGGCGCGATGGCATCCGGTTTTTATGCATGACTCGGCTTGAAGGCTCAGCGCTGGATTGCTGCATGCAGCGCGACCAGCGCCTGCGTCAGCTTGTGGCCGGGGTCCATGTAGATCATGGGCAGCGACTGCTCGTGCGACTCACGGACCTTGATCGACGACGGTAAATAAGGCTGCAGAACCGGCAGGCCTTCGGCGATCAGTTCATTGACGATGCGTTGCGGCAAATTGGCCCGGGGCTGGAACTGGTTGACCACGATACCTTCGACCTTCAGGCCGGCGTTGTGGTCGGCCTGGATTTCCTGCACGTTTTCCAGCAGGGTGTAGAGCGCCTTGCGCGAAAAATCGTCGCAGTCGAACGGAATCAGGCAGCCGCGCGCGGCAATCAGCGCCGAGCGGGTGTAAAAATTCAGCGCCGGCGGCGTGTCGATGTAGATACGGTCATAGTCGCCGGCCAGTTGCTGCAGCGCTTCGCGCAGCTTGAAGATCTTGTGGCGCGATTCCAGCTTGGACTGCAGCTCGTCCAGCCTGGGGCTCGAAGGCATCAGGTCCAGGTTTTCATGCGGCGTGGCAACGATGAATTAGGCCGGCAGCACCTTGCGCAGGCTGAAGCTCAGGGTGTTGTCAAAAAAATCCGCGATGTTGGGCTGACCCTGAACCGCTGCATCCCCCATCAGGTAAGCGCTGGAGTTGCCCTGCGGGTCGAGGTCGATGACCAGGGTGCGCAAGCCCTGACTGGCGCTGATGGCGGCCAGATTGCAGGTGATGGTGGACTTGCCCACCCCCCCTTTTTGATTGAATACGACGCATGGCATGGGGCAATTCCTTGTGCTGCAAACTTGAAGCGGTGATTGTGCCCTCTTGCGGGCAAAAACAGCCTCGACATCCCTTGTCAGGTAACCACCGCTGAAACGCCGAATCCGCGCATCAGGCCAGCGTGTCTGCCCAGATGTTGCGCGCCCACGCCATCGCATAGCGCCCCTCGACCTCGCTGGCGGCGCTGGACAGGCCACCAGCGCCGGCCACGGTCAGCATGGTTTTTTTGCCGGCGTCATAGCGATGCACGCTGGCGACATGCACCACCTCCGTGGCGCTGACAAAGCTGTAGCAGACATTGTTGTAAACCGGCTGAGGATTCGGTTGCCGCCCCGTCAACAGCGCCACCACGGCTGCCGCGCAGGTTTTGCCATGCTGGTTGGCCATGTGGCCCGATTTGGGCATGGCGGGCGCGATCTGGATAGCGTCGCCCAATACATGGATGTTCTTGGCCGCGATGGACTCAAAAGTCAGGAAATCGACTTCGCACCAGCGCTTGTTGGCAGTCGCCAGACCCGTATTGACAGCGATTTCGCCAGCACAGGTGTCAGGAATGACGTTCAGCACCGAGGCCTTCGCATCGTCATGGAACTCGAACTTGAGCGTGTTGGTGGCCGCATCCACATCGACCGCCTTGTGCGAAGGAAAATACGCAATGATTCCTTTGTAACGCTCAGCCCAGGCTTTTTTAAACAGCGCCCCTTTGGAGGTGACATCTTCGTTCGCGTCAAAAATCAGCACCTTGCTTTTGGGCTTGGCCTGGCTGAAATAATGCGCCACCTGACACGCCCGCTCATAAGGGCCGGGCGGGCAGCGGTAAGGCGCCAGCGGAATCGACAGCGCATACACGCCGCCGTCGGGCATGGCTTCGAGCTGCTTTCGCAGCGCCAGCGTCTGCGCACCGGCTTTCCAGGCGTGCAGCACCTTGTCCCGGGCGCTTTCCCTGGCCATGCCGGGCAAGGTGTCCCACATGAAATCCACGCCCGGCGAGACAATCAGCCGGTCATAGGGCAATTCAGCCCCGCTGGACAGCACAACCCTGCGCCGGTCGGGATCGATGCGGCTCACCCGGTCCCGCACCAGCCGCACGCCGTGCTTGCCGGCCAGCCCGTCATAAGGCGTGGTGATGTCAGCCATTCCCTTGCTGCCGCCAATCACCAGATTGGAGAGCGGGCAGGAGATGAAATGGGCGCCGGGCTCGACCAGGGTGACGTCGATGCTGTAGCCGGACCACATGCGCACGTACTTGGCCGCAGTGGCGCCGCCATAGCCGCCACCGATCACCACGACTTGGGGACGGCTGCCGCCGCCGCGCAGGCCGGCGCAGCCCGCGAACAGCCCCAGGACGCCCACAGCGCCCGACACCCCAACACCTTGCACCAGCTGGCGACGTTTGATGTTCATTTTTTTATTTGTCCAGAGCTGAAAAATAGGCAGCCAGGGCGCCGAGCTGCTCGTCGGAATAGCCTTTGGCGATCTGCTGCATGAGGGTTGCCGGCTTTTTTCCGGCCTTGAAATCGAGCATCGTCTGCAGCAGGGCCTCCTTGTTCATGCCGGCCAGAGACGCCATGCCCGACTGGGCCATGCCCTGCGTGCCATGGCAGGCCGCGCAACTGGCAGCCAGGCTGCGCACCTGCAGGGCATCCATCGGCTGGGCCTGAACCTGGGTCCAGCCGGCAAAAGCAAGCAGCGCACTGGCCTGCGCCATAGATATCCATTTCATGACTTGATTGCTTTCCTGTAAGTGGCTGGCAAACTGACCCCGGATTTGAAAATGGCGTCAAGGACGCGAAGGCGCAAAACCTTCCCCTATAATCAGCGGTGACGGGCCTTCCCGCATGGTAAAGCGGCCAACCGGGTCAGATGGGGAACCAAGCAGCCCTAACTGCGGAGCCAGTGCCGGGGTCAAGGCTCGTCACCTTATTCTTTCTTATTCGCTGACTTCCTCAATGGCAAGGGTGGTCTGCACCGCATGGTCGGCAATCTGCGCCGTCATCAATGCCAGCGACGCCAGCGGATACGTCCCGCTGATGATTCCCTTGTACGCAATCTCGGCCGCCACGGCCTCCTGGTCCAGCCCTTCGGTGGCGGCGACGATGCAGTCCTCGATGGACGCCAGGCCGACATCGGCATACAGCGGCTCGCCTTCATAGCTGACGCTGTACTCGTACAGGTCCTGCTCCATCGGGTCGATGTGGAATCGAACAATCATGCCATCCTCTTTTCTTTCGTTGACTATAAAAATAATAGCAGCCTGCGCTTATGGGCTGTGCGCAAAAGCAGAAAATCGTTAAAAATTTCGGCCTGCGCAGGCATTTCTTCCGGCTGCCGGCCTCATGGCGCGGGATGGCGCTCGAAGGCGGCCTCAAGCCGGTGAACCCGCAGCCCGTCATGCCCCAGCGCGCCGCACGCCACCTGCAGCAAATGATGGTGGTGCGTGAACACCAGCACCTGGCCCGCAGTGGCGAATTTTGCCAGCGCGCTGAACATGCTGGCGGCGCGTTCGTCATCGGCGGTCATAAGCACGTCGTCCAGCACCAGCGGCATCATGCGGTCGGGTTTGCGCTGCACCTCCAGCGCGGCCAGGCGCAGCGCCAGATAAAGCTGGTCGGCCGTGCCTTCGCTCAGGGCGGCGACTTCCATGCGCTGGCCCTGCGCGGACTCGGCCAGCAGCACCGGGGCGTCGTGGTCCTCGTCCACCCGCAGGCGCACAAAGCGCCCGCCGGTCATCAGCCGGAAATACTCGCCCGCCAGCGCCACCACCGGGCCTTGCGCCTTTTCGCGGTGACGCCGCAGGGCTTCGCCGAGCAGGGCCTGCGCCAGCTTGAGCTGCGCCCACGGCCGCACGCCAGCGCGGTAGCGGGCAATCGCCGCCTCCATTTCCTCTCTGGCCTGGGCGGCGGCGTCCGAGGTGTCGATCTGCGCCAGCGCGATGCGGGCGGCCTGCTCGGCGTCGATGGCGGCTTGCTCATCGGCCTCCAGCCGCGCAATAGCTGCCGCGCAGGCCTGCTTTTCGCCGTCAATCGCCACGCGGTCCAGGCCGGCCAGTTCGGCGCGCAGCGTGGCGGCGTTCTTGGGCGAGGTTTGGGCCAGTTGCTCCTGCAGATCGTGCAGCCGCGCCGCTGCCGTGCGCCGCTGCTCCGAGCGGGTTTCGGCTTCGGGCAGCGCGTCGGCGTCTTGTGCGCCGGCCTGCGCCACCAGTTGCGCAAGCGCCTGCGCGGCGCTTTGCAGATCGGCCTGCGCACGCTGCTGGCGCCGGAGTTCTTCGGCTTCGCTGCGCTCCCCGGCGGCCTTCAGCTGCACGGCCTCGCGCGTTTGCGCCAGCCGCAAGGCCAGCGCATCGAGCCAGGCCGACTGGTGTTCCCACACCGGCTCCTGCACCAGTTGGCCCAGCGCGCCAGCAGCGTCGAGGGCGGCGTTTTCGCTGTCCTGCATCGCCCTGACCTGCCCGAGGTGCTCGGCATGGCGCTGGTAGTCCTGCACCCAGTGCTGCAATTCGGCCAGCCGCGCCTTGAGGGTCTCGGCGGCGGCGCCCTGGCCCAGGTAAAGAAGTCGTGCCTTGTCGTCCAGCGTGCGCTGGCAACCCTGGCGCAGCGCCGTCAGTTCGGCCACGCTGGCTTGCGCGTCCTCGATGTCCTGCGCCAGGCTGGCCATGTCGCTGGTGCGCTGCGCGATGGCGGCCTGCTGCGCCAGCAGGCGGCGGTCGGCGTCGGCGCCCAGCTTCATCAAAACCTGCAAGGGCGCAGCCTCATCCGGCGCGGCCAGCCCCAGCGCGCCCAGCGCGCCCAGCGCGCCCAGCGCGCCCAGCGCGCCCAGCGCCGTCAGCAGCGGCTGCGTGGCGGCGCTGATTTGTTGCGCCAGCCGGGCATGGTCTTGCGCAACGACGGTGAGGCGCTCGTGGCGCTCCAGCGCACTCTGGCGCAGCGCCTGCCATTCGCGCACCAGCGCCGCCGTTCCGTGTGGAAGGCCCAGTCGCGCCAGCGTGCCGCGCCAGTTCTCATCGAGCACGGCCAGCGCCTGCGCCTGTTCAGCGCGGGCGCGCTGGTGTTCGGCCTGCGCCTGCGTCATTTCGGCGATGCGCTGTTCGCACTCGGCCACTTCAGCGGCCCGCGTCGCGCCTTCGCGCAGCAGGTCGGCCTGCCGGTCGGCCTGCGTCTGCGCGCGCTCGAAGGCGTGCGGCAGGTCGGCCGCCAGAGATTGCGGCTGATGGCCGGGCGACTCCGTTACTGGCTCGGCTGCCGCCGCCGGCCGGTCGATGAACGCGCTGCGAACCGTCTGCCAGCCCGCATCGCGCACGGCTCTGGCCTGGCGCAGGGTCTCGGCGGTGACGACTTCGCCGGTGGCCGACAGGCTCTTGTGGCGCAGCTGCTGCGCGGCCAGGTCCGTCTGCAGCTTCTTCAAGTCGCTCTGGCTCAGTGCCGCCTGCTGCTGCCAGTCGCGGCGCACCTGCTCGTAAGTGTCAATCTCGGCCGAAGCCAGCCAGCGCGAGGCCGTCAGTTGCGCCGCGGAGTCCAGCCCCAGATCGGCCAGCGCCTGCGCCAGCCGGCGCTGCTCGGCGCCTAGCGCGGCCTGCTGCTCGGCCAGCCGCTGGGGCGCATCGCCCAGCAGTTGCGCCTGCGCCAGCGCCATGGCCAGCGCCTGCTGCAAGGGCAGCGCGGGCGCTTCGAGCAGTTCGCGCCGGTGCAGCGCCAGCTTGCGCTCGGCCGCGTCCAGCCGCTCCTGCGCATGCTGCAGCGCCAGCGTCAGGCTTTTGGCTTCATCGAGCAGGCGCGCCAGTTCGGCCTGGTCCGCCGCTGAAGGGGCACGCTGGAAAAACGCCTCCAGGCTGTCCGGGCTCTGGCCGCCGCCCATGATTTGCGCGGCCTGCAGCAACAGCTGGCCGGCCTCGGAATCAGCTTGCGCTTGCAGCTTGAGGCGCTCGTCGCGCCCGTGCCGGGCCAGCGCCAGATCAGCGGCCAGCCGGTCAATCGCTGGCGCATGCGTCAGCAGCAGCGGCTCGATCCGAAGCGCCTGCAAGCCCGCCCGGCATTCGGCCAGCGCGGCCTGGGCCTCAAGCAGCGCCTGGCGCGCCTGGGCCTGCTGCTGCAGCGCGGCCAGCCGCAACTCTCTGGCGTCTTCGGGCAGCGCCACATGGCCCTGGACTTGCGCCCAGCCCTGCTCGTTGAGCGCCAGTTGCTGCAGCAGCGGCTCGACGGCGCGCAGCTCGGCCAGTTCGGCCTGGCGCCGCCGCTGCCCGGCCAGATCGCGTCTGACAGTGGCCAGATGCAGCTCGGCCGCTTCATGCTCGCGCTTCAAGGTTTTCCATTGATCGGGCTTGGTGATTGCCAGCCGGTAGCGCTGCTTGGCCTCGTCGAGCTGGCGCAGCGCGTCATTGAGAATCGGCGCCTTGCTGCGTGGGTTGAAGTATTTTTTGGCGTCTTCCTGCAGGGTTTGCAGCATCTGCTTGATGCCCGCCGAGCCGGTGCTGGCCTCGAACAGCGCCGCGCCCAGCTCGCCTTCGCCCTGAATCAGGAGTTGCCCGCCCTTGCGCAGATGCTGGGAATTGAGCCCGTACATGGTTTCGAACTGCTCGCGCGCCACGCCGCCGGTCAGCGCCAGCAGCACCTCGGGCGAGACCACGCCGCCCGGCAACTGCATGCCGGTGAGCGGGTCGGCGCCCATCAGCGTGTCGTTCATGCCCTTGCGCCGGGCCAGTCCGACGGCGCGGCCCGCCACATCCTCGAAGCAGCCGGCCACGCGCATGTTCTTGAACTCGTGGACAAAATCGTCCTTGCTGCGCATCGGAATGCCATAGCGCAGATCGGTGATGGCGCGCAGCGCCGAGGACTTGCCCGCCTCGTTGGCGCCGTAAATCAGGTGCAGGCCGGCCGGGCCGGAAAAATCCAGCGTGGTGTCGGTGAACGGGCCGAAGGCTTTTAAAAACAGGGTGCGGATTTTCATGCGGCTGACCTTTCTTCGGGGACATTCAAACGCGCCAGCAAGGTGGCTTCGGCGTCCTTGACCAGCGCCAGCAGCGCGGCCGCGTCGTCCAGGCGCGGAATGTCGCTTTCGGCCAGCTCGTGCGCCAGCGCGGCCTGCACCTCGGCGGGCAGCTTGCCCAGCACCTCGGTCAGCGCCTCGCGGCAAAACGTCTCCAGCGCCGGGCCATCGCTAGAGAGCTCATCGACCCAGCGCACCAGCTCGCCCAGCGCGTCGCCGCCCTGCCCGATGCGCTCGCGGTCCAGCGGCGAGCGCAGCCTGAGCTTGACCTGCTCGATCCAGACATCGGCGCCCGCAACCTCCTGCGCCGCCGCCTGCACCGCCGCTTCGAGCGTGCCGGGCTGGCTGGCCTCTAAGGCCTGCAGCGGCGTCTGCCCGGTCAGCACCACGCGCATGGCATGCAGCACCTCGCCGGCATCGGCCACGGCGGACTGCAGCGCCTGCACCACCTGCCGGCGCAGATCATCGAGCTGCAAAACCGGCTGCATATCAATTTCCACTTGGTGCCAGCGCACCACGTCCAGCGGCACGAAGCGCGCCGTGATCGCTGTTCCTTCGACCGTCACCAACTCGCAGCCCTTGGGACCGGTCTCGCGCGCGTGGCGGCCCTGCAGGTTGCCCGGAAAGACCACGCGCGGCGCTTCGCACACCACCTGCCGCGCGTGGACATGGCCCAGCGCCCAGTAGTCGTAGCCCTTGGCCTTCAGATCGGACAGGGTGGCCGGCGCGTAGGTGTCGTGGCCGTCCGTGCCGGTCAGGCTGGTGTGCAGCAGGCCGATGTTGAAGCAGCCCGGCAGTGCTGGAGGGTAGCCGGGCACCAGGTTCTCGGGCACCTCGCGGTTCGGAAAGCTGTGGCCGTGAATCGCCACGCCCAGCGCCTTCAGGTGCGCCGTCTCGGCGGTGCGGCTGGAAAACACCTTGACGTTGTCGGGCCAGGGAATCTGCCGGGTCATGTGGCTCTGCGCATCGTGGTTGCCCTGGACAATGAAGACTTGGATGCCGGCATTTTTCAGCGTCACCAGCTGCGCATTGACGAACAGCCCGGTATGGAAATCCTGCCAGTCGCGGTCATACAGGTCGCCGGCCATCAGCACGAAATCGACTTTTTCGTCAACCGCCAGCTCCACCAGCCGCTCCAGCGCCCGGCGCGTGGCGCTGCGCAGGCGCTCCAGCGGCGCGCCCTGGTAGCGGCTCAGGCCGCGCAAGGGGCTGTCGATATGCAGGTCGGCGGTATGGATGAAACGCATGCAAGGCTCTTTTTCAGTTTGGGGCGGCGCCCACACAGAGGGCAATCAGGCTTGGGGATTGTGTCGCAAGGATGGGCCCGTCCATTGCAAAAATTATCATGCTATATTTTTAATAGCTATATACGCAGGTGGGATATGCGCAACAGGCACTTTTATCATAAAACCAGCGCCCAGCAAGGGCTACAGGCCCGAAGGTTGCCGCTGACAGCCACGGCCGCCGTGCGCAGGGCGCCAAAGGGCTTGAAACAGGCCGTCCTCTTGGCGAGCGCACTGGCAATCATTACCATAGGCGCATGTGCAGTCACTACGAATCCGTGCAAAACCGGCAGCGCTACCAGCGCCATTTCGGTGTCGAGCCACCGGCCGATACGGGCAAGGCTGATGTCTGGCCGCTGTACGCAGCCAGCCTGATCCGCCGCCCGCCTGAGGCCGAGGCCGGCGATGAAGCCGTGCCCGAGCGCGAAGCCCTGCCCGGCCAGTTCGGCCTGGTTGCGCACTGGGCCAAGGACAGCGCCGTGGGCCGGCGCACCTACAACGCGCGCAGCGAGACGGCCGCGAGCAAGCCGAGTTTTCGCGATGCCTGGCAGCGCGGCCAGCGCTGCATCATTCCGGTCGAGGCTTTCTTTGAGCCCGACTGGCGCAGCGGCAAGGCCGTTGCCACGCGCATCACCCGCGCCGATGGCAAGCCCATGGGCCTGGCCGGCCTGTGGTCGCGCTGGAAATCGCCCCAGGGCGAAGTGCTGCACAGCTTTTGCATGCTGACCATCAACGCGGACAGCCATGCGCTGATGAAAAACTACCACAAGCCGGCGGATGAAAAAAGAATGGTGGTGGTATTGCCGGACGGGGCTTATCACGACTGGCTGGCAGCGCCCGTGGCGCAAACCATGGACTTCATGCAGCCCTACCCAGCCGGCCAGCTGGCGGCGGCGTCATGACACGTCCGCAGAAAGCGAATGGCGGCTTGCGCGCGCACGGCTTGCCACCGCGATGGCGAGCGCGACGACGATCAGCATCGCCGCGACGGCAAACGTGATCCGCATGCCCGTGGCCACCGCCTCGGGACGCGCCGTGCTGATGTCGGCCGCCCTTGATGCGAGCGCGAACACAGCGCCCATGACGGATGCGCCGGTGATGAGCCCGAGATTGCGCGACAGGCTGAGCATGCCGGAAATGACGCCGCGCTGATCCGCACGGATATCCGCCATGACGGCGGTGTTGTTGGCCGTCATGAACAGCGCATAGCCGACGGTGACGACGACGATGGGGGCGATATAGCCAGCGATGCCAAGGATGCCGGGCGGCGCCGGCAGCATGGACAGAATGAAGCAGCCGGCCGCCATGCCGATGAGTCCGACGATGGTCATGCGCTGCGCGCCAAAACGGTCCGCCATGCGGCCAGCCGGCACGCCGGCCAGCGCGGCGGCAAACGGGCCGGCCGACAGCACGAGCCCGACCAGCGCCGCGTCGAGCCCGAGCGCGCGCGACAGATAGAACGGCCCGACCACCAGCGTCGCCATCATCACCGTCGAGACGAGCGCGCTCATGGCCAGGCTCGCACTCAAGCTTCGATCACGGAACATCGCCAGTCTGATCAAAGGCGAGGCGGCTTTCGCCTCGGCGCGCACGAACAGGCCAACGCCCAGGGCAGCCGCCAGCAGCAGCGCCATGTTGAGCACACCGAAACTGCCGCGCCCCATCGTCATGGCGAGTGCATACGCCGCGAGCGTCAGCGCCAGCAGCAGCGTGCCCACGGGGTCGAAGCCGGCACTATTCGTCCTTGGCCCCCGGCGATCAACCGGCAGGGTGCGATGCGCGAGCAGAAACGCCGCGATGCCCAGCGGGACGTTGACGAGGAAGATGGTCCGCCAGCCGAACCCGGCAATCAGAATGCCGCCGAGCGATGGACCGAGCGCGGTGCCCACTGCGGACATCGTTGCCAGCAGCCCCATGGCGCCGCCTAGCTTGGCCTTCGTAACCGTCTCACCGACAAAAGCCATGGTCAGGGCCATCATGATGGCGGCGCCCAGGCCCTGCGCCGCCCGGGCGGCAATCAAGAACCATAGCGTGGGCGCGATGCCGCACAGGATCGAAGCCACCGTGAACAGGAAGATTCCGGCCAGCAGCAACCGCCTTCGGCCGGTGATGTCGCCGAGCCGCCCGACGCTGACGATCAGGGTGGTGATGGCGAGCAGATACGCGAGGACGACCCATTGCACTTGCTGGAAGGAGGCGTTGAACGCTTGCGCCAAGGTCGGCAGGCCGACATTGGCGATGCTGGTGCCGAGCGAGGACAGCAGCATGGACAGCGACAGGCTGGCGAGCACCCACCGGACCGAAGGCGTGCGTTCCACGCTTGCGACGACTGCCGCATCTTGTTTTTCAATGATTGACTTCAGCATGAATTGCTTTCTGGCGACTCCGAAAATGGAGCGGTCATGCAAGCGTAGTCCCTTACCCGGCATAGCGGAAGGCGCACCATTTGCACTTTATTCATGCGTTCAACGCCACATCATGGTCAAACTGCGCTAGGGTCGATGCCATGTCAACACCCGATCTCAACTTGCTGGTCACCCTGGATGTATTGCTCCAGGAAGGCAGCGTTGCGCGCGCCGCTGTGCGCTTGCGGCTGAGCCCATCGGCGATGAGCCGGGCGCTGGCGCGATTGCGGGAGACGACGGGCGATCCGCTGCTGGTCAGGGCCGGGCGCGGCCTCGTTCCCACGCCCCGCGCGGTCGAGCTGCGCGAGCGGGTCAGCCAGCTCGTGCAGGACGCCCAGGCGGTTCTGCGCCCTGCCGAGAAGCTCGACCTCCAGCAACTGATACGAACCTTCACGCTGCGCACCAGCGAAGGCTTTGTCGAGAACTTCGGCCCCAGCCTCATTGCCCGCGTCGGCGAGCAAGCGCCCGGCGTGCGGCTGCGCTTTGTGCCCAAGCCGGACAAGGACAGCGCGCCACTGCGCGACGCAAGCGTCGATCTGGAAACCGGCGTTGTGGGAAAAACGACGGCGCCGGAGGTGCGCGCGCAGGCCTTGATCCGCGACCGTTTCATTGGCGTCGTGCGCATGGGGCACGCGCTGAGCCAGGGCGAGATCACGCCCGCCCGTTATGCGGCTGGCAGGCACATCTGCGTCTCGCGGCGGGGGCTCGACAGGGGTCCGGTTGATGAAGCCCTGGCGCCATTCGGGCTGCAAAGGCAGATCGTCACGACCGTCGCCGGCTTTTCGGCCGCGCTGGCACTGGCCCGGGCCTCCGACCTGATCGCCAGTGTTCCCGAACGGCACACCGGAAACCTGCGCGCCGGAATGCACAGTTTTCCCCTTCCGGTCGCCACGCCGGAGATCACGGTGTCATTGCTCTGGCACCCGCGGCTCGATGCCGACCCCGCGCATCGCTGGCTGCGCGGGTGTGTTCGGGATGCCTGCGCCGGGCAACTCACGGATGCATCGGCATGCGCTGCCGGGCCAGCGAGCGCTCCACTCGCCTGAGCGGCCAGGGCGATTTCAGCCCAGGCAGTTGTCCTGCAGGCTCACGGTTTGTCCGCTGGCAATCGAGCAGCGCACGGCTTCGACGGTACGCAGGCTTTGCAGGGCATCGGCCACGGTGACGAGCGGCGCGGCCTTGCCGGCAATCACATCGCAGAAGTGGCCCAGTTGCGCCTTCAGCGGATCGACGGCTTCAAGCGCCAGGGTTTTTTCGACAAAAGGCGTGAACCAGCCGGGCGTCTGGTCCGGCGCATAAGACCAGGTGCGCAGCGTCGGCACGGCCAGCGAGCCCCGGGTGCCGGCAATGAAGTAGCAGTCTTGCGACGGGTAGCGCGGATAGTCGGTGTTTTCGCCCGAGGTCTGCTCCCAGCTGCGCGGCGCGGCCACCGTGTCGGACAGCGTGAAAGTGCCCAGCGCGCCGCTGGAAAACTTCAGCGTCATGACCACGGTATCTTCCACCGCGAATTGCCGCACCGCATTCGAGGCGACGGCATGCACCGACTCGACCTCGCCGCACAGGTAGCGCAGGTTGTCCATCTCGTGAATCAGGTTGATCAGGATGGGGCCGCCGCCCGCTTGACTGCGCCAGGCGCCCTGCTCGAAATAACTGTCGGGCTTGTAGAACTGCGCGCTGCCCATGACGGTGACCACCCGGCCCAGCTCGCCAGACTCGATGGCGCGCCGCGCTAGCTGCAGCGTGCTGCTGTGCCTGCGGTGATGGCCGACCAGCATCGGCACCGGATTTTTGGCCAGCGCATCGACCAGTTGCCGGCCCGCCTGCAGCGAATCGGCCACCGGCTTTTCAATCAGGGCCGGCACACCGTGTTGCGCGCAGCACAGCGCGCCGGGCACATGCAGAGGATTCGGCGTGGCCAGAATGACGCCATCGGGCGTTGCAAGCGCCTGCGCCGCAAACAGGTCTTCGAGGCTGGCGAAGTGCGGCACGCTCAAGGAGGCGGCAAAGTCCACCGACGCAGGCGTCGGGTCCACGATGGCGCACAAGCGGGTGCGCGCGCTGGCCTGGATCAGCTCGATGTGGCGCCGGCCAATCAGGCCGGCGCCGGCCACGGCCAGCTGGAAAACGCGCGAATCAAGGGAAGGATCAGGATCAGTTAAAGGCATGGTGGCTTCACGGTTTGTGGGTCAAGGAGGTGTGCAGTTCAGTCAGCGCCTGCACCTGGGCGCGGGCCAGTCCGGCGGCATGCTGCGCCAGCGCAGGGCTGAACCATTCTTCTGCGGCCTGCGGCGGCAAGGCCGCGCGCACGGCGTCCAGGTTGGCGCGCATGCGCTGGGTGTCCACCTGCAGGCCGGGCAGCGCATGCGCCATGGCGCGGGCAGAGCCATGCGCCGACGTCAGGAGCCCCGGCCATTCGGCCAGTTCGGCCTGCCAGTTGCCCAGGGCGCGCTCATGCTCTTGCGGCATCGCGGCCAACAAGGCCGCCACGCGCTGCGGCGCGCGCGCACTGGCCGCCAGCGCCACCATGCAGGCCACCGGATTGCGCTTGTGCAGCATGGCCGTCGAGCCGCCCCGCCCTGCCTCTGACGGCTCGGCCACCTCGCCCACTTCGTACTGGCCCATGAGCGAAATGTCCCTGGCGATTTTCCCCAGGCTGCCGACCAGCAGCCCCAGCTCGCAGCCCAGCGCCACCCATTCGTCGCGCTGCGTGTGCCAGCAAAAAAGCGGTGGCTTGAGCTTGAGGTCGGCGGCCATGAGCGCAATCACCTGTGGCCCCCTGTCCTTCATTTCGGCCAGCGTCCCCACCGCGCCGCCCAGTTGCAGGCTCAGGGCATTGGCGCTGCTGAGCTGCAGGCGCTGCAGGCTGCGCACCAGCGGCGCGGCCCAGCCGGCGCATTTGAGGCCAAAGCTGGTGACGCAGGCCGGCTGCATCAGCGTGCGGGCCAGCACCGGATCGGCCGCATGGCGCCCGGCCAGCGCCAGCAGAGCGGCCACCGACTTGTGCACGTCGGCTTCAATCAGCGCCAAGGCATGGCGGGTGACCAGGACCAGCGCGGTATCGATCACATCCTGGGAGGTCGCGCCGAAATGGACAAAGCGGGCCGCATCCTTGTTGAACAGGCCGACGGTTTCCTTCAGGCTCTTGACCAGCGGTATCGCCACGCTGCCGGCCCGGCCGCTTTCGCGCACGATCTTGGCCACATCAAACAGCTCGACCTTGCAGGTGCCGATGATGGACTGGGCCGCAGCCTGCGGAATCAGGCCGGCCCGCGCCTGCGCCCGCGCCAGCGAAGCCTCGAAGCGCAGCATGGCATCCAGGAAATTGCGCTCGCTGAAAGCCTCCTGGATTTCGGACGTGGACAGGAAGCCTTCAAAAATGCTGCTCATGCGGTGGGACTTCCGTCAACAAGCCAACCGCTCAGCGTTTGAGCCGGATCTGGTTGGGCAGCGGCACCGAACGCCGCAGCACATCCTCGCCCAGCCACTGCGCCGAGCGCCAGGCGCGCCGGGCCACCGTGGGCAGCGGCATCTGCTGGTAGTCGTCGTTGAACACCTCAAAGCTGTAGTCGCCCCGGTAGCCCAGCGCGTGCAGCCGGGCCACCAGCGCGGCCAGCGCTTCGCTGTGCACGCCCTCGCCCGGAAACACCCGGAAATGCCGCGCCGTGTCGATGCGCTCCTGGACCGACTTGATGTCCAGCCACATGAAATCGGCCAGCTGCACCAGAAAGATTTTCTGCGGGTCCAGCATCTCCAGCTCGTCGAGCGGCGTGTTGGTGGCGAACAGGTGGAACGAGTCCAGGCCCAGGCCCAGGTTGGGCATGTCGGCCTGGCAAACCAGGTCCCAGGCCTGCGGAAATTCATTGACGGTCCGGCCCCAGGACAGCGCTTCGTAGGCGACCTTGATGTTCATCGGAATGGCCAGCATGGCGAGCTTGCGCAAGTCCTTGACCAGCGCCTGCGTGTCCCCGCTGGCATGCACCGAGGTCGAGGAGCAGACCAGCAGCAGCCGGCAATCGAGCGCATGGCACATCGCCAGCATCGACTTGGCGATGTCGATCTTGTAGGCGTGCAGATGGCCCGAGAGGCCTTCAAAATCGCGCAGCACCTGAAAGCCGGTGACGCGCAGGCCGCTGGCGCGCACGGCGGCCACGGCGGCCTCCATGCCGTCGGGGTGGCCGACCAGGTCGCGGGCGGCCAGCATGATCTGGGTGAAGCCGGCTTCGCGCACGGCCTTGAGCTTGGCCTCAAGAGGCCCGGCCAGCGAAATCGTGTCCATGCCGAAATCGCCGATATTGCCGCTGTTGTGATTCATGATGCGTTCCTGCCTCAGCGTAGGTTGTGGACCAGCTCGAAGCTCACGCTGCCCATCCAGGTCTTGGTGAGCGCGCCCCGGTCCTCGGTGTGCACGCCGCGCGACTCGACAAACTCCACGCCGCGCTTGCCGAGTTCGGCCACGGCGGCCAGCACGTCCGGGCAGCCCAGTCCGATGCGCTGCAGGCCTTCGTTGCTTTCGACTTCCAGCACGCTGGCGTCGGGCTCGATCAGCTGCAGGTAAAAGCGCGACGAGGCCGGGCACGGGCTGCGCAGGATGCGCCCCTTGGGCAGGATGCCGAAGCGCTGCTCGGCGGGCAGTTCAATGAAGCCGAACAGTTCGCGGTAAAACTCCGCCCAGTCCTCGGTGCGGTCGGTGCCGATGTACTGCACGATGCCGAAAAAATGCAGCCCGGCCACGGCCGGCGGATGTTGCTCCACCGTCGGGATCGGCACGAAGTCCACGTCATAGATCGAGAACTTGTCGTAGCGGTCCACGAAATAGATGCGGCTGGTGCCCACGCCGTGGATGGCCGGGATGTTCAGCTCCATCACCTCGACACGCGGCGGCACGGCCCAGGCGCCTTTTTCCAGCGCATGGGCATAGGCCGCTGCAGCGTCGCGCACGCGCAGCGCCACGGCCGCGAGCATCGGTTTGTCGGCCGGCTGCGCGCCGTTGGGCATGACGGGAATGTGGGCGTTGACGATCACGTTCATGCCGCCCTGGCGGTACAGCATCACCTCGCGCGAGCGGTGCCGGGCAATCGGGCGAAAGCCCATCATCTCCAGCACCTGGCCCAGCGCCTGCGGCTTGGCGGTGGCGTATTCGATGAACTCGATGCCGTCCAGCCCCAGCGGGTTGGCGGCCTCCTGGATGGCTTCACGGTCGGCGGCGGACGCTTGCAGCGGTGTACTCATGGGATTTTCCAGTTGAATGCAAAAAATTCGGTTTAAACCATCAAAGCAGCGCGCTGGCGACTGATCCGCCTGCCGCGCCGGGCACATGGCCGCCGCCCAGAAAGAGCCGCTCGATGTTCGGGTCGGCCAGCAGCTCGGACGCCTTCTTGTGCAGCACCAGTTGGCCCGACTCCAGCGCAATCGCATCGTCGGCCATCTTCAGCGCGCTTTTCACGTTCTGCTCAACCATCAGCACGGTCGTGCCCTGACCAGCCAGCTTTTGCAGCAGCTTGAACACGTCCTGCACCACCAGCGGCGACAGGCCAATCGACGGCTCGTCAATCAGCAATACCTTGGGCCGCAGCAGCAGCGCGCGGCCGACTTCAAGCTGCTTTTGCTCGCCGCCCGAAAGCGCCGAGGCCTGCGAGTGCAGCCGCTCCTTCACGCGCGGGAAGAATTCCAGCACTTCCGGGATGCGCTCATGCGTGATCTTGGTGCCCAGCGTGATGCCGCCCAGCTCCAGGTTCTGGAACACGGTGAGCTGGCCGAACAGGTTGCGGCCCTGCGGCACGAAGGCGATGCCCTTGGCCAGCAGCTCTTTCTGGGTGGCCCCGGCAATGTTCTCGCCATTGAGCAAAATGCGACCCTGGCGCGGCTTGAGCAGGCCGAACAGGGTTTTGAGCACGGTCGATTTGCCCGCGCCGTTGGGGCCGAGCAGCAAGGTGATCGAGCCGCGCCTGACCTTGAAGGACAGGTTGTTCAGGATCATGAAGTCCTTGTAGCCGGCCACCACGTCGTCGAATTCAATGCAAATATCGTCTGCCATGTTCAATTCCCCAGGTAGGCGTCGAGCACCTGTTTGTTAGCGCGGATTTCGGCCGGCGTGCCAATGGCCATCACCTTGCCCTCGACCATCACCATGATGCGGTGGCACAGGTCCATCACGAAGTCCATGTTGTGCTCGATCACCACGAACGAGCCCTTGCGGGTCTTGTTGAGTTCCTTGAGCAGGCTGGAAATGCCGCCCACCAGGCTCGGGTTGACGCCCGCGCAGGGCTCGTCCAGCAGCACCAGGTCGGGCTCGGCCATGAAGGCCATGGCGATATCGACCAGCTTTTGCTGGCCGTAGCTCAATGTGCCAGCCAGGGAGTCGGCCACATGCCGGATGCGGAACTGGTCGATCAGCGCGTCGGCCTTGTCGCCCAGGCCCGAGTCGCCGGGCGCGAACATGCGGCTCCACATGCTGCCGTGGTGCTCCTGCGCGGCGACGATCAGGTTGTCGCGCACCGTCATCTTGCCGAACACCTGCAGCGTCTGGAAGGTGCGGCCCACGCCCCGGCGGCTGAGTTCGAGCGGCGACAGGCCGGTGATGTTCTGGCCCTTGAGTTCAATCGTTCCGGCGTCGGGCGTGATCTGGCCGAGCACGCTGTTGAACATGGTGGTCTTGCCCGAACCGTTCGGGCCGATCACGCCGAAGATCTCGCCCGGCATGACTTCAAACGACACCCCGCCGACGGCCTGGATGGCGCCGTAGGCTTTCTTGAGGCCTGTTACTTTTAGCAAGGCATTGCTCATGACGAAGCTCCAATTCTGCTGGCCGCTGCGGTGCGCGCCGCCGACGCTGCGCGCGCGGCCCGCTTGGCCTTGATACGGTCGGGAATGCTCAGCAAGCCGTCGGGCAGCCAGATCATCAAGAGCACCACGGCGGCGCCAAACAGCGGCAAATACCAGTTGGCCACGCCCGGAACGTCGCGCAGCCATTCGGGCAGCACCACGCCGACAGCCGCGCCAATCACCGGGCCGAGGAAATAGCCCGCGCCGCCGACCACCACCATCAAATACATCATGATCGACGCGCCGACCGCGAAAGGCGCCGGCTCGATGAACTGCACCAGCGAAGCGAACAGCGCGCCGGCCACGCCGGCATACACCGCGCCGATGGCAAAGCTCAGCAGCGTGTAGTTGCGGATGTCCACGCCCAGGCTTTCAGCGCGGATCGGGTTGTCGCGCAGCGCCTTGAAGGCCTTGCCCCAGGGCGAGCGCAGCAGGCCCCACAGCAGCCCGGCCAGCACCAGCGTGACGGCCAGCACGAAGTAGTAGTAAGGCCGGTTGGCTTCGAGCGAATAGCCAAAAATCACCGGCCGCGCAATGTTGTTGATGCCGAAGGTGCCGCCGGTCAGCCACTCTTCATTGCGCATCACCAGCCAGACGGCGGTGTTGAAGCCCAGCGTGGCAAACGCCAGGTAGATCGTCTGCACGCGCAGGGCCGGAAAGCCCAGGATCAGCCCGATGGCAAAGCACAGCAGCGCCGCCGCCGGCAGGCCGAGCCAGAAGCTGATGCCGGCCTTCATCATGATGGCGACGGTGTAGGCGCCGATGCCGAAGAAGGCCGCATGGCCGAGCGATTTCTGCCCCGCGTAGCCGATGGTCAGGTTCAGCCCCATGGTGGCGATGATGAAGATCAGCCAGTAGGTCAGCAGGTAAATGCCGTAGTTCTTCAGGTATTGCGGCGCGACCAGCACCAGCAAGGCGCCCAGCACCGTGAACAGCGTGGCGAATTTGTTGTTGAAAATAGCGTTCATACTTTTCGCTCCTCTTTCTTGCCCAGCAGACCTTGCGGCTTGAACAGGATCACGACCATAAAAATCACCAGGGCCACCGCATCCTTGTAGGCGGGCGAAATATAAGCCGCAGCCAGGTTTTCACACACCCCGACGAGCAGGCCGCCCACCAGCGCGCCGCGCGAGTTGTTGAAGCCGCCGATGATGGCCGCAAAAAAGGCCTTGTTGCCCAGGCCCTCGCCCATGTCGAACTTGGCCAGGTAGGTCGGCGTGACCAGCAGCGCCGCCGCCACCGCCAGCACCGCATTGATGGCGAAAGTGTAGAAAATCATGCGCGGCACATTGATGCCGAGCACCGAGGCGCTTTCGGTGTTCTGGGCGACCGCCTGCATGGCGCGGCCGGTGACGGTCTTCGCCAGAAAGGCCTGCGTTCCCATCACGATGGCCATCGCCAGCACAAAGGTGCCGATGTCCTGCAGCGTCACCGTGACGCCGGCAATGTTGAACAGCTTGTCGGCAAACAGGCTGGGAAACGGATGGGCTTCGGCGCTGTAGCCGGCGCGCACGCCGTTGCGCATGAAGATCGACAGGCCGATGGTGGCCACGACGATGGGCATCATGCCGTACTTGAACAGCGGATCGACCACGCCGCGCTTGAACACCCAGCCCAGCACCAAAATGGCCAGCAGCACGGTAAGGACAAAGCTCACCAGCATGGGCGCGCCCAGCGACATGAAGCCGAGCATCATGAAGGCCGGCAGCATGACGAATTCGCCCTGGGCAAAATTGATCGTGCCCGAAGCCTGCCACAGCAGGGTAAAGCCCAAAGCCGCCAGCGCGTAGATCGCGCCGGTGGCCAGGCCTGAGAAAAGGAGTTGGAGGAAGTCTGTCATGGCAGGGCTTGCATAAAGTGGCTTGCGAGGAGATTGAAGGGTCCGTCGCACCCGCGCCCGGGCGCGGGTGCTGATGCGACTGGCTGCGGCCCGAGGGCCGGTGGCTTATTTTTTCGCTGCTGCTGCGGCGGCTGGCGTGGCCCCGGCACCCAGCGGTGGCAGGATGGAAACGACTTCCTGCTTGCCGTTCTTGACCTCGATCATGAAGCTCTCGCGGTCCAGGTCGCCTTTGGCGTCAAACGACACATCCATCAGCACGCCGGGCTGGTCGGCGGCCTTGACCTTGAGCGTGTGCAGCGTGGCGGCCACCGCCTTGCGGTCGAGCTTGCCGGTCTTTTCAATCGCCGCCTTGAGGATGTAAATGCCCGAGTAGCCTTTCATGCCGTTGTGGTCGGAGACATATTTGTATTCCTTCTCGAACTTGGCGCGAAAGGCGCGAATCGCCGGCTGCGGCGCATCGACCGTCAGGCCGACGTGGGCAATCGCGCCGTTGGCGGCGTCGCCGGCCAGTTCAATGACTTTCTGGCCGGTCAGCGTGGTTTCGCCAATGATGGGCTTGGTCCAGCCCTGCTTGCGCAGCTCGCGCAGGATGCGCGCCGACTCTTCTTCGTTTGAATAGGCGAACACGCCGTCGGCATTGCTCTGCTTGGCCTTGAGCACGGCGGCGGAAAAGTCAACCTGTCCGTTGTCGGTGGAAATCTCGGCCACGACCTTGGTCGGCGAATTGGCCAGCGCTTTTTTCAGCGCATCCAGCCCACCCTTGCCGAAGTCGTTATTCACATAAATGATGGCCAGGGTTTTCAGCTTGGCCTGCTCGCTGATGTAGCGCGCCACCTTGGGCATGGCGCTCGCCTGGGTGAAGCTGGTGCGAAACACGTAGGGGTTGCCCTGCTCGGTGATGCCGGCCGCCTCGCCGCCGGTGAAATTGGGCACCTCGGCGCGGCGCGACTCGGCCATGCTGACCATGATGGAGCCGGAGAACACCGGGCCGAAAATGGCGAACACGTCGTTGTCGATGGCTTTTTGCGTCAAGCCCTTGGCCACGCCCGGGTTGCTCTGGGTGTCGTTGGTGGTGGTCTGGATTTTCTTGCCCAGGATGCCACCGGCGGCATTGATTTCCTTGACCGCCAGTTCCACGCCGTTCTTGAAATTGGTGCCGGCGCTGGCGCCGCTGCCGGACAGCTCGACAATGTTGGCGATCTTGATCACTTCTTGCGCAAAACCGGCTGTTGCGCTTGCTGCTATTGCACAGGCAGCTATTAATTTAAGAGCGAATCGTTTGTTCATGCTTGTCTCCTCGGGGGGTTTAAAAAAGTGAAATTTCGCCTTGCAGCTCAGCGGGGTAAATCTGCTGCCGGATAAAGCTGGAATCGCGCTGTACCGCCTGCGCGGCCGCATGCAGGCCAAAGAAATCAAGGTAGAGCGCGCCCTGCCGGATCATCATCTCGAAGCCCGGATGCGCCACCAGGCCGAGTGCGCGCGCCGCCCGCACCACGGGCGTGGGCTGGTTCTTCATCAAAATATCCACCAGCGCGGCATGCGGCGCCATGCGCGACACGTCGCAGGGCATGGGGTCGGTGCGTTGCAGGCCCAGTGGCGAGGCGTTCACGACCAGATCAAACCCGGCCGGGTCGTTGCTGCCTGCCGCCCTTACCGTTACCCTGGCCGCGGTCGCCGGAGACAGCCGCTCGGCCAGCGCCCGAGCCTTGCCCGGCGTCGGGTCGTACAGGGCCACTTCGCCTGCCGCGCCCTTCGATACGCGGGAAGCGGGGCTGACCAGCGAAGCCGCAATGGCCGCCGCGCCGCCGCCCGCGCCCAGAATCAGCACCCGTTTGCCGGTGTACGCGATGTTGAAGCCATTGAGCGAATCGACCAGCCCTTCGCCGTCGAACAAAGCGCCGACCAGCCGGCCATCGGCATCGCAGCGCACGGCGTTGACCGCACCGGCCAGGCGTCCAAGTTCCGAGCATTCATCGAGCAGGTCCATCACCAGCGACTTGTGCGGGATGGTCAGGAACAGGCCCTTGATGTTGCGGGCCGAAAAGGCGGCCCGGACAAAGTCCCGCACCGAGGCGGCCGGCACATGCACCGGCACCAGCACCGCATTGATGCCCAGCGTGGCAAAGATCAGGTTGAACGATTCGGGCGCGCGCACCTGCTCGACCGGATCACCGAGGATCAGGTAAACATCAGTGGCGCCGTTGAGGGTGGGAAGCATGGGGTGCAGAGCCTTAAGCGTTCGATAATCGATACAAAACTTGAATTGGCCTGAACTTTAGTGGCTGCACACCGTCTTGAGAAGTGCCAAAAACAGCTGTTTGCGCGATAAACGAACAAAAATGTTCGCCTATCGCGCGAAACAAGGGTTTCACCCGAGATTTACGTTTGCTGATTCCCCACAATACTTTGGCCATGACTTCGCCCGCCCAACCACTGTCCCGGCCTTGCGTGCCGAACGCCCCGACATCCGCCCTCGACAAGCGCGACTGGATTGCCGGCCTTGAAAAAGGCCTGTCCATCATTGAGTGTTTTGACGATGCCAATCCCCGCCTGACCGCCAGCCAGGCGGCTGCGCGCTGCGGATTGAGCCGCACCGCCGCGCGCCGCTACCTGCTGACGCTGGAGCACCTGGGTTATGTCGCCACCGACGGCAAGCTGTTCTGGCTGACCCCGCGCGTGCTCAGGCTGGGCCAGTCTTATCTGGAATCGGCGCGATTGCCGCGCATGGTGCAGCCCTTTTTGCAACGCGTGACCGCTGGAACGCAGGAAAGCGCTTATGTCAGCGTGATGGACGGCGACGAGATTGTCTACATTGCGCGCAATGGCGCCAACCGCGCCATGAACACCGGCTATGTGCTGGGCTCGCGGGTCCAGGCGCAGGTCACCGCCGCAGGCTTGATGATGCTGGCGCTGCGCGAACCCGGCTGGCTGGAGTCCTGGCTGAACACCCATGAGCTGAAGGCCTACACCTCCTACACCATTGCCAGCAAGGACCGCCTGCGCATCGAACTGGCGCGCGTGCGCGCCCAGGGATGGGCCATTTCGGAGCAGCAGCTCGAACTCAATCACCGCGGCATTGCCGTGCCGCTGCGGGACCGGCACGGTGAAGTCATGGGGGCCTTGAGCGTCACCATGCCCATCGGGCACGAGTCCAGCGAAGATGCCGTTGCCCGCGTCCTGTCCGTGCTGAGCGAAACCGCGCAGGCCATGCGCCACCTGATCTGAGGAATCCGGCGGCTCAAAACCGGGGCCAGGCGGCACTCCGGCCCGGCATTCGCTGAAGGCGCGCGGCTCGCCGCCTTCTCATCGGCGTGGAATTTGCTATTTTTTTAATAGCTAACTTCGCCCATCAGCCATGCGTAAAAGGCCAAATCGAAGCATCACCTCGCCAATCCGCATGAATGCTGGCCTGCACGGCGCTTGCCGGCTGGAGCTGTGCTGATACGCGCCACAAAACCCAGGATGGAAAAGTCAACCAGCTGACGTTAAATTTAGTTTCCAGTTGTGATTTATCAAGTGGGGTAACCAGGCGCCCACGTTAATTTCGGGGCAAGCAAAGCACCCAAAAGTGCCGCGAAGTTAACCAACAAGGGAACAACCATGACTGAAGTTGTGAGGGACAAAGCGATGTCCCGGAACCCTGTCCACCTTTCGGAGCAGCTGGATGCACACAGTGCGGAGCATCCGGGCAAAGGACGCGTCATGGGGCCAATTGCCACCCGTGCGGGGCCGATACATTTATTTTTGAATCCTGCGGACAGCTATCGAGGCCTTTTACACTTTTTACGCAAGTGCATGTCCTGCAAAGTGGGGGCTTTATGGTCATCCTGCCTGCTGATGCATGGCTGCGCGATGGCGCCGCCGTCGCTGCCGTCTCCTTCTCCTCCGAGTACGGCGTTCTTCTACGGCACCCCCGTTCCGGTGCTTGCGTTGTCGAAATTTCAGCGCATCGTGGTGGAAGCAGAAAATATCAAAAACCCTGACGGGTTGCGCGTTGCGGGAGCCGACGTTTTCGCCTATTTAAGCGTCGGTGAAGCCGAGGGCTGGCGAGCTTCCTCGCGCGCCTTGCCCAAGCATCTGTTCATGGGCGCCAACATGGCATGGCAAAGCCGCATCGCCGACCTGACCCAGCCCGGCTGGCGCGACTTTCTCATCGAAGTGCGCATGGCGCGGCTCTGGGCGGACGGCTATCGCGGCTTCTTCCTTGACACGCTGGACAGCTATGAAATCGTGGCCAAGAGCCCGGACGCACGGAAGGCCCAGGCAAAAGCGCTTGTCGAGATCATTCGCGCCATGCACCAGCGCTTCCCCGGCGTCAAGTTATTGTTCAACCGGGGATTTGCCGTGTTGCCGGAGGCTGGGCCGCTGGCCGTCGGGCTGGTCGCGGAATCGCTGTTTCAAAGCTGGAACCCGACCACCAAGGAATACGAAAGCGTCAGCGAACAAGACCGCAACTGGCTGCTGGCGCGCCTGAACCACGCCCACCTTCGCTATGGCCTGCCAATCACGGTCATTGACTATGTCCCTCCGGACAAGCCCGATCTGGCGCAAGAAACCGCCCGGCAAATCACGGCGCTGGGATTCGCATCCTGGGTGGCGACGCCCGGTCTCGACATGATTTCCATTGGAGTCAAAAAATGAGAGTGAACTTAGCCGCCACGAAAAATGGCTTTGAATGTGCGTCCCCCCTGCTGCGTTCGCTCACGCTTGCGGGGCTTGTGGTCATGAGCTTTCCAAGCGGGGCATCAGCCGCGACCCGGCCAGTCAGTCCGGTTGAGTCGGCCCGCCGCCAGGCCGAGCAACTGTCACTCGCGCAAAAGCCCAATGAAGCGTGGGAGGTCTTGCACAGTGCGCGCGTTCATGCATCGCCCGGCGACACGGCGTACTGGCAGCTCTACGGTGACCAGGCCTGGGAGCGCGGAGCCAAGCCGGAGGCGGTGCTGGCTTACCGCACCGTCTGGGAGGCAGGCTCGACCAACGGGCTTGCCATGGAAAGACTGATTCAACACTACAACGCGAACGGCGAGCCCAGGCAGGCTATCGCCATTGGCGAGCAGGGCTACCAGCGGCTCGCCGAGGCGCGCTGGCTGCTGCTGGCGATGGACGCGGCATCGCAGGCGTCGCTGTGGGACAAGCTGCGCGACTTGACGGCGCAGGCCAAAAACAACCCGGACAAATTCAAGGGCAGCGAGATGTACTGGCTGCTTGAGGCGCATAGTGCCAACCACGATGGCCAGAAAGAGCGCGCGCGCGCGGCCTACAAGCAAGCGCTGGCGCTGAACCCGACGTCAGTGCCGACGCGGGCGCAGATCCTGTGGTTTGAAATCGACGGCGGCGACAAGCAGCAACTGGGCGACCATCTGGCGCAATGGCAGGATGACGCGCAGGCCAAACCGGCCTACTGGTCGGCGTATGCAGTCGCGCTGCTGCAACTCAAACGGGTGGATGAATCGCTGGTCTGGTTCGACAAGCAGGCGCGCGAAAAGCCGGACGACTTCCTGTGGCAATTGAGTTATGTCTCGGCGCTGTCCCAAGCCGGACAGCCGGAACAGGAAGAACGCCTGCGCCGCGCCATCGTGCTGCGCCTCAAAGACAGGCTGGCCATCGTCAATGACATGCCAAAACCCGACGGTAAGGTGGTGCTGCTGGCCTATGCGTCCATGGTGCGCGACTTTGACGGCGTGGCCGCTGGCGATCAGGTGTTGCAAGATACGCTGGAGCGCGGCTACACGGATGCGGACGTTTACGAGTCGCTGGTTGCATCCAGCCTGGCGCAAAAGAATTTCGATGCAGCGCATGACTGGCTGGGGCGCGCCGAAGCCGATCACCAAAAGCTTCCCGCCTACCAGTTGCTGGCCGTCGCCATGGCCAGAAAAGACCCGCAGGCCATCGAGCAGGTCTTGCAGCAGCGCGAGCAAGACCTTTCGACGCCTGACCGGGTCACCGCGCTGCGCCAGCTTGGCCACGATCAGCTGGCGCTTTCGCTGACTGAAAAAAGCCTGCTCGAAGCGGAAGACGAATCCAGCGAATTGCTGCGCCAGCACCGGGACCAGCTCAAGGTTCAGCTGGCCCGTCGCGTTGAGGCGGGCTACCAAACCCGGAATCTTTCCGACCTCGACATCAAGCGCAGCGAAGTTGCGGCAAGCTTCCCGCACGCCAAAGGCCGGACGACCGTGCGCCTTGCCCATAACGCACTGAGTTCGGACAGCCCCAATTTGCGGGTGTCCGGATTCCATGGCGAAAACGACCTGTCGTTCCTGACCGAGCTGCCCATCGCTGACAACCCGATGCGAGTCACCCTTGGCCGCAACCAGCGCTCCGACAAATCGCTGACCTATGGCCGCTTCGAATGGATTCATGTGCTCAGCCCGCGCCTGAATACCCGTCTCGAGGTCTCGCTCAATGGCTTGACCGAGGAAACGTCCGCGCTACGCGCCATTGGCAGCAAGGACAAGGTCTCGCTGGGCGTCAGCGGCAACCTGACCGATTTGACCTATGCCCGCGCTGAAATAGCGAGGCAGAACTTCAATACCCGCAACGGCGACGCGCTGGGCCATGGCTATCGGGTCGAAGGCGAGATGGGAACCACCGTTGTCAAGAGCATTCCGGCATGGCAGATGCGCATTTCCGGAAGCTCGGAAAGAAACCGGGTGACGGATCGCCTGCCCGCGTACCTGATCGGGCCGGTGCTGCCAGCGTTTCAAACCATTGAAGGGGTGCTTGCGACCCGCTTCAGCACGCTCGGGATCGGCACCACGCTGCGGTTCGGCCAGCCGGAAGGAAGAGAACGCCGTGTTCATGGCTTGATTGACGGATGGGTTGGCAAGCAATGGCCGGCCAGCGACCGCGCCTACAGCCTGCGTGCCGCCCTGAACATCCCGGTCTCCAGCGCCGGGCAGGTCCGGGCCGAAGCGTTCTACACCAATGTCCAGGGCGGCGTGTCATCGTCGGCCAATCGCGGGATCGGTGTCTGGTACCGGCATGAGTTTTAAAGCAAAAAGTTCCATGCATCCGAAACGGTATTGAACCATTGAGGAAATTTTATGAAATGGACATTGCTCTTGCGCAGGCCAACAAAAGTGCGAGGTTTTCGCTCGCCGGGTGCCACGCCTGAAACGCCAGCGCAGAAACGCACCTCGGACGGCGCACCCATGAACCGAAACGGGAGCGCTGCTCGCAGCCTGGCCTCATCGAATTTCGACATGAAGCTGGCGGGTGCGACTTTTCTCGAAATCATTGTTCTCGGCGGCTTGATCCCCACCGCCTTGCTATGGTTTGTCCAGGCCCAGTCCTTGCCAATGGTGCTGCCTGCACTGGTGCTGTTTCCCCTGCTGCTGGGCCTGCAATACGGCTTTTTGGCCGGTAGCTGCGGCTCCCTCCTGACAGTGCTTGTTTTTGCCGTGATGGCCTACCTCAAGCCTGGTTTGCTGGGTGAATTTCCAAAAGCGCAAGCCATTGGCCTGTTGCTCGTCGGGATGGGCGCAGGCCAGGCGCGCGACATCTGGAATGCCCGGGTCCGAAAACTTGACTATTTGTGCCACTACCATCAGACCCGCCTGGAGCAGTTCACCAGCGCTTACCAGCTCCTGCAGGTATCGCATTCACAGCTTGAGCGCAGGATGGCCGGCGGCACGAACAATCTGCGCGCAGCACTGGACCGGCTTGAACTGCGCGACCCGGTCTTCGACGTGACGCGTGATGAGCCGCTCGGCGGAATCGGCGAGTGGCTTCTGGAGATCATGGTGGAGGCCGGCAACCTGCATATCGCGGCCCTGTATGAAATGAACGGCAAAGGCATCCTGCGCCTGCCATCTGTCGCCATGGTCGGCAAAGCCACGGACCTCTCGCTGTTCAACCCTTTGCTGCGGGAAACGCTGCGTACCGGCTCGCTGACCAGCGTGCATGCGAACAATGAAGCGGTGCACGAGCATGTCATCGCTGTCGTGCCCCTGATCGATGCTGCCGGCCATATTCATGGCGTCGTCGCCATCTACGACATGCCCTTCCTGAGCATCCATCAGGACACTTTTGAATTGCTGGGTGTGCTGGGCAGGCATATCGGGGACATTTTGTCGCGCCGGACCCGGCCCATGGGCGAGACGCAAAGTCCGTTCGCCTTGCGCGAGTGCCTGCAGCGCAATCTTGAGGATGCCAAACGACATGCCTTGCCGGCGGCATTGATCGCCTGCAAGATTGTCGATGCCGAGCATCGCGACAGCCTGGTGAACCACTGCTGCAACAGCAGCCGTGGATTGGACCAAAGCTGGATTTCAATCAACCGGCAAGGCCAGTCGGTGATTGTGAAGCTCTTGCCACTGACCGATGAGGCCGGCGTCAAGAGTTATCTGGCGCGGCTGGAGCGCGAGCAAACTGGCAGTGACGCGGCAATGCACGGACTCGTCACGTATCAATGGATGCTGGACAAGAACCGTACCGCCGATGAAATGCTGGCGGAGGTCTGCGCCGCATGCGACATGGATGCCCCTGAATCCGTGCCGGAAAAGCCTCTGCACTTTCTCTCGGAGGCAGCCCTGTGATCCCGGCACAGCCACTCTGCGCAATGCTTCTGCTGCTCGATGCAGGACTGTTCAGTTTGCTGCTGGACGGCAAGCCTTCGGTCGGGGGCCTGGTTGTTCTTTCGGTCGCGCACGCAAGCGCATGCCTGCTGTTTTCACTGGCGCTGCTCAAGCTGTTGCCAGGCCCCTACCGCAAACCCCTGGCCGCATCGTGCCTGTTTGTTTTCGCGACCATCGTCTTTATTCCCGTACTGGGAATGATTGGACTGCTGGCCTGCATCGTTCCCGCGTTACGCCATCAGAGCCTGACGCCACGCTCGGACAAGTGGACGCAATCACAGGAGGCGCTCGGCTTGCCAAGCCAACCCGCCAAACCGCGCGGCATGGCGGGCATCTCAAGAGCCTGCGAACTGGCCGGTCCACTTCAGTATGCCGCTGATCCAGCGCACCGGATCGCGGCCCTGATTGCAACACTCTCACTGAAAGACCAGGATGCGGCCCCCTTGTTGCGGCTGGCGCTGAAAGACCCGGAAGACGATGTCCGGCTTCTGGCCTATGGCCTGCTGAACCGCAAAGAAAAGACCATCGAAGCGCGCATTCGCGACAGGAACGCGCAGCTTGGCAACTGCGCGCCGAATCAGGATTTTTTGCAGCACAAGGCATTGGCGCACGATTACTGGGCGCTTGCCCAGCTCGGGGCCTCCCAGGGAAGCACGCAACTCCTTCTGTGCGCCCGTGCGCATGAGCATGTGCAGGCCGCCCTTCAACTGCGCCCTCAAGACGGTGGCCTGCAGCTTCTGTTTGGCCGCATTCTGCTCACCGAGATGAAGCTTGACAGCGCAAGCGATGCCTTCGAGAACGCCAGGCGGTCGGGCATCGACCTGCGGCAAACCAAACCGTTTCTCGCCGAAATTGCCTTCCTCACGCGGCAATATTCCGATGTCAAAAACCACCTGGCACAGGCTGGAAATGGCAGCAGCCGGCTTCGGCTGAACAAGGTCTCAACTTACTGGGAAAAACCAAGCCATGACCTCGCCCAGACAACATAAGACGGATATCACGCTGCTGTTGGAGGGCACCTACCCCTTCGTGCGCGGCGGCGTTTCAGGCTGGGTGCATCAGTTGATCGAAGGCCTGCCAGAGTTCAGCTTTTCGCTGGTGTACCTTGGCGCGGAACGCGTGGCACACGAAGAAATCCGTTACCGGCTGCCGCCCAATGTTCGCGATCTTCAGTGTCATTACCTGATGGATGGTGTTGAGCTGAAGGATATGAATGAACGCGAGGGTGACCGTGCGTATTTCTCGGACAGTGCCAAGCTGCATGAGTGGTTTCGCAGTCCCGACGGCGAGCCGGAGAACGCCTGGCTGGACCGGGTGGTGCTGCAAAAGGGCGAAACGGACGGCGCATGCGCAAAGGATTTCTTCCGCAGCAAGGCGGCGTGGGCGCAAATAAGCGAAAGCTACGCCCGCTATTGCCCGAATGCTTCATTCCAGGCCTATTTCTGGTCCGTGCGCAATATGCACACGCCGCTGATGAAGCTTGCGGCCATCGCGCGCACGGTTGCGCCCTCTGGCGTCTTTCACACCTTATCGACGGGTTATGCCGGGCTGCTGGGGGCGATGCTCAAGCAACGGACCGGCCGGCCCCTCATCCTGACCGAGCATGGCATCTATACCAAGGAACGCAAGATCGAGTTGCAATCCATGTTCCTGCGCGAGCAGCAGGGATGGTTCACGCCGATTCCCGATTCGGGCATGGAGCACCACAACGAGGCCTGGGTGCGGCTGTTCGAGGGAATCGGACGCCTGGTGTATGTCGCGGCCGACCCCGTCATCACGCTTTTCGAGAAAAACCGGGAGCGCCAGATCCGTGACGGCGCCCATCCGGCGCGCACCCACATTATTCCCAACGGTGTCGATGTGGCGCGGTTTGCGCCCTTGCGCGCATGCCGCCCGGACAAGATACCGATGGTTCTGGGATTGATCGGACGCATCGTTCCGATCAAGGACATCAAAACCTTCATTCGCACGATTGGCGTGCTGGCGAACAGGCTGCCGCAGGTGCAGGGCTGGCTCATCGGCCCGGAAGAAGAAGACCCGGGCTATGTCGATGAATGCAAGGCGCTGGTGCAAAGTCTGCGGCTGGAAGAGCACATCCGGTTCATGGGGTTTCAAAAGATCGAAGACTTGCTGCCGCAGTTGGGGCTGCTGGTGCTGACGTCCATCAGCGAGGCCTTTCCGCTGGTCATCCTCGAAAGCCATGCCAGCGGACTGCCGGTACTGGCAACGGATGTCGGCGCCTGCCGCGCGCTCATCGACGGCAGGGAGCCGGCCGATTGTGCATTGGGCCGTGCCGGTGATGTGGTGCCCATCGTGGATCACGATGCGCTCGCGCGTGCGGCGTTTGCGCTGCTGACCGATCCGGTGCGCTGGCGTGCCGCACAGCAGGCGGGGATTGCCCGTGTCGAGCGCTATTACCAGCAATCCAGGGTGATCGACAGCTACCGGGACATCTATCAAGGGATGGGTGAACTCTAATGGCTGGAATCGGCTTCGAACTGCGCCGGCTGCTGCATAAAAACTCGATAAGCGGGCGGAGCCAGGCTTATGCGTTTGCCGCAATCATCGGAAGCGGACCGTGGGTGTTGTCGATTGTCGCGATCTTCGCCATCAGCCTGATCAATATCCGCCAGAACGTTCCCTCGGAGTTCGTTGACCAGTTCCAGGTCTCGATCACGTACCTGATGGCCTTGTCGCTGATTCTGACCAGTCCACTGCAACTGATGTTTACCCGTTTCGTGGCGGACCGCCTGTTCGAGCGGCGCCCGCGGCTGATTTTGGCCAATCTGTTTGGCGCCTTGATGGTGACGTTTTTCACCGCAGGTCTTTTGGGGAGCATTGCACTGGCGCTATGGTTCGACGGCTCCCTGTTGTACCGGCAATGCATGCTGACAGGGTTTGTCACCTTGTGCGGCATCTGGGTGCTGGTCATTTTTGCGTCGGCCATCAAGGCCTATCAACAAATCTTGCTGGCGTTCCTGATGGGTTATGGCATTACCGTCGGCGCGTCGCTGGGCTTGCGGGATTTTGGCCTGGCGGGCTTGCTGCTGGGTTTCGTGGTGGGCCAGGTCTGCCTGTTCTTCGCCTTGCTGGTGCTGGTGGTGCGCCAGTATCCTGGGGATCTGATGGTGTCGTTCGATTTCCTGCGGCGCGACCAGATCTACCCGAGCCTGATTTTTACCGGGCTTTTCTACAATGCCGGCGTCTGGGCAGACAAGCTTCTTTTCTGGTCCGATTCGTTCACCGGCATCAATGTTGTCGGCCCCCTGCGCGCCTCCCCGACCTACGACCTCCCGATCTTTCTCAGTTATCTGTCGCTGATACCCGGCATGGCGGTTTTCCTGCTCCGGATAGAAACAGATTTCTCCGAGAAATGTGAAAAGTTTTACCAGACCATCACGCGCGGCGGCACCTTGGCCCAAGTCATGGCGGCCAAGAAAGACCTGGCTGAAGCCGTACAGCTCGGCATGCTCGCCATGCTCAAGGTTCAGGGCGCGACAACATTCATTTTGCTGATGATGGGCGACGAGTTGCTGATGTGGTTTGGTATTGCTCCGACGTATCGCGCCCTGCTGAGTATTGACCTGGTGGCGGTCGTCATGCAGTTGCTGCTGCTGGCGGTATTGAACGTGCTTTTTTACCTTGACCAGCGGCAAGCCGCCTTGGGGCTGTGCCTTCTTTTCTTCGTGTCCAACACGCTCTTTTCCTGGCTCAGCCTGCACCTCGGTCCGGCCTTCTTTGGTTATGGCTTTGCTTTCGCCGTATTGCTGACGGGAAGCTTCGGCCTGGTAAGCCTGTTGCGAAAACTCGACCAGCTCGAATACGAAACATTCATGTTGCAACCGGTCATTTTCTGAAGGAGACGCTGCCATGGCAACTTGTCAAGTTTCATTATTTCCGCAAAGGCACTGCGGCGCCGCATCGCTTTTATCAATTCATTTCATAAAGGAGCTTTCCATGGCATTACTTTCTCGCTCATCTTCATCCTGGATTTCATGCCCAAAAATCGGCTTGATGCTGGCATTTCTGGTCAGTCAGATGGCGGCGCAGGCGGCACCGAATAAACCCGCCCCACTCAATCCGAATGGCGCGTCCCCAGTCATTGTTTCAACGGACAGGGTCAAACATCCACACAAGCACCGCGAAACCAAGCGTGCTCGGGCCGAGCCTGAAAAACTGGCTACAAAACCGCAGCAAATGATTAAGGATCTTCGATAAATACATGAAGTGTTGATTAAATCGACTTAACCAAGAATAATAGTTTGAATTGGGAGTAAATCATGAAACTACAACAGTTTTACTTGTATCGTGCCCTGGTCACAAGCGGCATCAAACCGCTGCTTGTGCCGAACGGCTTAGTCCGTGAGGGGCCAGAAAAGCAATTGCAGCGGCAGTTTTTGTATTGGGGGTCACACACCCTGCAACGCATCCTCGCGGTAATTTTATTTACCGTTTTCTGGCTTGCACCAGCCGCCGCCGAAACACCCAGGTCAATTAACATGAAGTTGCTGGTTGTATCGGCGGATGGCAACGAGCCGGTATTTGCTGGCATCAAGTCGATTTTGAATCAGATCGGCATCCCCTACGATACTTTGGTCGCCAGCAAAACACCACTGACTGCGCAAACCTTGTCTGACGGACTGGGGGCAGGACGTTATCAGGGTGTCCTTCTCACTACCGGGAATCTCGCCTATGAAGCGTCCCCGAACAATTGGCAAAGCGCATTTACCCAAGCCCAATGGCAAATGCTTTGGCAATATGAAGCTGACTTTCGGGTCAGGCAGGCAACCCTGTATACCTATCCGGCAGGCGCACCCGACAACTATGGACTGACGCCAATCAGCGCCGCCGATACCAGTTACACACCACTCAAGGCCAGTCTGACGACAGCCGGACAGCAACTGTTCGGTTATTTGAACCCAGCCAGTCCTGTTTCCATTACGGGTGCCTGGACTTATCTGGTCAAACCGATTTCGAGTGGCAACCCGGTTTCTTTGTTAAACACTGCGGACGGCTATTCCCTCGCATCCATTTATACCTACCCCGATGGCCGACAGAATCTGGCTATCACAACCGATGGAAACCCGGAACTGACCCACACTCTTTTGCTGGGCTATGGCGTAGTCAACTGGGTAAGCAAGGGTTTCTTTCTGGGAGAGCGCAAGGTTTATCTAAACGCACAACCTGATGACATCATGATTCCAGATGATATTTGGGATCCAGTGCGTTTGTCTGACCAGACCGGGATTGAATACCGGATAACGGGCAATGATTACAACCGGCTCATCACCTGGCAAAATGCAATGCGCGCATCGAACACGAATGCAGCGCAAATAGAGCTGGAAATGCCATACAACGGTGTTGGGGTGTCAGGGATTTATCCCAACGATACATTGACAGCTGCCATACGAAGCAAACCCAATCAATTCAAATGGATCAGCCACACTTATGAGCACGAATTACTGACCGACATCAGCTACACCAATGCGCTGGCGCAACTCAGCAAAAATCATACGGTGGCGCAACAGCTGGGTTTCAGCAAGTATCAAAAAGACAGCATGATTCAACCCGAAATTTCAGGGCTGAATAATCCCGAGTTTCTCAGGGCTGCCAAGGATTTCGGCATACGCTATATTTTGTCTGATACTTCACAGCCCGGCTGGAAAAATCCCAGCCCCAACACTGGTTTCTACAGCCTCCATCAGCCCAGCATCCTGATCATTCCGCGCTACCCAACCAATTTGTACTACAACGTCTCAACACCTACCGAGTGGCTGTCCGAGTACAACTATTTTTATGCTCCAGGCGGTCTTTTTCCTACTTGGGACCACAAGCTGACCTACAGTGAACTGCTGAATAAGGAGTCTGAAATATGGCTCAGGTATTTGTTGAAATTCGATCTGAATTCCGTGATGTTTCACCAGAGCAATCTGCGTGCCTATGACAACAAGAATTCACTGCTGGGCGATCTGATCAATGCCACTTTGGCGAAATACAACAGCATGTACAAACTGCCGATACGCAGTCCAAGCCAGCATGACACCGGACTTTTGATGGCCGCCAGAATGACGTATAACGACTCCGGCGTCAGTGGCCGTATTGTGCTGGGGACAACCAATAGTATTGCATTGAAAACGGTTAAACCGGTCAAAGCTCCCCTGACCGGGATTAACTACGGCACGGCCAAGGAAACCTACGGCGGGCAGACTATTTCGACCATTTCTTTAGGTGCCAATGGCACGCTGACCATTCCCGCACCAGCATGGTAATACTGGAATAAGAAACCGCCATGGAAACCTCTCAAGTTTCATTATTTCCGCAGAGGCACTGCCGTGCGCAATCGCCTGGCCGCCCAAGCACTTTCCAATTATTCAAGTCATTTTTCAAGGAGCCATTCATGAAGACACATGCCACATCCCCACTACAGTGCTTGCCGCTCACCAAAGCTGGCATGGCGATCGCAGCCTTGTGCCTGGCTGGCCAGGTTCTGGCGCAGGCCGCGCCCAATGCGCCCGCCAACGGCGGCAGTACAGCCGACCCGGTTCGTCCTGCCGACGACCACGCAAAGCACTCGCACCGCGAGGCCCAGCCCGCCCCTGTAAAGCCACAGCATTACCCATCAACCCCCCAGCCGCCAGTGCCCACGCGGCGGTAATGGCGCCGACCGAGCCAGCACCTGTTTTTGTTCAACCGATTTATCGAGCAAGGAATCCACCGTGAAACCACAACTTCCTCATTGGCGTTCCTCCGCCCTCTTCAGGGCGGATGTGTTGCCCCATTGCGCAACAACGGTTGCCCTGAATGCTGAAATCCGGCCAAACAAGTACCGTCTCTCGAAGATGGCGTCACTGATGGCGGCCTTTATGGCGACCACTTTACTGGCCGCTTGCGGGGGCGGGGATTCAAGTTCCGGGCAGTCCGCAGCGCCAGTTACAGCAGCGCCGGTTACAGCAGCGCCGGTTACAACGCCAGTTACAACGCCACCGGTCACAGAGCCACCAGTTACAACACCACCAGTCACAACGCCACCGGTGGATCCAGGCACCAGCGTTGGCGCCGCACCGACCGCCAGTGGTGTTGGCATCAGCGGCACGGCACAAGTTGGCAAATTGCTGACCGGCATCTACAGCTATGCCGATGCCGACAACGATCCGCAGGGAGCCTCGACCTTCCGCTGGCTGCGCAACGGCGTCGCCATTGCCGGGGCAACGGCTCGCACTTACATGCTGGTGAGCGCCGACCAGGGCAACCCCATCAAGTTTGAAGTGACTCCGGTTTCGACCATCGCGCCGACAACGGGCGCGCCGGTGACATCGGGCGCGACGGCGGCAGTGACGGCTGCCGATGTGGTGGTTGCGCCTGCCGCCCCCACCGCCAGCAGTGTGGCCATCAGCGGCACGGCGCAAGTTGGAAAATTGCTGACCGGCAACTACACCTATGCCGATGCCAACAACGATCCGCAGGGAGCTTCGACCTTCCGCTGGCTGCGCAACGGCGTCGCCATTGCCGGGGCAACGGCTCGCACCTACACGCTGGTGAGCGCCGACCAGGGCAACCCCATCACGTTTGAAGTCACGCCGGTAGCGACCGTCACACCCACCAACGGTAACCCGGTGGTATCGGCGGCAGTCAATGTTGCACCCAAGACGGTCGGCATGAAGCTGCTGGTGATCTCGGCCGTGGATACAGCGCCAAGCTACCTGGCCGCCCTGTCGATACTTGACCAGATCGGCGTGCCTTACGACAAGATCGTGCTCACCGGAACCCCGACCGCGCTGCAAATGGTGGCAGGCACCTTGTCCGATGGCGCTGGCAACGGGAAATACCAGGGCATCATCCTGGCGACAGGTGACCTTGCTGCGTACAACGCACCGACGAACAATTACCCCAGTGCGATGACCACAGCTCAGTGGGCCATGCTGCGGCAGTACCAGTTTGATTTTGGCGTGCGCTCGGCGACGATGTACACGCGTCCGGCTCAGACCATCGACATCAACAACCAGCCGCTGGATCTGACCTATGGCTTGAGCTCGGCGGTTGAAACCATTGCGACCGATGCAAGCGCGCTTACCGCGACGTTCACGCCGCTCGGGCAGCAAGCTTTTAGCTACCTGAACACGGCCAATCCGATCTCGATCAAGGGGGGTGTCTATACCTACCCGGGCACGCCGGTTTCCAGTGCAACCGTACCGCTGTTGCAAACGCCGGACGCGAGGACCATCGCCTCCGTCCATACGGCCCCCCAAGGCTGGCAAAACCTGGCCATTGCGACGGACAACAACCCGGAACTCACCCATTCCCTTTTGCTGGGCTATGGCATCGTCAATTGGGTGACCAAGGGCATCTTTCTGGGAGAGCGCAAGATCTACCTGAGCGCGCAGCCTGACGATGTATTCATTCCGGATGAGTTGTGGGATCCTGTCACCAAGACCACTCCGGTGGGCAATCCAGCCTTTCGCCACCGCAATGACGGGACCGACTACAACAGCCTGGTGGCTTGGCAGACAGCCCTGCGAGCCAACCCCCAGACAGCGGCGTTCAGGCTTGAGGTGCCTTTCAATGGCGTTGGCTACAACACGGCGGATTCCAACCTGCTGAATCAGGGTGAATTGACTGACACGCTTTCTCCTGCGGTGCGCGCCAATCCCAATGCATTCCGATGGATCAACCATACGTGGGATCACTCTTCGCTGGAGGCGAGCGATCCGTCAACCCCGGGTTTTGTGCCGCTGACCGTCACCGGGATGAAGCAGATACTCCAGTCGAACCACGAAGTGGCGACCGGCCTGCGCGGCTCACCGCCGGTGACGTTTGCCCTGTACAACAAGAACGCCTTCATCCAGCCGGACATCTCCGGCCTGCAAAACCCAGTGTTCTGGCAAGCGGCCCAGGAGTTCGGCTTGCGCTACATCCTGATGGACACGTCCAAGACCTACGACTTCAGGCCGACGCTTGACCCCGTCAAGCCGAACGCTGGCTTTTACAGCACACGCGACACGTTTGTTCCGGGCAATCCGCGCATCTTCATCATCCCGCGCTACCCGACCAACCTGTACTACAACGTGTCCACACCGCCGGAGTGGACGTCTGAATACAACCACTTTTTCGGTGCTGCCGGTGTCGTGCCTCCGCCTGCGGGCCAGACGTCGTGGTTTGGTGGCGACTCCACGTATGAGCAGATCCTGGACCGGGAATCGGAGGTTCTGGTTCGCTACATGCTCAAGTACAACGCCAACTCGTGGATGTTCCATGCCGCGAACCTGCGCGACTATGACGGCGCTGGCCCGAACAACAAATCGGTGCTGTCGGACTTGCTTGACGCGGTGGTCACAAAGTACAAGACCATGTACACCCTGCCGGTACTGAGTCCGAGCCAGACCGAGATCGGACAGATCATGGAGGCACGCATGGCCTACAACACGGCTATCACAGCAGGACTGAAGGGCCGCATCGTGTACGGCCCCACAACAACAAGCATTGAGTTGACCAATCCGTCCAGCGCATCCGTGAAAGTGCCGATGACGGGCATCAACGTCGGCGGCACCACCTACGGCGGGCAGGCGGTTTCCACGTTATCGCTGACGCCCGGGGGTTCGACAACAATTCCGCTGCCTTAGCTCGGCTACAAGGGCGTCCCCACCTTTGTCAAACAGATTTCCACCGTGGTTGAATCGCGTAGCGATTGACCACGGAACCTGACTTCTCCATTTCATCGTCACCCTGTCGATGCTGTGTCGTTGCCTGGTGAGCGCAAGGCATGTGGACGGCGAGACTACAACCGGTCATTTCTTGCTGCATTATTTGCAGCGGACCCTGATGAAAGACGCGCGCCAAGGGCTCCATTCTTTATTCAAGGCTCAGGGCTGATTGCTTACCCTGTTGACCTTCTCGAGCTTAACGAGCATTCCCCGGCGCAGGTCCAAACCTTTCACTCATCAACGACAAGCCATCTCACGGTGACATCTGCAAACTTGTGGATACTTTTGCGTTCTGCTCACGCGGGCATCTTGAACGCCTCCCCGCGCTGCAGCATGGCCCAGCACATCCGGGCGTTCTTGGCCGCAATGGCCACGACCGCCTTCCAGTAACCCCGGCGTTCCTGTACCGAAATAGCCCAGCGGCTTACCGGGTCCGTCTTGTTCTTCGCCGTTGCCAGCGCCGCCCTGGCGCCCAGGACCAGCAAGGTGCGCAGGTAGCTGTCTCCCGCCTTGGTGATTCGCCCCAGGCGCTGCTTGCCGCCCGAGCTGTACTGGCCAGGCACCAGGCCCAGCCAGGCGCAGAACTGGCGCCCGCAACTGAAGTCGTGGCCTTTGCCCACCGTGGCCACGATAGCACTAGCCGTGGTGGGGCCAATGCCGCTGAGGTGCATGAGTTGGCGGGACTGCGGGTCCTCGGCGGCGGCCTGGGCGATGTACTTGTCGTATTGGCCGATGCGTTCATCGAGGTGGGTGAGCTCGCTCAAGGCATCGCCCACCACGGTGTTGCACCAGCCCGGCAGGTCTTCAAGGTGCTTGTGCGCTTCCCGGCGCACGGTCGCCGCCTTGAGCGGCAGCACGATGCCCAGCTCGGACAGCAGGCCGCGGATGCGGTTGATCAGGGCGGTGCGCTGCTCCACGTAGCCCTGGCGTGCGCGGTGCACGAACAGGCGGGACTGCTGCTCGATGCTCTTGAGTGGCACAAAACGCATGTTGGGACGCGTGACAGCTTCAGCGATGGCCGCAGCATCGGCCGCATCGTTCTTGCCTCGCTTGCCGCTCATGCGGTAGGGAGCCACAAACTTGGGGGCCATCAGGCGCACGGTATGGCCGAACCTGGCAAATTCGCGTGCCCAGTGATGGGCGCCGCTGCACGCTTCCATGCCGATCAGACAGGGCGGCACGTTGGCGATAAGTTCCATCAGTTTGACGCGTGGGACTTCGGGCCGCACCAACTCGGGCTTGCCGAACTCGTTGATCCCATGGACGGCAAAGACGCTTTTGGCGAGATCGATTCCGATGGTCATGATGGCCATGATTTCCCCTTCCGAATGAGTTGATGATGAAAAGTTTGACCTCTCCATCGTGGCACTGAGTTGCCGTAAACCGCAACTTCAACGGGTCGCAACTCGCTCGGGACGGGGACGTCCCTTTCATTCTTTATCCAAACAAAGAACCCCTGCCCCTTGAGGCGGGGGTTCTTTATTGGAATCCCGGAAACCATAAAGAGGGAATGCCGCAAGCAGCCCGTCCCCCGTGCGGCGGCATGATCTATTGGGTATGCACAATCGCGGCGGAAACACTGGGCGGCGTTTGCGCATAGTGCCTGAACTCCATCGTGTAGGTCGCCCGGCCCTGGGTGAGTGAGCGCAGCGCGGTCGAGTAGCCGAACATTTCGGCCAGCGGCACTTCGGCGCGCACCAGCTTGCCGCCCCCGCCGGCAATGTCTTCCATGCCCTGGATGCTGCCGCGGCGCGCAGACAGATCGCCCATGACGTGACCCATGAATTCGTCGGGCATCTCGACTTCGACCGCCATCATCGGTTCGAGCAGGACGGGCTTGGCACGGCGCATGCCGTCCTTGAAGGCAATTGCGCCGGCCATGCGGTAGGCGTTTTCATTCGAATCGACATCGTGGTAGGAGCCGAACACCAGCGTCGCCTTGATATCGACCACCGGATAGCCCGCGAGCACGCCAGATCGCAGGCTCTCCTGAATGCCCTTATCGACCGCCGGAATGTATTCGCGCGGCACCACGCCGCCCTTGATCGCATCGACAAACTGGTAACCCTGCCCGGGCGGCAAGGGTTCGAGGTTGAGCACGGCATGGCCATACTGGCCGTGCCCGCCCGATTGCTTGATGAATTTGCCTTCAACGTCATTGACGGCCTGCCTGATGGTTTCGCGGTAAGCCACCTGCGGCTTGCCGACGCTGGCTTGCACGCCGAATTCGCGCTTCATGCGGTCCACCAGGATTTCAAGGTGCAGCTCGCCCATGCCTTCAATGATGGTCTGGCCGGATTCATGGTCAGTGTGCACGCGAAACGACGGGTCTTCCTGGGCGAGACGACTCAAGGCCATCCCCATCTTTTCCTGGTCGGCCTTGGTTTTTGGCTCGACGGCTTGCGAGATCACCGGCTCCGGAAAGCTCATGCGCTCAAGGATGATGACATGGCCCGGGTCGCACAGCGTGTCGCCGGTGGTCGCGTCCTTCAGGCCCACAGCCGCCGCGATGTCACCGGCACGCACCTCCTTGACTTCGTTGCGCACATTAGCATGCATCTGCAGGATGCGGCCCAGCCGCTCACGCTTGCCCTTGGCCGGGTTGTAAACCGTGTCACCCGCCCGGACCACGCCCGAATAGACGCGGAAAAAGATCAACTGTCCGACATAGGGGTCGGTCATGATCTTGAAGGCCAGCGCCGAGAACGGCTCCTCGTCGCTCGGGTGACGCTCGGCCGGCCTGTCGTCCACGGCATGGCCCAGGATCGCCGGCACATCCAGCGGCGAAGGCAGGTAGTCGATCACCGCGTCGAGCAGGGCCTGCACGCCTTTGTTCTTGAAGGCGCTGCCGCACAGCATGGGCACGATTTCGTTGGCAACCGTGCGCTGGCGCAGGCCCTGCCTGATCTCGTCCTCGCTCAAGGGCTCGCCCGCCAGGTATTTGCCCAGCAGCTCCTCGTTCGCTTCGGCGGCGGCCTCGACCATCTTTTCGCGCCATTCCTTGGCCAGCTCAAGCAGGTCGGCCGGAATCTCGGCGTACTCGAAGTGCAGGCCCTGGCTGGTGTCGTCCCAGAGGATGGCTTTCATCTTCACGAGATCGACCACGCCGTGAAAATGGTCCTCGCTGCCCACCGGGATCTGCACCGGGACGGCCACGCCCTTGAGGCGCTCGGCAATCTGGCGCTGCACGCGCAAGAAGTCGGCGCCCACGCGGTCCATCTTGTTGACGAAAGCGATGCGCGGAACCTTGTACTTGTTGGCCTGGCGCCAGACGGTTTCGGACTGCGGCTGCACACCGCCGACCGCGTCATAGACCATGACCACGCCGTCGAGCACGCGCATGGAGCGTTCTACCTCGATGGTGAAATCAACATGGCCCGGCGTGTCGATGATGTTGATGCGGTGCTCGGGATAGTTGCCGGCCATGCCTTTCCAGAACGTCGTCGTCGCCGCCGAGGTGATGGTGATGCCGCGCTCCTGCTCCTGCGCCATCCAGTCCATGGTCGCCGTGCCTTCGTGGACTTCGCCCAGCTTGTAATTCACGCCGGTATAAAACAGGATGCGCTCGGTCGTGGTGGTTTTGCCGGCGTCGATGTGGGCGCTGATGCCGATGTTGCGGTAGCGCTCGATAGGGGTTTTGCGAATCACGACAAGCTCCTTGATGGCAACACGCCTGATGGCGGCGCAGACGGATGATTCTGCGCTCACGGAGTGGATTTTGTACAGGCGCCGGCCTGATTTCTGATTGCGGAAATTCAAGCGCCTGCGGCCCAGCAGATACAATTTTTCCGTGCATGCACTGCCTGGATCGCCCTTGTTATGAATGACACCGCCCGACTATTTCTGGCGCTTTGGCCTTCGCCTCGCGTTCGGGCTGCCTTGCTTGATTACCGCGATGCATGGCACTGGGACAGTCAGGCGTCACTGGTGAAGCCAGAGCAGCTGCACCTGACCCTGCACTTTATCGGCAATGTCGCACGCTACCGCCTGGAGCCGCTCATCAAAGGACTGGCGGTCCCGTTCAAGCCTTTTGAACTGAAATTTGGCCACTCCGGCCTATGGCGCCACGGCATTGCCGTGTTGCAGCCGCAGGCCATCCCCGCCAGCCTGCTGCAGTTGCATGGCGCATTGGGCCTGGCCCTGCAAGGCCTTGAACTGCCGGTCGAAAAACGGGAGAGCTTTCGTCCCCATATCACGCTCGCGCGCCATGCAGCCGATGCAGTGCCACCCGCACAGGAGTCCAGGCTGCGCTGGCGTGTGCGGGGCTATGCACTGGTGGAGTCCTGCCGTGAACCGGCGGGCAAGTATCGCCTGGTACAGCGTTACGGCTAAGTCCCGATGCGAGTCTGATCTCGTACAGACAATAAAAAACCCCACTATCAGATTGATAGCGGGGTTTCTTTACTGTACTTGGGGTGGCTGATGGGGCTCGAACCCACGACAACAGGAATCACAATCCTGGACTCTACCAACTGAGCTACAGCCACCGGAGTCATGCATTATAGCGGCAAAGCTGCCGTATTAATTACTGAGTTACGCCTGCTTCTGAATTTAGCTTGGCCACTGTGGGTTTGACAACCAAGATTTCCGCCTTGAAACGGTCTTTGAGGCCATTGTAGTAAGCGAGTGCCTCCGCGGATGTCCACCATTGGCCATATTGGCTACGCTCCTGTTTGGCGGCAGCCTCTAAAGGAGCATCACGTGGCACGACCTTGTTGACTTTGACGATGGCATAACCCTGCGCTCCCAGATCAATACCAGAAAAAATCGGCAAAGCGCCTGTATCTGCGCGAAGCGCTGCATCAACGACTTGAACTGGCAATTGTTGTGCTTGCTCACGCGACACCAGAATGGGAGAAGTTAGGGCCGTAGCCGTGCTCGGTGCGGCCTTCCATTCAGTTAGCTTGGCAACTCCATCTTTGCGTGCTTCTTCGGCACTACGTTGCGCCAGCCAGCGCTGGCGAACATTGTCTTTTACATCAGCCAAAGGCTGAGTACGAGCCGGGGTGTATTGCACGATGCGCCCCGATACCAGTTGGCTTGGGCCCACTTCAATGGCTTCGGTATTGCGCTTTTTTTCAATGGAATCGGGTGAAAAAAGAGCAGTGAGAAATTTTGGATTGGCCAAGGCGCCAGTCACGCCAGATGCCGGTTGACGCCCTACATTGCCAGCCGTTTTAACCTCAAGTTTTAAACGTTCAGCTACCGGCTTAAGGCTATCAGACTGCTCATACACACCATTCGAAAACGCCTCTGCTGCTTCAGAAAACTTCTTCTGGGCCTGCTGCTTTTGCAGTTCAGCCTCAAGTTGTGGTCTCATTTCCTCAAAAGTACGCTGCTTGGGCGCCTTGATATCGGTCAGCTTGATGATGTGATAACCAAAATCAGACGCAACCACCTCGCTGATATCGCCTTTGTTCATGGAAAAGGCAGCATCTTCAAACGACTTGACCATGGCGCCACGGGCAAAAAAATCAAGGTCACCACCATTGGTCGCGGAGCCTGGATCTTGGGAATTTTTCCTGGCTACGTCCGCAAAATTTTCAGGAGACTTTTTAACGGTGGCCAGCAACTCTTCTGCCTTGGTCTTGGCTTTCTCGCGCTCTTCTGGCGATGCAGTCTTGGACGCAGTAATCAGTATGTGGCTGGCGCGACGCTCTTCAGTCCCGCTCAGTTGCCGAGCATTCTGCTCATAATAGGTTTTAAGATCAGCTTCATTGACAGCAATGCCCTTTTTCAGCGCCTCCAGATCAAGCAGTACGTACTCGATACTGGCTTGTTCGGGGGCTTGGAAAAGTTTTTCATTGGCCTTGTAATACTGCTCAAGGTCAGCGTCCGTCGGTGTCAGCTTTGCTGCGTAATCGGCGGCATTGAAACGGGCGAGTTGAATCTCGCGTTTTTCAAAATAGGCATTCAGTGCCATGTCAGCGGCCGAGTTGGATGCAAATCCGCTGCCCGAAACACCCGCCAGAACCTGTCGCCTGGACAAATCAGTACGCACATTGGCTTCGAACATTTCAGGACTCATTCCCTGAGTGCCCAGCAACTGGCGGTAGCGGTCCATGTCAAGCGAGCCATCGGCCCGCCGCAAGGCGGCAATTTCGGGACTGTTCTGCAACTCTCGGGCCAAATGCTGGTCGCTGGTGGAGAGCTTGAGTTTTTCAGCGGCTACGGCAACAACCCGGTCGCGTACCATGCGCTCCAGCGTGGCATAGCGTGCCTCGGGCGAATCCAGCAATTTGGCATCCAGTGTCGGCATGGAGGCGCGCAGGCGGTCCACTTCTTTCAGATGCTCGCGGTCCCACTCGGGCTGGGTAATTTCCGTTCCATCCACCTTGGCGACCACGCCCCCCTTTTCGCTGGAAGGATTGCTGTTCATACCGACCAATATGAAGGAAGGAACAATCAGCAAAAACAGCAATGCCATGGTCCACTTGGTGTGCTTGCGAATGAAATCAAACATCTCGAATTTCCTGTATGACAGCCCATGCGGGCGCAACAACAAAAAAGGCGAACCCTGGTTCGCCTTTTCTTAGTGGGTGGTGGGTGCTGACGGACTCGAACCGCCGACCTACGCCGTGTAAAGGCGCTGCTCTACCAACTGAGCTAAGCACCCCACTATAAAAACATTACATCAGTTCAGCGCATCCTTGAGCGCTTTGCCCGGACGGAACTTTGGAACCTTGGCCGCCTTGATTTTAATCGCATCGCCTGTGCGGGGATTGCGCCCCGTACGGGCAGCACGTTTACCGACAGCAAAAGTGCCAAAACCCACCAGAGACACGGAGCCTCCCTTTTTCAGCGTGGCCTTTACCGCACTGATGGTGGACTCCAGAGCGCGCGTTGCCGCAGCTTTGGAAATATCGGCATTCTGGGCAATGTGCTCAATCAATTCAGTCTTGTTCACAAAAAGCACCTCGTTATTTGGTCAGTTGATCTGGGTGGCTTGATACCTATTTCCAGAAACACGGCATGGCGGTGTCAGCAGGAGCGGCGTGGACGGCTTGATTCTGGATCCATTAAAGCGATGGACTTCCAGGCTGTCAATACGGCGCAAGTATTTAAGCTGTGGAGCGGAATTCTATCTTTGTTTTGCTAGGTTCTGCCTTGGATGCCAAGCATGGGCTGTAATTTTCATGCTTGACAACACCAGTTTTTACAGTTCACCCAATGCATTCGCAATAGCTTTTCCAACATCGGCAGTACCCGCCCGCCCGCCCAGATCGGGCGTTCGTGGCGCACCGTTTTGAGGTTTGAGAACATGCTCAATGGCGCCAAGAATGCCATCATGGGCTTCCTTGTACCCCAAAAATTCCAGCATCATGGCGCCGCACCAGATCTGCCCGATGGGATTGGCCAGATTGCGTCCGGCAATGTCTGGCGCCGAGCCATGGACAGGCTCGAACAGCGAGGGAAATTTGCGCTCCGGATTGAGATTGGCGCTGGGGGCAATACCGATGGTTCCCGTGCAGGCAGGCCCCAGATCGCTCAGGATGTCGCCAAACAGGTTGCTGGCCACGACCACGTCAAAAAAGTCCGGCCGCTGCACAAAATGAGCCGTCAGGATGTCGATATGAAACTTGTCGAGCTGGATCGCCGGATAGCCTTTCGCCATTTCGGCGACACGTTCATCCCAATAGGGCATGGAAATTGAAATGCCGTTGGACTTGGTGGCGCTGGTCAAGTGCTTTTTAGGGCGTGACTGCGCCAGCTCAAAGGCGAATTTCAGCACACGATCCACGCCGATGCGGGTGAATACCGATTCCTGCAACACGAACTCGCGTTCGGTGCCCGGAAAGGCCTTGCCGCCGATGCTGGAATATTCGCCTTCGGTGTTCTCGCGGACGATGTAAAAATCGATCTCGCCCGGCTGGCGCGGACTGCCGTCACGCCTGACCACGGGTGCAATGATGCCGGGCATCAAGCGCGCGGGGCGCAGGTTGATGTACTGGTCAAACTCCCGCCTGAACAGCAACAGCGAGCCCCAGAGCGATACATGATCGGGAATCTTGTCGGGCCAGCCTACGGCGCCAAAGTAAATCGCATCGTGCCCGCCAATCTGGTCTTTCCAGTCATCGGGCAGCATCTTGCCGTGCTTTTCAAAATAGTCCCAGCTCGAAAAATCGAAGTGATCAAACTGCAGGTCAATCCCGTACTTGACCGCTGCGGCCTCCAGCACACGAATGCCTTCAGGCATCACTTCCTTGCCGATGCCGTCGCCTGCGATGACCGCGATTCTTTTTTTGCCCATTGTTTTGCTCATGCTCTTTTCCTTTGGTTCAGTTGTTGAAAAATTCAAGCGCTTGCGCGAGCACCAGTGCCGGAGCCTCTTCCGCAATGTAGTGTCCACAGGGCACGCTCTCCCCGGTTACATGGTTGGCACGCTCCCGCCACAGGCGCATGACATCAAAACACTGGCCAACCGCGCCATGCTGAGCCCACAGCACACGCAGCGGCTGCAACAGCTTCATGCCCGCAGCCACGTCGGCACGGTCATGGTCCAGATCGATCGTCGCGGAAGCGCGATAGTCCTCGCAAATGCTGAGCCCCGTGCCGGGAATCCGCGCGCAGCGCTCGTACTCGGCCAGCGCGGCTGGCGCAAAAGCCGCCAGTCCCGCATGGCGCTTGCCCATCACGCTGCGGATATAGCGCACCGGATCGGAATCAATCAGCGCCTCGGGCAAAGGCGATGGCTGGATCAGGAAGAACCAGTGCCAGTAAGCGCGCGCGAAAGCGTCTGACGTGTTGGCATACATGCCCAGCGTGGGGGCGATATCGAGCAGCATCAGCCGCTGAACCACGTCGGGATGGTCTGCCGCCAGCCGATGCGCCACCCGGGCGCCCCGGTCATGGGCCAGCACCTGGAATTGCGCAAACCCATGGTGGCGCATCACGGCGATGGCATCGAGCGCCATGGCGCGCTTGGAATAGGCATGGTGCCCGGCATCGGCGGCGACCCGGGCCGAATCGCCATAGCCGCGCAAATCCATCAAGACCACGGTGAACACCTGGGCCAGTTCGTCAGCCACCGCGTGCCACATGGCATGCGTTTGCGGATGTCCGTGCAGCAGCAACAGCGGCGCACCGCGTCCGCCGCGCAAAGTGTGCAGGGTTCCGGCAGGGCCTTCGACGGCGCAGGAAACAAAATCTTTGAACATAAAACCAGCCTTGTTGGGAGTATTGGGAGCCGTCCGCTTATCCGGCAGATCGCTGAAATTTTGTCGCAATGAAGTGAACAGTTCAAGCAATAATTCGGCAATCAATTATTTCCATAAAGGCAAGAATGGACCGTACTGACCTGGAACTGGTGGTGGCTGTCCGTGACCACGGCAGCCTGGCGGCGGCGGCGCGCAGCCTCGATCTGGCAGCCCCCATGGTCACCAAGCGGCTCGCGGCGCTTGAAGCACGGCTGGGCCAGCGCCTGTTCCAGCGCACCACCCGGCGCGTCAGCCCGACGGCCGAGGGCGAAACCGTCTGCGAACGGGCTGTGGTATTGCTGCAGGGTTTCAGCGCCCTTGAAGCCGAGCTTCAGGAGCGCAAGGCAGAGCCCACCGGGCTGATACGGCTGGCCGCGACTTTCGGCTTTGGCCGCCTGTGGCTGGGGCCGGCGCTGGCCATTTTCCAGGAACGCCATCCGCGCATCGACATCCAGCTGCAGCTCACCGAGCAGTTGCCAGACCTTGCCAGCGAAGGATTTGACGGCGCCATCTGGCTATGGTCCGTACAGGGCCGGCAGGCGGCGCAATGGGTGTCACGCCGGCTGGCGCGCAATCAGCGTGTGCTGGTGGCCTCGCCGGGTTACGTTCAGCGGCATGGCATGCCGGAAGATATCAATGCCTTACAGGAACACGCCTGCCTGATCGTGCGCGAAAACGGCAATTCCCAGGGACAGAGCTTCGACACATGGACGCTGCACAAAGGCAACAGCAAGACGCCCGAACGGGTCAGGGTGCGCGGTCCGCTGTCGAGCAATTCGGGCGAACTGGTGCGCGACTGGTGCCTGGACGGGCGCGGCATCATGCTGCGAAGCCTCTGGGATATCGCGCCCTGGCTGGCTTCTGGCCAGCTGGTGCGGGTGCTGCAAGACCATGCCATGCCTGACGCCGACATTCACTGGCTGGCGCCTTACCGCACCGATTCGCCCCGGCGCATCCGGCTGCTGATCGACTTTCTGGTCGCGCAATTCCAGGATGAACCCTGGAAAACTACGCTGCCTGCGGCTTCGCGGGCCGTACCACCAGGCTGACGCCCAATGCCGTGAGCGCCGTGCCAGCAACGGTCGCCAGCGTGATGGATTCGCCAAACAGCAGCCATGCCATCACGGCCGTGGTGGGCGGAACCAGGTAAAGCAGGCTGGTCACCGAGGTGGCCGCGCCGCGCTGGATCAGCAGGTAAAGCAGCGAACTGCCGCCCAGCGTCAATGCCAGTACCGACCAGGCCATCGAACCCATGAACTCGGCATTCCAGACAATCGCTTCGGTTTCCATGAAGGCAAACGGCAAGGTCACCAGCAAGGCGGCGGCCAGCTGGATGGCATTGGCGCTGCGCACATCGGTCGGCTGCACGAAATGCTTCTGGTACAGCGTTCCCACGGTGATGCTGAACAGGGCAAACACCGCGCAGCCCAGCGTCAGCGCGGTAACCTCGCTGCCGGTGCCAAATTTGCGTGCCACCACCAGCAGCAGGCCGCCCAGCCCCAGCGCCAGCCCCGCCCACTGACGGGGTGTGACCTGCGCTTGTGACGGATTTGAAAGGCTGGATGAGCCGGCCCACGAGAGCCACAGCGCCGTGAGGACGGGCTGCAGGCCGACGATCAATGCCGTCAAGCCGGAACCCATGCCGCCCTTCACCGCCACCCAGACGCCGCCGAGGTAACCCGCATGCATCAACACGCCGGTTGCCGCCAGGTGCAGCCACTGCTGGCGGCCGCGCGGCCAGCGTGCACGGCTGAACCTGATCCAGACCAGAAAACAAGCAATCGAAAAAGCGTAGCGCAGCACCAGGAAAGTCAGCGGCGGCGCGTAAGGCAGGCCGAACTTGGCGACGATGAAGCCGGTGCTCCAGATCAGCACGAAGACGGCAGGCATGGCGCGAATCAGCGCGCCGGAAGATGACGAAGAACTCAAGGCCGGCCCGATTCAGGAATGATTCACTTGGTCCGTGCGCGGATTTCGGGAATCGCTTTTTGCAGGTAGTACACCATCGACCAGACCGTCAGGATGGCGGAAAGCCAGATCAGCCAGGTTCCCCAGACAGGGGTATTGATGACGCCGAACAGACGGCCGTCATACAGCAGGAAGGGAATCGCAATCATCTGCACCGTGGTCTTGACCTTGCCCAGCATGTGAACGGCCACGCTGCGCGACGCACCAATCTGCGCCATCCATTCGCGCAGCGCCGAAATCGCGATTTCGCGGCCGATGATGATGAGCGCCACGAACACATCGGCGCGCTGCAGATGCACCAGCACCAAGAGCGAGGCGCAGACCAGGAACTTGTCGGCCACCGGGTCGAGGAAGGCGCCGAATGACGACGCCTGGTTCAGCTTGCGGGCCAGGTAACCGTCGAGCCAGTCGGTTGCGGCAAACACCACGAACATCACGGTGGCGATCAGGTTGCGTTCCACCGCAGGAATGTTCAGGTAGAAAACCCCCACGATCAGCGGAATCGCAACAATGCGGGTCCAGGTCATTAGGGTGGGGATGGTCAGGAACATGGCACCGATTTTGGCATGAGCGGATGACGGCCCGCGCAAGCCGGTGCAAGCCCTGCCTTTGTCAATGCAATGCCCGGTAAATTTCCTCGGCGAGTTCGGTCGAAATGCCATCGACCATGGCGATGTCCTCGACGCTGGCTGATGCAATGCCGCGTACCCCGCCAAAACGCTGCAGCAGGCTGGCGCGCTTTTTCGGACCAATCCCGGCAATGTCCTCAAGCCGGCTGCCGCCCACCCGCACCTTGGCCCGCCTGGCGCGCATGCCGGTGATGGCGAAGCGGTGCGCCTCGTCGCGGATCTGGGCAATCAGCATCAGCGCCGCCGAATCGCGGCCCAGGTAGACCTTGTCGCGGCCATCGGCAAACACCAGCTCTTCGAGTCCGACCTTGCGACCCTCGCCTTTCTCAACGCCGGCAATCAGGCCCAGGTCAAGCCCGAGTTCGACAAATACTTCGCGCGCCATAGCCACCTGCCCCTTGCCGCCATCGACCAGCACCAGGTCGGGCAGCGTGGCTTCGCCGTTGCGCGCCGCCTCGGCCAGCTTGGTGTAGCGGCGCATCAAGACCTGGCGCATGGCCGCGTAGTCGTCGCCCGGCGTGATGCCTTCAATGTTGTAGCGGCGGTATTCGCTGCTCTGCATCTTGTGCTCTTTGAACACCACGCAGGACGCCTGGGTTGATTCGCCGGCCGTGTGCGAGATGTCAAAGCACTCGATGCGCAAGGCGTCCAGGTTGTCCAGCGGCAGCTCCAGCGCCTCGGCCAGCGCCCGGGTGCGCGCCTGCTGCGAGCCCTGCTCGGCCAGCAGCCGCGCCAGTTGCAGGCCGGCATTTTTCTGCGCCATTTCCAGCCAGATGCGGCGCTGCTCGCGCGGCTGGTGAACGGCGGCGACGCGGCTGCCGGTCTGCTCGGCCAGCGCCGCCATCAGGTGTTTGTCCACCGGCTCGCTGACCACCAGCGTGGGCGGCACCGGCACGTCGATGTAGTGCTGCGCGATGAAGGCTTCGAGCACCAGGGCTTCGATGGATTTTTCCTTCGGCTGATCGGCCGGGGCCTCTGGCTCGGCATCCAGCGCGGCCACGTCGGCGGCGTTCTCGACATGCGTCGGGAAATAAGGCCGGTCGCCCAGGTGGCGGCCGCCGCGCACCATCGCCAGGTTGACGCAGGCCTTGCCGCCCTGCACTTTGACCGCCAGGATGTCCACGTCCTTGTCACCGCCAACCTCCATCGACTGCTGGTGCAGTATCTTGGACAGCGCCGACATCTGGTTGCGCAGCTCGGCGGCCTGCTCGAACTCCAGCCGGTCGGCGTGCGCCAGCATTTTCCTTTCCAGCTCGCCCAGGATTTCCTGCGTCTGGCCCTGCAAAAACCGCTCGGCGTTCGCCGTGTCGAGCGCGTACTGCTCGGGCGACACATGGCCCACGCAGGGCGCGGAGCAGCGCTTGATCTGGTACAGCAGGCAGGGCCGGGTGCGGTTGTTGAACACCGTGTCCTCGCAGGTGCGCAGCCTGAAGACCTTTTGCAGCAGCAAGATCGTGTCCTTGACCGCCCACGAACTCGGATAAGGGCCAAAGTAGTGGTGCTTTTTCTCGACCGCACCCCGGTAATAGGCAATGCGCGGATAAGCCGTTGCCGACGGCGCGCCGCCCTTGGGCTGGGTCTGGGCGGCGGTCAGTTTGAGGTAGGGATAGCTCTTGTCGTCCCGGAACAGGATGTTGTACTTCGGGTTGAGCGTCTTGATCAGGTTGTTTTCGAGCAGCAGCGCCTCGGCTTCCGAGCGCACCACCGTGGTTTCCATGCGGACGATCTTGGTGATCATGTGGCCAATGCGCGTGCCGCCATGGTTTTTCTGGAAATAGCTGGTGACCCGCTTTTTCAGGTTGCGCGCCTTGCCGACGTAAAGCACGCCACCCTGCTCGTCGAAGTAGCGGTAAACGCCGGGCAGCGGCGGCAGCGCGGCCACTTCGCTGAGCAGTTGGGGGGCGAATTCGTGGGTCGGGGTCATGGCATTCATGGAATATAGGGCCGTATTGTGGACAATCGTTCCATGAATCACAGCCTGCAATGGGACATTTTTTGCAAAGTCATCGACAACTTCGGGGACATTGGCGTGTGCTGGCGCCTGGCCGCCGACCTGGCGACGCGCGGCCACCGCGTGCGCTTGTGGGTGGACGATGCTTCGGCGCTGGACTGGATGGCGCCCGAAGGCCGCGAAGGCGTTCGTGTGCTGCCCTGGAATGCGCCGCTCGACCTGAACGAAGCCTGTCTTGAGCAACAGCCGCCTGATGTCCTGATCGAATCATTCGGCTGCGAGATTGCTCCTGAATTCATAGCTGCTTGCGCACGTCAGCAAAGCGCAACAGGCCTGAAACCTGTATGGATCAACCTCGAATACCTGTCCGCCGAGCCCTACGTCGAGCGCTGCCACGCCCTGCCCTCGCCGGTACGGGACGGCCCGGCGGCCGGCTGGACCAAGTGGTTTTTCTACCCCGGCTTCACCGAAGCAACCGGCGGCCTGCTGCGTGAGCCCGGCCTGGCAAAAAGGCAATCAGGTTTTGACCGCAAGGCATGGCTGGCGACCCAGGGCATTGCCTGGACGGGAGAAAAACTGGTTTCGCTGTTCTGCTACGAGCCGGACGCGCTGCCTGAGTTGTTGCACCAGTTTTCGCGGCACGGGCTGGACGGTGAGCCGGTGCGCCTGCTGGTGGCGGCAGGCCGGGCCGCCAGCGCGGTGAAGGCCGATTTTAATGATGAAACAAGGCTTTTGCGCAATACCCATGGGCATAATCTGCTATCAATTTCATACATCCCGCTGTTAACCCAGAGGGAGTTCGACCACCTGCTGTGGGCCTGCGACCTGAATTTTGTGCGCGGCGAAGACTCGGTGGTACGTGCCCTTTGGGCCGGCAGGCCTTTTGTCTGGCACATCTACCCGCAGGGCGATGCAGCGCATCTGGACAAGCTGGACGCTTTTCTCGACATGCTGCAGGCACCGCCTTCGCTGCGAAGCTTTCACCGGGTGTGGAACAGCAAAAGTGCAGGCCACGGCCCCTTGAGAGTCCCGCCGCCGGACCTGCCCGCCTGGCAGCCCTGCGCCCTTGCCGCCCGCTCCCGCCTGATGGCCCAGGATGACCTGTGTAGCCGTTTACTCGGCTTTGTGGCAAAAAACCGCTAAAATCACGGGTTCTGCGGGTTAGCCTGTTGATAAAACGCATCACCAGCCCCAAGTAAACCCGCATAACCCGCCGCAGAAGCTGCACCCAGCACACGTCTAGCGGTCCACCTCAGTAAATCAGTAAAACTGCTATGAAAATCGCTCAAGAAATCCGCGCCGGTAACGTCATCATGAACGGCAAGGATCCGATGGTCGTTCTCAAGACCGAATACAGCCGCGGCGGCCGCAACTCCGCCACCGTGCGCATGAAGCTCAAAAGCCTGATCGCCAACTTCAACACCGAAGTCGTCTTCAAGGCCGACGACAAAATCGACCAGGTCATCCTGGACAAGAAGGAATGCACTTATTCCTACTTTGCCGACCCGATGTACATCTGCATGGACACCGAGTACAACCAGTACGAAGTCGAAGCCGAAAACATGGGCGACTCGCTGAACTACCTGCAAGACGGCATGGAACTCGAAGTCGTGTTCTACGACGGCAAGGCCATTTCCGTCGAAGTGCCCACCAGCGTGCAGCGCGAGATCACCTGGACCGAGCCTGCCGTCAAGGGCGACACGTCCGGCAAGGTGCTCAAGCCCGCCAAGCTGGCCACCGGCTTTGAAATCGGCGTGCCTATTTTCGTGGCACAGGGCGATGTCGTCGAAATCGACACCCGCACCGGCGAATACCGCAAGCGCGTCTGAACAGGCGTCAATCGCTTCGCTAAAAAGGCTCCATCAGGAGCCTTTTTTTATTTCCAGACCGGAAAAGCGAAGGAAACCGTATTTATGATGATCCCGTTACCCACCGCGTTTTTCTTACTCTGCTTACCGTGTAGCCCGGTGTTGAAACACAGGGTTACATGCATCATGGATAAAGGCTCATGGAACAAACTCAAGACCTCTCAGAAGACCGCCTGGCCAACGCCTGGGCTGAACTGCATGCCCTTTCCACCGACACCACGCCGTTGCGGCCCGATGCCAACCGGCTCGCCTTTGCGGACCCGGAATTCCTGCTGCGGCGCGAAACCCGCGGCATCCGCATCCAGCTTGAAATGCTCAAGCCCGAAATCGACCAGCAGGCCCAAGGCATCGAAAACACCATCGTGGTGTTCGGCAGCGCCCGCTTCCCGGCCCCCGAGCAGGCTGAAGCGGCGCTCAAGCTCGCTCAAGAGGGCGATGACGAAGCCGCGCTGACACTGGCGCAACGCCATGTCCGCAACGCCCAGTACTACGACCAGGCGCGGCTGTTCGCGCGCATCGTGGCGGGCTACAGCAATCCGCGCCCGGCGCATGAGCAGCTGTTCATCTGCACCGGCGGCGGCCCGGGCATCATGGAGGCGGCCAATCGCGGAGCCCAGGAAATGGGCGCGCTCACCGTGGGGCTCAATATCGTGCTGCCGCACGAGCAAGGCTCCAACCCCTATATCTCGCCCTCGCTGAACTTCAAGTTTCACTACTTCGCGCTGCGCAAGATGCATTTCATGATGCGCGCCAAGGCGCTGGTGGCCTTCCCCGGCGGATTCGGAACGCTTGACGAGCTGTTCGAGGTCATCACGCTGGTGCAGACCAAGAAGGCCAAGCCGGTGCCGATCATCCTGTTTGGCACCGAATACTGGAAACGGCTGTTCAACTTCGACATCATGATCGAGGAAGGCGCGATTTCACCGCAGGATCTCGATCTGATCCAGTATGTCGATGAGCCGCAGGCCGCCTGGGACGCCATCAAGAATTTCTACGAACTTTGAGTTCGTCCGGCGGCCCGCTGGAGCGCCGCGTTAATCGAGTTCCTTGTCCAGCGGAATCAGCCGGACCGCATCCGCTTCGGGCAGGGCCTCGACACTGCGCAAGGCCTTGCCCATGACGCGGCTGCGCTGCTCGGCGCTGGTCAGGGTGTTGAGCACGGTTTCGGTCTGCGACTTGACCTTGGCCAGCACGTCGCCGAACTTGCCGAACTCGGTCTTGACCGCGCCCAGCACCTGCCACACCTCGCTGGAGCGCTTTTCCAGCGCCAGCGTCCTGAAGCCCATCTGCAGCGAATTGAGCATGGCCAGCAGCGTGGTCGGACCGGCCAGCGTGATGCGGTGGTCGCGCTGCAGGCATTCAATCAGGCCGGGGCGGCGCAGCACTTCGGCGTACAGGCCCTCGGTCGGCAGGAAAAGGATGGCGAAGTCGGTCGTGTACGGCGGCTCGATGTACTTTTCGCAGATCGACTTGGCTTCCAGGCGGATGCGCAGCTCCAGCGCCTTGCCCGCGACCTCGGCGCCCGGCCCGTCGGCGCGCTGCTGCGCATCGAGCAGCCGCTCATAGTCTTCGTTGGGAAATTTCGCATCAATCGGCAGCCACAGCGGCTCGCCCGAGTCGGAACGGCCCGGCAGCTTGATCGCGAAATCGACCGGATTCTTGCCACCGCGCCGGGTGACGACCTGCGCGGCGTACTGGTCCACGGTGAAGACCTGTTCGAGCAAGGCTGCCAGTTGCGCCTCGCCAAAAATGCCGCGCGTTTTCACGTTGGTCAGCAAATGCTTGAGGTCGCCGACGCCCTGCGCCAGCGTCTGCATTTCGCCCAGCCCCTTGTGGACCTGCTCCAGCCGGTCGGCGACCTGCTTGAAGCTCTGGCCCAGGCGGGTTTCCAGCGTGTCATGCAGCTTTTCATCGACCGTGCGGCGCATCTCGTCGAGCTTGGCGGCGTTGCTTTGCTGCAGTTGCGCGAGTTGCTTTTCCAGCGTTTCACGCACCTCAAGCATGCGGCGCGCGTTCGATTCGCTGACCGACTGCAGCTGCGTCGCCAGCGTGTCCGACAGGCTTTGCTGCAACAGGCCGAGCTGGCGGGAAAACGCATCGATCTGCGTGTTTTGCGTGCGGGTGGCTTCGGCGCCCTGCTGCACCAGCGCCTGCTGGAAGCTGGCCAGCGTCGCGGCCAGTTCCTGGCGGCTGCCGCGCGAGTTGTCGCTGATCTCGCGCCGCAGCTCGCGCTCCAGCCGGTCACTGACTTCCGCAAAGCCGTTCAGCAGTTCAGCATTTCCATCGCCTGCAATTTCCGCCGGCTTGCGCACCGCCAGCCAGACCAGCAACAGCAGGTTGGCCAGCAGCAAGGCCATCATCAACCAGGACTCCATGAATCAGTTTGCTATTTATTTGATAGCTATAACCGCAGGATTCAAGGGCGTAAGCGGCTTGTTTTCCTTGAAAAATCCAATCAGGTTGTCGGCCGCCAGGCCGGCCATCGCCAGGCGCGTTGGAACCGTGGCGCTGGCGATGTGCGGCGTCAGCACCACATTGGGCACCGTCAGCAGGTCAGGATGCACCGAGGGCTCGCCCTCGAACACATCCAGGCCCGCCGCCGCAATCGTCTTGTTGCGCAGGGCGGCTGCCAGGGCGGCGTCATCGACGATGCCGCCGCGCGCGATATTGACCAGCGTGGCGGTCGGCTTCATCTGCGCCAGCTCGACTGCGCCGATGGTGTGGTGCGATGCCGGCGAATAAGGCAGCACCAGCACCAGGTGGTCGGCGGTCTTGAGCAGCTCTTCCTTGCCGACGTAGCCGGCCTTGCATTCAGCCTCCAGCGCCGCATCCAGCCGCGAGCGGTTGTGGTAAATCACCTTCATGCCAAAGCCGTGCGCGCCGCGTTTGGCAATGCCCTGCCCGATGCGGCCCATGCCCAGGATGCCCAGCGTGGAGCCATGGATGTCGGAGCCGGCGAACATGTCGTAGCTCCACTTCGTCCATTGTCCAGCGCGCAAATAATGCTCGCTCTCGGTGATGCGCCGGGCCGTGGCCATCAACAGCGCAAAGCCGAAATCGGCGGTGGTTTCGGTCAGCACGTCGGGCGCGTTGGTGGCCAGCACGCCAGCGGCGGTCATGGCGGGAATGTCAAAATTGTTGTAGCCGACCGCCATGTTGGCGCAGATTTTGAGCCGGGGGCAGGCGGCCAGCACCTCGGCATCAATGCGGTCGCCGCCGGTGGTGAAGGCGCCGTCCTTGTCCTTGAGGCGCGCTATCAGTTCGGCCTTGGACCAAGTGGCATCGGCCTGGTTGGATTCGACCTCGAAATGTTCTTCCAGCCGGGCGATGACTTCAGGAAAGATGGCGCGGGCAATCAGGATTTTCGGTTTGCTCATGGGAAATGTCTGCTTTCTTTATTTGAACCAGATAAAGGTCATGATGATGAACAGCGGAACCAAGACTCCGCCCGACCACAGCATGTAGCCAAAGAAGCTCGGCATTTTGACATCGCGTTCTTCGGCGATGGCCTTGACCATCAGGTTGGGCGCATTGCCGATGTAGGTGTTGGCGCCCATGAAGACGGCGCCGGCCGAGACCGCCGCCAGGGTCGAGGCGAACGTGGTCATCATCGCCTGCGCGTCGCCGCCGGCGGTATTGAAGAACACCAGGTAGGTCGGCGCATTGTCCAGAAAGGAGCTGAGCGCGCCGGTGGCCCAGAAATACATCGCCGGATCAGGCGTGCCGTCGGGCCGCGTCACGCTGGACACCACCGCGCCGAACGGGCCGCTGGTGCCGGCCTTGAGCATGGCGATCACCGGAACGATGGTCAGAAAAATGCCGGCGAACAGCTTGGCCACTTCCAGCATCGGCCCCCAGGAAAACTGGTTGTCGGCATGGACCTTGGCCGCCGTGATGTTCAGCGACAGCAAGGTGATGGCGACCAGCCCGGCATCACGCACCAGGCCCGGCAGGCCGATATCGGTGCCGGCGATGTTGAACACCACGGCCGACTTCCAGATGCCGCTGAGCAGCACCAGCCCGGCCACGGCGGCCAGCAGCCAGAAATTGGCGGCGCCGTCAAAGCCGATGCTCCGGGTGTCAGGCGTCGGGTCCAGCGGCATGAGTTCTTCGCGGCGGTGGTAAAACCACGCGTCGAGGGCATAGAAAATGGCCAGCAGGCTGCCGATCAGAAACAGCGTTTCCGGGAAGATATGGCTGGCGGTCCAGAAAAAATCCACGCCCTTCAGAAATCCCAGGAACAGCGGCGGATCGCCCAGCGGCGTCAGCGAGCCGCCGGCGTTCGAGACAATGAAGATGAAGAACACCACCACATGCGCCTTGTGTGCGCGGTTGTCATTGGCCCGGATCAGCGGGCGAATCAGCAGCATCGAGGCGCCGGTGGTTCCCATGAAACTCGCCAGCACCGCGCCAATGCCCAAGATGGCTGTGTTCAGCCCCGGGCTGCCGTGCAGGTTGCCCCGGATATGGATGCCGCCCGCCACGGTAAAAAGCGCCGTCAGCAACAGGATGAAGGGAATGTATTCCTCCAGCAGCGCATGCAGGAAGCTGAAAGCCGCCATGCCCGGGCCGTAGATCAGCGCGAAAGGCAGCAGGAAAGCCAGCGCCCAGGCGGCCGACACCTTGCCGAAATGATGGTGCCAGAAAAATGGCGCCAGCAGCGGCAGCAGCGCAATCGACAGCAGCAGGCCGGCAAATGGAACGCCCCACAGCACCGACAGCTGGCTGCCGTCCAGTGAGGCCGCGAACGACAGGCCGGGCCATAGCGACAGCAGCGCACAAGCGCCAAGCCAGCGAAAAATTCTCATTGACAGATCCAGGTTGCGCATGCCACTAGACCGCTGGCGATGCAATCTCGAAAACCTGGCGCAGGTAAGCCAGGTATTTTTCGTCGTCGCACATGTTCTTGGACGGCGTGTCGGACAACTTGGCCACCGGCTGTCCGTTGCAGCGCACCATCTTGATGACGATTTGCAGCGGCTCATAGCCCAGGTCGTTGGTCAGGTTGGTGCCAATGCCGAAGGCCAGCTGGCAGCGGCCCCGGAACTGCCGGTACAGCTCGATGGTTCTGGGCACCGTGAGCGCGTCGCTGAAAATCAGCGTCTTGGTCTTGGGATCGACACGGTTTTCGACGTAGTGCGAGATCATGCGCTCGCCCCACTGGAACGGGTCGCCGCTGTCGTGGCGCGCGCCGTCGAACAGCTTGCAGAAATACAGGTCGAAGTCGCGCAGGAAGGCATTCATGCCATACACGTCCGACAGTGCAATGCCCAGGTCGCCCCGGTATTCCTTGGCCCACATTTCAAAGCCGAACACCTGGCTGTCGCGCAAACGCGGCCCGAGCGCCTGGCAGGCCTGCAGATACTCGTGCGCCATGGTGCCCAGCGGAATCAAGCCCAGCTTCATGGCAAACAGCACATTGCTGGTTCCGGCCAGCTGTCCCTCGGCGCCCGTGCCCAGGCGGGTCACCAGCGTGCGCAAAACTTCTTCATGCCAGGCCTTGCCGAAACGCCGGCGCGTTCCGTAGTCGGCAATTTTCAGCTCCCCGATGCCGCCGATCTGCAAGGCCGCTATTTTCGTGTCCAGGCGCTTGCGGCCCTCGCTCAGGTCGGGCTGCTTGCGGGTATTGCGGAAATAGACCTCGTTGACGATGGCCAGCACCGGGATTTCAAACAGGATGGTGTGCAGCCACGGTCCCTTGATCGAGATTTCAATCTCGCCCGACGGCAAGGCAGCCACATGGAGGTATTTTTCGTTGAGCTTGAACAGCCCCAGGAAATCGACAAAATCGCTCTTGATGAAGCGCAGGCTCTTCAGGTAGGCCAGTTCGGCATCCTGGAAGTGCAGCCTGCAGAGTCCGCGAATTTCCTCGCGAATCTCGTTCACATACGGCGCCAGGTTGCCAATGCCGGGCGCGCCGGCGTTGCGGCACTTGAATTTATATTCGACCTCGGCGCCGGGAAACTGGTGCAGCACCACCTGCATCATGGTGAACTTGTACAGGTCGGTATCGAGCAGGCTGGTGATGATCATGGTGAACCCGGAAGGCCCCGTGGCAGGTGATGCGAGGTAATGCGGTGCGCAGGCCCGTCGCCGGGCCTGGCGTCGATGTCAAGCCCTTGCGGCCGGATCAGGTTCCCAGGAAGTCCACTTCAAACAGCAGGGTCGCGTTCGGCGGAATCACGCCGCCCGCACCGCGCGCGCCGTAGCCGAGTTCCGAGGGAATGACCAGGCGGCGCGTGCCGCCGACCGACATGCCCTGCACGCCTTCGTCCCAGCCACGAATCACTTCGCCAGCGCCGAGCGAGAACTGGAAGGGCTGGCCGCGGTCCTTGCTGGAGTCGAATTTCTTGCCCTGCACGCCGTCGTTGTACAGCCAGCCGGTGTAATGCACCTTGACATATTGGCCGGCCTTGGCGATGGCGCCGGTGCCCAGCACGGTGTCTTCGTATTGCAGTCCCGAGGCGGTGGTGGTGGTTGTCATGGCAATGTCCTTTTAACGATGGATTGAAAAATGAATCAGCGGCCCCCAACGGGGCTGATTTTTACGAGTCCCTGACTTTACCCGCAACCAGCCACAGCAACCGGTCCGCGCGCGACGCCAGCAGGCGATTTTGCTCGACCACCAGCAGCGCCAGGCCTTCGCGCCTGAGGGCCAGCAGCGCATCGCGAATCGACTCGACCAGCACCGGCGCAATGCCTTCGCAGGGCTCGTCGAGCAGCAGGATTTTCGGGCCGGTCATCAGGGTGCGGGCAATCGCCAGCATCTGCTGCTGGCCGCCGCTCATCTGCGCGGCGGGCCGGCTCAAGAGCGTTTTCAGGACCGGAAACAAATCGAGCGCCCGCGCTTCATGGGCCTTGGCATCGCGGCCCGCAGCCACATGCAGGTTCTCGCGCACCGTCAGTTCGGTGAACAGCCGGCGGTCCTCGGCCACATAACCCAGGCCAGCCTGCGCGCGCCGATGGATTTCCCAGCGCTCGATGGCCACGGCGCCCGAGGGCAGCTGGTAGCGAATGGCGCCTTCGGTGCGCACTTCCAGGCCCATGATGGCCTTGAGCAGCGTCGATTTGCCCGCGCCGTTGAGCCCCTGCAGCACCACCAGCTCACCGGCAGCCACGCGCAGCGACACCCCGAACAGGGCTTGCGCAGGGCCGTAGAAAGCGCTGAGCTGGTCCAGCTCAAGCATGCTCGCCTCCCGGGTCCAGGCTTTCGCCCAGGTAGAGCCGGCGCACTTCGGCATCGCGGGAGATTTCCTCGAACGAGCCCTCGGCGGCCAGCCGGCCTTCGATCAGCACCAGCACCCGGTCGGCCACGCCGGCCACTGCGTCCATGTTGTGCTCGGTGTAGAGCACGGCCATGCCCTGCCCTGCCAGCTGTTTGACCCGTTTCATCAGGCTGGCACGCTCGGCTTCGGCCAGGCCGGCGGCGGGTTCGTCGAGCAGCAGAAGCCGGGGGCGGGCGGCCAGCGCCATGGCCAGTTCGAGCCGCTTTTTGGCGCCATAAGGCAGGCTCAGGGCATCGTCATGGGCGAGCGCGCGCAGGCCGGTTTCCTCAAGCAGCGCCTCAGCCGCTTCGCGCGATTGCCCGTCGAGCCTTTTGAAGGCCGAAATGGCCTTTTGCGCAATACCAGCTTGCATAGCCAGCTGCACATTTTGTAGCACCGTGAGGGCTTCAAAGACCTGCGCCACCTGGAAGGTGCGCGCCACGCCGTGCCGCAGGCGCTCGGCCGGAGCGAGTTTTTCCAGCGCCTGGCCGTTCCACAGGATGTGCCCGCCGGTCAGCGGATACTGGCCGGCGATGCAGGCAAAGCAGGTCGATTTGCCAGCGCCGTTGGGGCCGATCAGCGCCACGCATTCGCCTGCGGCCACCTCGAAACTCACGCCATCGACCGCGTGGATGCCGCCGAAATGCTTGACCAGTTGCCGGACCTGCAGCATCAGCGGCTCCCCGCGATGGCACGCTGGCGCCGCCCGGCCAAGCGTGAAAGCAGGCCCAGCAGCCCCGACGGCGAAGCCACCATGATCAGCATGATGAACACGCCCAGCAGGCCGCGCCAGTAAGTCACTTCGCGGCCCAGCTCGGCGCTTGCATACGTCAGCACCAGGCTGCCGACGACCGCGCCCCAGAGCTGATGCACACCGCCCAGCAGCACCACCAGCAAGGCATCGACCGAGGTGGAGACGGCCGCCAGCGACGGAAACACCGCCCCTTTATGGGCCGCAAACAGCCCACCCGCCAGGCCCGCCAGCACCGCGCTTTCGACAAAAACGCGGTATTTCAGCCAACCGACCGACAAGCCGGACGCCGCCGCGCGCAACGGTGCATCACGCACGGCCTGCAGCGCCGCCCCCATCACCGACCGGCTCAAGAACCGCAGCGCGAACACCGCGATCAAGGCCAGTGCCACCAGCAGCGCATAAAAAACCGGCCGGCCGTCGTCGGTTACCAGCGCGAGGCCGATCAGCCCGTTGTCGCCGCCCGTCAGGCTCACCCATTGCGCCGCGCCGGCCCAGACCACCTGCGCCAGCGCCAGCGACAGCATCGCCAGGTACACGCCGCTGCTCCTGACCACCGCCGCGCCGAACACGCCAGCGACGGCCAGCGCCGCGCCGCAGCCAGTCGCCAGCGCCACCGGCAGCGTTGCGCCCCACAGGCTGTGCGACAGCGCCGCGCCGTAAGCGCCGAGGGCAAAAAACGCCGCATGGCCAAAGCTGACCAGCCCGCCCAGCGCCATCATGGACTGCAGGCTGATGCCGAAGATCATCAGGATCAGCGCATCGGCGGCGAGCGTCTGCCAGTAGGCCCCGCCCGACCAGGCCAGTCCAGCCAGCAACACGAAGGCCAACGCAATCACCGACGTCCAGGCGCGCCCCAGCCGAAGGCCGCGAAACTTCTGCGCCGCCTCCCGATGGCCGCCCTGCTCTGGCGAACTGCCCTTGAGCCCCTGCGGCCGGAACACCAGCACCACCGCCATCGTCAAAAACACGACGACCAGCGTCGCTTGGGGAAACGCAGCGGTGCCAAAGGCATGCACCAGGCCAATCAACAGGGCCGCGACAAACGCGCCGCCGATGCTGCCCAGCCCGCCGGTCACGACGACCACGAAGGTTTCGACGATCACGTTCATGTCCATTTGCAGATGCGCCGGTTCGCGCGGCAACTGTAGCGCGCCGCCCAGCCCGGCCAGCGCGCAGCCCAGCACCACCGCGCCCAGCATCAGCGGCCTGGGGTTGACGCCCAGCGCGGCCAGCATCGAGCGGTCCTGCGTGGCGGCGCGCAGGCGCTGACCAAACAGCGAACGGCGAAGCAGCACATGCAGGCCCAGCCAGACCAGCGGCCCGAGCGCAATCATCGCCAGCTGGTACACGGGGAAAAATTCGTCGCCGATCTGCACCGAGCCCTTGAGCCCCGGAAAACGCGGCGCAAACACCTCGTCCGGCCCGAAGCCCCACTGCATCGCGTCATGCATCGCCAGCGTGAGGCCGAAGGTGGCGACCAGCTGGTACAGCTCGGGGGCGTCCGACATTCGCCGCAACAAGAGATATTCGGCTATTGCGCCCGCCAGTCCTGCGCAGGCAGCTCCTAAAAAAATAGCAATCAGGTACAGCAGCCCACTTTCGCCCCAGGCCGGAAACCAGTTCGTCACCCAGTGCGCGGTGAACAGCGCGCCCAGCATGAAAAAACTGCCATGCGCGAAATTGACGATGCGCGTGACGCCGAAAATCAGCGTCAGCCCCGCCGCCATCAGGAACAGCGTCGTGGCATAAGACAGTCCGCCGAGCAGCTGGACGACGGAAAAAGTCACCGGCTCAATCTAGCCAGGTCGTGAACTCCGCCGCGCTCACGCGCGGCGTGCGAAAGGTGTTGACGAGCGCCGATTCGTCGGCATAGCCCAGTGAAATGCCGCACACCAGCATCTCGCCCTCGCCCGCGCCGATGTGCGGCAGGATGATTTTCGCAAAGCCGTTCCACGCGGCCTGCGGGCAGGTGTGCAGGCCGTGGCCGCGCGCGGCGATCATGAAGTTTTCCATGAACATGCCGTAGTCCAGCAGCGAGCCCCGGCCCATCACCCGGTCCAGCGTGAACATCAGGCCCACCGGCGCATCGAAAAACCGGTAGTTGCGCTGGTGCTGCGCATGCATCTTGTCCTTGTCGCCCTTGGTGATGCCCAGCAGCCCATACAGGCCCCAGCCGTTTTCGCGCCGGCGGTCAATGTAAGGCGACACCCATTTTTCCGGGTAGTAGTCGTACTCTTCCCTGTATTCGGAAGCCAGCGCCGGGTTGTCGCGCAGCGCGTCATGCGCCTGGCAGACCTTCTCGCTCAAGCTGTCCTTGCTGGCGCCCTGCAGCACATAGGCTTTCCACGGCTGGGTGTTCGTGCCCGACGGGGCGCGGCTGGCGAGTTCGAGCAGATGCAGGATGGTTGCCCGGGGCACCGGCGTCGGCAAAAACTCGCGCATCGACTGACGGCTTTCTATCGCATGATCCACCGCGTTGACGGGCGGCTGGCAGGCGCTGGCAGGCGCATCGTCAGGGGCAAAATCGCCAGCCACGACAGGGTGGGAAGAATGGGTTGGTTTCACTTCAGCAGCTCCAGTACAGACAATAATTCAGGGGGCAAGACGGCGGGCCGGCGCGTGGCGCGGTCCACATACACATGGATGAAATGGCCTTTGGCGGCGCACGACAGGCTTTCGTCAGCGGCAAACAGCGCGACCTCGTAACGCACGCTGGACGCGCCGATGTGCGCCACGCGAATGCCGGCGACCACGGGTTCGGGAAAGGCCAGCGGCAAAAAATAGTTGCATTGGGTTTCAACCACCAGGCCAATCACGCTGCCGGCATGGATGTCGAGCGCGCCGCGCTCGATCAGCAGGCCGTTGACGGCGGTGTCAAACCAGCTGTAATAAACGACGTTGTTGACATGGCCGTACAGGTCGTTGTCGGACCAGCGGGTGCCGATGGCGCGAAAAGCTTTGTAGGCATGGCGGTATTCGGCCTGGGGGCGTGGAGTCAGGGTCATTGAAGCGCCATTTTGCCAGTGCATCAGCGCGCCGATTGCCATTTCTGCCAATACGCCAGCGCCACCCGGTAGGTGTTCATCTGCACCTGCACGGTTTCATCGATGTTGACGCCGTAGCCGCCCGCCATCGAAAAAGCCAGCGGAATGCGGCGCTGCCAGGCCCAGTCAAAGACGCGGCGGTCGCGCGCTTCGAGCCCGTCAAAGCTCAGGCTCAACCGCCCCAGCCGGTCGCCTGCAAACGGGTCGGCGCCCGCCAAAAACAGGACCAGGCCGGGCTCGAAGCGCCGCTCCAGCTCGTCCAGGGCATGCTCCAGCGCCTGCAGGTAGGGCGCGTCCAGGCAGCCGTCGGGCAGCTCGACATCCAGGTCGCTGGCTTCCTTGCGGAACGGAAAATTCTTTTCACCGTGCAGCGACAGCGTGAACACGCTGGCGTCGCCGGCAAAAATGCTGGCCGTGCCATTGCCCTGGTGGACATCGAGGTCAATCACCGCGACCTGCAGCGGCTGCCTGGCCTGGCGATGCTGGCGCGCCCATTCGGCCTGCATCAGCCGGGCGGCCACCGCCGCATCGTTGAAAACGCAAAACCCGCCGCCCTTGTGGGCATAGGCATGGTGCGTGCCGCCGGCCAGGTTGGCCGCGATGCCTTCAGGACGCGAACCTGGAGCCAGCCCAAGCGCCCTGCGCGCCGCCGCCACGGTGGCGCCGGCCGAACGGCGCGCGCGCTCGGCCATGCCTTCGCTCCAGGGAAATCCGATCTCGCGCTGGGCCGGCGCAGGCAGCGTGCCGTGGGTGATGGCCTGTATATAGGCAGGCGCATGCACCAGGGCCAGTTCGCCATCGCTGGCGGCCGGTGCCTGCATCATCCGCACCGCCGGCAGTTCGCTGACCAGGCGCTCGCGCAGCAGCTTGTATTTGCGCATGGGAAAGCGGTGCCCGGTGGGCAGCGGCAAAACAAAGTTGTCGGCGTAGAAAGCTTGCACGGGCCGTTCATCCTCAAATAACTGATTTAAATCAGAGTAACGCATCTAGATTGCTGCGATGCAACAGAAAACGGTTGCAATGTCACGCGTTTCTCCTATAATTATTTCCATGTTGCAGTGCAGCAATTCAGCGCAAAGCAACTATCAACCTTAACTACATATTGGAGATTACTTATGCTGACCGCTGAACAACTCATGGCCTCCCACAAAGCCAACATCGAAACCCTGTTTGGTTTGACCCAAAAGGCCTTCGAAGGCGTCGAAAAGCTGGTTGAACTGAATGTTCAAGCCACCAAGGCTGCACTGGCCGAAACCGCCAACAACGCGCAAGCCGTGCTGAACGCGAAAGACGCACAAGAACTGTTGGCCCTGCAAGCCAGCATGGTCCAGCCCCTGGCTGAAAAAACCGCTGCCTACAGCCGTCACCTGTATGACATCGCCCAATCCGCCGGTGCTGAATTCAGCAAGACGCTTGAAGGCCAGACCGCTGAAGCCCAGAAGAAGTTTGCCGACCTGGTTGAAAGCGCCACGCAAAATGCACCTGCCGGTTCCGAAACCGCAGTGACCATGATGAAAAGCGCCATGACCGCTGCCAACTCCGCCTTCGAGTCGGTGCAAAAAGCCGTCAAGCAAGCCGGCGACATGGCCGAAACCAACTTCAACACGGTATCCGAATCCGCCGTGAACGCTTCCAAAAGCGTTTCCAAGAAGCGTTAATTTTCAATGAGCTTTCGGTGCCCTGCGCACCTTGAGAGTTCATGGAGCCTGCTTCCTGAAACCAGTTCAAACGGGCTGGCTTCCAATCAGTTGTCTCCTCGGTTCCCTGCAGAAACATCAGGTTTCGAGGTTCCGTTAAGCCCAATCGCGAGATTGGGCTTTTTTTTGATCAAATCAGGCGTTTGCGCAGGCGCAGCAAGCACAGGCAGCTATCGAAAGAAGAGCGGGCACAACACCGCATTCAAGGAACAGCCAGCATGCCGGCGGCCAGCTTCGCCTTCAGCGCCGGAAGCGCCGCCAGCATCGCCGCCCGGCCCGAATCGATGGCCAGCTTGCGGGCCGAAAAATCGGCGCTCTTCAAGCCAACCAGCGAAGGCCGCACCACCACATCGGCTTCCCTGAGTTCGTACTGGTTGATGCTTTTTCCCATGATGGCAAAGGTCTGCAGCAAAATCTGCAGCGTGCCTTCGGCCGGGTTGCCCTCGGGCGGACTCGAAATGTCCACGGCAATCACCACGTCGGCGCCCATCTGCCGGGCAAAGCGCACCGGCACCGGCGACACCAGGCCGCCATCGACGTATTCATGGCCGCTGATCTTCACCGGCACGAACACCGCCGGCACCGCGCTGGACGCCCGCACCGCCGTGCCGGTGTCGCCGCTGCGAAACAGCACCGCCTTGCCGCTGTTGAGGTCGGTGGCCACGATGCCCAGCGGAATCACCATGTTCTCGATCAGCCGCCCGCCCACCAGCTGGTTGACATAGCGGCCCAGCGCATCACCGCGAAACATGCCCTTGCCAATAATCGGCAGCATCCAGTCGGTAATGGCCACCTCTTCCATGCCGAGCGCGGTCTGCTGCAGCTGGGCGCTGGTCTTGCCGGTGGCGTAAATCGCCGCGACCAGGCTGCCGGCCGATGTGCCCACCACGACCTGCGGCCTGAGCCCAGCCTCTTCAAGCACCGCAATCACGCCGACATGGGCAAAACCGCGCGCCGCGCCGCCGCCCAGCGCCAAGCCGATCTTCAGCGGCTTCCTGAGGGCTGGCGCCGTGCCGACATCCGGCGCAACCGGCTTGACGGGCGCCACCGGCGTCGAAGTGCAGCCCGCGACCAGCAAGGCAGGAAGCACCAGTTTTGCCAGCCACCCCAGCATGGGCCTGCAGGCCACGGATACGCCAGCCGCCCCAAAGATATTGCGACTAATTCGCATTTGCATTAAACTCATTAACTTTCAAGCCTTCAGGATTTTTCAAGATGATCAAAAGAGCGCCAATTTTTACCGGTCTTGCCCTTGCTGCCGCTGCCTTGTTCGGTGCCGCCGGCAGTGCAAGCGCCCAGGAACAGGTTGTCAACCTGTATTCTGCCCGCCACTACCAGACCGACGAGGCGCTGTACAGCAACTTCACCAAGGCCACCGGCATCAAGGTGAACCGGGTGGATGCTGACGATGCCGGCATCCTGGCGCGTCTCAAGGCCGAAGGCGCGGCGTCGCCAGCCGACGTGATTTTGCTCGTTGACGCCGCCCGCCTCTGGAAAGGCGATGTGGACGGCCTGTTCAAGCCGATCAAGTCGCCCGCGCTTGAAGCGGCCATTCCGGTCAACCTGCGCGCCAAGGCAGGCGCCGAAGGCACGACCTGGTTCGGTTTCTCAACCCGCGCCCGCGTCGTGGTGTACGACAAGATGAAGGTCAAGAAGGCCGACGTTGACACCTACGAAGAACTCGCCGATCCGAAAAACAAGGGCCTGCTGTGCACCCGTTCAGGCGCGCATCCCTACAACCTGTCGCTGTTTTCGGCCGTCACCGAGCACTTGGGCGAGGCCAAGACCGAGCAGTGGCTCAAGGGCCTGGTCGCCAACATGGCGCGCGACCCCAAGGGCGGCGACACCGACCAGATCAAGGCCGTGGCCAGCGGTGAATGCGGCGTGGCGCTGACCAACTCGTACTACCTGGCGCGCATCATGCGCTCGAACGCCCCCGAGGACAAGCTGGTGGCTGACCGCATCGGCGTGGTGTTCCCGAACCAGGAAAGCTGGGGAACGCACGTCAACATCGCCGGTGCCGCCGTCGCCAAAAACTCCAAGAACACGGCCAATGCCGTCAAGTTCATGGAATACCTGGCCAGCCCCGATGCGCAAAACTATTTTGCCAACGGCAACAACGAATGGCCTGCCGTGCCCGGCGTGCAGCTGAGCAACCCGGCGCTCAAGGCGATGACCGGCGGCAGCTTCAAGTCGGAAACCATTCCGGTCAGCGCCATTGGCTACAACCAGACCAAAGTCCAGCAGATGCTGGACCGCGTGGGCTACAAATAAGCAAGACAAGCGCTTGCATTTGCCCCAAGGCCCGGCTATTCAAAGATGGCCGGGCTTTTTCATGCGCCATAATTGACGGTTGGATTGACGTTGACGTAAACGTCAAACCGCTTTGTGCATCCCCTCGCTTTCCCATTTTTTTCAACCTTTCAATTTCAAGGAACATCCCATGGACATCGCAGGCAAAGTATTCATCGTCACCGGTGGCGCATCAGGTCTGGGTGAAGGCACTGCGCGCATGCTGGTCGCCAACGGCGGCAAGGTCGTGATTGCCGACATGCAGGCTGAAAAAGGCGAAGCCATCGCCAAGGAACTGGGCGACGGCGTTGCCGCTTTCGTCAAGTGCGACGTGAGCCAGGAAGCCGACGGCCAGGCCGTGGTGGCCAAGGCCGTGTCCATGGGCAAGCTGATGGGCCTGGTCAACTGCGCCGGCATCGCGCCCGGCGAGAAAACCATCGGCAAAAACGGCGCGCACACGCTGGCGACCTTCACCAAGACCATCACCGTCAACCTGGTGGGCAGCTTCAACATGATCCGCCTGGCCGCCGAAGCCATGGCCAAAAACGAACCCGAAGCCACCGGCGAGCGCGGCGTCTTGATTTCCACCGCCTCCGTCGCCGCCTACGACGGCCAGATGGGCCAAGCCGCCTACAGCGCTTCCAAGGGCGGCGTGGTCGGCATGACGCTGCCCATTGCCCGCGACCTCGCGCGCAACGGCATCCGCAACATGACGATTGCCCCCGGCATTTTCGGCACGCCGATGATGTTCGGCATGCCGCAGGACGTGCAGGACTCGCTGGCCGCCGCCGTGCCCTTCCCTTCGCGCCTGGGCACCCCGCTGGACTACTCCAAGCTGGCCAAGCACATTTTTGAAAACGACATGCTCAACGGCGAAGTGATCCGCCTGGACGGCGCGATTCGACTGGCACCGCGCTAAGCCCCGGCACTTTCCGGATAAATCCAAGGAATGTTCTGACCGTCCGTACGGTCAGAACGTCACCGGAAACGCCGCCTTGGCTTAATTACGCTTGAACGCCACTTTAATTCCCTGCTCAAGGCGTTTGTGCCCCATACTTGCTGCACTGCAACATTTTTAACAAGGGCCATCACATGTTCACCAACACTCCTTTCGAATCCATCGCCAAAACCATGAAGGAAAATGCGGAGAAGTTCAACCCCGCCGCTTCCCAGGAAGCGTTCAAGCCGGTGATGGAGCAACTCAAGGCCTGGGGCGACCTGGCCCAGAAGCAAGCACAGGGTGCGCAAGCCGCCGTGGCCGAAACCGTCGAGTCCTTCAAAAGCATCAAGGAGCCGCAAGCCGCTTTTGAAGCCATGAAGGCATCTGCGGAAAACGGCATTGCGATGGCGACACAGAACCTGAAAGATGTCACGGCCCTGGGCGTTGCACAATTTCACTCCAGCGTCGATGCGTTCCAAAAGGCCCATCCAGCACCGGAAGCTTTTGCAACCGTGGGCAAAGGCCTGAAGGACGCAGCATCCAAGGTGGAAGAAACCCTGGAATCTGCCCTGAAGAATGGCGCTGCCGCAGTCAAGAAGGCACGCGCGTCTTAAGCCAGGCAGTCTTGCGCCGCCTGCAACGGGCGGCGCTGTCTTTACTCTCTTTTTGATAGCTGGCTGCGCCCGCTCCTCTTGCGCAGAAGGCCTGAATGGCCATTAAATAGCAGCGCTTCCCTTTCCAGACCTCCCAGCCTCACGTACCATGGCTCCTCATTACTTCCCGAGGAGATTGCATGAAACGCCTGCTGACTTCCGTTGCCCTGGCTGCCTTGCTGGCGGCCTGCGCCAGTTCTCCGACCAGCCCGTTTGCGTACACCGCGCCCACCCAGCAGCCTGAGGGTTCGTCGGGTTTCACGCCCAAGCCCGGCTGGGCCACCACCAAATTTGCCGTCGCAGCCGCCAATCCGCTGGCAACCGATGCCGGCTACCAGATCCTGAAGGCCGGCGGCTCGGCGATTGATGCGGCAATTGCCGTGCAAATGGTGCTGACCCTGGTCGAGCCGCAGTCCAGCGGGATTGGCGGCGGCGCGTTCCTGCTGCATTCCAACGGCCGCGCGGTCGAGGCCTTTGATGGCCGCGAAACGGCGCCGGCTGCGGCCGATGAAAAACTGTTCCTGGGCGCGGACGGCAAGCCAATTCCGTTTTACGAGGGCGTGGTCGGCGGCCGCTCGGTCGGCACGCCGGGCACGGTACGGATGCTGGAAATGGCGCACCAGCAATACGGCAAGCTGCCGTGGGCGCAGCTTTTTGCACCGGCCATCGAGCTGGCCGACAACGGCTTCAAGGTCAGCGCCCGGCTGAACATGCTGCTCAAGGATGAAAAATACCTGAAGAACGACCCCACGGCGGCGGCCTACTTCTACAAGGCCGACGGCACGCCGGTCGATGCCGGCGCCACCCTGCGCAACCCGGCGCTGGCCGACGTGCTGCGGCAAATCGCCAGCAAGGGATCGAACGCGCTGCTCACCGGCACCGTCGCGCAGGCCATCGTCACCAAAGTGCAGGGCCACGCGAGTAATCCCGGCAAGCTGGCCCTGAGCGACCTGGCCAGTTACCAGGCCAGGAAGCGCGATCCGATCTGCTCCGACTACAGCGCCAACGCCCAGGCCTACCGCCTGTGCGGCATGCCGCCACCGAGTTCGGGCGCCATCGCCATCGGTCAAATCCTGGGCATCCTGAACAACACGCCGGCCGCCACGCTGGGGCTGGTGGCTGGCATGGGCGGCGTACCCGGCACCACCGGACCCACGCCATCGGCCGACTGGCTGCACCTGTACACCGAAGCCTCACGGCTGGCCTTTGCCGACCGGGCTCAGTACCTGGGCGACCCGGACTTCGTGCAGCCGCCTGGCGGAAGCTGGATGAGCCTCCTGGCGCCCGGCTACCTGAGCGAGCGCGCCAAGCTGATCGAGACCGCCGGCCCGAGCATGAAAACCGCCAAGCCCGGCGTTCCGGGCGTCGTCAAGACAGCCTACGCGCCCATGCCCGAGCAGATTGAGCACGGCACCTCGCACATCAGCATCGTGGACAGTTTTGGCAATGCGATTGCCATGACCACGACGATTGAAGACCAGTTCGGCTCGCGCCTGATGACCGACGGCGGCACCAAGAAGGCCGGCGGCTTTTTGCTGAACAACGAGCTGACCGACTTCAGCTTCGCGCCGGTGGATGCCGAAGGCAAGCCGGTCGCCAACCGCGTGCAGGCCGGCAAGCGGCCGCGCTCGTCGATGGCGCCGACGCTGGTGTTCGACAAAAACACCAACCAGCTAGTCATGAGCGGCGGCAGCCCCGGCGGCGCGCTGATCATCCACTTCACCGCCAAGACGATCTATGGCGTGCTGAACTGGGGCCTGATGCCCCAGCAGGCGATTGACCTGCCCAACTTTGCGTCGCTGAACGGCCCGACCCTGCTGGAGGAAAAGCGCTTTGCACCGGCCACGGTCGAAGCCCTGCGGGCGCGCGGCGCCGAAGTGCGCGAGCAGGCGATGACCAGCGGCCTGCAGGCCATCACGCGCGGCCAGGCCCATGGCATGCCGCTGTGGCTGGGCGGCGCCGACCCGAGGCGCGAAGGCCTGGTGATGGGCGATTGATAGCCAAAAATGCCTTTTGCGCACGTCTGGCGGGCGAAGACAGCTATGTTTTCAGTAGCGTTCCGCTAGCAAAAGCAGGCATCAGGTTTGCAGGGGCTGGGCCGGCGTATTCGGTCCGGCGGTGCCGATGCGCTCGTATTCCGAGATCACCTGCGCGCCCAGCAGCAGCAGCGTGGCTGCGATTTCCAGGCTCAGCAGCACGACGATGGCCGTGGTCAGCGAGCCATACACCACGCCGACCTGTGACAGCGTGGCAAAGTACCAGACCAGCACATGGCGCGTCACTTCCCAGAGCAGCGCCGCCGTCACGCCGCCGATCAGCGCGCGGCGCAGCGACAACTGGCCGACCGGCATCACCAGATAGACCGACGTCAGCACAAAAATCTCGCCCGTCAGGCCCAGCAGGTACAGCAGGACGCCCGAAAACCCGCTGAGCGACCAGCTCCAGCCCAGGAATTCGATGCTCTTGTCGCCCAGCGCCTGAAAGCTTGCGGCCACCAGCGTCACCAGCAGAAAACCCAGCCCCAGGCAAAAGATGTAACAGTAAGGCAGCACGGCCGAAACCAAAAAGTGGCGCCGCCGGATGGCCACGCGGTGCAAAAAAATCACCGACATGGCGTTTTCCAGCACGGTGAACGCCAGCGAGCTGAAAAACAGCATCGTGACCAGCAAGACCCAGCCCATGACTTCGCGGTGCGCGAGGAAATTGGTCAGCTCCTTGACAATGACATTGGATTCCCCCGGCGCCAGCCAGCCGATGTAGCGGCCCAGCGATGCCAGCAGCGCGTCCTGGTCAACCACATGCGACAGCGCAATCGCAATCAATATGAGCAGCGGAACAATCGACAGCAAGGCGTAGTAGGCCACCGCGCCGGCCAGCAGCAGGCCCTGGTTGGCGCGAAAGCCCTTGATGATCTGCAGCGCGAAAGCGCCGGGGTGGCTGAGCACATAAGCGGCCTGCGGTTCAAGGGTCATGGGGTCTGGCCACGGCCATGCGGGGCGGAAAAAGAGTGGCATTCATTATGCGCGGCAGGCTTTGTCACCGGCAGACCGTTTCTCCCGGGCTTGTGTAGGCCGCTATGCTTAAATTGGACTTCAAACTTTGTAATCCATGGCCATACCCCAATCATTCATCCAGGAACTGCTGGCGCGCACCGACGTGGTCGATATCGTCGGGCGCTACGTGCAGCTCAAAAAAGGCGGCGCCAATTTCATGGGCCTGTGCCCGTTTCACGGCGAAAAATCGCCGTCCTTCAGCGTCAGCCCGTCCAAGCAGTTCTACCACTGCTTTGGCTGCGGCAAAAACGGCAATGCCATCAGCTTTCTGATGGACCACGCCGGCATGACGTTCATCGAGGCGGTGAAAGACCTGGCCCAGCAGTACGGCCTGCAGGTTCCCGAAGACGACGTTTCGCCCCAGGACCGCGCCAAAGCGGCGCAGGCGCGCGAGCAGCAGGCGACGCTGACGAGCGTGCTTGAAAAAGCCGGCCGGGCCTACATCAGGAGCCTGCGCACGTCGGAGCGCGCGATCCAGTACTTCAAGCGGCGCGGTGTTTCGGGTGAAATCGCCAAGACCTTCGGGCTGGGTTACGCCCCCGAAGGCTGGCGCAGCCTGGCCAGCGTGTTTCCCGACTACAACAACCCCTTGCTGGTCGAAAGCGGCCTGGTCATTACCGGCGAGCCCGGCGAAGACAACGCCGCTGGCGAGGCCAAGCGCTACGACCGTTTCCGCGACCGGGTGATGTTTCCGATTCGCAACGTCAAGGGCGAATGCATCGGTTTTGGCGGCCGGGTGCTGGGCGACGAAAAGCCCAAGTACCTCAATTCGCCAGAAACCCCGGTGTTCAGCAAGGGCCGCGAGTTGTACGGCCTGTTTGAAGCCCGGACCGCCCTGCGCGAGCATGGCTATGCGCTGGTCACCGAAGGCTACATGGACGTGGTGGCGCTGGCGCAGCTGGGCTTTGCCAATGCCGTCGCCACGCTGGGCACGGCCTGCACGGCCGAGCATGTGCAAAAGCTGTTTCGCTTCACCGAGTCGGTGGTGTTCAGCTTTGACGGCGACAGCGCCGGCCGGCGCGCGGCGCGCAAGGCGCTGGACGCCGCCCTGCCCTTTGCCAGCGACGTGCGCACCGTCAAATTTTTGTTTCTGCCGGCCGAGCACGACCCGGACAGCTTCATCCGCGAGCATGGCCAGGAAGGCTTTGCCGCCTGTGTCGCCAAGGCCGTGCCGCTGAGCCGGTTTTTAATCGAAGCGGCCGCGGAAGGCTGCGACCTGGACACCGCCGAGGGCCGCGCCCACATGGCCAGCAATGCCAGGCCGCTGTGGAGCGCACTGCCCGAAGGCGCGCTCAAGCCGCAGCTGCTGGCCGAAATCGCCGAGCAGGTGATGATTGACAGCCGGGAGCTGCTGCAGCTCTGGCAACCCGCCTCGGGCGGGCGCAAACCGTATTACAAAAAGAATAGCGGCCCGCCCCCGCAGCCCCAGAACTTCCGGCCCGAACACCCTGCGCCCGAGCTGGACCACGGCATGCCCGAGTTCGGGGACTATCCGCCCATGGGCCTGCACGACGAGCCCGATTACGCATCGTCGGAGCCTTACTTTTCGCAGCCGCCCGCCTATTCACCGTCGCCGGCCGCCCCATCGGGCAAACCGGGAAAATTCGGCCGCAAGCCCTTCCCGTCCGGCAGCGCACCGCGCCGGATGACCGGCCGCATCCTGCCGGCCAGCCGTGAAGACCGGGTGCTCAGGCTGCTGCTGACCGAGCCGCAAAGCTGGGACCGGCTCAGCACCGAGGAACATCATTTGCTGCTCGCCCTGCCGGCGCCGCACGGGCCGCTGTTTGCGTGGCTGGAAAGCCAGTTGCACGAGCATGGCCCGCAGTCCTGGGCGGTCCTGCGCGAAGGCCTGCGCGGCCATGCCCATGAACACCATGCCGTGGCCCAGTTTGCAGAAGTGCTTGAAGGCGTGGATTACGACTGGGACGAAACGCGCAGGATACTGATGCAGCTCCAGCAACTCAAGCGCGACAGTGAAATTGCAGAACTTGCCGCCCGCGCGCCCAGCGAGCCCGCTGTTCTGGAGCGTTTGCGCGAACTTCTGGCGCAATCCCGGGCCGAGAAAACACCTCAAAAACCCGCATGAATACAGGCAGAACACAGGCTACTACGGTATAATCCGATTTTTCTCGGCAAGCGCGACAGCAGCACCTCCGGCACCGGCCCCCTTCAGTCAAGGGAAACTCCACCAGGAGACGGCCAACTTCCCGCAAGGACTGCATTCCAAATGTTCGCCCAACCAGCTTGCCCAAAAAATCAAGCGTCCATGTGCTCCCCCGGCACCGGCCGCTTTTATTTTTGACCGCTTCCGCTTGAATCCTGAATGTTTGCCACATGTCCCCTGACTCTGGTCCGGGCGCTGGCGCATGCATGTTGTGGGTACTGAGGTTGAAAAATCCGGAACACCCGCCATATCCATTCAACCCAGTACGCAACATGTCCCGTGAATCAAAAAGCTTCCTGATTCCGCGAACCCTGATATGTCTTTGAAGAAAGTCCCTGCCGTGCAGCCCAAGTCCACCCAAGCCCAACTTCTCGCCGCTGCAGACGCCCTGCTGAAAAGCGCCGCGCCTGCCAAAAAGAAACCCGGCCGCCCGCCCAAGGCTCCGGCCGCAGCAGGTGCGCCCGTAGCCGCCGCTGCCGCCGTCAAGCGCGCGCCCCGCAAAACCAAGGAATCGGGCCTGGACGGTGATGAAGACCTGTCCGACATCGAAGCCGAGTTCGCCGAAGAGCCGGCAGTGGTCGAAGCCACGGCCACCACCGAAAAGGTCAAGCCGCTGCGCATGAAGATCAGCAAGGCCAAGGAACGCGCCTTGATGAAGGAGTTCGGCCTGGACGAAACGGTTTTGTCCGAAGAAGACATCCTCAAGCGCCGCGTGCGCCTGAAAACCCTCATCAAGCTCGGCAAGACGCGCGGCTACCTCACGCACGGCGAAATCTCCGACCACCTGCCCGACAAGCTGGTCGATGCCGAGACGCTGGAAGTCGTCATCAACATGCTCAACGACATGGGCGTGGCCGTCTATGAGCAGGCGCCCGACGCCGAAACCCTGCTGCTGAACAACACCGGCGCCACCGTGGCGACCGAGGAAGAAGCCGAGGAAGAAGCCGAAGCCGCGCTGTCCACCGTCGATAGCGAGTTCGGCCGTACCACCGACCCGGTGCGCATGTACATGCGTGAAATGGGAACGGTCGAGTTGCTGACGCGCGAGGGCGAGATCGAAATCGCCAAGCGCATCGAAGGCGGCCTGATGAAGATGATGGAAGCGATTTCCGAAAGCCCGGCGACGATTGCCGAAATCATGCGGCTGGCCGATGACATCCGCGAAGGCAAGGTCGTCATCTCCACCGTGGTCGATGGATTCTCGAACCCCAACGAGGCCGACGACTATGTGGCCGAGGAAGACTTCGACGAGTTCGACGAAGACGACGATGACGACGGCAAGGGCGGCTCCAAGGCACTGACCAAGAAGCTCGAAGAGCTGAAGAAAGAAGCGCTCAGCCGTTTCGAGAAGGTTGGCGAATATGCCGAAAAAGTCAAAAAACTCTACGAAAAAGAAGGCTACGGCGGCCCGACGTACCTGAAGACGCAAAAAGCCCTCAGCGACGAGCTGATGACGGTGCGTTTTACCGCCAAGACGATTGAAAAGCTGTGCGACCTGCTGCGCGGCCAGGTGCTGGACGTGCGCAAGAAGGAACGCGAGCTGCGCCGCATCATCGTCGAGAAGTGCGGCATGCCGCAGGAAGTCTTCATCAAGGATTTCCCGCCCAACCTGCTGAACCTGAAATGGGTTGAAAAACAGGTCGCCGCCGGCAAGCCGTGGTCCAACGTCATGGCGCGCAACATTCCGCCAATCCAGGAACTGCAGACCAAGCTCGGCGAGTTGCAGGCGCGCGTCGTGGTGCCTCTGCTGCACCTCAAGGACATCAACAAGCGCATGAACGAAGGCGAATCGAACTCGCGCGACGCCAAGAAGGAAATGATCGAGGCCAATCTGCGCCTGGTGATTTCGATTGCGAAAAAGTACACGAATCGCGGCCTGCAGTTCCTCGACCTGATCCAGGAAGGCAACATCGGCCTGATGAAGGCGGTGGACAAGTTCGAATACCGGCGCGGCTACAAGTTCTCGACCTACGCGACCTGGTGGATTCGCCAGGCCATCACGCGCTCGATTGCCGATCAGGCGCGGACCATCCGCATCCCGGTGCACATGATCGAGACCATCAACAAGATGAACCGCCTGAGCCGCCAGCATCTGCAGGAGTTCGGCTTCGAGCCCGACGCCAGCATCCTGGCCGAGAAGATGGAGATTCCTGAAGAGAAGATCCGCAAGATCATGAAGATCGCCAAGGAGCCGATCTCGATGGAAACGCCGATTGGCGACGACGACGATTCGCACCTGGGCGACTTCATCGAGGACGGCGCCAACACCGCGCCGCTCGAAGCGGCGATGCAGGCCGGCCTGCGCGATGTGGTGAAAGACATCCTCGACAGCCTGACGCCGCGCGAAGCCAAGGTGCTGCGCATGCGCTTCGGCATCGAGATGTCCACCGACCACACGCTGGAAGAAGTCGGCAAGCAGTTCGACGTGACGCGCGAGCGCATCCGCCAGATCGAAGCCAAGGCGCTGCGCAAGCTCAAGCACCCATCGCGTTCGGATAAATTGCGCAGCTTTATCGACACGCTCTAAAAATCGGTCAACCCGGCAAAACGGCCAGCGCCTTGCACAAGGCGCTGGCCGTTTTTTTATGGGCGTTTCAGAAGGGAGTGTGTACCCAGCAAGGGATTGCCTCCCGACCCGGACACCAGTATGGTGTTGATTCACGCATCAAACCCACAGGAGGCAACCATGTCCGATCCACTGACGCACTTCAAACCGCTGGACCCTGGGCGCATCAACCCCATCGACCCGGTCGAGCTGGAATACTGGTGCAGGGAACTGCACTGCACCGAGGCTGAGCTGGAGCAAGCGGTGGCCCAGGTCGGCGAGCACATCACTTCGGTGCGCGACTACCTGGCGTCGCGCCACTGAGGCAAAACGTCGTCCTGCGCTGGGCGGACCAAGCGCCGGGCCGATGAAGGAGCGAAGAAGCCTTGGGCTTCATTGCGCAATGATGCTCAGCAACTCCTGCCGGGTGGTCGGGTCTTTCATGTAGCGGTCGTACAGCGGCGACATCCGCCGGATCATCGACGACGTGTCCTTGACCTTGACGAACTGCACGCCCTGCCCCGCAGTGACTTCAAGCGCCAGGGCCACCCGCTTGCTCCATAACTCGCGCATCAGCAAGGCCGACCGGGCGCCCGCTGCTGAAAAAGCGGCCTGCTCTTCCTGGCCGAGCTTGCTCCAGAGCTGGGTGGACACCACCAGCGCTTCGGGCGAAATCACATGGTTGGTGACGAAGACATTCTTGGCGACCTTGTAATGGCCGGTGGACTCGTACGAAGGCATGTTGTTTTCCGCGCAATCGATCTTGCCCTGCTGCAGGCCATCGAGCACATCCTTGTAGGGCAAGGCCACGGGCCGGGCATTGAGCAGCTTGACCATTTCGGTGTAAATCTCGGACTGCTGCACCCGGATGTTGGCGCCCGCCAATTCCCTGACGTTCGTCACCGTCCGGCTGGCGCAATAAAAGGAACGGGCGCCGCCGTCATACCAGCCCAGCACCACGAAGCCGGCCGCCTTCAGGCTGGCGGCAAAACGCTGGCCCAGCTTGCCGTCCAGGTGCCGGAACATGTGCGCCGAATCGGTGAACAGAAACGGCAGGTTCAGCACCTTGATGCCGGGCACCGCATCGGACAGAGGGCCTGCGCTGAATTCGGCAATGTCGATTTCCCCGGCCTTGAGCATCTGCACCGCCTTGGGCTGGTCGCCCAGCGCGGCGTTGGAGAAAATCTCGATCTGGTACTTGCCCTGGGTGGTTTTTGCCACCTCTGCGGCAAAGCTTTTCATGGCCTCGGTGACCGGATAGCCATCGGGATGAATATTCCAGGCGCGCAGCCGGGTCTGGGCCAGGCCCATGCCGGCAGCCAGGACGATTGACAGGCAAAAAAGCCCCTTGATGCTTGTACGCATGTGCTTGTCTCTTGTTGCCATGATCCGGCGGCCGCTGGCCGGTGAGGCCGGAATCTGGCATTTTTATGAATAAAATCAGCCTTTTGTGCATGCTGGACATGCGCAAGCAGCTATCAAATCAGGAGTATTCAATCCAGCTTGATGTTCGCCTCGGAAACGACTTTGGCCCAGCGGGTTTTTTCGCGGTTGAAGAACTCGTCCTGCTGCACCGACGTCATGGTCACCACCTCGGCGCCCTGCCCGGCCAGCTTGGCGCGGATGTCGGGGTTGCGGATGATCTTGATCAGTTCGGCATTGAGCCGGTTGATGATGGCGGCCGGCGTGCCGTTGGCCACCAGCAAGCCCTGCCAGGTGCCTGATTCGAAGCCGCTCAGGCCTTGCTCGGCCAGCGTGGGCACGTTGCCGATCAGCGGCATGCGGCTGCCTTTGGAGACGCCCAATATCTTGAGCTTGCCGCTCTGCACAAAAGGCAGCGTGGCGAGCATGCCGTTCATCAAGACCTGCGTCTGGCCGGCAATGGTGTCGGTAATTGCCTGCGAGCCGCCCTTGTACGGGATGTACTGCCATTTGGCACCGCTGGCGCGCTCGACCGCCACGCCGGCCAGGTGCGGCGCGCTGCCCATGGCCGTGACGGCAAAGTTCAGCTCGGTTTTTTTCGACAGCGCCACCAGTTCCTTGAGGTTGCTGGCCGGCACCGAAGGATGCACGACCAGCAGATGCGGCGAATAGGCCAGCATGGTCACGCCGCGCAGGTCCTTGGCTGGATCGAACGGCAGCTTGGTATACACCGACGGGCTGATGGCCAGCGCGCCGGTGTCGCACAGCAGCAGCGTGTAGCCGTCGGGGGCCGACTTGGCGACGTAATCGGCGCCCAGGTTGCCGTTGGCGCCGGCCTTGTTTTCAACGATGACCGACTGCTTGAGCGCCTCCGACAGGGGCTGGGCAATGGAGCGCGCAATGATGTCCGAGGAGCCGCCCGGCGGGTAAGGCACCACCAGCCGGATCGGCTTGGAGGGCCAGTTTTGCGGCTGCGCGCCGGCCGCGCCGATGCCGAGGGCCAATGAAGCGCCGATAAGATCACGTCGATTGATGGACATATTTGTCTCCTGAATGTTTTTGAATGAAGATGCCGGCTCAGGCAACTTCGTGGTTGGCCATGATTTCCAGGCTGCGCACCAGCGCCGAATGGTCCAGGTCCTGCATGCCGTTGGCGGCGCAAACCTGCATCAGCTGCGCCGCGCCGGCGGTTTGCGGCAGCGCCACGCCCAGCGTTTTGGCACCGGCCAGCGCCAGCCCCAAGTCCTTCTGGTGCAGGCCGATGCGAAAGCCCGGGTTGAAGGTCCGCTTGATCATGCGTTCGCCATGCACTTCCAGAATGCGGGATGCGGCAAAGCCGCCCATCAGCGCCTGACGCACCTTGGCCGGGTCGGCGCCGGCCTTGCTGGCAAACAGCAGCGCTTCGCCGACGGCGGCAATGTTCAGCGCGACGATGATCTGGTTGGCGACCTTGCAGGTCTGGCCGTCGCCGTTGCCGCCGACCCGCGTGATGTTTTTGCCCATCAGTTCGAACAGCGGCTTGACCTGCTCGAAAGTCGCCTCGGGGCCACCGACCATGATGGTCAGGCTGCCGGCCTTGGCGCCGACTTCGCCGCCCGAGACCGGCGCATCGAGGTAATCGCAGCCGAGCGCATTGATCTTTTGCGCGAATTCCTTGGTCTCCATCGGCGAGATCGAACTCATGTCAACGACGGTCTTGCCCTGGCTCAGGCCGCTGGCCACGCCCTCGTCGCCGAACAGCACGGCCGCCACATCGGGCGTGTCGGGCAGCATCAGGAAGACGATGTCGGCTTTTTCGGCAACCTCTTGGGCCGACTTGCAGGCGCTTGCCTGGCCGGTCAGCAGGTCCGGGGGAACCTTGCTGCGGGTCGTCAAAAACACTTCGTGCCCCGCCTTGATCAGGTGCGCGGCCATTGGCGCGCCCATGATGCCCAGGCCGATAAATCCAAGCTTGCTCATTGAAAGACTCCAGTCAAAAATTTAAAAAGATGTGGCTATTCAGCTGCGGTAGCGGTCGCACAGGGCCTGCGTGGCCGAGCGGAAGGCGCCCAGGTCGCTGCCGACGCCGACGAACGTCGCGCCCATCGCCAGGTAGCGGCGGGCGTCCACCTCGACCGGCGCCAGGATGCCCGCCGGTTTGCCGCAGGCCTTGGCGTCGGCGAACACCGCCGCGATGACCGCCTGCACATCCGGGTGGCCGGCATTGCCCAGGTGGCCCATGCCGGCGGCCAAGTCCGAAGGTCCGACGAACACGCAGTCCACGCCGTCGATGGCGGCAATCTCGCGCGCGGCCGCAACGCCGGCCAGGCTTTCGATCTGCACCATCACGCAGATGTGTTCGTTGACCGACTTGAAATAGTCAGGGATCGTGCCGTAGCGGTTGCTGCGCTGTGACACCGAGACACCGCGAACGCCCTGCGGCGGGTAGCGCGTGGCGGCCACCGCGCGCCGCGCCTCGTCGGCGCTTTCGACAAACGGAATCAGGAAGTTGTAGAAACCGGCGTCCAGCAGGCGCTTGATTTCCACCGTGTCGTTGCAGGTGGGCCGCACCACCGGCGCACTCACGCTGTCCTTCAGCGCCATCAGCTGCGGAATGAAGGTGGACACGTCGTTGGGCGAGTGTTCGGCGTCGAGCAGAATCCAGTCAAAACCGGCCACGCCCAGCGCTTCGGTGGTGATGGCGCTGGACAGCGACGACCAGCAGCCGATCAGCTTCTTGCCGGCCAGCAGGCCCTGCTTGAGGCTGTTCGGAAAACTCTGGTAAGGGGTGGCTTGTGTCATGGAACTTCTCCTTTTTTTCAATCCGCCGGTCTGAGCGGCCGGGCTGGTGACGAATGAATAACCCGGCCGCTTGTCATCAAGGCAGCGTGTAGGCGGTCTTGACGATGGTGAAAAACTCCTGCGCATAACGGCCCTGCTCGCGCGAGCCGTAGCTCGAACCCTTGCGGCCGCCAAACGGGACGTGGTAGTCCACGCCGGCCGTCGGCAGGTTCACCATGACCATGCCGGCCTGGCTGTGGCGCTTGAAGTGGGTCGCGTGCTTCAGGCTGGTCGTGGCGATGCCGGCGGCCAGGCCGAACGGCGTGTTGTTGGCCTCAAACAGCGCTTCCTCGTAGCCCTTGACGCGGATGATGCTGGCGACCGGGCCGAACACTTCCTCGCGGTTGATGCGCATGCCGGCCGTGGTGTCGGTCAGCAGCGCGGGGGCCATGAAAAAGCCGTCGGTGGGCAGCTTCAGGCGCTCGCCGCCGGCCAGCAGCACCGCGCCTTCGGCCTGGCCGATATCGACATACGAGAGGTCCTGCTCCAGTTGCGAGAGCGACGACACCGGGCCGATGTCCGTGCCGGCGGCCAGTGCATCGCCCACCTTGAGTCCAGCCATGCGGACCTTCATCGCCTCGACAAATTTCGGGTAGATGCCTTCGGTCACGATCAACCGGCTTGACGCGGTGCAGCGCTGGCCGGTGGAGAAAAAAGCGCTCTGCACGCTGAGCTCGACCGCCTGGGCCACGTCGGCATCGTCCAGGATGACCTGCGGGTTCTTGCCGCCCATTTCCAGCTGGATTTTCTTGAGGGTGACGGCGCACTGCTGGGCGATGCGCGCGCCCACGCCCTGCGAGCCGGTGAAGCTGATGGCATCGACCCCGGGATGGTTGACCAGCGGGTCGCCGATCACGCTGCCCCGGCCCATCACCAAATTGAACACGCCGGCCGGAATGCCGCTGCGGCTGATGATCTCGGCCAGCGCCCAGGCGCAGCCCGGCACCAGGTCGGCGGGCTTCATGACGACGCAATTGCCGTAGGCCAGCGCCGGGGCGATTTTCCAAGCCGGAATGGCGATGGGGAAATTCCACGGCGTGATGATGCCGACGACGCCGACCGGCTCGCGCGTGATTTCCACGCCGATGCCGGGGCGCACCGACGGCACGACTTCGCCCGTCAGGCGCAGGCATTCGCCGGCGAAAAACTTGAAGATGTTGCCGGCGCGGGTCGCCTCGCCAATGCCTTCGGGCCGGGTCTTGCCTTCCTCGCGGGACAGCAGCGTGCCCAGTTCCTCGCGGCGCGCCAGGATTTCGGTGCCGATCTTGTCGAGCGCATCGGCCCTCGCCTGAATGCCCGAAGTGGACCAGGCGGGAAAGGCGGCGCGCGCGGCTTGCACGGCGGCGTCGAGTTGCTCGGCGCTGGCTTGCGTGTACTCGCCGATCACATCGCCCAGGTTGGAAGGGTTGAGGTTGGGCGTGTAGTTGCTGCCGGCCAGCCATTGGCCGCCGATCAGGTTGTCGTGTTTCTGCGTCATTGTTAATCCTTGAAAGTTATTGTTGGGTTGTTGTTCAGGCCATCACGTCACGGGCGCCGGGTTGAAGAGCACCAGGGCGTTGTGCAGCTTCCAGTGCTCGGCCCAGGTTTTCTTGCGGCCGCTGGCCACGTCGAGCATGAACTGGAACAGCTCGCGGCCCACGTCTTCAATCGTCGCGTCGCCATCGGCAATGCGGCCGGCGTTGATGTCCATCAGGTCATGCCAGCGCCGCGCCAGGTCGGTGCGGGTCGCCACCTTGATCACCGGCACCTCGGCCAGCCCGTAGGGCGTTCCGCGTCCGGTGGTGAACACATGCAGGTTGATGCCGGCAGCCAGCTGCAGCGTGCCGCAGATGAAATCGCTGGCCGGTGTGGCGGCAAACACCAATCCCTTCAGGCCTTTTTGCCGGACCTTTTCGCCCGGCGACAGCACGCCGCTGATGGGCGCGCTGCCCGACTTGACGATCGAGCCCATGGCTTTTTCGACAATGTTGGACAACCCGCCCTTCTTGTTGCCCGGCGTGGTGTTGGCGCTGCGGTCCACGCGGCCTTTTTCCAGGTAGGCGTCGTACCAGGCCATCTCGCGGATCATCGCCTCGGCGACTTCGGGCGTCGTGGCGCGCGCCGTGAGCTGGTCGATGCCGTCGCGCACTTCGGTGGTTTCGGAGAACATCACCGTGGCGCCGGCGCGCACCAGCAGGTCGGTGCAAAAACCGACCGCCGGATTGGCGGTCACGCCCGAGAACGCATCGCTGCCGCCGCACTGCACGCCGACCACCAGCTCACTGGCCGGCACGGTTTCGCGCCGGCGCGCATCGAGCCGCTCCAGGTGCAGCTCGGCCGCGCTCATGATCGAGTCGATCATCGACATGAAGCCGACATGCTGTTCGGACTGCAGGCACACCACATCGAGCGGCGCCTCCGCAGTGACGCCCACATCGGCCACGTTGCGCTCATCCATGATCGGTATGGTGCCGGGCGGCAGCAGGCGCTCGGGCTGCAGCTTTTCGCAACCCAGGCTGACCACCATCACTTCGCCGCCGAAGTTCGGGTTCAGCGTGATGTTGCGCAGGGTGCGGATCGGGATGATCGCATCGGGCGCGTCAATCGCCACCCCGCAGCCGTAGCTGTGCTCCAGCCCCACCACGTCGTCCACATTCGGGAAACGCGGCAGCAGCTCGTCCTTGATGCGCTTGACGGCAAACTCGACCACGCCGGCCACGCACTGCACGGTGGTGGTGATGGCCAGGATGTTGCGGCTGCCCACCGAGCCATCGGCATTGCGGTAGCCCTCGAAGGTGTAGCCTTCCAGCGGCGGCAAGGGCTCGGGCTTGACGGTGGCGATGGGCAGGTTGTCCAGCCCGCGCGCGGCCGGCATGTCCAGCAGCCGCTCGTGCACCCAACTGCCGGCCGGGATGTCCTTCAGGGCGTAGCCGATGGGCACGTTGTAGCGCCGCACGGTGCTGCCCTGTGGCAAATCGACCAACGCGACCTTGTGGCCTTGCGGCACCTTGTCGCGCAATGTCAGCCCGGAGGCAAAAACGGTGCCCGCAGGCAGGCCGCCGTCATTCACGACGATGGCCACGTTGTCGGCCTCGTGCATGAGGATGTAGCGGGGCTGAGAGCTTGGCAATGCAGTCATGCGAAAGGCTCCGGTTAGTCAGTTACTGCGGGCCGAGGCTCTTGATCAGCACGGCCAGCTCTTCCATCTCGGCCGGCTTGAGGTCGGTCAGGGGCGGACGCACCGGGCCGGCGTCATGCCCGACGATGGTGGCGCCGGCCTTGACGATGCTGACCGCGTAGCCAGGATTCTTGTTGCGAAGCGCCAGGTAAGGCATGAAGAAGTCTCTCAAGAGGCGGTGCTGTGTGGCCAGGTCGTCGCTGGCAACCGCATGGTAGAAATCCATCGCCGTCTTGGGGATGAAGTTGAACACCGCCGACGAATACACCGGCGTGCCCAGCGCTTTGTAGGCGGCGGCATAGACCTCGGCCGTGGGCAGGCCGCCCAGATAAGAAAAGCGGTCACCCATCTTCATGAAGATCGACGACATGGTTTCGATGTTGCCCACGCCGTCCTTGAAGCCGATCAGGTTCGGGCAGCGGTCGGCCAGAATCGCCAGCGACTCGGGCGTGAGCTTGCAGACGTTGCGGTTGTACACGATCACGCCGAACTTCACGCTCTTGCAGACGGCCTCGACATGGGCAATCAGCCCTTCCTGGCCGGCTTCCATCAGGTAGTGCGGCAGCAGCAAGATGCCGTGGGCGCCCAGGCGCTCGGCTTCCTGCGCGCAGGCAATCGCAAAACGGGTCGGGCCGCCGACGCCGGCAATGATCGGCACCTTGCCGGCGCAGGTGTTCACCGCCGTCTTGATGATCAGCGGGTACTCGTCGCCCGTCAGCGAAAAGAACTCGCCCGTGCCGCCGGCGGCGAACAGCGCGGTGGCGCCGTAAGGGGCCAGCCATTCGAGACGCTCGATGTAGGTCTTGGGACGGAAATCGCCCTGCTCGTCAAAGTCGGTGACGGGGAAAGACAGGAGGCCGGAACTGACGATGGTTTTGAGGTCTTGCGGATTCATGAAAAAGTTCTTCGAGGAAAAAAAGTTGAGTTGAAGTGAGCCGAAGCCATAAAGCGCCGGATTTACTTGGTGATCAAGTTGGGCAGCCACATCGAGAATGCAGGCACATAGGTCACCAGCAACAGGCAGATGCCCAGCGCGCTGTAGAACGGCAGGATCGAACGCATCACCTGCCCGACCGATATCCCGCCTATCGCGCAGCCGACGAACTGCACCGAGCCGACCGGCGGCGTGTTCAGGCCCAGCGCACAGTTGATCAGCATCACGATGCCGAACTGCACCGGGTCCATGCCGAACTGCATGGCAATCGGCATGAAGATCGGCGTGCAGATCAGGATGGTCGCGGCCATGTCGAGGAAGGTGCCGAGGATGAACAGCAGCACGTTGATCATGAAAAAGATGACCCAGGGCTCGCTGCTGATCGACTTCATCAGCTCGCCGGTCAGCTGCGGCACCTCGTACAGCGCCATGAAGTAGCCGAACGCGTTCGAGATGCCGATCAGCAGCAGCACCACGCCGGTGGTCTTGCAGGCCTTGGCGCAGGCCGTCATGAAGTTTTTCCAGGACATCGTGCGGTAAACCACTGCCGTGATGAACAGCGCCCAGGCCACGGCAATCGATGCCGACTCGGTCGCGGTGAACGCGCCGGACAGGATGCCGACCAGAATGATCACCACCACCAGCAGGCCCGGCAACGAAGCACCGAAGGCGCGCATGACCTCGCCCCAGCCGGGGAAGGCACCGCGTGTCGGGTAGCCGCGCTTGACGGCCACGTAGTAGGCCGCGCCCAGGTTGCACAGCGTCAGCAGAATCGCCGGCACCAGGCCCGCCAGGATCAGGCTCAGCACGCTGACCGAGGCAATGCCCGAGGTGGCCAGCGTGAAGATGATCATGTTGTGCGAGGTCGGCATGATGGCGCCGACCAGCGCGGCGTGCGTCGTGACGTTGACCGCGTAATCGGCGTCGTAGCCTTCCTTCTTCATCAGCGGAATCATCACCGAGCCGATGGCCGACACGTCCGCCAGCGGCGAGCCGGCCACGCCGCCGAACAGCGTGCAGCCGATCACGTTGCTCATGCCCAGGCCGCCGCGCACATGGCCGACCAGGCTGTTGGCAAAGCGCACGATGCGCTCGGCAATGCCGCCGTAGAGCATCAACTCGCCGGCGAAGACAAAGAAGGGAATGGCGAGGAAGGAGAAGATCTGCATGCCGCCGACCATCTTCTGGAACACCACCGCGACCGGCAGGCCGGCGGCAAGGATGGTGGCCACCGACGCCAGTCCAATCGAAAAGGCAACCGGCACGCCGATGATCAGCAGGAGCGTGAAGCTCAGGGCGAGTACGGTCAGTTCCATGCTGGCTCCACGACTTGGCCGCGCAGCAGCGCGATGATATGTTCAATTGAAAACAGCACGATCAGCACGCCGGCAATCACCAGCGGCAGGTAATCGATGCCATCGGGGACGGGCATCATGGGTTTTTTCTCGTTCCACTTGGCCATCATCCAGAGCCAGCCACCATGCACCATCAGCGCGCCGAAGAGGCCGACCAGCCCATGAATCAGGATTTCAATGCGGTGCTGCCATTTTTCGGGCAAGAGTACGACCAGCGATTCCAGGCCGATGTGGCCGGCGTCACGCACACCGACCGCCAGGCCGAAGGCCGTGACGAACAGCACCAGCAGCAGGGCCAGCGCCTCGGCCCAGGTGGGCGTGTCGTTCAGGACGTAACGCCCGATTACCTGCCACTGCACGCACAGGACGACTGCGAGCAGTCCTATGACGGCCAGGATCAGGCTGATCTTGGACAGCATCGCGCAAAATTTTGTATAGAAGTTCATGTTTTTCGCCTTGCCTTGTCGCGGCGCCCGCCCCCAACACAGGGACGAAGCGCTGCCCATCCCCTGGCGTGGCGCCGCAGGACGGGGGCTTGCTGGCTGATGGTTACTTGGTGTCCTGAATGGACTTGACCAGGCGCTTCATGTCAGGCGTGACAATGAACTTGTCATAAACCGGACCCATCACGGCCTGGAACGAGGCCTTGTCCACCTCGACGATCTGGGCGCCGCCGGCCTTGACAACGGCCAGCGACTTGGCTTCCTGCTCATCCCACTTCTTGCGCTGCACGGCGACCGATTCCTTGGCCGCGCTGCGGATCATGTCCTGGTCCGCCTTGGGCAGCTTGTCCCAGATCACCTTGGACATCAGCAGCATTTCGGGCGCCATCGAGTGCTCGGTCTTGGAATAGAACTTCACCGCTTCATAGTGCTTGGAGGTGTCAAACGACGGGATGTTGTTCTCGGCCGCGTCGATCAGGCCGGTCTTCAGGCCGGTATAGACCTCGCCGTAAGGCATCGGCGTGGCGTTGCCGCCCATGGCGCCAATCAGCGAAACCCACAGGTCGGACTGCTGGACGCGAATCTTCAGGCCCTTCACGTCGGCCACGGTCTTGATCGGCTTCTTGGCATAGATCGAGCGCGCGCCGCTGTCATAAAAAGCCAGGCCGATGAAGCCCTGGGCTTCGCAGTCTTTCAAAATTTCCTCGCCGGCCGGGCCGTCAAGCGACTTGCGCATGTGCTCGACCGAATGGAACAGGAAAGGCATGGTCGGAACCTGCGTCTTCTGGCAGATCGCATTCATCGGGCTGATGTTGACGCGGGTCAAATCAAGCGCGCCAATCTTGACCTGGTCAATGGTTTCCTTTTCAGTGCCCAGCGCGCCCTTGTTGAACACCTTGATCTTGTACTTGCCACCGCTCTTTTTCTCCAGCACGTCGCTCATGTATTTCACGGCGACCACGGTCGGGTAGTCGTCGGCGTTGTGGATATCGGCGGAGCGGAACGTGGCGGCGGAACTCGCCACGGGAACCAGGGTCAGCGCGGCTGCAACGGCCAGCAGTGTTTTTTGAATCTTCATGTCATCCTCGGTCTAGGTGGTGGAAAAATTTTTTAATCAATTCAGGAATGCGGGCTCAGGCAGTCCGCGCACGCCGGGGCGCAGCGCAAACACACCGCCGGCCAGCGGCTGGTCAGACAGATCGACGCCTTCGGGGCGAATCGACGTGACGAACAGGGTGTCCAGGCCGGCGCCGCCAAAGGCGCACATGGCCGGTTTTTTCACCGGCACGGCCAGCGAACGGTCCAGCTTGCCGTCAGGCGTGAAGCGGTGGACCAGCCCGGCATCGTTGCCGCAGATCCAGTAGCAGCCGTCGGCATCCACCGCCGCGCCGTCAGGCCGGCCGGGCAGCGGCTTCATGTCGATGAACAGCCGGCGGTTCGACGGCGTGCCAGTGTCCAGGTCGTAGTCAAAGGCCCAGACCGACTGCACCGAAGGATGCGAGTCCGACAGGTACATGGTGCGGCCGTCAAGGCTGAAGGCCATGCCGTTGGGCGTGATGAAGCCGTCCAGCAGTTTCGTCAGTCCACTCTCTTTTTGATAGCTGTAGACGCAACCCACGCTTGCGCCAGCGGCCATATTCATCAACATTGTTCCGGCCAGGAAGCGCCCCTGGCGGTCGCAGCGGCCATCGTTGAAGCGCATGCCGGGCATGGCGTGGCTGACGGGTGCGAGGCTTTCAAAGCCGAGCTGTCCGTCGTCCTGGAGTTGCAGCTGAAAGATTCCGCTTTCGGCGCCGGCTATCCAGGTATTTGCCGCCGGCGTCATCGCCACGCAAGCCAGCATTTCAGGCGCCAGCCAGCAGCTAGCTTCGCCGGTTGCCGGCGTCCAGCGGCACAGCGTGCGCGCCGGAATATCGACCCAGTACAGCGCCTGCTCCGCGCCGTTCCAGACCGGGCTTTCGCCCGTTGCGTTGCGCGCGTCGAGCACCAGCTCTGCCTTGATGAAGTCGCTGCTCATGACGGGTCAGTCGCCAAACGGCCCGGCCACGACAAAACCGCCGCCCTGGTACCGGGCCACCGGATCGTTCAGGTCAGGGCTGGTGGTACGCGCATAAATGGCGTCGCGGAACACATCCGAGCTGTCCTGCGGCACATAGCCGATATGGCGCGCGCGGCTGTTGTCCCACCAGGTCACGGCGTTGTCGGACATGCCGAAGATGATGCTGTGGCCCAGCACCGGCGTCGTGAGGCAGGCGGTGATCAGGCGGTGCAGGTCGTCAAAGCTCAGCCAGGTGGCCAGCATGCGCCGGTCCCGGGGCTCGGGAAACGACGAGCCGATGCGCACGCAGGCGGTTTCGATGCCGTAGCGGTCAAAGTAAAAGCGCGACAGGTCTTCGCCGAAGGCCTTGCTCAGGCCGTACAGGCCATCGGGCCGGGCCGGATGGTCAGCGGTGATGGTCTGGTCCTGGCGGTAAAAGCCAGTCACATGGTTGGAACTGGCGAACACCACGCGCTTGACGCCGTGCTTGCGGGCCGCTTCATAGAGGTTGTAGGCGCCCAGGATGTTGGCCTGCAGGATCGGGCCGAACGGGCCTTCGACCGACATGCCGCCCAGGTGAACGATGGCATCGACCCCTTTGACCATGGCATCGACCGCCGCCGCATCGGCCAGATCAGCCAGTATGATTTCCTCCCCTTCAAGCGCATCGCCAAAAGCCTGGACATCGGACAGCCGCAGGACTGAACAATTGGCTTTGAGTCGGTCGCGCAAGGCTTTGCCCAAACCACCGGCGGCGCCGGTCAATAGCAACTTGTCGTGAACTTTGATGGTCATTTTTTTAGAGGCCGTTTAGTTGTAAAACACTGGACTTTTTCATCCACTTTGTTAGAGTCAATTCATTCAAACATCTGTTGTACGTTGTCTGATGACTCAAATTGTCTAAGTACTTCCCACACATGTCAATATTTTTTAAATGAACTCATGGAAAACCCCTAGTCCGGCCAAAACCGGCGATGCTCCTTCAGCCCTTGAGACGCCCTCGCGCGCTCGCCGACCACGCGGACTGGTGGGAGAAATCGTCGAAAGCCTGGCTGCCAGCATCCAGGCAGGCGAATTGAAACCCGGCGACAAAATGCCGACAGAGGCCGAAATCATGGCCCGGTTCGATGTCAGCCGCACCGTGGTCCGCGAGTCGCTGTCCAAGCTCCAGGCCTCCGGGCTGGTCAAGACCCGGCATGGCATTGGCACCTTTGTGCTGTCGCCCCAGGAAGCCGGAAACTTCAAGATAGCGGCCGATGACTTCGCCACGATTGCCGATGTCATTTCCGTGCTGGAGCTGCGCATCAGCCTTGAAACCGAGGCGGCCGGCCTGGCCGCCCAGAGGAGAACGCCGGAAAACCTGCTGGCCCTGGAAGCCGCCCTGCACGCCTTCCGCGACTCGATTCAGCGGGACTCCGATGCCGTGCCGCCCGATTTCCAGTTCCACATGGAAATTGCCCGCTCGACCGGTAACCGGCACTTCGCCGACCTGATGACTTACCTGGGCACCATGATCATTCCGCGCACCCGGGTCAACACGGCGCACAGCGCGCCCGAGGGGCGCCTGAACTACCTGCAGCGCGTCCATACCGAGCATGAAAGCATCTACAACGCCATTCGCGACCAGGACACGGAAGCGGCCCGTGCCGCCATGCGGACCCATCTTTCCAACAGCCGCGAGCGTCTGCGTCGGGGCAACAACGCACACACCCTGCAGCCGTCGGCAGACATGAAGACACCCTTTTCAGGCCCATGAATTGAATTCAAGGCAGAGCGTAAAGTAGGTTGTACGACAACCTGTCTTTTTATATTTTGACTCGCAAAATCCCAGCCGCTAAGCCGAACACCCGATTTCCAGTTCCAGTTCCAGCCCCTGCGCCGGCGGCGCGGCGTAGTGCTCCGCCCCCGGCTGCTCGTCAAACGGCCGCGCCAGCACGGCCAGCAGGCGGTGCAGTTCCACGCTCGATCCGCGCTGGGCGCCCTCAATCGCGGCCTGGGCCAGGTGGTTGCGCAGCACGTAGCGGGGATTGACGCGGCGCATCGCGCTGGCGCGCCCGGCGGGTGAGCCACCTTCACTGGCCAGGCGGGCGCGCCAGTCATCGAGCCAGTCGCGCAGCGCGGCGTCCTGTCCGGCGGGCAGACAGATCAGCGCCTCGGCCGGGTCTATTTGAATGGCGTCGGCCAGGCGGCGAAAAGCCAGCGTGAAATCGGCCTTGCCGCGCTGCAGCAGCGTGAGCCAGCGGTTCAGCAGGCCGGCGTCCCCGGCACGTGCCTCGCGCAGCCCGAGCTTGGCGCGCCAGCGGCGCATCACTTCCTGGCGGTACACCTCGTCGTAGCGCGCCAGCAGCGCCTGCGCCTGCTCGCGCGCGGCTTCGGGCTGCGGGGCGAGCAGGCCGGCGCAGGCGCCCAGCAGGCGCTCGCAGTTCCAGCGCCCGATGGCCGGCTGCGCGGTGTAGGCGTAGCGGCCTTCGTGGTCGGAGGCGTTGCAGACATGGTGCGGTCGAAAGCGCTCCATGAAGCCGTAAGGGCCGTAGTCCAGCGTCAGGCCGAGCACCGAGAGGTTGTCGGTGTTCAGCACGCCGTGGCAAAAGCCCAGCGTCTGCCAGTGGGCGAACAGCGCGGCCGTCAGCTCGACCACCTCGGCCAGCCAGGCGGCATGGCGCTGGGGCTGGTTCGCCAGATACGGAAAGTGGTGCTCGATGACATGATCGGCAAGCAGTGCCAGCTGCTGCGGCGTGCCGTGGCGGGCATGGAATTCAAAATGGCCAAAACGCACAAAGCACGGTGCGGTGCGGCCCAGCACGGCGGCGGTATCAAGCTCGTCGCGCTGCACCGAAAGACTGGAGCCGGCCAGCGACAGGGCGCGGGTGGTCGGCACGCCCAGCGCATGCAGCGCCTCGCAGGCCAGCAGTTCGCGCACCGACGAGGCCAGCGTGGCGCGGCCATCGCTGCCGCGCGCATAGGGCGTGGGGCCAGCGCCCTTGAGTTGCAGCTCGACCGGGCTGCCATCGGGCGCCCGCCATTCGGCCAGGGTCAGCACGCGGCCATCCCCGAGCTGGCTGACCCAGACGCCAAACTGGTGGCCGGCATAGACCGACGCGCTGGGCGTCTGGCCGGGCCAGGCGGCGTTGCCGGTCAACAGCGGCAGCGCGGCCGCGCTTTGGCACCAGCGCGGGTCCAGCCCTATCTGATCGGCCAGCGCGGCATTGAAGTACAGCCGCAACGCGTCCGGCAGCGGCAGCGCCGCCACCGGCTGCCCATAGGCCGGGCCGAGCGCGGCAAAGCGGGGCTCGCCAAGGGGAAGGTTCACGACGCCATCCGGAACAATTCCGGCTGGCTTTGCTGATAGACGCGCAGCCACAGCAGCGTGGCGGGCACCAGCGCTTCGCAGGCAAACCACAGGGCATCGTCGAGCGCTTCGCCGGGCGGGCCGCAAAAGCGCGGGCGCATGGCGTCCCAGCCGGTCCAGTCCAGCTCGGGCATCTCGCTGCGCGCACCGGGCTCGACCTGCCAGGCGCTGTCGGCCAGAGTTTTGAGCTGGCGCAGCACTTCGCCGCGGGTCAGGCGCGAGCGCAGCAGCTCGCCGCGCTCCAGCCCTTCAATCAGGATGGAAATGGCGGTTCCGGCCTGTTCAATCAGGCCCAGCAGGGCCGTGGTGATGATGGGGGTCATGGGGCCTAAACGGTCTGCGCCGCGCCGCAGGCGGCCAGCAGCCGCGTGTTGAGTTCGAGCGCGAACTCGCGCCAGGCGGCGCCCAGGTCGAGCGTGATGGCGCGCAGCATGTCGGCATCGGGCTGGTGGTCGAGCGGAAAGTTCGACAGCGCGCAGGAGGTGCCGTTAAAGCTGAGCGCGGCCTCCAGCAGGCCTTTGTTCCAGCCCTCGAACGGTGCCAGCAGCGCCGCCGTCAGCGCGTGGCGGCCATTGAGCACTTCTGCGCTGGCCGCGTCCAGCGCGGGCAGCAGGTGGTCGAGGCGGGCCAGGGACTCGCTGTACACCTGGTCGGCCGTGGCCAGCAAGGCGCGCTGCGTGAGCAGATCGGACTGCTGGCTGGAAAGCAGCCGGGTCAGGTGCAGCCGGTAGCGCTCGGGCGCGATGCCGCGCAGCGTCAGCACGCTGGCCGAAAAAGCGCCGACGGCCTCGGCGCGGGCGCCGTCGGCAGGCCGCGCCAGATGCACGGCGGCCAGCGCCTGCGCGCTGCTGGCGCCTGGCGTGGGGCGGCGCAAGGCGTGGGCGATGCGGTCGGCCGATTCAAGCGCGCCTTCCATGTGACCGGCGCCGTGGGCGGCCGTTTCGCTGCCGCCGAAAAACACGCGGCCCGCCCACTGCGGCTGGCGCAGCAGCGGATTGGCCTGCGGCGGCTCGGGCGGGCTGGCACGGTCGGCGGCGCTGCAGGTCCAGGGCTCTTCGGCCCAGTCCTGCACGAACTGCTGGCCGTGCTGCGCCTCGGGGCCGTAGAGCTGGGCCAGCTGGCTGTCGATCAGCATCGGCAGGCCGCGCTTGAAGTTCTCGCGCTGGGCGGCGTTCAGGGCAATAAAGCCGCCGAGCGCGCCGGCGCTGCCTTCGCTGGCATCAAACACTTCGCCCAGCACCGCCTGGGCATGGCGCACAAAGGCATTGCCGGAATGGCCCGCCGTGCGCCAGAAGGGCTGGGAAAACGTCGTCACCGCCTTGGCCTGCGCGGCCATCCAGGTCGGCGTGCCGGCCAGCGCCTCGACCACGGCGGCGGGCAGTTCGGGATCAAACTGCAGCCGCTCATGCACCAGGCGCGGCGGCAGCGCCAGCACCACCTGGCGCGCCCGCAAGGGGTGGCCGGTGGCGGGCAGTAATTCAATGAAGGCGCCCCGGTCGCGCAATGCGCGCACCGCAACGCCAAGGTGCAGGGAGCCCTGCGGCAGCCCGGCTGCCAGGGCCTGGACCAGCCGCGCCGCGCCGCCCTCGATGCGGCGGGCATTGGCATGCACGCCGCCGGCTTCGATCCGGCGTTCGGGTTCGCGGTTGGGGTCGGTGAGCCACAGGGCGTCACCGGGATCAGCTTGCGACTGACTGGCCAGCCCGAGTTCGCCGAGCAGCGCGGTGATGCGCGGCTCAGTTTCAAGCCAGAACCAGGCCGGACCGAGGTCCAGCGCCTGGCCGGTGGTGTCGCAATGCCGGGTCTGCACGCGCCCGCCCAGGCGGTCGCGGGCTTCAATCACTTGCACATCCAGGCCGCGCGCCGCCAGCACACGCGCCAGCGCCAGCCCGCACAGGCCCGCGCCGACGATGGCGACATCGAACACCCGGCCAGAAGAAAGGGGAACGATTGCAGCCATGATGTCAGTCCTTTGGGTTGGGCCTTAGGCGATCAATTCAACGGTGATCGGCTCTGTACCCAGCACGGCCTGGCAGGCCAGGCGGGAGTTGGAGCTGATGCCGACCATGCCGTCGAGCTTTTCGTTTTCCGCGGGCCTGATCTTGGACAGGGTCTTGCGGCCTGACGTGACGAAGACGTGGCAGGCTTCGCATTTGGCTTCGCCGCCGCATTTGCTCTTGATCGGCTCGCCGACGGATTGCAGGGCCTTGAGCAAGGTCGTGCCGGTCGCGACTTCATAGGATTTGCCGGAAGGCATGACGGTCATGGTCGTCATGGTGGTTTGTGCGGATTCAGGGGTGAGTGTCGTCATGATGATTTTTTAAGGGTGGGTTGGTGGAAAGGAAAGGGAAGGAAAAAAGGATGAAAGTCCTCAGGCTGCCAGCGCGGGCTGCATGGCGTCCATCAGCGCATCGGCAAACTGCGCCAGCGGCAGGTTGATGCGCGTGATGCCCTGCTCCTGCAGAAAGCGCGCCTCCATGCGGGTGGGTTCTTCGGGCAGCACGGCCCAGTGGCGCTCGGACGAGCGCTTCATGATCTGGCGCGCAAAGCAGCGCGTCAGCTGGTCGTCAAAGCGGCAGCCCAGGAACAGGAAGTTGCGGCCGGTGCGCCAGGCCTGCACGGCGGCCGGAATCGGCGTCTGGATGTCGATTTCGGTCAGCACTTCAACATAGTCGCTGTCGGACACCAGAAAATTTCCCGCCGGGCTGTGGCTGCCGATGGGCTTGTAGAGAATGCGGCCGGCATCGGCGGGCATCTCGGGCAGCACGGCGCCATCGTCGCCATAGACACCGGTCCAGTGGCCAAAATGCTCGGACTGCGACAGGCCCTGCACCTGCACCCAGTCGCCGGGGGACTGGGTCTGCGCCAGCGCGGCGGCCATGGTGTCGTCATACCAGGTATCGACCCACAGCCCGGCGCCGCTGCCGGCCAGCGCGAGGTGAAAGGCCGAGGGGACAGGCGTGGCGGCAAAGGCCTCGTTCATCAGATGCACCACCGACTTGCGGTGCTTGAAGTTCTCGATGAACTGCGCGGCCTGGGTCAGGCGCTTGCGGATCTTGTGCGGCACGCTGACCTTGCTGGTCATGATCTCGGCCAGCGCCAGCGGGGTGGCCGGCACTTTGAGATCGCTGCACAGCGACAGCATGTCAGGCCCCAGGTAGGGAATGACGCTGCCGGAGTCGAGCTGTTGGGCAATATCGCGGATCAAAGCGTTCATGGTGAAGTCCTCAGAGGTAAATGGCTGCGCCGGCACCGACATTGGTCGCGGTGTCCTTGAGCGTGGTGACGATGTACTGAACCTGGATTTCGTCAAGCTGGGTGTGCAGCGGCAGCGCCAGGGCGCGGTCGCCGATGCGGTCGGTGTCGCGCAGCAGGCCGCGCTGGCGGCCGATGGTTTCGCCCGCATTCATGTAGTAATACTGCTGGTGCAGCGGGTGGCTGTAGGCGGCGGTTTCGACGCCGCTGGACTTGAGGTCGTCAATCATCTGCGCCCGGGCGCTGAGCGTGAAGCGCTTGCCCAGATGCACGACGTAGAGCATCCAGTTGACTTCATCGGCGTCCTCGCTGATGTAGGGCGGCTTGACGCCCTCAAAGCTCTCCATGTGCGCCTGGTACCAGCCTTCGGCCTCCTTGCGCAGGGCCAGCCGCTCGTCGAGTTCGGCCAGCTGGGCCAGGCCCAGCGCGGCGGTCAGCTCGCTCATGCCGGCCTGCAGCGGCACCCGCGAGCCGACCGAGACCGAGTTGCGGTCGGCAATGCGGCGCTGGCGCAGGTAGCGCAGCTCGTGGATCAGCTCGTCGTCGTCCGTGACCAGCATGCCGCCTTCGCCGGTGCAAAGCGCCGAGGGCAGGGAAAAGTCAAACACCGCCACGTCGCCAAAGCTGCCCACGGTGCGGCCCTTGTAGCGCGAGCCCAGGGCTTCGGTGCTGTCTTCGATGAGTCTCAAGCCATGGGCGTCGGCCAGCGCGCGCAGCGGCTCCCAGTCGGCCGGGTGGCCGTTGGTGTTGCCCGCCAGGATGGCGCGGGTTTTCGGGGTGATCTTGAGGGCGGCCTTTTCGGGGCTCAGGCTGCCGGTCCAGTAGTTGATGTCGGCAAACACCGGGGTGGCGCCGGCCAGCGTGATGGCCTGCGCCACCTGGTGCCAGGCGTGCGAGGTGCAGATCACCTCGTCGCCAGGGCCGATTCCCATGGCGCGCAATGCGATCCAGGTGCCCAGCGTGCCGCTGCCCACGGCCACGGCGTACTTGCGCCCGGCCCAGCCGGCAAAGGCCTGCTCGAAGCCTTCGAGCATCGGTCCGTCGCCCCAGCGGGTTGACTGCAGCACGGCGCAGACGAGTTCAATCTCGCGGTCGCCGCATTCGGGTTCAAACAGGGAGATGGCGTCGATTTCCATGCTGTCAGTCCTCCTGCGTCAGGATCAGTGCGGTGGCTTCTTCGGGTTGCTGGGTGATGGACCAGCAATGGCCGTTCGAGGTCGCCAGGTAAACGCGGCGGGCGCCCAGCAGCAGCGCGGGGGTTTCGCCCTGCATGTCCATCGCATCGACCAGCACGACACGCATGTCCGGGTCGCGTGCGCGCCAGAGCGTTGCCGCGTCGCGCAGCGATGACGCCGCGCCAATCACTTCGCCGGCATCACGCAGATAGTCAGGGGTCATGGCCATGGCGATGCTCCTTATTCCTCGGTCACCGGGAGGCGGCGCGCTTCGACAGTGATCGGCAGCGGCGTGTCGGCGGGCATGGCGGGCAGGTCGAACTGCCAGCCGTTGCCCAGGGTGACCAAGCCGCCCCACATGCCGGGATTGACCATGCTGATGATGGGCTCCTCCAGGTCTTTCTTGGGCACATAACCGGTCAACGTGCCCTTGCTGTCTTTGCGGATCATCAGTTTCATCTTTGGCTCCTGGTAGGTATCAACATGGTTTTAAGAGTTCGCTTTAAGGAGCAATCAACATTTCTTCCTGCAGCAGCGGCTCCAGGAGCGGCGGCAGCAAGGCAAGCAAGGAAGCCACGTCTTCGGCCGTGGTGGTGCGGCCCAGCGACAGCCGCACGGCGGCCAGCGCCTCGTCGGCCGGAACGCCCATCGCCGTCAAAACATGCGAAGGCTCGCTGCCGCCGGAGGAGCAGGCCGCGCCCGACGACGCGGCCACGCCCAGGCGCTCCAGCCGCTGCAGCACCACATCGACCGACAGCTGGCCAAAGCGCAGGTAGCTGGTGCCGGGCAGGCGCGGCACGCTGCGGCACCAGATGTGGGTGGCTGGCAGCGCGTGAATCAATCCGTTTTCAAGCGCATCGCGCAAAGCGGCCAGGCGGGCGGCTTCCACGCTCACATCGCCCAGCAGCTCCAGCGCCGCCGCCAGCCCGACAATGCCGGCCAGGTTCTCGGTGCCGCCACGGCGGCCGCGCTCCTGGCTGCCCAGCGTTTGCGCGGTGAAAGGCGTCCCCTGGCGCAGCAGCAGCGCGCCCACGCCCTTGGGGCCATTGAACTTGTGCGCTGACAGCGACACGGCATCCGCGCCGCAGGTGGAAAAAACAAACGGCTGCTTGCCGATGAACTGGGTGGCGTCCACATGCAGCCGCGCCCCGGCGGCCTGCGCCAGCGCGGCGGCTTCGGCCACCGGCATCAGGGCGCCGGTTTCATTGTTGGCGGCCATCAGCGAGACCAGCGCCACGTCGGGGCCGATCAGCGCGGCGGCGGCGGGCAGATCCAGCGTGCCATCGGCCAGCACCGGAATGAAGTCCACCTGAACGCCGCTCTCGGCCAGCGCGCGCGCCAGGCGCAGGTGGCCCGCATGCTCGATGCGGCTGAACACGACACGCCGCCGCTCAGGGGCGGCGGCGGCCAGCAGGCCGCGCACGGCCATGTGGTTGGCCTCGGTGGCGCCGCTGGTAAAAACGACCTCGACGGGCTTGCAGCCCAGCACCCGCGCCACCGCGCTCCGTGCGGCGCCCAGGGCGCGCCTGGCTTCCTGCCCCGGCCCGTGTTGCGAAGAGCTGTTGGCCCACAGGCTGGACAGCACCGGCAGCATGGCCGCGACGACCGCAGGCGCGGGCGGCGTGGTGGCGTTGTGGTCGAGGTAGATCATGGTGGTGGCCAGTTTTTTTTCAGTTCAGGGCCAGAACTGGCGTTCGTTGTCCACGCACAGGGCGTCGAGCAGTTCGTCCAGCGGTTCATCCTGAAACCGTGGCACCCAGGCGCCACGGGCATGGTCGCGCGCCGACAGGCTCCAGCGCTGGTCCGCGCCGGGCGCCAGCAGCGCAATGTCGATCACGCCGCCGCTGGGGTCCACGTTGCGCGAGCAGCACGGGCTCTGGATGCGGAAACTGTCGCCTTCGCGCAGCACCAGCGGCTGCACATAGCGGTAACGCACGCGCTCGCGCAGCGCCTTTTCAACGCGATGCTGCATGAAGTCCGCGACCGGGCCGCCGCCGGCCGGAGCCGCCACTGCCCTGGCCGTGTTCATGCGCCGGCCTCTTCGTCCGTCTCGGGCAGCAGTCCGTGCGGCGCGGGAACCAGCTCGATCTCCAGGCAGCCGACCACGCAGCCGTCGAACTGCACCAGATAGACCGGCTCGTTCAGCTCCTGCGCATGGCCGATGTTGACGATCTCGCCCAGCGAGCCGCGCGCGGCCAGCAGCGCGCCTTCTTCACGGTCGGGGTAGCTGCCGTCGTTGACCAGGTCATCGAGCGCAATGACGCGCTGGCCCCAGGCATACGCGGGCTCGCGCAGTTCGATACCGACACCGGACAGGGCATTGGGAGTGGCATTCATGACGGTTCCTCAGTGGGTGTGGCATTTCCGAGTGTCTGCAGCACGCCGGCCTTGGCGCCGAGCTGCTCCAGCACATCGTCGGGCAGGTTGTCCAGAGTGCAAAGCTCCTTGGCCCGCATGCCCACACGGTGGCCGGAATCAACAAAGTCCACGGCGTAGATGTAGAACTGCTGCAAAAAGGTGTTGATGTTGATGACGTAGCCGATCTCGCCCTTGTGGACCAGCACCTCGCCGATGTCGCGCCCGTTGTAGGTGCCGTCGTTGCGGATGACCGAGCGCGCAATCACGCGCTCGCCATACTTGAAGCGCGGCGGCGAGGCAAGTTCAATTTCGTTGTCATCGCGGTTGATATCAGCCATGTGCCACTCCCAGTTGAATTACCTCGTGCCCCAGCCGCTCGGCAACGGTCTGGCGAACTTCAGAATCTTCGTCGCCCTGCAAGGCCGCCAGCACCGCCGCATCGCCGCGCTGGGCCACTTCCCAGCGCACGCGCCAGTCGGCGTCGCGCGCCATGCGCAGCAGCAGCGGCGCGGGCAGGCGCTCGGCGACGATGCGGCGCACCTCGACTTCGGTGTCGTCGGCCATGCGCAGCAGGGCCGGCATCTCCAGGCGCTGGGCCACGCGCATGCGCACGGCTCGGTCGCGGTCGCTGGCCATGAGGGGTAAAAGGGCCAGCGGCATGCGCAGCGCCACCAGTTCGCGCACGCCATAGTCTTCATCGTTGCGCATGCTGGCCAGCGCCGTGGGCGACAGGCGCTGCGCGACGCGGATGCGCACTTCGCGATGCGGGTCGTTGGCCAGCCGGATCAGTTGCGCCAGCGGCAGGCGCAAGGCAATCTGCAGGCGAACGGTCTCGTCGGGGTCATCAACCATCGCCAGCAGGCGAAACACGCTGGCATGGCGCGCGGCAATGGCGCGCACCTCGAAATAGGGATGCTCCAGCTGCGCATCGCCCAAATCGGGATGCCAGTTGAAAAATCGGTCGATGCGCCGGGCATAGACATCCTGCATGCAGGCGTGGCCGGGCTCGCAGCCCTGCTCGCCCGGCTGAGTGCGCAAGGCCGCATGGCAGCAGTCACCGCATTGGAGCGGCCCGCCCTGCCAGTGCTGGGGGCCAATGTCGCCCGCCGGGGCGCGCGAACTGGTTCCGCCCAATGCGCTGCCCATGAAAGTGGCGCCCGGCGTGTTCATAGCGCAGGCCCGGTGCCGCTCCAACCGCGCACCGGGTAGGCTGAGAGTGAATCTTCGGCCTCGCCAGCCTCATGGCGGGCCAGCACCTGCGACAGCAAGGCGCCGCCCACCCGGTCCTGCGGGTCCAGGCGGCGCAGCTCGCCCAGCATCAGCCGGGCTTCCTCAAAGTCGTCCAGCCGCAGGTTCAGATAGGCCAGGCCTTTGAGGGTGAACAGGTAAAAGCGCACGGCGGCGTCATCGCGCGCCGCCTCATCGCTGGGCGGATGATCGCCAAAATCGGGGCCAAGCGCATTGCGCGCAATCGCCAGCGCATCTTCGCCGGCGGCGCGCGCCAAGGCCAGCTGGTGGCCGTAAAAGTAAAAGCGGTACAGCGCAATCAGCGGCACCGGGTGGCGGGGCGCCGCCGCCCGGGCCTGCTCCAGCAAGGGCAGCGCCTGCTGCGGCAGATGGCGCAGCAGCCCGGCCTGTTTGATCAGCGCCTCGACCTGCGGGCTCAGGCCGCCGCCGATGGCGCTGTCGGCAAACGCCGCCAGGTTGTCGTCGAAGCCCAGGCTTGCTGCATCCATGGAACTGCCCCTTGGGTGCTTGTCGCTCAGGAAGCCAGGATCGGGGCGGCCGGACGGCCACGGCCGATGGCGCTGATCTCGATCTTGGTCACGCCGGACGGGGGCGCCGCCGTTTCGGCGCTGCTGCAGCCGCAGGCGGCCTGGTTGGGATTGATGAAGGACAGGCCCGACTGGGTCGCCGTTTCCGTGAAATCAATCGTGATGCCTTCGAGCATCAGCCGGCTCTCGGCGCCCAGGAACAGGCGCACGCCACCGGTTTCGAGCATTTGCTCGCCCGTCTGGGGAGCCGCCTCGGCGCTGAACTCTGACGAGTAGCCCGAGCAACCGCCCGGGGTCACGGCCAGGCGCAAACCGGCGCCCGCAGGCAGGCCGGAGAAACGCACGATGCGATTGATGAACTTCGCAGCAGCGGGGGTGATGGTGACTTTGGGCAGCATGGTTTAAATCCTTTTGTAAGGCGGAATCAGATCTTGACGATGCAGCCATCCACCGGGCAAACGGCGATGCACTGGGGCTCATCAAAGTGACCCTCGCAGTCGGTGCATTTCTTGGGGTCGATGACGTAGGTGCCGCCTTTTTCGCGGATGGCGACATTCGGGCATTCAGGCTCGCAGGCGGAGCAGGCGGTGCAGGTGGAGGCAATGATCTTGAGTGGCATGGTGGGTCTCCGATAAGGTTGGGGGTGAAAAACTTTAGGCGGCTTCGGCCAGGCCGGTGAAAGCGCCCTGGCGAATCTGCGCGTCGCCACGGTTCTGGTGAACCACGGCGCCGCTGGCGATGCGGCTGCGGTAGTCGTTGAACCATTCCAGCGCGGCTTTTTCAATGAACTCGCCGACATACTGGTCAACCGCCTCGATGCCGGCGGCGGTCAGGTCGTCTTTCGGGCAGGCGCCGATCTTGGCGACCAGCACCGCATGGCAGTCGTTGATGGCGCGAACCACCGACGGCAGCTGCTCGTCGTCGCCCTCGCCGCCCTGGCAATACTGGTCCACGCGGCGGTGGCCGACGAACAGCGCTTCGGCGGCCGAGACCTGGAAGACCTGGAATTCGGTGACGTGGCCGAAGTGCTCGTTGACGCGGCCGCCGCCCTTGGTGGCCACGGCCACCAGAACCTGCAGGTCATCGCCGGCCATCAGGGCGCTGGACGCAGCCAGCGCTTCCTGCTTGGCGGCGTGCTGGGCCTGGCGCTCGACCTCGACCTTGTCCTGGTAGGTCTTGCGCTTGCCCAGGTCATAGACGACTTCCATCTGTTCGAGCTTGTCCATGGTGAACTCTTCGCTGCGGTCTTCGCCCAGCAGGCCGACGGCATCGGCGCGGCACTGGCGGCAGTGGCGCATCAGGTTGGCGCCACCCATGCAGGCGTCCTGCACGGCCTTGAGTTCGGAGGCCGAGGGGCCGCGCTGGCCGGTCAGGCCGAACACCGTGCCATGCTCGGCTTCGGAGATCAGCGGCATGATGTTGTGCAGGAAGGCGCCGCGCTTTTTCACTTCGCGGTTGACTTCGATCAGGTGCTCGTCGTTGATGCCGGGAATCAGCACCGAGTTGATCTTGGTCAGCACGCCGCGCGCGGTGAGCATCTCCAGGCCGAGCATCTGCTGCTCGTGCAGGATCCTGGAGGCTTCGTAGCCGGTGACGCGCTTGTGGTTCCAGAAAATCCACGGATAGATTTTTTCGCCGATGGCCGGGTCCACCATGTTGATGGTGATGGTGACGTGGTCGATGTTGTACTGGCAGATTTCATCGACCAGCGCGGGCAGCGCCAGGCCGTTGGTGGACATGCACAGCTTGATGTCGGGCGCCTGCTCCTGCAGCATGCGGAAGGTGTCGAAGGTCTTTTTCGGGTTCGCCAGCGAATCGCCGGGGCCGGCCACGCCAAGCACCGTCATTTGCGGAATCTCGCTGGCCACGGCCACGACTTTTTTCACCGCCTGCTCGGGCGTCAGCTTTTGCGAGACCACGCCGGGGCGCGATTCGTTGCTGCAGTCGTATTTGCGGTTGCAGTAATTGCACTGGATGTTGCAGGCGGGCGCGACGGCAACGTGCATCCGGGCATAGTGATGGTGAGCTTCTTCGGAGTAGCAAGGGTGATTCTTGACCTTGTCCCAGATCTCTAGCGGCATGTCGTCGGGGCCGGCTGACGTTCCGCAAGTAGCCTTGCTTTCGTCATCGAGCGTATCGCAGCCGCCACCGCTTTTCGGCAGTTCGAGTGCGGCCCCCAGGGGTTTGATCTGACCTATGCTGACATAGGTTGTGGCGGGCATGGAACCGGTGTTTGCGCTTGCTTGCATGGAAACCCTTTCGCGACCGACCATGGCCGCATGGGAGTTCTATAGCTAAATCCATGCCAGCTAAAAAATCCTTATGAATCAATGGGTTGAAGGATTTGTCGGATGTGTCACATGCGACATGGCGGACAATTTTTTCAAGCTGTTGTCAGTGATGCTACAAAGGCAACATGGGGAAAGTCGGCTGTGGGGTATCCATGAGCATTTGTTATTTTTAACCACCTCTTTACTCCTTATTTCATAGCTGCTCATGCATACCCTGATTACGTCAGAGGCATATTTGGCACCTGAAAAAGCGAGTTTTAAGCCAAAATCAGTCCGCCAGAGGGCGTGAAAGCGCTGTCCAGAAGGAAAAACCACTGTTTTTCAGCATCAAATCAGCCTCTGGCGCAATGAGTACGGGCGCAAGCAGCTATGCAATTCATAGCGTTTATTTGCGACAAAATGACGTTGTCATTACAAAAATGCTAGCATCAGGTTTTACAGGAGAAATCTCCATGCCCGCAGCCACTGAAGTCAAACGCGAAACCCTCAACATCCGCATCAAACCTGAAGAGCGCAATCTGATTGACCGCGCCGCCAAAACGCGCGGTAAAAACCGCACCGACTTCATTCTGGATGCCGCGCGTCTGGCGGCGGAAGACGCTTTGCTGGATCAGGTCGCCATCTCTGTCAGCCCGCAAGCGTATGAGCAATTTCTGGCCCGCCTGGACATGCCGCCTCAAGCCAACGAGCGCCTGCGCAAAACCATGCAGACACCCGCGCCTTGGGAGCGTGGATGAATTTTTCGGCTCCTGCGCCCCTTGCGGCTCATCACATCACCGAGGGCTTTGCTTGTGGGGCGGACAGCCTGGACAACTGGCTGAAACGCCGCGCCCTGAAAAATCAGGTTCAGGGCGCCTCACGGACTTACGTGGTGTGCACTGAAAACCGCGTCGTCGCGTATTACGCACTGGCCTCCGGTGCCTTGCTGGGCACGCAAGCCACGGGGCGCTTACGCCGAAACATGCCAGACCCCATTCCGGTGGTGGTACTGGGGCGTTTGGCCGTTGACAGTACCCTTCGCGGTCAGGGCTTTGGCCGGGCTCTGGTTCGGGATGCCGGAATGCGTGTTTTGCAGGCCGCGGATGCCATCGGCATTCGCGGCATGACCGTGCAGGCTTTATCCGATGAGGCCAGGGTTTTTTACGAACACCTTGGGTTTGAGTCCTCCCCCATGGATCCACAACTGTTGATGATCACGCTGGCCGACCTGAAAGACTGTTGAATACAAAAAAAGCCGCCAGCGCACGTGTAGCATGCGCTGGCAGCTATTCAATCAGTAGCGGATTGGCGTCAGACTGTGACGCCAGCTGCCGTTACTCAGAACTTGCGCACTTCGATGTCGTGCTTTTGCAGCGCGTAGCCCATCTGGCGTGGCGATATCTTCAGCAGGCGGGCCGCCTTGGCCTGAACCCAGCCGCAGCGCTCCATGGCCCAGACCAGCCGTTCGCGCTCGCCGTCGGGCTTTCCATCGTCGGTGCGGGCAAGCGCCTCATCGGACTCATCCATGCCATCGTCGAAAGTGCTGGCCTCCGGCCTGGAATCGGCGGGTAGCGGCAGGCCGGCGTTGCCGCCGGCATCGGAACGCGGCGGGGCCATCGGCACTTCGGTGATCGGAATGTCGGCCAGCCGCGCGGGACGCACTGCGTCTATGCGTTCGTTGTGATGCAGCACCTGGGTCAGGCAGCGGTTGCTCTGGCACGGAAACGCCAGGTCGTTGATGACATTGTCATGCGTCATGGTGGCCGTGCGTTCGACGCAGTTCTCCAGTTCGCGCACGTTGCCGGGCCAGTAGCAGCTGCTCAGCACCCGCATGGCGGCCGGGCTGAACTGGATGGCGCGCACGTTCTCGCGGTTGAAGCGCGCCAGGAAATGCCCGGCCATCGCCGGAATGTCCTCGCGCCGCTCGCGCAGCGGCGGCAGCTGGATGCTGACCACGTTGATGCGGTAGTACAGGTCGGCGCGGAACTCGCCGGCCTGCACCATGCGCTCAAGGTTGCGGTTGGTGGCCAGGATCAGGCGCACATCCACCTTCACGGCTGTGCCGCCGCCCACGCGCTCGAATTCGCGCTCCTGCAGCACGCGCAGGAGCTTGGCCTGGAACGACGCTGAAATGTCGCCGATTTCGTCGAGAAACAGCGTGCCACCATGGGCCATCTCGAAGCGGCCCTTGCGCTGGCCCTGCGCGCCGGTGAAGGCGCCCTTCTCGTGGCCGAACAGCTCACTTTCAAGCAGCGACTCGGTCAGCGCCGCACAGTTGACACAGACAAAGGCTTCGCGCTTACGCGGCGAAAGGTTGTGAATCGCGCGCGCAATCACTTCCTTGCCGGTGCCGCTCTCGCCGCGCAGCAGCACCGTGGTGCGGGCCGGCGCGACCTGGTGAACCTGCTCGAACACGTCCTGCATCGGCGCGGAAATACCGACCACCTGCTCGATCTGCTTGCTGGGCTTGAGCACCTTGTGCATGCGGCGCACCTCGTCCTGCAGGCTGTCGTGCGCGGCGCTGACGCTGCGGTTGAGCAGCAGCGCCTGCCCCATGAGCGTGGCGACCATCTTGAGCAGTTGAAGGTTGTCGGAGAATCCGCGACGCTCACCGGGGTTCAGGCAGTCGATGGCCAGCACGCCGACGGTTCGGCGGTCGGCGCGAATGGGCGTGACCAGCATGGCAACGCCAACTCCCGGGGACTGGTCGGCGCCGCCCGTGCGATTGAGAAACAGCGGCTCGACGTTCACGTCGGGCACCATGACCTGAATGCCATTGGCATAAACCCGGCCGACGATTCCCTCGCCGGACTGGAACTGCAGGCGCTGCTGCTCCTCGCGCGTGAGACCCACGGCGCACAGGCCGCGCAGCCGGCCTTCGGGCTCGCCGATCACCACGAAGGCACGACGCCAGTCAAAGGCCTGCACCAGATAGTTCAATGCTTCGCGAAAGGTCTTGGCAACGTCCAGCGAAGTGGCCAGCGTCTTGCTGACTTCATAAACCGCATTCAGCTCGCGCCGAGCTTCAGTCATTTGTGTATTCACCATGTTGAGTCCCGGTTTTGTGCAACATAGGGCCTGCCGCATCGAACCGCCTGGCGCCCGGACCCTGATATGCACCAGCAACGGGACTCGGTGACGATGCAACAGTCTCAAGAATAACTCACGCAAGAAACGTACCAAATACGCCAAACATGATGAGGGATTGTGAAATCCACGCCACATGCCTGTTTCCGACAAACAAGACAAGCGGGCGGCGCCCTTGAGCGCCGATGGCATACAAAAACAACAATCAACAGGCCAAAGTCAGCGTTTCAAGCGACAAAACGCATGGCACCGAAATTGCGGTACAGGGATGTCTCACCTCTCATTCCAGGAGCCTGCCATGACGAACCTCAGTCGCGACAAAGCCACCCACCGGGCGCCCCAGCCCGTGTACCTTGACTATGCGGCCACCACCCCGGTGGACCGCCGCGTCGCCAGCAAAATGATGCCCTACCTGACGGAGCTTTACGGCAACCCGGCCAGCCGCTCCCATGCCTACGGCTGGGCGGCCGACGAAGCCGTGGAACTGGCCCGCGAACAGGTCTGCGCGCTGATCAACGCCGACCCGCGCGAAATCGTCTGGACCTCGGGCGCCACCGAATCGAACAACCTGGCCATCAAGGGCGCGGCCCATTTCTACAAGGCCAAGGGCAAGCACCTGGTCACGCTGGCGACCGAGCACAAGGCGGTCCTGGACAGCATGCGCGAACTGGAGCGCGAAGGCTACGAAGTCACCGTGCTGCCGGTGCTGGCCAGCGGACTGCTGGACCTGGCGGTCTTTGAAGCCGCGCTGCGTCCCGACACCGTGCTGGCCTCGGTGATGTTCGTCAACAACGAAACCGGCGTGATTCAGGACATCGCCGCCATCGGCGCGATTTGCCGCGCCAAGGGCGTGATTCTGCATGTCGATGCCGCGCAGGCCGCCGGCAAGGTGGTGATTGACCTGGAGCAGTTGCCGATTGATTTGATGTCGCTGTCGGCGCACAAGATCTACGGCCCCAAGGGCGTTGGCGCTTTGTACGTGCGGCGCAAGCCCCGCATCCGCATCGACGCCCAGATGCACGGCGGCGGCCACGAGCGCGGCATGCGCTCGGGCACGCTGCCCACGCACCAGATCGTCGGCATGGGCGAAGCCTTCTGGCTGGCGCGCGAATGCATGGCCGCCGACAACGCCCGCATTGCCATGCTGCGCGAGCGGCTCTGGGCCGGCTTCCTGAAGATGGACGCCGTCGTCCTCAACGGCGATGCCGACCACCGCGCCGTGCAGTACCTGAACGCCAGCTTCAACTATGTCGAGGGCGAGTCGCTGCTGATGGGCATCAAGGGCGTGGCCGTGTCATCGGGCTCGGCCTGCACCTCGGCCAGCCTGGAGCCCAGCTATGTGCTGCGCGCCATGGGCCGCAGCGACGAGCTGGCCCACAGCTCGGTGCGCTTTTCGATTGGCCGCTTCACCACGGTGGAAGACATTGATTTCACGATTGAACAGGTCACCCAGGTCGTGACCAAGCTGCGCGCCATGAGCCCGCTCTGGGACATGGTGCAGGCCGGCATCGATCTCAGCACCATCCAGTGGTCCGAACACTGAGTCCGGATTCAAACCCGCCCGTCCATCCCCACTGTTCATCCCCACTTCTTACGGAGAATTTTTATGGCATACAGCGATAAGGTCGTTGACCACTACGAAAACCCGCGCAACGTCGGCGCCTTCGAGGCCGGCGACGACAGCGTTGGCACCGGCATGGTCGGCGCGCCCGCCTGCGGCGATGTGATGCGGCTGCAGATACGCGTCAACGCCGAGGGCGTGATCGAGGACGCCAAGTTCAAGACCTACGGCTGCGGCTCGGCCATCGCGTCGAGTTCGCTGGTGACGGAATGGGTGCGCGGCCGCACGCTGGACGAAGCCCTGGCCATCAAGAATTCCGACATCGCCGAAGAGCTGGCCCTGCCGCCGGTCAAGATCCACTGCTCCATCCTGGCCGAAGACGCCATCAAGGCCGCAGTGGCCGACTTCCGCGCGCGCCACCCGGCCGGCTCCGGCGCCGCCACGATCCTGACCGAGCAGCCCGTCTGCGCCTCCAGCACGCCCGCCCCCACTCTCTAACTCTCTAACCCCCATCCTCCGCCCACGGCACCGCCCACAAAGGAATCCAAAATGGAAGCAGCTCTGAACATTGCCAGCCCCAGCCTGCCCGGCGTCATGCCCGGCCAGTTGGAATTCACGACTTCGGCCGCCGCCAAGGTGTCCGAACTGATCGTGGAGGAAGGCAACCCCAACCTCAAGCTTCGCCTGTACGTCACCGGCGGCGGCTGCTCGGGGTTTTCCTATGGCTTTGCCTTCGACGACCAGACCGCCGAGGACGACACGCTGATCGTCACCGAAGGCGTGGCGCTGGTGGTCGATGCCATGAGCCTGCAGTACGTGCTGGGCGCGCGCGTCGATTTTGAAGACGGCCTGGAAGGCTCGCGCTTCGTGATTCACAACCCCAACGCCCAGTCCACCTGCGGCTGCGGCAGTTCCTTTTCCGTTTAAGAGGCCAGGTCATGAGTATTTCCCTGACGCCCGCGGCGGCGCGCCACGTCGAAAAATCCCTGGCCAAGCGCGGCAGCGGCATCGGCCTGCGCCTGGCCGTCAAGACCAGCGGCTGCTCGGGCTTTGCCTACGCGCTCGAATTCGTCGATGCGATGACCGCCGACGACCAGGCCTTTGAAACCCACGGCACCAAGATCATCATCGACTCGCGCAGCCTGGCCATGCTGGACGGCACCGAACTCGACTTCGTGCGCGAAGGCCTGAACGAAGGCTTCAAGTTCAACAACCCGAACGCCAAGGCCAATTGCGGCTGCGGCGAGAGCTTCGCCGTTTAAGGGTCCACAACATGGCACTGATGCAAATCGCCGAGCCCGGCCAGAGCGCCGCACCGCACCAGCACCGTCTGGCCGCCGGTATCGACCTGGGTACCACCAACTCGCTGATCGCTACCGTGCAAAGTGCCGTGGCACGTGCCCTGCCCGACGAGAACGGCGCCTTGCTGTTGCCCTCCGTCGTTCGCTACCTGGCCGGCGGCGGCATTGAGCTGGGCCATGAGGCGCAAGACAGCCAGGCCGATGACCCGGAAAACACCATTGCCTCGGTCAAGCGTTTCATGGGCCGCAGCCTGTCGGACCTGAAAGAGGCGGCGAATCTGCCCTACCGCTTTACCGACGGCGCCGGCATGCTGGGCATCTCGACCATCGCGGGCGAACGCTCGCCGGTGCAGGTGTCGGCTGAAATTCTGACCGCCCTGCGCGAGCGCGCCGAAGCCACGCTGGGCGGCCCGCTGGCCGGCGTCGTGATCACCGTGCCCGCCTACTTTGACGATGCGCAGCGCCAGGCCACCAAGGATGCGGCCCGGCTGGCCGGCCTCACGGTGCTGCGCCTGCTCAACGAACCCACCGCCGCCGCCATTGCCTACGGGCTGGACAAGGCCGCCGAAGGCACTTTTGCCATTTACGACCTGGGCGGCGGCACCTTCGATATTTCCATCCTCAGCCTGACCAAGGGCGTGTTCGAGGTGCTGGCCACCGGCGGCGACTCCGCGCTGGGCGGAGACGACTTCGACCATGCCATTGCCGGCTGGTTCTGCGCGCAGCACGGCATTGCCGGCCTGGCCGCACTGGCGCCCGGCCAGCAGCGCAGCCTGCTGGCAGCCAGCCGCAAAGCCAAGGAAACGCTTTCCGATGCCGAAACGGCTGAACTGTCACTGAACCACACCGAAGGCGACGCACTCCTGGGCGTTCTTTCCCGCGCCCAGTTCGCCGAACTCGGCGCCCCGCTGGTCGCCCGCACCATGGCCGCCACGAAACGGGCGTTGCGCGACGCCAAGCTGGGCATTGCCGACATCACCGGCGTGGTGCTGGTCGGCGGATCGACCCGCATGCCGATTGCCCGCGACGCGGTGCATGAATTCTTTGGCCGCGAGCCGCTGGTCGATATCGACCCCGACCAGGTGGTCGCCATCGGCGCGGCCCTGCAGGCCAATGTGCTGGCCGGCAACAGCCCCGGCGGCGACGAATGGCTGCTGCTGGACGTGTGCCCGCTGTCGCTGGGCATCGAAACCATGGGCGGGCTGGTCGAGAAAATCATTCCGCGCAACTCCACCCTGCCAATTGCCAGAGCCCAGGAATTCACCACCTTCAAGGATGGCCAGACCGCCATGTCGCTGCATGTGCTGCAGGGAGAGCGCGAAACCGTGGCCCATTGCCGGTCGCTGGCACGCTTTGAGCTGCGCGGCATTCCGCCCGCCATGGCCGGCGCGGTGCATATTCGCGTGAGTTTCCAGATTGATGCCGACGGGCTGCTGTCGGTCACAGCGCGCGACCCCGCCTCGGGCGTCGAGGCGCATATCGAGGTCAAGCCCTCCTATGGCCTGGCCGACAACCAGATCACGGCCATGCTGCAGGATGCCATCGGCTCGTCGCAGGAAGACATGCTGCTGCGCTCACTGCGCGAGGCCCAGGTCGATGCGCGCCGCATGCTGGATGCCACCGAAGCAGCGCTGAAGGAAGATGCAGCGCTGCTGTCGGCGTCGGAGCTGGTTGCCATCCGCCAGGCCATGTTCATGGTCGCGGACATGCTGGAAACCCAGGCGCCGGTTGAAGAATTGCGCGTCAGGACCACCCAGCTCGGCGCCGTCACCGACGAATTCGCCGCCCGGCGCATGAACGCTTCGATCCGTAAGGCGCTGGCCGGACGCGCCATGGACAGCCTGGCTTAAAGCGTCAAGGCCGCGACTGCTCCCTTACCAGAAAGCCCCCACCATGCCCCTCGTCCACCTGCTGCCCCACCCCGACCTGTGCCCCGAGGGCCGCGACCTGGAAGTCAGGCGCGGCGCCTCGCTCTGCGAAAGTTTGCTGACTGCCGGCGTGGCCATCGAGCATGCCTGCGAGATGGTGGCCGCCTGCGCCACCTGCCATGTGTACGTGCGCGAAGGCGGCGCGTCGCTGAAAGAGCCCGATGATGAGGAAAACGACCAGCTCGACAACGCCTGGGGCCTGGATGCCCAGTCGCGCCTGGCCTGCTGCATCAAGGTCAAGGACACCAACCTGACCATCGAGTTTCCGCGCCACACGCGCAACCATGCGCGCGAGCATTAAGGGGTTTTTGGGAGTTTCTGTTCTCTTTGACATCCTCCCCCCGCCTGAAGGCGGGGGGGATTCCTACGGCGCTAGACATGAGTTGCTTCGAGGGCTTCAAGCAGCCCTACGCAGGCCTGGGTCCATCGCGCGGCATCAGCCAACGGATGAAATCGGCACCACATTGTCGCTGCCGGGCGCGCCGAAAGCCTGCTGTTTCAGGACGTGCAGCTGGTCGCGAACCCGGGCGGCTTTTTCAAACTCCAGGTTTTTCGCGTGTTCAACCATCTGCTTTTCAAGACGCTTGATTTCGCGTGCGATGTCTTTCTCGCTCATGTCCTCGACCAGCGCCTTTTGCATTTCAAGCTTTTCGGCTTCCTTGCCGGATTTCTCGGAATACACGCCGTCGATCAAATCCTTGATGCGCTTGACGATGCTGCGCGGCGTGATGCCGTGCAGGGTGTTGAAGGCCAGCTGCTTGTTGCGCCTGCGCTCGGTTTCGCCCATCGCCATTTTCATCGAGTCGGTGACGCGGTCGGCATACAAAATCGCGCGGCCATTGAGGTTTCGGGCGGCACGGCCAATCGTCTGGATCAGGCTTCGTTCCGAGCGCAAAAAACCTTCCTTGTCGGCATCCAGAATCGCCACCAGCGAAACTTCCGGAATATCCAGCCCTTCGCGCAGCAGGTTGATGCCGACCAGCACATCAAAAGTGCCCAGGCGCAGGTCACGCAGAATTTCAACCCGCTCGACCGTTTCCACGTCGCTGTGCAGGTAGCGCACCTTCACGCCGTTCTCGGTCAGGTAATCGGTCAGCTGCTCGGCCATGCGCTTGGTCAGCGTGGTGATCAGCACGCGTTCATTGATTTCCACGCGAATCCGGATTTCCTGCAGTACATCGTCAACCTGATGCGTCGCGGGGCGCACTTCAACCTGCGGGTCCACCAGCCCTGTCGGCCGGACAAGCTGCTCGACCACCTGCCCGGCATGCTCATTTTCGTAAGCGGCCGGCGTGGCGGAAACAAAAATCGCCTGGCGAACCTTGGACTCGAACTCCTCGAACTTGAGCGGCCGGTTGTCCAGCGCGCTGGGCAGGCGAAAGCCGTATTCGACCAGCGTGGTCTTGCGCGCCCGGTCGCCGTTGTACATGGCGTTGAGCTGGCCGATCATGACGTGGCTCTCGTCGAGGAACATCACCGAGTCCTTCGGCAAATAGTCGCACAGCGTCGAGGGCGCCGAGCCCGGCGCCGAAGCGCTCAGGTGGCGGGTGTAATTCTCGATGCCCTTGCAGTGGCCGATTTCACCCAGCATTTCCAGGTCGAACCGGGTGCGCTGCTCGATGCGCTGGGCTTCGACCAGCTTGCCTTCGGCGATGAACTGCCCTACCCGCTCGGACAATTCGAGCTTGATGGTTTCAACCGCCGCCAGCACCTTGTCGCGCGGCGTGACGTAATGGCTTTTCGGATAGACCACGAAACGCGGGATTTTCTGGCGGATGCGCCCGGTCAGCGGGTCAAACAGCTGCAGCGATTCAATCTCGTCGTCAAACAGCTCGATGCGAATCGCCAGTTCGGAATGCTCGGCCGGAAAAATGTCGATCACATCGCCGCGCACGCGGAAGGTGCCGCGAGAAAAATCCTGCTCATTGCGGCTGTACTGCATGCGGATCAGCCGTGCAATCACGTCGCGCTGGCCCATCTTGTCGCCAGTGCGGGCAATGAAACGCATCTGGGTGTAATCCTCGGGCGCGCCAATGCCGTAAATCGCGCTGACGGTGGCCACGATGATGGTGTCGCGGCGCTCCAGCACGCTTTTGGTCGCCGACAGCCGCATCTGCTCGATATGCTCGTTGATGGCCGAGTCTTTTTCGATGAACAGATCGCGCTGCGGCACATAGGCCTCGGGCTGGTAGTAGTCGTAGTAGCTGACGAAATACTCGACCGCGTTTCTCGGGAAAAACTCGCGGAATTCGCTGTACAGCTGGGCAGCCAGCGTCTTGTTCGGCGCAAACACAATCGCCGGCCGGCCCAGCCGCGCAATCACATTGGCCATGGTGAAGGTCTTGCCGGAGCCGGTCACGCCCAGCAGGGTTTGAAAGGCCTCGCCGTCGCGCACGCCCTCGACCAGCTTGGCGATGGCCTGCGGCTGGTCGCCTGCCGGCAGGTAGGGCTGAAACAACTCAAACGGCGAATCAGGAAAACGGATGAACTGGCCCACGCCGGCTAAATCCGCTGCTTCAGGAATGACTTCCATTGTTTCTGGCATAAAACCTCAATTCAAGCCCCGTTAAAATTCGGGGCAATTAAACACATTACGACATTCGGGCAAAAATGGGAATTACAACCCCCTGACTGGCCGACGAACACATCACTGCCGGCATGAAAACCGGTCAACCCCGCCTGGCTTCAGGCGAATTTTCACCCTCTGAGGATACTTTCATGTCTTTGTTTACCGCCGTCGAAATGGCACCGCGCGACCCGATTCTGGGCCTGAACGAGCAATTTGCCGCCGACACCAACCCTGCCAAGGTCAACCTGGGCGTGGGCGTGTATTACGACGACAACGGCAAACTCCCGCTGCTCGAATGCGTTCAGGCCGCTGAAAAACAGATGATGGAAGCGCCCAAGGCGCGCGGCTACCTGCCGATTGACGGCATTGCCGCTTACGACGCCGCGGTCAAGGGCCTGGTGTTTGGCGCCGACAGCGAGCCTGTCACCTCGGGCCGGGTCGCGACCGTGCAATGCATCGGCGGCACCGGCGGCCTGAAGGTCGGCGCCGACTTCCTTAAACACCTCAACCCCAATGCCAAGGTGCTGATCAGCGACCCGAGCTGGGAAAACCACCGCGCGCTGTTCACCAACGCCGGTTTCACGGTCGAAAGCTATCCGTATTACGACGCGGCCACGCGCGGCATCAACTTCGCCGGGATGCTGGCGGCCCTCAATGCCGCGCCCGCTGGCACCATCGTCGTGCTGCATGCCTGCTGCCACAACCCGACCGGCTACGACATCACCGCCGCCCAGTGGGACGAAGTGGTTGCCGCCGTCAAGGCCAACAACCTGGTGGCTTTCCTGGACATGGCCTACCAGGGCTTTGGCTACGGCCTGGCCGAAGACGGCGCGGTGATTGGCAAGTTTGTCGCCGCCGGCCTGAACTTTTTCGTGTCCACCTCGTTTTCCAAGAGCTTCAGCCTGTACGGCGAGCGCGTCGGCGGTCTGAGCGTGCTGTGCGAGAGCAAGGAAGAAGCCGGCCGCGTGCTGAGCCAGCTCAAGATCGTCATCCGCACCAACTACAGCAACCCGCCGATTCATGGCGGCATGGTGGTGGCCATGGTGCTGGACACGCCCGAGCTGCGTGCCCTGTGGGAAAAGGAACTGGGCGAGATGCGGGTGCGCATCAAGGCCATGCGCCAAAAGCTGGTCGATGGCCTGAAGGCCGCCGGCGTGAAGGAAGACATGAGCTTCATCACGAAGCAGATCGGCATGTTCAGCTATTCGGGCCTGAGCAAGGACCAGATGGTTCGTCTGCGCAATGAATTTGGCGTCTATGGCACCGACACCGGCCGCATGTGCGTGGCGGCGCTGAACAGCAAGAACATCGACTATGTTTGCGCCTCGATTGCCAAGGTGATCTAAAGCACAGTCAAGCGTCTGCAAGGACGCTTGACGCGACTTCTGATTTCGAAGATCAGAAACAGGCGCAAGCTTTAATAGCTCAGCCGGGCAATGGAGCGCAGCACGTTGGGTGTGGTGCTGGGGAATCCAAAAAACTCCAGATACGCGGGGATTTGCTCAAACAGCATGTCCGAGCCCACCTGCACCTGGCAGCCGCGCGCCTGCGCAGCCCCCAGAAAAGCAGTCATCTCGGTTTTCATCACCACTTCGCCCACAAAGGTAGCGGAGTCGATGCGCGACACGTCCATCGGCATCGCGTCGCCTTCGTTCATCCCCATGGGCGTGGCATTGACCACCAGGTCAAAGCCTGCGGGGTCGTTGGAGCCGGTGACGACGTCAAGCGCCGGATAGTGCTGGCGCAGACGCTCGCCCAAGCCCTGCGCGGAAGGCCCGTGAACATCAAACAGGCTCAGTGCCGCCACGCCGGCCGCAGCCAGCGACGCCGCAATGGCCGAGCCCACGCCGCCGCTGCCCACCACCAGCGCCCGGGCGCCCTTGAGCGTCAGGCCCTTGCGCAGCACGCCGCGCACAAAGCCTTCGCCGTCGAACATGTCGCCCTGCAGTCGGCCGTCGGCGGTGCGGCGCACGGCATTGCACGAACCGGCAATCGCAGCCGTGGGAAACACCTCGTCCAGCAAGCCGACGGTGGTGACCTTGTGCGGCATGGTGATGAGCGCGCCCCGGATGTTGGCGAGCTTGAACACGGCGCGCAAAAAATCCGGGTAGTCCTGCGCCTGGCAGCCCATGGGAACGACGATGGCATTGACCCCGGCTTTTTCAAACCAGGGGTTGTAAATCATCGGCGCCTTGAAGGCGTGGGTGGGGAAGCCGATGTGGGCAATGATTTCAGTGTTTCCGTTGATCATGTTTTTTCCTAGAAGTAATCAGTGCTGCCAGTGTTGCGTCACTGCTGCGCCTGGCGCCACTGCGCCATGGCCGCCAGTCGCGACGGGGCGTTCGGCGCGCCATAGCCGGCGTAGCCTGCGCGTCGCTCGACCAGTTCAAAATGGAAACGGTCGTCGAACGGCGTGAGGTACAAATGCAGGAACTCGCCACCGTCCGCTTCGCGGTCGTACAGGATGCCCAGTTCGCGCATGGCCGCCAGCAAGCCGGCGTCGATGTCGTACCTGGCGAGCAGGTCGTCGTAGTAGTTGGCCGGCACGGGCAGCAGCGGCGCGCCCGATGCCTTGAGTGCGCGTGCCGTTGCCACCAGGTCGGTCACTGCGATGGCAATTTGCTGAACGCCAGCGCCACGAAAGCTCGACACGGCACGGGACACCGAGGTGTTGTCGCGTTCGGAAACAGTGATGGACACGCGCACTTCACGGTCGGTCGATTCAATCTCGCGGCTCCTGATCACGCCGTAGGGGTCATGCATCACGACGTTGCGCTCGGGCGCCAGGCCCAGCACCGCACGATGGAACAGCACCCACGGCTCGACCTGCCCGGCCGGCACAGCCTGCACCAGGTGGTCGAAACGTGCCCTGTCACCCAGTGCACCGCCGTGCAGGGCGGATTCGTCCATCACAAAGTCGGCTTCAAAGGCGTAGCGGCCACCTTGCGGCGCTTCGCAAAAATAGAGCAGGCTGCCGTCGGGTGCGCGCACGGAGGGAATGGTCAGCTCGTTCTGACCCACACGCCCGTTCACACGCGGGCACAGCAAGGCTTCGGCGCGCGCCAGCGCCCCGGCGACATCCGGCGTGGCCAGCGCCACGGCGCAGGCCGAGGTGCCGTGCTGTTCAAAATGGCTGCGGGCCAGCGAATCCTCTTCCAGATTGACGATGATGCGCACCTCGCCCTGGCCATAAAGATCAACCTTCTTCGAGCGGTGATGGCCGATGCGGTGAAAACCAGTGGCCTGAAGCCACGCGGCCAGCCGGCCGCCTGCGGCCGGGTCCACGGCGAACTCGACGAACGCCCATCCAGTCAGCACGGGCGCTGGCGGCGGCGCGAACAGCGGCGCCTTGCAAGGCGGTGCATCCTTCGCCCGACTCTGGCACACCTGGTCTTCGAGCCACAGCAGCGAGCGCCTGGCATCGACCGCATTGGCCCGCGCCGGCGCGGAGCGGAATTCATCGTTGAAGATTTCCAGCGAAAGCGGCCCGCTGTAGCCCGACTCGATGACGGCCGCAGTGAACCTGGTCACCTCCATCTCGCCCTGGCCCGGAAAGCAGCGGTAATGGCGGCTGTGCGTCAACACGTCGGTGTTCACCCACGGGGCATCGGCCAGCTGGACAAAGAAAATCTTCTCGCCCGGCAGCCGGGCGATGCCGCCCGGGTCGTCGCGCAGCGACAGCGTGTGAAAGCTGTCCAGCGCCAGCCCCATGTGCGGGTGGTTGACGCGCTCGACCACGCTCCAGGCCTGGGACCAGAGCTTGACCTGGCTGCCCCAGGCCAGCGCCTCGTAGGCAATGCGCATGCCGCGCCTGCCGGCGCGTTCGGCGAGCTGGTGGAATTGCCCGGCGAGTTGATCGACATCGCCGAGCGCGTCGGGCTGCACGTTGGAGCACACCAGAATCAATTCAGTGCCCAGCTCCTGCATCACGTCGAACTTGCGTTCGGCGCGTTCCAGACTGCGAGCGACCTGCGCGGGCGTGGTGCCGTCGAAGTCACGAAACGGCTGGAACATGTCGATGCGCAAGCCCAGATCCTCGCAAATGCGGCGCACCTCGGCCGGCGTTCCCGGGAACTGCAGCAGGTCGTTTTCAAAGATTTCCACGCCATCGAAGTGCGCAGCGGCTGCTGCCTGCAGCTTCTCGCGCAGCATTCCAGACAGCGAGACAGTGGCGATTGAATGGCGCATGGTCAACTCGACTCGGTCAATGATTGGGAAAGATCAGGCCTTGGCGGCCAGCGCTGCCGAATGGCCAGCGCGCAGCCCGAGCAAATAGCTGTCCACGCCGAAACCGCAAATCTGGCCCCGGACGATTTCGCCGAACACCGAGACATGGCGGAAGGCCTCGCGCGCATGGATGTTGGACATGTGCAACTCGACAATCGGGCAGGTCAAAATCGCCAGCGCGTCGCGGATGCCGTAGCTGTAGTGCGTCCAGGCGCCGGCATTGATCAGCACCGCGTCCACGCCGTCGGTGTAGCCCTGGTGGATGCGCTCGCACATCTCGCCTTCGCTGTTGGTCTGGAAGCATTCCACGTCCGTTCCCAGTTCCTTGCCCAAAGCGGCCAGGCTGGCATTGATTTCGTCCAGCGTGATGGTGCCGTACTGCCTGGGATCGCGCTTGCCGAACATGTTGTGGTTGATGCCGTGCAGCATGAGAATTTTCATGGGAATCCTTTAAATACAGGTCATTAAGAGAAGGCGGCCCGGTCTGGCGTGCGCAGGGCGACCCGCTCCTCAAGGCCGCCCCTGGCAACGCGCGCGGACAGCCCGCAAGCGCTGAACTGCAGACTTGCTTATTTGCTAGCGCGTGCCTGGGCCAGCGCATCCTGCAGGCCCTTGACCGTGTCCTGGCCCACTGAAACAGCGAACTTGGCAATCACGGGGCGCATCTTCTCGCGCAGTTTTTCGACTTCAGCAGGGGACAGTTCAGTCACCTGCATGCCGCCCTTTTTCACCGTTTCCAGCGCCGTCGTGGCTTGCAAGCGGGCCTGCTGGCGCTGATAGACGGTGGATTCGACCGCGGCATCGGAGATGATCTTTTTCTCGGCGGGCGACAAGGTGTCCCAGAACTTCTTGCTGATCAGCACCGACTGCGGGTTGTACTGGTGGTTGGTCAAAGTGACGTACTTTTGCACTTCAAACAGCTTGTTGGCGGCAATCACGGTCAGCGGGTTTTCCTGGCCGTCGATGGCGCCCTGCTCCAGGGCCGCATAGACCTCGCCAAAGGTCATGGGCGTCGGGTTGGCGCCCAGCGTCTTGACCCAGTCCACGTTGATGGGCGTGGGAATCACGCGCAGCTTCAGGCCGGCAATGTCTTCGACCTTGGCGATGGCGCGCTTGTTGTTGGTGATGTTGCGAAAACCGAGTTCCCAGTAGGTCAGGCCGATCAAGCCCTTGGCATCGAGCTTGGCATGCATCTGCTTGCCGAACGGACCATCGACCACGGCGTCGGCTTCCTTGCTGTTCGTGAACATGAACGGAAAGTCAAACACCGCGAATTCCTTGACCTGGCCGGCCAGGTAACTGGTGTTCATCGAAGCCATTTCGATGGTTCCGCCCTGCATGGCTGAAATCACCGGACCGTCGCCGCCGAGTGCGCCGCCGGGGAACAGGTTGACCTTGATCTTGCCGCCGGACTTGGCTGCGACGATATCGGCAAACTTGTGCATGCCCATCACCAGCGGGTGGCCTTCAGGGTTCTGCGTGGTGAACTTGATGGTGCGTTCCTGGGCGCAAGCGATGCCAAAGGCCGCTACGGCAACTGCGGCGACGATGGTTTTGAGGACTAAACGTTTCATGACTTGTCTCCTGAAATTAAAAAAACAACGGCGGCTGTACGCTGATTGAGGAATGGCGATCCGGCGTGGCGTACCCACACACGACCGGTGGCCGGTCTTCAGTGAATCAATAGAACCAGCGGGCCGGCACCATGACGAGCTGCGGGAAAGCGATCATCAAAAACATGATGGTGAACTGCGCGATCATGAAAGGCCACACGCCCCGGGTCACCTCGTCCATGCTGATCTTGCCCACGCCGGCCACCGCATTGAGCACCGTGCCCACGGGCGGGGTGATCAGGCCGATGGCGTTGTTGATGACGAACAGCACGCCGAAATACACCGGATCGATGCCTGCGGCCTTGATCACCGGCATGAGCACAGGAGTCAGCAGCAAGATGGTGGGTGTCATGTCCAGCGCCGTTCCCACCAGCATGGTCAGCACCATGATCGCCACCATCAGCAAGCGGGGGCTGTCGAGCAAGGGCTGCAGCAAGGCAACCACTTGCGCCGGCAAGTTGGCCACCGTGATCAGCCAGGCCGAGACCATGGCGGCGGCGACCAGGAACATCACCACGGAGCAGGTCTTGGCGGCCGAGACAAACAGCGGCACCAGCTGCTTGATAGTGAGTTCGCGGTAAATGACGGTCGAGACAAACAGCGAGTACACCGCAGCCACCACCGCCGCCTCGGTCGGCGTGAACACGCCGAACTTCAGGCCGAACACGATGATGAAAGGCAGCACCAAAGCCCAGGTCGCCAGGCGTAGCGCCTCGACCACTTCGGCGGCCGTCTTGCGCGGAGGCGGCACCACCACTTCCTTGCGCACCAGATACCACCAGGTAAACACCAGCGACACGGCCAGCCAGATGCCCGGAAAGATGCCGGCCATGAACAGCTTGGAAATCGACACGTTGGCCGCGACGCCGAAGATGACGAAGGCAATGCTGGGCGGAATGATGGGCGCAATGATGCCGGCCGAGGCAATCAATCCGGCCGAGCGCGCCTTGTCATGCCCGGCCGCGACCATCATCGGCAGCAGCAAGGCGGTCAGCGCGGCGGCATCGGCCACGGCCGAACCCGACAGCGAGGCCAGGATGACGGCGGCGACGATGGTCACATAGCCCAGCCCGCCCTTGACGTGACCGACCAGCGCCATCGCAAAGTTCACGATGCGCCGCGACAGGCCGCCGGCGTTCATGATCTCGCCGGCCAGCATGAAGAAAGGCACGGCCAGCAGCGGAAAGCTGTCGGCGCCGTTGATCACGTTTTGCGCCAGGATCTGCGCGTCGAACATGTTCAGGTGCCACATCAGCGCGGCGCCGCACAGCAGCAGGGAAAAAGCAATCGGAATGCCCAGCGCCATGGCGCCCAGCATGGAACCCAGGAAAATGATGATGGTCATGTCAAGCCTTGCGCGTTAGTGGGATTTGCCGGCATCGCCGTGGGGAGCGTCTTCGGATTCCTGCATCAAGAGCAGGTGCTCGTCGTCGATCTGGCCGCTCAGCAGGCGCCACAGGTTGCCCAGCAAAATCGGCGCGCTCAGCACGGAAAACACCATGCCCGAGGCATAGAACCAGCTCATCGAGACTTCCATCACCGCGCTGGTCGTTTCCCAGTTGATGACCGTCTGGTCGTAGGAGCCCTTGAACAGCAGCCACAGGCAAAACAGCATCAGCACCAGCGACAGGCCCATGCAGACTTTCTTGCCCAATGGCCCCAGGCGTCCCACCAGCATGTCGGTGCCCAGGTGGCCGTTGTCGCGCACCGCCACGATCGCGCCCAGGAAGGTCAGCCAGACAAACAGCCAGCGGGACAACTCTTCGGACAGGATGAAGCCCGAGTCGAAGGCATAGCGCATGAACACGTTGCCGAACACCAGCACGACCATCACCGCCAGGGCTGCGGCAATCAGGTAGCTGATGAGCTGGCAATAACCATCGATCAACTTTTTAATCATGAATTTGTCTCCTTTAAAAAAGCTCAGCCCATAATGTACAAACTAGTTAGTTTTCACAAATCAGGGCTTACCCTGTACTCCAGAATGCTTTTTGCCATAGCTGATATAGCAAAAATGGCTGGATGCACACCGACCCCGGAACCTTGCGCTGATAAGGCTCCGGCTCACCCCACTGCGTTTTAAACCAGCGGAATGGTCAGTTTTTCAATCACCGCGCGGGTGTCGGGCCGCACGCCGCGCCACCATTCAAAGGCTTCAGCAGCCTGTTCGGCCAGCATGCCCACACCGTCGGCCAGTTGCCGGACGCCGGCGTTTTGCGCCAGGCGCAGGAAAGGCGTCAGGCCCTTGCCGTAAGCCAGTTCATAGGCCAGGCAGCCGGGCGCGAACACGCTGGCCGGCACCGGCGGCAGTTCGGCGCGCAAACTGGCCGAGGTGGCGTTGAACACCACGTCGAAGGTCTGCCCCGCCAGATCCTGGTAAGCGCAGCCGCGCACGACACCGGCGCCCGAAGCAGCGCCGATGCGGGCAAGTTCAAGCGCCTTGTCCAGGCTGCGATTGGCAATCACCAGTTCGGCGGGCTGCTGCTCCAGGAAGGGCAGCAACGCGCCCCGGGCGGCACCGCCCGCGCCCAGCAGCAGCACGCGTTTTCCCTTGAGCGGCGTGTTCAGGTTATGCACCACGTCGCGCACCAGGCCGACGCCGTCGAAGTTCTCGGCCAGCACGCGCTCGCCGTCGAACTTCATGGCATTGGCCGCGCCCGCGAGCTGGGCGCGTTCCGAGCGCTCGGTGGCGTAGGCAAAGGCGTCGAGCTTGAACGGCGCGGTGATGTTCAGGCCCCGGCCGCCGGCGGCGCGGAAGGCATCGACCGCGCCGGCGAATCCGCCCGGCGGGCCTTCGATGGTGGTGTAGTCGATGTCCTGGCCGGTGGCTTGCGCATACATGCCGTGGATCAGGGGCGATTTGCTCTGATGAATGGGGTTGCCGATGACGGCATAGCGATCAGTCATGCCTGTGCCTCCGAATAAAGAACGCCGTCCTGCTCCATGGCGTCGATGTCCTGCGCCGAATAACCCACGCTCGCGGCAATCTCGCGGTTGTGCTGGCCCAGCATGGGCGCGGGGCCGCTGGGCGAGGTGTCGCAGCCGGAGAAGCGAAACGGCAGGTTGGGCAGCTTGATCTTGCCAAGCAGCGGGTGGTCCTGCTCGACCACCATGTCGCGCGCCAGCGTCTGCGGGTCGCTGAGCACCTTGTCGATGGTCTGCACCGGCGCGGCCGGAACGCCGGCGGCGTCCAGCGCCGCGCAGCACGCCTCGCTAGAGGCCTGCGCCAGCGTCCATTCGCGCACCTTGGCCAGAATCGACTCGCGGTTGGCGTTGCGGCCAGCCTGGCTGTGCAGATTCGTGTCAAGCGCATAGGCCTCGCCGCCAATCAGTCTCGCCAGGCTTTTCCAGGTGTCCGTCATCTGCGCGGCAATCACCAGGTAGCCGTCTTTCGCGCTAAAAACCCCGTACACCGTGCTTTGCGGCAAATCGTGGCCGGTCTGCACCGGCAACTCGGTGCCGCCGCTCATCAGGTAGCTCTGGGCGGCGAAGTCGTGCATGGAGATCATGCAGTCGTACAGCGCAATGTCGATGTGCTGGCCCAGGCCGCTCGTCACGCGCCCGAACAGCGCGGCGCAAATCGCCGACACGCCGTGCATGCCGGCGTACATGTCGGCAATCGGCATGCGAAACAGCGGCGGCGGCTCGCCCGGCACGCCAATCAAGGACATCGCGCCGCTCTTGGCCTCGGCAATCAGCCCGAACCCCGGCCGATGCGAGTCGGGGCCGGTGTGCCCGTAGGCCGACACCGAGCAATAGACGAGCTTGGGGTTGCGCGTGGACAACTCTTCATACCCCAGGCCCAGCTTGTTCAGCGCGCCGGGGCGGTAGTTTTCGACGAACACGTCGGCGCTGTCGGTGAGCTTGTGCATCATCTCCAGACCGCGCGGGTCGCGCAGGTTGATGCACAGGCCCTGCTTGCCCATGTTCTGCTGCATGAAGTAGCCACTTTGGCCTTTCACCATCGTCGGGCTGGCGCGGCCGGCATCGCCGGCCACCGGCCGCTCGACCTTGATGACCTCGGCGCCCATGGCCGAGAGGCAGCGCGACATGTGCGGGCCGGCCAGGAAGTGGCTGTAGTCGATCACGCGGATGCCGGCCAGCGGCAGCGCCTGGGCGGACTTGTTTTGGGATGAATCAAGCATTAAAAGTGTCCTTTACGCATATGGGTAGTGCGTTAATAGCTATATATTTAATAGCAACCATCAGGCGGTGGCTGCCGTCGGGCGGCGCGGCACCATCAGGCGGTGCTCGCCTTTTTGCACCACCTGGCCGTGCTGGTTGATCAGCTCGGCGGGCAAAATCACAATGCCCCAGCCGGGCTTGCTTTTGGAGGCCCGCATGCTTTCGACATGAAATTTGATGTGCAGCACGTCGTTGATCCTGATCGGCAGCAAAAAGTCCCAGGTCCAGCCCAGCGACATGCCGGGCAAAAAGCGGTATTCGCACTGGGTTTTCAGGCCGTCGGCCACCGACAGCCCCATCAGGCCATGGGCGACGCGGCAGCCAAAATGCGAGGCGTTGGCGTATTCCTCGTCCACATGCACGGGCGTGAAGTCGCCGGTGAGTTCGGCATAGGCGTCAATGCGCTCGGCAGTCACCAGATAGGTCGGGCTGGTGCATTCGTCGCCGACCTGGGCGTCGTCCCAGTATTTTTCGGGCGTGGTGAACTGGATATTCGGTTTAGGCATGGGAATGTCTCCTGAAATAATTGAATCAATGAGCCGGCTCAGGCCCTGGGCTTGACGGCCAGCGCTTCGGCGACGCTGTTGCCGTGGGCCTGGATCAGCTCGATGGCCAGGCCATCGGGCAGCTGCAGCCAGTTGCGGCCCTGCGGCAGCGCCTTCACGCCCCAGCTCTGGGCCGCCTGCAAGGCGCCTTCCAGGTCGTCCACCATGATGCCGAGGTGCGCGAGCCAGCCCGCGTCGTTGCTGGGCGGCGCCTCGAAGCCCGGCGTGCTCATGAGCTGCATGCCGCCTATCGTCCAGTACTGGTTGGGCGCGTCAAGCGGGCCGTCGATCTCGCGCACGTCCATGCCCAGCACTTCATGGAAGAAGTTGATGTGCCACTGAATGTCCTTCACGCGCACGGCGACATGCTCGACATAGGATTTGTTGCTGTAAGCCATGTTGTCTCTCTTTCGTGATGGTTGGGTGTTAGCGCGGCAGGCCCCGCTCAACGCCCTTGATGCAGGCCACCAGGGCCTGATTGACGGGGGTGGGTACGCCGACTTTGGCGCCCTGGCGCACGACGGCGCCGTTGATGTAGTCGATCTCGGTGACCGAGCCTTTTTCCAGGCTTTGCAGCATCGACGCCTTGAATTCGGGCGGCAAGCCAGCGGCGGCCACGGCCCAGGGCTGGCGCGGCTCGGTGATCGACAATTGAATGCCGCTGGCGCGCGCCACGGCCATGGCCTCGGCCACGGCGGCAATGGCGCAGGCCTCCACTTCAGGCACCTGGTACAGCTCGCCGTAAGGCAAACGGGTGATGCCGCTCAGCGCGCCGGTGGCGACGTTGACCAGCAGCTTGTCCCACATCGTACCCATGATGTTGGGGCTGACGGTGGTGATCAAGCCGGCGCGGTTGAAGGTGTCGGCGATGCGGCTTGCGCGTTCGGTGATGCCGCCACCCAGTTCGCCGATATGCGTTTCCTTGCCCTGCGTGCCGGCGATGATGTGGCCCAGCGCCAGCATCACGCCGCCCGCGTAGGTCTTGCCGGCCAGCACCTTGCCGCGCCCCACGACCTCGGCCAGCATGTCTTCATGGCCCAGTCCGTTTTGCAGCGACATCACGACCGTGTGCTCGCCGACGATGGGCAAGGCGCGTTCAATCGCCGCACGGGTGTGAAAGGACTTGACCAGCACGATGACCAGGTCAACAGGACCGGCCGTGCTGGCGATCTCGCGGCAGTCGGTGGTGGCCCGCACCTTGACCACGCGGTCAACGCCCTGGTCGCGCATCACCAGTCCGTGCTGCTTCATGGCGTCCACATGCGCCTGGCCCCGGTTGACCAGCCACACCTCGTTGCCCGCTTCGGTCAGCACGCCGCCGATGGCGCACCCCAGGGCGCCGGCGCCCAGTACACAAATTTTCAAAGCCCGTCTCCACGTTCAGGACACGGCTCAGGCGTCCCTTGGGGGCGAATGGTAGTTTTGCACCTTCATGTTGTAAACAAAGTGCCTGCAATACACTTCATTGCGAATTTTTATGGCCAGAAGGAATCCACCGTCATGACCCAACCCGACAAAGGCGATACCGCACTTGCCGATATCAAGCTGCTGCGGCTGCTGGATTTGCTCTACAACACGCGCAGCGTGACGCGCGCCGCAGAGCAGCTGGGGCAAAGCCAGCCCACGGTCAGCATCTGGCTGGCCCGGCTGCGCAGGCAGCTCGGTGACCCGCTGTTCGTGCGCACACCCGAAGGCATGCTGCCGACGCCGCGCACCGACGCGCTGATCGCCACGGTGCGCGAGGTGCTGGAGGGACTGCGCCGCCTGTCCGAATCGGAATCGCGGTTTGACCCGGCCACGGCGCAGCGCGGGTTCCGCATCTTCATGACCGACGCCAGCCACATCACGCTGCTGCCGCGCCTGTTTTCCCATGTGCGCGCACTGGCGCCCCAGGTCCGGCTGGAGGCGGCGACCATCGACGCGCGCATGGCGCCGGCGCTGCAGTCGGGCGAAGGCGATCTGGCGCTGGGCCTGGTGCCGGGGCTGGAGGCCGGTTTTTACCAGCAGACCCTGTTCGGCCAGGACTGGATTTGCCTGTGCAACGCCCGCCACCCGCGCATCGGGGAAATGTTCACACTGCAGGACTACGCGGCCGAGGCGCACATCGGCATCGTGTCGGGCACGGGCTACCAGTTGCTCGACGGTGCGCTGAAAAGCCAGGGCATTGCGCGGCGCGTGCTGCTGGAATTGCCGGGTTTTCTGGGCCTCGCCGCCATCTTGTCCACCAGCGACCTGGTCGCCACCCTGCCCCGCCACATCGGTGAAACGCTGGCGAACGCGGCCGGCCTGCGCGTGCTGCCCTGCCCGTTCGAGATTCCCGGCTTCACCGTCAAGCAGTACTGGCATGCCAGGTACCACCACGATGCCGGCAACCGATGGCTGCGCGGCGTGTGCGCCGAATTATTCATGAAATAGGCCTCTAGCGCTTGATGGGCATGCGCAGGAAGCTATTGATTTGCTAGCGCTCGCCGGCGTGGTCAAGCGGCCGGTTGACCAGCGCACGCGCAAACAGCGGATGGCGCATGCTGCGCACCTCGTGCTCAATCGTGGCGAGCACTGTTCCGCTGTCCAGGTCGGTGATGTCCTGGAAGCGGTACTGGCTCTCGCTGCTTTCCTCGGTGATCAGGCCGCGCTCAAGAAGTCGCCGGTGAACGCCCGAAAAATCAGCCACGGTGATCTGGAGATGGTGGCCGTCGTAGGGTGGCAGCGCATGAACGGTCTCGCGAAAAATCAGGCATTCATGCAGGCCCATGTGGATACGCGCAAAGGCACCTGTTTCATCAACGCCGTAGTTCGCCAGCGCACCCAGCATCTTGCGGTAGAAGCGCGCAATGCCCGGCACGGCGCCGGGAGCGGTGTTGATCTCGACATAAGGCATGCCCAGACGCATGCTCCCAAAACGCTTGGCGTCCGGCGCATGCACGCGGATGCGATTGCCCCAGGGGCAGGTCACCTCGACCAGCATGCCGCTGCGGGAAAAGCGGAACCAGGTGTCCTGCAGCAACGGCTGGATGCTGGTCAGCCGCGCCATCAGCGCGTCCAGATCGGGCATGACCAGGCCGATCACGCCGCGCAGCACCTGTGCCGGCCCGACGGGCAGGTGGAACTGGCTGGTGCCGACGTTGATCCAGGCGTTGTCGATGCCGGTCCTCAAATAAGGGTCGCGGGTCAGGCCCAGGCCCATGATGTAAAAAATGATCGCGCATTGCTGGCTCGGCACCCGGACATTGACGTGGCCGAACTCGGCGATGTTGCCCACGTCTTCGGTGGCGCGGTTGAAGACGGTCTGTTTCATTTTTATGCCTGATGTGAAAAATGTGAAATTTAGACAATGCCTGACGGAAAGTCCACTCCTTAAAAAAATAATGTTCATGTCGCGATGCAATCAAGCCCATGGCGCCGGGGCTATGGACGCGTTGGCCATGCTTGCCTATAGTTCGTCCGGCAATTCAACAGACACTGGCACGACCTCAAACCACCCATGGAGTTCACCTTGCAACCCAGAATCGACTGCCATGTGCATGTTTTCGACCCGGCCCGCTTTCCCTATGCGGACGACGCGTGGTACCGGCCCTCGGGCGGCGAGACCGGCACGGCCGACAACCTCGGCCAGGTGCTCGATGCCCATGGCGTGCGGCAGGCGCTGATCGTCGGACCGAACTCGGGCTATGGCCTGGACAACCGCTGCCTGCTCGACGCGCTGGCGCGCGGCGCCGGCCGCTACAAGGGCATCGCGGTCGTTCGCAACGACGCCAGCCGCGCCGAGCTGCAGGGCCTGCAGGCTGCGGGCGTGGTCGGCGTGGCCTTCAACGTGGCGCTGCTGGGAGTCGATTTCTACCGCGATACCGGCCCCCTGCTGGAGCGCCTGCGCGAACTGGGCATGTGGGCGCAGGTGCAGGTTCAGGCCGACGAACTGGTGGCCTTGCGGCCGCTGCTGCAGGACAGCGGCGCGCGCCTGCTGTTTGACCACTGCGGCCGCCCTGACCCGAAGGCGGGCGTTGGCCAGCCCGGTTTTGCCGCGCTGCTGGCGATGGCCGATACCGGCCGCGCCTGCGTCAAGCTGTCGGGGCTGGCCAAATGCTCGGACCAGCCGTATCCGTACCCGGATGCCTGGCCGTATGTAGAGGCGCTGCTCGAAGCCTACACGCCGCAAAACCTGGTCTGGGCGTCAGACTGGCCCTTCTTGCGTGCGCCGGCCCGGATCGACTACGGCCCCTTGCTGGCGCTGTTCGGGCAGTTGCTGCCCGATGAAGCGGCGCGTCAGGCGATTGGGTGGGACACGCCCAGGCGGCTGTTTGGATTTGGCGCCTGAAACGTGCGCTGCCTGACGGGTATCCCGCAGGGTTCAGCGTTGACGGGCCAGACGGGCAATCAGCGTCAGCGCGGTCAAGCCGATGACGGCAAAGCAGACGAAAGACCAGTTGGCAATCGAGCCGCCCAGAAAGGTCCAGTCCACCTTGGCGCAGTCGCCGCTGCCCTTGAAAATCATGGGAATGGCGCGCTGCAGCGGAAAGGTTTCGATCATTCCGTAGAAATCCCGGCCGCAAGAGGCGACTTCAGGCGGATACCACTGCAGAAAACTCTGGCGCGCCGCCACGAACGCACCAAAGCCGGCCAGCAGCAGCAGAACGCCAGAACCCGTGATCAAGCCTTTTTTATTGGACGTGATGGCCGTCAGACCCGCCACGATGGCCACCAGCACCAGCGCATAGCGCTGCACGATGCACATCGGGCACGGCTCCAGGCCCACGACATGCTGCAGGTACAGCCCAAAGGCCAGCAGGGCCACACAACCCAGAGCCACCAGCGCCAGCAGGCGGCGGGGTGCGTCCAACAAGTTCAAAAACATTAGATTCCTTCACCGGCATCAACAAACACGCGGGCCTTGCGCGGTGTCAGCACCAGCGTTTCGCCCTCCTTCAGCCCCATGTCCCTGAATTTTTGCGATGGCATTTGCACTTCAATCAGGGAATCGGCCGACTGTTTGGGCGAATCGACTGGAATAAGTTCCAGCCGGGCAATCGGTCCGATCACAATCGCCCGGTCCAGCCTGGCCACCAGACCCTGGGCACCCGGCGCATAACGCTCGACCTCGAAATCGTGCGGACGCACATAGGCAAAGGCCTTGGCGTTTTGCGCGCCGCTGTGCTCGGGCGAATCCAGTTTCATGCCCTGGAGCTGTACCTCGCCTTCGTGGGCGCGGCCGTGGAACAGGTTTACATCACCCAGGAAGCCATAGACAAACGGGCTGGCCGGATGGTCCCAGACCTGCTGCGGCGAGCCGATCTGCTCGACCTTGCCGGCATTCATCAGCACCACGCGGTCGGCGACTTCCAGCGCTTCCTCCTGGTCGTGCGTGACGAAAATGCTGGTGACATGCAGGTCGTCATGCAGGCGGCGCAGCCAGCGGCGAAGTTCCTTGCGCACCTTGGCATCGAGCGCGCCAAACGGCTCGTCGAGCAGCAGCACCTTGGGCTCGACCGCCAGCGCGCGCGCCAGGGCGATGCGCTGGCGCTGGCCGCCGGACAGCTGCGACGGAAAGCGGTCGGCCAGCCAGTCGAGCTGCACCAGCCCGAGCAGCGAATGCACTTTTTCCCTGATCTGCGCTTCGCTGGGCCGCAAGGCACGCGGCTTGACGCGCAGGCCGAAGGCGACGTTCTCGAACACCGTCATGTGGCGGAACAGCGCGTAATGCTGGAACACAAAACCCACCCCGCGCTCGCGCACATGCACGTCGGTGGTGTCCTCGCCGCTGAACAGGATGCTGCCCTGGTCGGGCGTTTCCAGCCCGGCAATGATGCGCAGCAGCGTGGTCTTGCCGCAGCCCGAGGGGCCGAGCAAGGCGACGAGTTCGCCCGCTTCAATGTCCAGGCTCACGTCAGCCAAGGCCTGGAAGTTGCCAAACTGCTTGCTGACATTGCGAATTTCGATACCCATGATTTATTTTTTCCAGCGTGTGTTCAACGAATGCCAGCAACAGCTTGCGGCCGCTCGGGCGGCAACTGGGCCGCCGCTTTCATTTCAGCCTCGTGGCGCCATTCGGCCACCGACTTGATGGCCAGCGTGACCAGCGCCAGGATGGCCAGCAGCGACGCCACGGCAAAGGCGGCGACCGACTGGTATTCGTTGTAGAGAATTTCCACATGCAGCGGCAAGGTGTTGGTCTGCCCGCGAATATGGCCCGACACCACCGACACCGCGCCAAACTCGCCCATGGCGCGCGCATTGCACAAAATCACGCCGTAGATCAGCCCCCACTTAATGTTGGGCAGCGTGACATGCCAGAAGGTCTGCCAGCCGGTCGCACCCAGCACGATGGCGGCCTGCTCCTCGTCGTTGCCCTGCGCCTGCATCAGCGGAATCAGCTCGCGCGCGATGAAGGGAAAGGTCACGAACACGGTCGCCAGCACGATGCCGGGCACGGCAAAGATGATCTTGATGTCATGCGCCTGCAGCCACGGCCCGAACCAGCCCTGCGCGCCGAACAGCAGCACGTACATCAGCCCGGCCACCACCGGCGAGACGGAAAACGGCAGATCGACCAGCGTCGTCAAAAACGACTTGCCGCGAAACTCGTACTTGGCAATCGCCCAGGCTGCGGCCACGCCGAATACGAGATTGAGCGGCACGGCAATCACGGCGGCAATCAAGGTGAGCTGGATGGCCGACCAGGCATCGGGCTCCTTCAATGCGTCCAGATAAGCGCCAAAGCCCTTGCGCAAGGCCTCGGTGAACACGGCGGCCAGCGGCAGGATCAGGAATAGCAGCACGAACAGCAGCGCGACCGTGATGAGCAGGTAGCGGACCCAGGGGGCTTCGGTGGTTCCGGCCTTGGCCCTGCGAATCGGTTGCGAGGATGGCCCGCTCATGAAGATGCTCCGGTATGGCGGCGCTGCCAGGTCTGCAGCGCATTGATGACCAGCAGCAGGACGAAGGACAGCACCAGCATCACCACCGCCACGGCCGTCGCGCCGGCATAGTCGTACTGCTCCAGCTTGCCGATGATGATCAGCGGCGTGATCTCGGAAATCATCGGCATGTTGCCGGCAATGAAGATCACCGAGCCGTATTCGCCAATCGCGCGCGCAAAGGCCATCGCAAAACCCGTCAGCAGGGCTGGCGCAATGTGCGGAAAAATCACCTTGGTGAAAATCTGCAGCCGGTTGGCGCCCAGCGCCGTGGCAGCTTCCTCAAGCTCTTTTTCGGCATCTTCGAGCACCGGCTGCACCGTGCGCACGACAAACGGCATGCCGACAAAAATCAAGGCGATCACCACGCCGGCCGGCGTGAAGGCCAGCTTGATGCCCATGGGTTCGAGGTACTGGCCGAGCCAGCCGTTGCCGGCCAGCAGCGCCGTCAGCGAGATGCCGGCCACGGCGGTTGGCAGCGCGAACGGCAAATCGACCAGCGCATCGACGATCTTCTTGCCCGGAAACTTGTAGCGCACCAGCACCCAGGCCAGCAGCAGGCCAAACACCAGGTTGACGAGCGCGGCAATCAGCGAAGCGCCGAACGTCAGCCGGTACGAGGCCATGACGCGCGGCGACGTGACGGCGAACACAAACTGCTCCCAGGTCAGGGTGAAGGTCTTGAAGAACAGCGCCGTGATCGGAATCAGCACGATCAGGCTCAGGTACAGCACCGTGTAGCCCAGCGTCAGCCTGAAGCCGGGCAATACGCGCTGGGGCGTTCGTTTGGCGCTCGCGCGCTGCGGCAGCGCCACCCCTGCGGATGACGCCCCGGAAATCAAGGCACTCATGCTTAACGGACGGTGTAGAGCTTGTCGAACTGGCCACCGTCATTGAAGTGGACTTTTTGCGCTTCGCTCAGCGAGCCGAACATTTCCTGCACCGTGAACAACTGGATGGGCTTGAAAACAGCGGCGTTCTTTTTCAGGATAGCCTGCGAATACGGACGCATGGCATGTTTGGCGGCAATTTCCTGCCCTTCATCCGAATACAGGTAATCCAGGTAGGCCTTGGCCAATACAGCCGTTCCCTTCTTGGCCACGGTGCGCTCCACCACCGCCACCGGGTTCTCGGCCAGGATGCTGATGGACGGGTACACCGCATCAACCTTGCCTTCGCCGAACTCCTTGTTGACCGACACCACTTCGGATTCGAAGGTCACCAGCACGTCGCCAATGTTGCGCTGCAAAAAGGCCGTGGTCGCGTCGCGCCCGCCCTTGCCCAGCACCGGAACATTCTTGTACAGCTTGCCGACAAACTCGGCGGCCTGCGCATCGGTCGCGCCCTTCTTCTTGGCGTAGCCCCAGGCGGCCAGGTAGGTGTAGCGGCCATTGCCGCCGGTCTTGGGGTTGACCACGATCACCTGGATGCCTGGCTTGGTCAGGTCGTCCCAGTCCTTGATGCCCTTGGGATTGCCGTTGCGCACCAGGAACAGCATGGTCGAGGTGGTCGGCGAGGCGTTGCCCGGAAAGCGCTTGGCCCAGTCCTTGGCGACCACGCCGGCATTGGCCAGGAACTCGACATCGGTCGAGGTGTTCATGGTCACCACATCGGCGTCCAGGCCGTCGGCCACCGAACGCGCCACGGCGCTGGAGCCGGCATGCGACTGGTCGATCTTCACGTCCTTGCCGGTGGTTTTCTTGTAGTGGGCGATGAAGGCGGCGTTGTAGTCCTTGTAGAACTCGCGCGCCACGTCATACGAGCCGTTCAGCAGGGTTTGGCTTGATGCCAGGCCGCCCGTGGCCAGCGCAAGTGCGGCCAGGAGTGTTTTTAATTTTGAGGTCATGCCGTTTCCAGAAATCCAGGAGGTGAAGAAGAAAGCTTTGAAAATGGGGCATCGGTGCCGTCCAATGCCAGCGACTGCAACAACGCCATGCCGAGCGGCCATTCGCCGTGGCCCGATTCGGTATTGATGTGGCCGGCGTCCTGCAGGCGGACAAACTCGCTGCCCCAGGCCCGAGCATAAGCGCCCGCCAGCCGCACCGGGCAATAAGGGTCATTGGCGCTGGCCACCAAAATGGTGCGGTAAGGCAGCTTCTGAAAAGGCACGGGCGCGAAGTCGCTCAGCACGGCGCGGCGCTCCGGGTCGGCCGGCGCCACCAGCAAGGCGCCCTGAATCCTGTCCATCGCCTCTGGCGGCAAATGCGCGGTGGCAATGCAGCCCAGGCTGTGCGCGACGACCACCACCGGCTCGCCTTGCCGCACGATGGTCTGGGCAATCGATGCGACCCAGGCCTCGCGGCTGGGCGTGATCCAGTCGTCCTGCCGCACGCGCACCGCGCCAGGCAGCCGGTCGGCCCACAGGCTTTGCCAGTGGCCGGGGCCGGAATCGCGCCAGCCGGGAACAATGATGATGCGCACGGTACGGGTTATTTGTTGGGTTGCGGCGCGATGCGCAGCTCGGCCGGGTTCTGCTTGAAGTCAGGTGCCGTGTCGCCGAATCTGAGAGTGGTCATGATTCGCTCCTGAAATGGTTGATGAGCCGGTATTCTGGAGTGAAATCCTTAAAACTCAAAAGAATATATTTCTCTTAATTTATTACAAAAATTGAATAAGAGAGTTCGATTGGAGTTGACAAAAGAACCGTGTTTTTTTAACCTTTTGCTATGTTTTCAATAGCTGTTACAGCCTATCCATATTGCGCAAAGCAGCTATTTCTTATAAAAACCGGCTCAGGATGAGTCCGGCGATTCGCTCCCCAGCACTTCTTCACCCTGCATGTACTTGCCCAGAAAGTCGAGGAAGCTGCGCACCGCCGGTATCTGGCCGCGCCGCGAAGGGAAAACCGCATGCGCCATGCCCGGTTTGGGCGCCCAGCCCGGCAGCACCGGCACCAGCAGTTGCGCCTGAAGCTCTGCCCTGCTGAGGAATTCAGGCAAAAAACTGATGCCCGTTCCCGCCAGCACGGCCAGCTTGAGCGTCTGCAGGTCGTCGGCCACGTAGCGCGGCTGGTGCTGGAACACAAATTCCTGCCCGTCGGGTCCGACCAGCACCCAGGCGCTGCGCCCGTCGGTCGCCGACATGGCCACCGTGTCCAGCCGGGCCAGGTCTTCGAGGGTCGCCGGCGTGCCCTGCCGGCGAAGCTGTTCCGGGCTGGCCAGCAGATGGCCGCAGGTCGCACCCAGTTGCTTGACGACCAGGCTGCCGCTGTCGTCCAGCGTGGGCCGCACCCGCAGCGCGATGTCGATGCCCTCCTCCACCAGATCGACCACCCGGTTGGTCACACGCAAATCGAGCTTGACCAGCGGAAACAGCGCCAGGTAACGGGGAATCAGGTAGCCCAGCGTGCTTTGGGCCAGCGTGACCGGGCAGGTCACGCGCAGCATGCCGCGCGGCTCCACCTGCAGGTGCGCCACCGCCTCGGCAGCGGCCAGCGCTTCATCGCGCATGGCGCTGCAGTGGCGCAGATAGATGTCGCCGACTTCGGTCAGCGACAGCTTGCGCGTGGTGCGCTGCAGCAGGCGAACGCCCAGGCGCGATTCCAGTTCGGCCACGCGGCGCGACAGCCGGGATTTCGGCAGGCCCAGCGCCCGTCCGGCAGCGGCAAAACCGCCGCGCTCCGCGACCTCGGCAAAGTACAGCATGTCGTTCAGGTCTTCCATTTGGCCGCTCCTTTGAATTGATTGTCCCGTGAGTAGAACAATGTATCGCGATTTTGCCGGCTTATCAAAGCATTGGCCTGCACACACAATCTATCCATGGCTGAAACACAGCAGTCAGCTTTACCAACTTCTTCAACCAAAAGGAATTCATCATGAGCAAGCTTCTTCACATCGACTCCAGCATCCTGGGCAGCAATTCGGTTTCCCGCCAGCTGACGGCGCAAATCGTCGCCTCGTGGCGCGCCGCCCATCCGGCCACCGAAGTCAGCTACCTCGACCTGGCCATGGACAGCCCGAGCCATTTGTCGGTCGAGTCCCTGGGTTTTCGCCTGCCTGCTGGCACGGCTGACCTGAGCGAAGTTCAGCAGCGCGAAAACGCAATTTCCGAAGCCCTGGTGTCGCAGTTCATGGCAGCCGATGTGCTGGTGATCGGTGCGCCGCTGTACAACTTTTCGATTCCCAGCCAGCTCAAGGCCTGGATTGACCGCGTGGCCCAGGCCGGCCGCACCTTCAAGTACACCGAAAAAGGCCCGGTCGGCCTGGCCGGCGGCAAAACCATCATCGTGGCCTCGGCCCGTGGCGGCATGTATTCGACCAGCGATGCCGGCAATGCCATGGAACACCAGGAAAGCTACCTGAAAACCGTCTTCGGCTTCTTCGGCGTGACCGATGTGCGCTTTGTCCGGGCCGAAGGCCTGGCGATGGGCGAAGCCGCCAAGGCCGCCGCGCTGGCCGCCGCGCAGGTTGAAATCCTGGCGCAAACCCACAGCGCCGCCAACCAGCCGCAGGCAGTCCTGGTTGCCTGATGCCGAATTGAAGGCTTTTTAGCCATCCCCAAATAAAAAACCCGCCATGGCGGGTTTTTTTCATGGGCGGCTCACGCTACGTATCAAGCGTGCTTTTTAACCCAGGCCACATACGCATCGACCCAGCCCTGCAGGAACTTCAGGCTGGCTTCACCGATATTGCCCGCCGCGTCATACAGCCCCTCCTTGTTGTGGATGAAGGCTTCGGGCTGGCCCAGCGCCGGCATGTTCAGGTAGGCCAGCATGTTGCGCAGGTGCTGCTGCGCCATGGCGGTGCCGATGGGGCCGACCGACGCGCCGATCACCCCGGCCGGCTTGCCGTTCCAGGCGCTTTGGCCGTAGGGGCGCGACGCGTGGTCAATGGCATTTTTCAGCACGCCGGGAATCGAGCGGTTGTATTCAGGCGTGACAAACAGCACGCCCTGCGCAGCGGCAATCTCGCCCTTGAGCCGCGTGACCTGCGCGGCCGGGCTGCCGTCATCGTCCTGGTTGTACAGGGGCAGGTCGTCAATGCGCACATGGGTAAAACCGAAATCGGCCGGAAACAGCTTTTCCAGCGCCCCGGCGAGCTTCTTGTTGAACGAGTCCTTGCGAAGACTGCCGACAACGACAGCGATGGTGTACTGAGCCATGAAATTCTCCAGAAACCCGGTCAGGTCAGCTGACCGGCAGGTTGAAAAGAAAGCTGAAAGTAGCAGGTGCATTATGCAAACCCGCCCGGAATCGTGCCGGCAAGAATTTGGGAACGCCAACGAACCCGCGCCAGCCACGCACCTTAATACACAGTCATTTGATCTAATACCGGGTTTAGCGGGCTTGTGAAGGCAAGCCCGCCCTGGCGGCGGTCAGTCAAGGGATTACCATTCATGGGTATTGACAAGTTCATTTCTCCCTACCCCCGCTATCGTCGAAAATCGCTGAGACGCGTTCACCCGCCTCACCACCACCGCAACAAGGACACTGATGAAAAGAGTTGATGATTTCCGCCTGAAATTCGGCCACAAAGAACTGGTTCCGATCATCATTGGCGGAATGGGCGTCGATATTTCCACCGCCGAGCTGGCGCTGGAGGCTGCGCGCCTGGGCGGCATCGGCCATATCTCCGACGCCCTGATTCATGACGTTTCCGACCGGCGCTTCGACACCGAGTTTGTCAAGGGAAAAACCCGCTTCTACAAGCACAACATCGCCAACTCGGACAAGAGCAGCGTCCAGTTCGACCTGGGCCAGCTGGCCGAGGCGACCCGGCTGCATGTGGGCAAGACCATGGAAGCCAAGCGCGGCGACGGCATGGTGTTCGTCAACGTCATGGAAAAGCTGACCATGAACTCGCCGCGCGACACGCTGGAGGTGCGGCTCAATTCGGCGCTGGATGCGGGCATCGACGGCATCACCCTGAGCGCCGGCCTGCACCTGGGCTCGTTCGGCCTGATGGCCGAGCACCCGCGCTTTCGCGATGCCAAGCTGGGCATCATCGTGTCGTCGGTGCGCGCCCTGCAGCTGTTCCTGCGCAAGACCGCCCGCCTGCAGCGCCTGCCGGACTATGTGATCGTTGAAGGCCCGCTGGCCGGCGGACACCTGGGCTTCGGCATGGACTGGGCCAAGTACGACCTGGCGACCATCGTGGCGGAGATCGCCGCCTACCTGAAAGCCGAGCAGATCGACATTCCGCTGATTGCCGCCGGCGGCATCTTCACCGGCAGCGACGCCGTGTCATTCCTTGAAAACGGCGCGGCCGCCGTGCAGGTGGCCACGCGCTTCACGGTGGCCAATGAATGCGGGCTGCCGGCCAAGGTCAAGCAGGAGTATTTCAAGGCCAGCGAGGAAGACATCGTGGTCAACACGATTTCGCCGACCGGCTACCCGATGCGCATGCTGAAAAACACGCCCGCCATCGGCTCGGGCATCCGGCCCAATTGCGAGGCCTACGGCTACCTGCTCGACGGCAACGGCAACTGCGCCTACATCACGGCCTACAACGCGCAAATCGTCATCCACCCGGACGGCAAGAACCTGTCGGTCATGGACAAGACCTGCCTGTGCACGCACATGCGCAACTACAACTGCTGGACCTGCGGCAGCATGACCTACCGGCTCAAGGACACCACGCGAATGCTGCCCGACGGCACTTACCTGCCCCTGAGCGCCGAGCACATCTTCCGGGATTACCAGTTCAGCGTGGACAACCGGGTGCTGCTGCCCGAGTAACGGCCCCGGCGCGCAGGCGTTTACACAACAGCGCCGAACAGTGCGCCAACCCCTGCCGTGATCGCCATCGCCAGCGCGCCCCAGAAAGTGACGCGCCAGGCGCCGGCGACAAGGCTGGCGCCACCGGCACGGGCAGCCAGGGCGCCCAGCAGCGCCAGGAAAACCAGCGAAGTCAGCGCCACCCAGGCGGTCAGCCCCCGCGCTGGCGCCAGGGCGATGACGGCCAGCGGCAACGCCGCGCCCAGCGCAAAGCTGCTCGCCGACGCCAGGGCGGCCTGGACCGGATGCGCGCTCAAGGTGTCGGAAATGCCCAGTTCATCGCGCACATGGGCGCCCAGTGCGTCATGCACCATCAATTGCTCGGCCACCTGGCGGGCCAGCTCAGGGCTCAGGCCGCGTGCCGCATAGATGCCCGCCAGTTCTGCATGCTCGGCAAGAGGATGCTGTTCGATTTCAAGGCGCTCGCGCTCCAGCTCGGCGTTTTCCGTATCGGCCTGGGAGTGGACCGAGACATATTCACCTGCCGCCATCGACATGGCGCCGGCCATCAACCCGGCCACGCCGGCGACCAAAATAGCTTGCTGATCGGCGCCGGCGGCAGCCACGCCCAGCACCAGGCTGGCGGTGGAGACAATGCCGTCGTTGGCGCCCAGCACGGCGGCGCGCAGCCAGCCGATGCGGTCCGTGCGATGGCGTTCGAGGTGGCGGCTGAGCGGTTTCTTGGGCAAGGCAGGCTCCTGTTGAAAAAGGTCAAGCCGCAGCACGGCGGCGTTTCAGGCAGAAAGATGGCTCATTGAAGCACAACCCGAGGCTTGCGACAGATTTCCGCATGGATCAATCAATGCTATAAAATTAATAGCTGTATGTACACACCAGCATTGCGCAAAAGGCATTATTCATCATAAATTACGCGCACAGACAGCCCGCCCAGCCGCGCCGAGCGCCCAACGTCGATCTTCAGCCGGTGCACGGCCGCGATGCGCCGCACGATGGACCAGCCCAGCCCGCTGCCGCTCTCCAGGCTGCCGGTGACGCGGAAGAAACGCTCGCCCAGCCGCTGGCGCTCGGCGTCATCAAGGCCCGGCCCGCTGTCCTCGACACGCAGCACCACTTGCCCGTTCTGCCGTTGCACCTCCACCCGGATGTGCGCGGCTAGCGGGCTGTAGCGCACCGCGTTGTCCACCAGGTTGCGCACCAGCACCGCCAACAGCGTCTCGTTGCCCGGAATGGTGCAGGGCTGGCTGGCTTCGAATTCGAGCGACTGTTTTTTGCCAATCGCCTTGGGCGCCAGTTCGGCCACGACGCGCTGGGCCAGCGCCCGCAAATCGACATCGGCCATGGCGGGCGATTCTGCCGCTTCGAGCCGGGACAGGCTGAGCAGCTGCTCGACCAGCCGGGTGGCGCGGTCGCAGCCTTCGAGCGTGCCCTGCAGCGCGTGTTGCCGCAGGGCGTTGTCAGACTCACCCATGGCGACTTGCGCCTGCATGCGGATGGCGGCAATCGGCGTGCGCAGCTCGTGCGCCGCGTCGGCCGTGAAGCGGCGCTCGGACTCCAGCAACAGGCCTATGCGCTCGAACAGGCTGTTCAGGGCGGCGATCATGGGCGCCATCTCGTCGGGCAAATGATCGATGGCGACCGGACTCAGCGCCTGCGGCTGGCGCTCGGCCAGTACGCGTCCGAGCTGGCGAATCGGCTGCACGCCCAAGCGCACCGCCCACCACACCGCCAGCACCAGCAGCGGCAGCGCCACCGCCATCGGCCACAGGGTGCTGCGCAGCACCGCCCACAAAATGGCGTTGCGCGAGCTGACCTGCTCACCCACATAGACCTGCACATCGCGCTTGGCGCCATGGGCGGCAAAAACGCGCCAGTCCATGCCATCCATCTGCACGGTCCTGAAGCCGAAGGTGAAGTCTTTTCCGGCCCCGACCATCGGGGCGACCGGCGCATTGGCCGAACGCAGCGCCAGCCGGTCTTCATGGAAAACCTGGAACGCCACCTTGGGCGCATAGCGGTGCAGCGTGGGCGCGTCCAGGCCCTTGCCGTCGTCCTCTTCCATCTCTTGCGCCTGCTGCACCACCAGCAGGGCTGCGGCCTGCGCCAGATGGCCGTCGAGCAGCTCGTCCAGCTCGTGGCGCACATCGAACCAGGTCAGCACCGAGGTCACCAGCCAGACCAGCGCCACACCGGAAAGCACCAGCAGCAGCAGCCGGTTTTGCAGGGATCGGGGCGCCCGGATCATCTGGACAGGCCCTTCTGCAGCATGTAGCCGACGCCGCGCACCGTGTGGATCAGCGCCGGACCGAGCTTGCGCCGCAAATTGTGGATATGCACCTCGATGGCGTTGCTCTCCACCTCCTGGCCCCAGCTGTAGAGCTGCTGCTCCAGCTGCTCGCGCGACAGCACGCGGTCGGCGCTGAGCATGAAGGCCTGCAGCAGATCGAACTCCCGCGTCGAAAGCGTGACCGGCTCGCCCGCCTTGCGCACCGTGCGGGACGCCGGGTCCAGCTCGACATCCTGCGCGCTCAGGCGCTCCTGCGGCTGGCCGTGCGCGCGGCGCACCAGCGCGCGCAGCCGCGCGGCCAGCTCGTGCAGATCGACCGGCTTGACGACATAGTCGTCGGCGCCGGCATCGAGTCCGCGTATGCGCTCGGGCACGGCGTCGCGGGCGGTCAGCACCAGCACCGGCGTCTTGACGCCAGAGCGGCGAACGGCGGCCAGAACGTCCAGGCCATCCTTGCGCGGCAGCCCGAGGTCGAGCACAGCGGCTTCATACGGCTGGGCGCGCAGCTCGCGCTCGGCGGCTTCGCCATCGCGCACCCAGTCCACCTGAAAGCCGAGCTGGCGCAGCCCGGCGCGCAGGCCGTCGCCCAGCAAGGAATCGTCTTCGGCAAGCAGGATGCGCATGGAGGTTTTCTTTCAGTCGCTGTCAGGGTTGCGGGCATTATCAGTCTGCGCCGCGTCCTGGGCGCCCGCGTTTTGCGGCGCCTCGCTCCACTGCCAGCCCCAGAAACCCAGCACGCAGGCCAGCACAGCGGCCGCCAAAATGCCGTGGTTGCGCCTGGCCAGGTCCGGGCCGGGGCCGGCGGCGCGGCCGGTCAGCATGGGCAACGCCTGGTTCTTGCGCCGCAGCAGGCTCAGCAAGGCAATCAGCCCGACATGCGCCAGCACCACGGCGAGCATGGCATTGCCGAAAAATTCATGCACCTCTTCGAGCCATTCGCCGCCCCACTCGTCCCAGACCGCGTAGCCGCTGAGCGTCAGCGGCACCACCACGCCCAGGATGAGCACGATGGCCAGCGCCATCATGAGGTTCTGGCCCTGGCGCCAGGCGGGCTGCGCGGTGGCGATGGACTTGACGTTCGGCAGCGACTTCAGCCAGCCCGGCAGGCCCTGCAACTTGCGCCACAGCATGGCCAGCCTGGCCTGGCGCGGCCCGAGCAGGCCCCACAGCACGCGCGCCACCAGCAGGCCGGCCAGGGTATAGCCCAGCGTCACATGCACCAGGCGCCAGCGCTCGCCGTCGGCGGTGAGGTAGGCGCCGGTAAAGCTCAGCGCCATCAGCCAGTGCAGCATGCGCGTGGTCGCATCCACCACGCGGCGGCTTTGCGGACGGGGCGCCTGGGTTTGCGCGCCAGCCGGCGCGGCAGAGGGTTCTGGAGAAGGAAAGGTATGGGTGGTCATGGCTTTCTCATTGGGGGTCTTATTTCGGAATGCGGACGTTGTCTTCGTCGAAGTCGCCCTTGTCGGCGCGGGTGTGGCAGGCGGCGCAGTTGGCCCGGCTGCCGATGGCGGCCCGTTTCCAGGTATCGGGCGCTACTTCCCGATGCTTGCGCTCGAACCAGCTTGACGTGGTGATGCGGTCCTGCGGCGGCTCTTCGCTGACGCGCTTGTAGGTGCCGGCGTTGGCGCCCAGCCAGGTGGAAAGCTCCTTGACCGTCGCCGGGTCGAGCGACGCGTCGGTTCCGTAGTGTTTGGGCAGGCCCGCCATGACCCGTTTCCACGAGGCCGCCGGCAGCATGCCGGGCGGATACGCCAGGTGGCAGGCGGCGCATTCCTGCTTGTATTGGGGCAGCAGCGGCACCATGCGCCTGTCGCCATCGGCCATCGCCGCCTGCGTGGCGCAGATGGTGGCAAGCACGCCGAACAGGACTTTGGTGGAGAGTGAGGGAAACCGGAATGACATGGCGCTGATCCTTATGAAAGTGAATGAAGTCCTGAAGCGCGAAGGGTCAGCGCTTGAGCGCCAGCAGCCAGCTCAGCACATCGGCCTTTTCGGCGGCCGTGCATTCGCGGCCCGCGACATCGTTGCAGTTGCGGCGAAACCATTTTTCGGTCTTGGCCGTGTCGGTGAAACGCTCGGGGTTGAAGGCCGGCGCCAGCGCGCTGATGGATTTGCCGGTGGAGGCATGCTTGCCGGCCTGTGTCGGCAAGGCACCGTGGCAGGAGGCGCAACTCCATTCGCGACCGTGGCGCGTATTGAAGAATTGCTGCCCGCGAGCCGGCACGGCAGGCGCTCCCGCCTGGGCCGTGTAGCCGGCCAACTGTTCCGCCGGTGTCGCGGCGTGGGCGACTGGGGCGATGGCGGCGCAGGCCAGAGCAGCTGCAGCCAGCAAGGCTTTCAACGGCGATGGGTGCAGGGGTGACGGCTTCATGAAGACTCCTCGTTTTGGGGTTGTCTTCATGATGCGGCGGCGTTCTTAGCGCTTTCTTAAGCCCGAGCCTGCGCGGCCTCAGACAGCCTTAAGCAGCAGCCATCAGGATTGACGCATTCACCCACTCCACAAGGAAACCCATCATGCATCCCGCCCTTCGCCTCTTCATCCGCCAATACCTCTGGGTGCTGTGCGCCGCACTCGTGCCGGTCGTCATCACGGCCTTCGTGTCGATTCCACTCAGCCTGGGCAGCCATCCAGGCGAACCCCATCAACCGGATGCGATGGGTTACACGCACATGACCTGAAGCAGGACGCCGGCTCTGCAGCTTGAGTTGCGTCAATGCCGCAAGGTAAGCTCGGTGTCTGAATCCCGGGCGCAAGCCCCTTTTACCCAGCCATCCTCAATGAAATTCAACGACCTCGCCGATGACACCGAAGACAGCCAGCACGGCCCGGCCGAACGCGCGGCGGCGGCTTCGCGCAGCACCTGGGTCAGCGTGGGCGTCAACATCGTCCTGACGGTCGGCCAGATCGGCGCCGGCATCCTGTCCAAATCCCAGGGCTTGATTGCCGACGGCATCCATTCGCTGTCCGACCTGGTCGCCGACTTCGTGGTGCTGTTTGCGGGCCATCACAGCAAGAAGGACGCGGACCAGGACCATCCCTACGGCCACCAGCGCTTTGAAACCGCCGCCTCGCTGGCGCTGGGTGTCATTTTGCTGGTGGTGGGCACGGGCATGCTGTGGTCGGCGATTGGCAAGCTGCAGTCGCCAGAAACCGTGCCGCAGGTCCATGCCAGCGCACTGTGGGTGGTCGGCATCGCCCTGATTGCCAAGGAGTCGCTGTTTCGCTACATGCTGGCGGTGGCCAAGCGCGTCAAGTCCAGCATGCTGGTGGCCAACGCCTGGCATGCCAGATCGGATGCGGCGTCGTCGCTGGTGGTGGGCATCGGCATCATCGGCAACCTGGCGGGCTACCCGATCCTGGACCCGATTGCCGCGCTGATCGTGGGCTTCATGGTCACCAGGATGGGCTGGGAATTCGGCTGGGACGCCCTGCACGACCTGATGGACCGCGCCGTGGACGAGCAGGAAGTCGAGGCCATTCGGCAAACCCTGATCGAAACGCCCGGCGTCAGCGACGTGCATGACGTGCGCACGCGCAAGATGGGCGACATGATCGTCGTCGATGCGCATATCGAGGTCGATGCGTCGATTTCGGTGGAGGCCGGCCACGACATTGCCGTTGAGGCCCGGCAGCGGGTGCTCAAGCGTCACCGCGTGCTGAACCTGATGACCCATGTGGACCCGTGGAAGCGTCCCGACCTGGACCACGCCGGATGGACACCAAAGGATTGACACCCTGGCGTGCAACCCAGCGCATAACATCGGCAGGACCGACAATTTTCTACAAGGATTCACCATGGGCTTGCTGGACGGAATGATGGGCAACGCGTCGAAGATCGACGCCGGAAAAATTCAACAGGAGTTCGAGCAGATCCTGGCCGCTGGCGAGCAGGTCGAACATGCCTACCAGTTGATCCGTGACTACTTTGTGTTCACCAGCAAGCGGCTGGTGCTGGTGGACAAGCAGGGCATGACCGGCAGCAAGGTCGAGTACCACTCAATCCCGTACAAAAGCATCACGCATTTCAGCGTCGAGACCGGCGGCCACTTCGACCTGGACGCCGAGCTGAAAATCTGGATTTCGGGGACCGCCCTGCCTTTTCAAAAGCGCTTCAACAAGAAGCTGAGCATCTACGAGGTGCAAAGCGTGCTGGCGGGCTACGTGCTGCGCTAGGCAGCCCATGCCGCAGCCCGACTCGCCAGACCACCAAGCCCAGCTACCGTCCGCGCAGCCACGCCAGCGCCACTGGCTTGGCCTCGTCGTTATCTGCAGCGCGATTGCCGCCGGCGCCTATGGCTGGTACAGCGGCGCCATCGTGATTCCAGACCGCTTCAATCCCTGGGCACCGCTCGATGTCATGGCGCCACCGGATTTCCTGACCGGCTACAAGTTGTCGCGAACCCGCAGCGACCCGGTGCGCTGCCTGAACGCGCTGGCGCAAACCAAAATGGCCTACGACCGCCTGCCCGACCGCGTCACCGGCCCAGGTTGCGGCTTTGAAAATGCAGTCCTCCTGCGCACGGCCGGGGTGCGCCTGGGCGCGCCGCTGTCGCTCAGCTGCCCGATGGCCTTGTCTTTTTTCATGTGGGAACAGCATGCGCTGCAGCCCGCCGCCCAGCAGCACTTCGGCCAGCGCGTAGCCGCCATCGACCACCTCGGCAGTTACGCCTGCCGCAACATCAACCGTGGGGAACGCTCGGCGCCCAATGCGCCAGGCGCCTCGCGCAGCCGCCATGCCACGGCCAATGCGCTCGACATTGCCGGCTTTACGCTGCAAAACGGAAAGCGCATCACCGTGCTGAAGGATTGGCGGCCTGCCGATGCGGCCACGCCGCCCGACGCTGAAGCGCGGATGCTGGCCGATGCGCACCAGGGCGCCTGCCGGCTCTTCAACGGTGTGCTCGGTCCCGACTACAACGCCGTGCACCGCGACCATTTCCACCTGGAAACCGGCGGCTACGCCCTGTGCCGCTAGCGGTAGTTTGTTAAAGCAGAAGGTAGGCGCCCTGCAAATTCGGGCGCCTGGGGTGGCCTGGGTAGTTACGGATTTTCAAGGGTTTTAGCCCGCCAGTCCAAACAGCACGGGCATGACCAGCTATAAAACTCGTAGCAGAGGGGAATTTGCGTTATATTTGGCGCCAAGCTTTTGCTGAGCCAAATCCCCATTCCCTGTGACCTGACTGACCCGAGGAGATACCCATGAGTGCCAAAGAAAACGCCGCCGTAAGCCTGCTGCTTGAACTGCTGGAATCGCGCTACGCACTGCGTGTGCTGTGGGCACTGAAAGACGGCCATCCCCAGACCTTCCGGCTGCTCCAGGACAGCATCGGCAACATCACGCCCAACACCCTGAACACCCGCATCAAGGAATTGCGCGCCGCCGGCCTGCTCGGCCATGGCGAAAAAGGCTACACCGTCACCACGCTGGGCGCGGACCTGCTCAAACGCCTGAACGACCTGCAGGCGTTTGCCGGCAAATGGGCCGTCAGCCAGACCAAGGTCAGCGCCGACACCAATAAATAACCGGCAATAACCGGCGTTCTCCGCCGGTTCAAAGACAAACTCCGGTTTGAAACCTCCCCCTTCAGGGGGATAGAATTTATTTGGGAGAGGGGAAACTTCTTCCAAATTTCGCTCAAGCTGTGCTTGGGCGCGGATTGAAACAAACATCGTCAATCGAGAAATCCCTGACTTGAAAAGGGATTTGCCATCCCAAGCTAGTCAACTTAGCAGCTTCAAACCTCTTCTACCAACATGTCCGAGAACAAACAACCCGAACAGAACCAAGACCTGACCGGCGAGCCCAGCCCCGAAGAACTCGAAGCAGCGCAGGCGGCCGACGAGTTTGACGCGATGAACGCGGCCAGCGAGGCCCAGGCCCAGCTGGCAGTCCTGCAGGCCAAGAACACCGAACTGTCCGACAACTACCTGCGCGCCAAGGCCGAGGCTGAAAACGCCCGCCGCCGCGCCGAGGATGAAATTTCCAAGGCGCGCAAGTTCGCCCTTGAAAGCTTCGCCGAAAGCCTGCTGCCGGTGCTCGACAGCCTGGAAGCCGGCCTGAACATGAAGGAAGCCACGCTGGAGCAGTTGCGCGAAGGCTCGCAGGCCACGCTCAAGCAGCTCAAGGCCGCGCTGGAGCGCAACAAGGTCATCGAGATCAATCCAGTGGCCGGCAGCAAATTCGATCCGCACCAGCACCAGGCCATCAGCATGGTGCCTGCCGCGCAGGAAGCCAACACCGTGGTGGCCGTGCTGCAAAAGGGCTACCTGATTGCCGAGCGCGTGCTGCGCCCTGCCCTGGTCACGGTGGCAGCGCCGCAATAACGACCCGTTAACGCCATTTAACGACCTTTTCAACGACAAATAAAAACCTGAAGCACTTGAAGTTGTAGAACTTATCCGCAAGTTTTCAGCAGCTTGATGACCAGGGCAACCCAGCAAGCGGTCCGCCCGGCATCCAAACCTTAACCAAACAAAAACTGGAGTACATCATGGGAAGAATCATCGGTATCGACTTGGGCACGACCAACAGCTGCGTCTCCATCATGGAGGGCAACACGCCCCGCGTCATTGAAAACTCGGAAGGCGCCCGCACCACCCCGTCCATCGTTGCCTACCAGGAAGATGGCGAAGTATTGGTCGGCGCATCGGCCAAGCGCCAGGCCGTGACTAATCCCAAGAACACGCTCTACGCCGTCAAGCGCCTGATCGGCCGCAAGTTCACCGAAAAAGAAGTGCAAAAAGACATCGGCCTGATGCCTTACTCCATCGTGCCCGCCGACAACGGCGACGCCTGGATTGAAGTGCGTGGCAAAAAGCTGTCGGCCCAGCAGGTCAGCGCCGACATCCTGCGCAAGATGAAGAAAACCGCCGAAGACTACCTCGGCGAGCCCGTCACCGAAGCCGTGATCACCGTGCCCGCGTACTTCAATGACGCCCAGCGCCAGGCGACGAAAGACGCCGGCCGCATCGCCGGCCTCGATGTCAAGCGCATCATCAACGAACCCACCGCAGCCGCGCTGGCCTTTGGCCTGGACAAGCAGGAAAAGGGCGACCGCAAGATTGCCGTCTATGACCTGGGCGGCGGCACCTTCGACATCTCGATCATCGAGATTGCCGATGTCGATGGCGAAAAGCAGTTTGAAGTGCTGTCCACCAACGGCGACACCTTCCTCGGCGGCGAAGACTTCGACCAGCGCATCATCGACTTCATCATCGACGAGTTCAAGAAGGACTCCGGCGTCAACCTCAAGAACGACGTGCTGGCCCTGCAGCGCCTGAAGGAAGCCGCTGAAAAAGCCAAGATCGAGCTGTCCAACAGCGCGCAGACCGACATCAACCTGCCTTACATCACCGCTGACGCTTCAGGCCCGAAACACCTGAACATCAAGATGACCCGCGCCAAGCTCGAAAGCCTGGTCGAGGAACTCATCGAGCGCACGATTGCCCCTTGCCGCGTGGCCGTCAAGGACGCCGGCGTGAGCGTTGGCGACATCCATGACGTGATCCTGGTCGGCGGCATGACGCGCATGCCCAAGGTGCAGGAAAAGGTCAAGGAATTCTTCGGCAAGGAACCGCGCAAGGACGTGAACCCCGACGAAGCCGTGGCCGTTGGCGCCGCGATTCAGGGCCAGGTGCTGTCGGGCGACCGCTCCGACGTGCTGCTGCTCGACGTGACGCCGCTGTCCCTGGGCATCGAAACCATGGGCGGCGTGATGACCAAGATGATCAAGAAGAACACGACCATCCCGACCAAGTTCGCCCAGACCTTCTCGACCGCTGAAGACAACCAGCCGGCCGTGACGATCAAGGTATTCCAGGGCGAGCGCGAGATTGCCTCGGGCAACAAGGCACTCGGCGAGTTCAACCTCGAAGGCATTCCGCCAGCATCGCGCGGCACGCCGCAGATCGAAGTGTCGTTCGACATCGACGCCAACGGCATCCTGCACGTCGGCGCCAAGGACAAGGGCACCGGCAAGGAAAACAAGATCACCATCAAGGCCAACTCCGGCCTGACCGAAGCTGAAATCCAGCAGATGGTGAAGGACGCCGAACTGAACGCCGAGGACGACAAGAAAAAGGTCGAGTTCGTGCAGGCCAAGAACAGCGCCGAAGCCATGGTCCACAGCGTGAAAAAATCGCTGGGCGAGTATGGCGACAAGCTCGATGCCGGCGAAAAGGCAAAAATCGAAGCCGCCATCAAGGACATGGAAGAAGCCCTCAAGAGCGACGACAAGGCCGCGATTGAAGCCAAGAACGCCGCCCTGATGGAAGCCAGCCAGAAGCTCGGCGAAAAGATGTATGCCGACATGCAGTCGTCGCAAGCCGCTGGCGGCGACGCAGGCGCGGCAGCCGGTGCCGAACACGCCCAGGCCAAGCCCGCTGCCGACGACAATGTGGTGGATGCCGAAGTCAAGGAAGTCAAGAAGGGCTGATTTGAGCCGGCCAGAGACGGCTTGCTCAATGCATGAAAATGCGTAGCCAGCGCAAGAGCGGAAACCAGGAGCAATCCCGGCTTTCCGCTTTTGCGTTTTACCGCTTCATGAACTACGCGCCGCTTCCGGCCACCCTTGCCTTTGCTGACCACCGAGAACTTTTAACAATGATTGCCTGACCTGACATGGCCAAAAAAGACTATTACGACACGCTCGGCGTTCCCAAGAACGCCAGCGATGAAGACATCAAAAAAGCCTACCGCAAGCTTGCGATGAAGCACCACCCCGACCGCAACCAGGGTGACACGAGCAAGGTTTCCGAAGACAAGTTCAAGGAAGCCAAGGAAGCCTACGAGATGCTTTCCGACGCCCAAAAGCGCGCGGCCTACGACCAGTACGGCCATGCCGGTGTCGATCCCAACCGGGGCGGCGGTCCGGGCGCTGAAGGCTTTGGCGGTTTTGCCGAGGCCTTCGGCGACATTTTTGGCGATGTGTTCGGCGGCCAGCGCGGCGGTGCCCAGGGCGGCGGCGGCCGGCAGGTCTATCGCGGCGGCGACCTGAGCTATGCGATGGAAGTCACGCTCGAAGAAGCGGCCGCCGGCAAGGAAGCGCAAATCCGCATCCCCAGTTGGGACGACTGCGGCATCTGCCACGGCACGGGCGCCAAGCCCGGCACCAAGGTCGCCACCTGCACCACCTGCCACGGCCACGGCGTGGTGCAGATGCGCCAGGGGTTTTTCAGCGTGCAGCAGACCTGCCCGCAGTGCAAGGGCAGCGGCAAGCTGATTCCCTCGCCCTGCGTGGCCTGCCACGGCGTGGGCAAGACCAAGAACAACAAGACGCTGGAAGTGAAGATTCCGGCCGGCATCGATGACGGCATGCGCATCCGCTCGACCGGCAACGGCGAGCCCGGCACCAACGGCGGGCCGCCCGGCGACCTGTACATCGAGATCCGGCTCAAGAAGCACGACATCTTCGAGCGCGACGGCGACGACCTGCACTGCTCGATGCCCATCAGCTTCATGACGGCGGCGCTGGGCGGCGAAATCGAGGTGCCGACGCTGGCGGGCAAGGCGGCCATCGACATTCCCGAAGGCACGCAGGCCGGCAAGCAGTTCCGCCTGCGCGGCAAGGGCATCAAGGGCGTGCGTTCGAGCTATCCGGGCGATTTGTACTGCCACATCACGGTCGAGACGCCGGTCAAGCTGACCGAGCACCAGCGCAAGCTGCTCAAGGAACTCGACGAGTCGATCAAAAAAGGCGGCGCCAAGCACTCGCCCAGCGAAGAAGGCTGGACCGACAAGCTGAAGAATTTCTTCGGCGCCTGACCCGGGTTGCTGCCTTGATGAAATGCCGGATTCAGTCCGGCATTTTTCATGGCGCGTCCCTTTCAGACCATCATTAATCATGAAATAGGCCATTTGCGCAATACACACGGGCATAGTCCGCTTCTATTTTCATAGCAACCCGCAATTCCGGGCAGGTTGCAGGCAAAAACACGGGACCGCGCAGGCCTATCGCCCGGTCCCCAAAACCCCGCCCGTAAAATCATTCGGGCATGCCCCTGATCACCCTCATCCTCCTTCCATTCATCGGCAGCCTGCTGGCGGCGGTGCTGCCGGCCAATGCGCGCAACACCGAATCCACGCTGGCGGGCCTGATCGCCCTGTTCTGCACCGTGCAGGCGGCGCTGTACTTTCCGCAGATCGCAGGCGGCGGCGTGCTGCGCGAGGAAATCGAATGGCTGCCGGCCCTCGGGCTCAACCTGGTGATCCGCCTGGACGGATTTGCCTGGATGTTCTGCATGCTGGTGCTGGGCATCGGCTCGCTGGTGGTGCTGTATGCGCGCTACTACATGTCGCCCAGCGACCCGGTGCCGCGCTTTTTTGCCTTCTTTTTGGCCTTCATGGGCGCCATGGTCGGCATCGTGCTGTCGGGCAACATCGTCCAGCTGGCTTTTTTCTGGGAGCTGACCAGCCTTTTTTCATTTTTGCTGATCGGCTACTGGCACCACCGCAAGGATGCGCGGCGCGGCGCCCGCATGGCGCTGACCGTGACCGGCAGCGGCGGGCTGTGCATGCTGGCCGGCATGCTGGTCATCGGCCACATCGTCGGCAGCTACGACCTGGACCGGGTTCTGGCCGCCGGGGAGCAGATCCGCGCGCATCCGCTGTATTTGACCTGCCTGGTGCTGGTGCTGCTGGGCGCGCTGACCAAGAGCGCGCAGTTTCCGTTTCATTTCTGGCTGCCGCATGCCATGGCGGCGCCGACGCCGGTGTCGGCCTATCTGCATTCGGCCACCATGGTCAAGGCCGGCGTGTTCCTGCTGGCCCGGATGTGGCCGGTGCTGGGCGGCACCGAGCCGTGGTTCTGGCTGGTCGGCGGCGCGGGCCTGTGCACGCTGCTGGTCGGCGGTTATGCGGCGATGTTCCAGCATGACCTCAAGGGGCTGCTGGCGTATTCGACGATTTCGCACCTGGGCCTGATCACGCTGCTGCTGGGCCTGAACAGCCCGCTGGCCGCCGTCGCCGCCGTGTTCCACATCATGAACCATGCGACCTTCAAGGCCTCGCTGTTCATGGCGGCCGGCATCCTGGACCACGAAAGCGGCACGCGCGACATCCGCCGGCTGTCGGGACTGCGCACCATGATGCCGGTGACCGCCACGCTGGCCATGGTGGCCAGCGCGGCGATGGCCGGCGTGCCGCTGCTCAACGGCTTTTTGTCCAAGGAAATGTTCTTTGCCGAAACCGTCTTCATCCAGGCCACGCCGCTGATTTCCCGGCTGCTGCCGGTGGCCGCCACGCTGGCCGGCATGTTCAGCGTGGCCTATTCGCTGCGCTTCACGGTCGATGTGTTCTTCGGCCCGCCGGCCACCGACCTGCCGCGCCAGCCCCATGAACCGCCGCACTGGATGCGCGTGCCGGTCGAGTTGCTGGTACTGGCCTGCCTGGTGGTCGGCATATTCCCCGAACGCACCGTCGGCCGCTTCCTCGATGCGGCGGCGCGTCCGGTGGTGGGCGGCGAGCTGCCCGAGTTCAGCCTGGCTGTCTGGCATGGCCTGAACACGCCTTTTTTGATGAGCATCGTGGCCATGCTGGGCGGCAGCCTGATGTATTGGGTGCTGCGTCGCCAGCGCCTGCTGGGCCATGTCGATGCGCCGCCGCTGATGCACCGCATCAATGGCAAGCGCCTGTTCGATGGCGCGCTGGCCCTGCTGACCCAGGCCGGGCGCAAGGGCCGGCGGCTGCTGGCCACGCGGCGCCTGCAGTGGCAGATGCTGTGGCTGGCATGCGCCGTGCTGGCGGCGGGCACGCTGCCGATGTGGACCCGGGGCCTGTACGTGGGCGACCGGGCTTCGCTGCCGCTGTCGCCGGCATTTGCCCTGCTGTGGACGGTAGGCGCGGGCTGCGCCGTGGTTGCCGCCTGGCAGGCCAAATACCACCGCATGGCCGCGCTCGCGCTGATGGGCGGGGCCGGGCTGTGCACCTGCATCACTTTTTTATGGTTTTCGGCGCCCGACCTGGCGCTGACGCAGCTGGTGGTGGAAACCGTGACCACGGTGCTGATGCTGCTGGGCCTGCGCTGGCTGCCCAAGCGCCAGGAAAGCCTGCGGCTGATCGGCCGGGCCGAGCGGCGCGGCACGCGCTTGCGCCGCAACCGCGACCTGCTGCTGGCGGTGGGCGCCGGCACGGGCATGGCGCTGCTGGCCTGGGCCATGATGAGCCGGCCCTTTCCCGAAAGCACCTCGACCTTCTTCCTGGAGCGCGCGCTGAGCGAAGGCGGCGGCACCAACGTCGTCAATGTCATGCTGGTGGACTTCCGGGGCTTTGACACCTTTGGCGAAATCGTCGTGCTGGGCATCGTGGCGCTGACGGTGTATGCGCTGCTGCGGCGCTTTCGGCCGGCGCTTGAAGCCATGGACCTGCCCGAGCAGCAGCGCGCCATGCCGCCCGACCTGGCCACCGACCTGCTCAACCCGCGCCTGGCGGCGGACACGGCCGTGGGCTACCTGATGGTGCCGGCGGTGCTGGCGCGACTGCTGCTTCCGTTTGCCGTCATGGTGGCCTTGTTCATCTTCATGCGCGGGCACAACGAGCCGGGCGGCGGCTTTGTCGCCGGGCTGGTGCTGTCGGTAGCGCTGCTGCTGCAGTACATCATCTCGGGCACCCACTGGGTCGAGGCGCACATGCCCTTGCGGCTGCGGCGCTGGATTGCCATGGGACTGCTGACCGTGCTGGCGACCGGCCTGGCCTCGCTGGCCTGGGGCTATCCCTTCCTGACCAGCCACACCGCCCACTGGGTGCTGCCGCTGATCGGTGAAATCCATGTGCCCAGTGCGATATTTTTCGACATCGGCGTGTTCGCGCTGGTGGTCGGCTCCACGCTGATGATCCTGACTTCGATTGCCCACCAGTCGGTGCGCGGCCATCGCCACCACGCCCGGATGGCCGAAGACACCCCCGAGGCGCTGGCCTCGTCCACGCAAACAGGAGGCCTCTGATGGAAATTGTCCTGGCGATGGCCATCGGCGTGCTGACCGGCTCGGGCGTGTGGCTGCTGCTGCGCCCGCGCACCTTCCAGGTCATCATGGGCCTGGCGCTGCTGTCGTATGCGGTCAACCTGTTCATCTTCAGCATGGGGCGGCTGGGCCTGTCGCTGGGCAAGGCGCCGGTGCTGGTGCAGGTGCCGGGCGTGCCGCAAAGCCTGTCGCACTATGCCGACCCGATGCCCCAGGCGCTGACGCTGACGGCCATCGTCATCGGCTTTGCCATGACGGCGCTGTTCCTGGTGGTGCTGCTGGCCTTGCGCGGCATGTCGGGCACCGACCATGTGGACGGCAGCCAGGCGGACGATGCGCAGGACATGCCATGAGCCTGACAAGTTCCCTGAACCAGGCGATGGCGCCGCTGATGCCGCACCTGATGCTGGCGCCCATCTTGCTGCCCCTGCTCACTGCCGCGCTGATGCTGCTGATGCGGGAAGACAGGCAGCGCTTCAAGCTGATCGTCAACATGGGCTCGACCCTGCTGGGCCTTGGCGTGTCGCTGGCCCTGCTGGGCTGGGCCGACCAGCAAGGCGCCGCTTCGACCATGGACGTTTACCTGGCGGGCAACTGGCCGGCGCCCTATGGCATCGTGCTGGCGCTGGACCGCCTGTCGGCCATGATGCTGGTGCTGGCCAGCACCATCGCGCTGGCATCGAGCGTGTTTGCCGCCGCCCGCTGGCACCGTGCGGGCGTTCACTTTCACCCGCTGTTCCAGCTCCAGCTCATGGGCCTGTGCGGCGCCTTCCTGACGGCCGACCTGTTCAACCTGTTCGTGTTCTTCGAGATCATGCTGGCCGCCTCCTACGGGCTGCTGCTGCATGGCTCGGGGCGCGCGCGCGTACAGTCAGGGCTGCACTTCATTGCCATCAACCTGGCCGCATCGTCGCTGTTCCTCATCGGCGCGTCGATGCTCTACGGCATCACCGGCACGCTGAACATGGCCGACCTGGCGCAAAGCATTCCGATGATCGTCGAGGCCGACCGGGGCCTGCTGCATGCCGCCGCCGGCATTTTGGCCACGGCCTTTTTGATCAAGGCGGCCATCTGGCCACTGAACTTCTGGCTGGTGCCGGCCTACAGCGCGGCGACGGCGCCGGTCGGCGCGCTGTTCGCCCTCATGACCAAGGTCGGGATCTACGTGATCCTGCGGCTGTGGCTGCTGCTGTTCGGCATGGACGCCGGGCCTTCGGCGCAGTTCGGCAGCCTGTGGCTGATAGTCGGCGGCATGGTGACGATGGTGTTTGGCGCCATCGGCATGCTCGGCTCGCAGCGCATTGGCTACCTGGCCGGTTATGGCGCCATCCTGTCGTCGGGCAGCCTGCTGGCCGCCGCCGGGTTTGGCCAACCCCTGCTGACGGCCGGCCTGCTCTATTACCTGCCGAGTTCCACGCTGGCCATCAGCGCCCTCTTCCTGCTGGCCGACCTGATGGACCGCTGGCGCAATGACGGCGCCAGCCAGGCGCCTTTCGCCGACGACGAGGCGCCGTTCCTGACGGCCGAACTGGTGCCTGCCGTGGGCCTGAACCTTGACCAGGACGAGGAAGTGCTTACCGGCCAGGTGATTCCCGCCGCCGTGGCCTTGCTGGGCCTGGCCTTCATGGCCTGCACCCTGGTGATCACCGGCCTGCCGCCGCTGTCCGGCTTTGTCGGCAAATTCGCCATGCTGACGGCCCTGCTCAATCCCTTCGGGCTCGGCCAGCCGGGCGCGCAGCCTGCGGGCGCGGCGGGCTGGATGCTCGTGGCGCTGTTGATCGGCACCGGCCTGCTGGCGCTGATTGCGCTGACGCGCGCCGGCATCCTGCATTTCTGGGCGACCTACGACCGCGCATTGCCGCAGCTGCGCGTGCTCGAAGGCCTGCCGATTGCCTTTTTGCTGGGCGCCTGCCTGCTCCTGACGCTGCAGGCCGGCCCGGTCATGCGCTACATGCAGGCCACCGCCGATGCGCTGCACGCGCCCGGACTTTATGTGCGGGCAGTCATGTCCGCCCGGCCGATACCGGGGCCGCAGGCGCCACGGATCGATCCGGCCAAGGAGGCGCCTTGAAAAAAATCCTGCCCGCGCCGCTGCTGTCGGCGGCGCTGTTCGTGCTGTGGCTGCTGCTGAACCGCACGCTGGGCGCGGGCCATGTGCTGCTGGCGCTGGTCCTGGCGCTGGCAATTCCCCTGCTGACCGCCGGACTGCGGCCGGTGCCGGTGCGCATCCGCAGGCCGGGCCTGGCGCTGCGCCTGCTGCTCACGGTGGCTGGCGATTCGGTGCGCTCGAACATCGCCGTGATTGGTTTGCTGCTCAGGCCGGGCAGCCGGCGCCATCCGCCCGGTTTTGTGCAGGTGCCGCTGGACCTGCGCGACCCGAATGCGCTGGCGGCGCTGGCCCTGATTGTCTGCCTGACTCCCGGCACCGCCTGGGCCGAGCTGTCGCTGGACCGCGCCACCTTGCTGCTGCATGCGCTTGAAGTTGACGACGCCAGCGCCATGGCCGCGCAGATCAAGGCGCGTTACGAGCGCCCATTGATGGAGATTTTTGAGCCATGAACCCGATACTTTCGTGGGCGCTGCCGCTGGCCCTGTGCATGCTGGCGCTGGCCATGCTCTGCACCATGATCCGGCTGATCAAGGGGCCTTCGGCGCAGGACCGGGTGCTGGCGCTGGACTGCATGTACCTGAACGGCATGCTGGCGATGCTGGTGCTGGGCCTGATCGACGGCAGCAGCCATTATTTCGAGGCCGCGCTGCTGATTGCGCTGCTGGGTTTTGTCGGCACCACGGCGATGGCCAAGTTCCTGCTGCGCGGCGAGGTGATCGAATGACGGGCTTGGTCCTGCCGATGTGGGCTGAAATCAGCGTCGCCGCGCTGGTGCTGGCGGGCGCCGGACTGGCGCTGCTGGGCTCGTTCGGCTTGCTGCGCCTGCCGACGTTTTTCGAGCGCGTGCATGCACCGGCCATCATTGCCACGCTGGGCTGCTGGTGCGTGATGTGGGGCATGGTGCTTTTTTTCTCGCTCCGGCAGGGTGAGCTGGCCGTTTTTCCGCTGCTGATCGCGGTGTTCATCGCCATCACCGTGCCCATCCCGACGATTTTCCTGATGCGCGCCAGCCTGTTTCGTGCGCGGCAGATGGGCCAGGACGTGCCGCCCAGCGTCAGCCGCGTCGTTCCGCCTGGGGTCAAGGACTCCTGAATTGATAGCTGTTGATGCCGGCAGATATTGCGCAGAAGGCTGATTTTTCCTGAAAGCATCCAAACCGCCAACACCCCTCAAGGCAAAAGCGTGATATCCCCGACATAAGCCAGGCTATGGTCAGCCGTATTGTCCGAATCGGCGCCGACCAGCACGGCGTGCAGCGGCGGCAAAGTCGCGCTTTCCTCGCCGAAGGCGCGCTGAAAATCCGCCGCTAGGTCTTGCCGGTGCGCCACCCACTGGCCCAGGTGCTGCTCGCCGCTGTCCAGCACGATCATGCGCATGCGGTGGGTGAAGGCGTTGTGCAGCAGCGTTCCGGGCGGCAGCGTCGCGTCCCAGACGTAGCACAGCGTGGCGGCGGGCAGGTATTGGCCGCTGACCGAGCGCGCCACGCGCAACAGGTTGCGCTCGACGAATCCGAGCTGCTCGATGGGCAGGTCAAACAGCGCGCAGACCTTGAGAGGGCTGTCGTCGCCCGCGCGCTGGCGCAGGTCGGCCTGGCGCAGCGGCTGGTCCAGGCGCCAGCGCCAGTTCAGATGCATGCCGGGCGCCAGCGCGAAGTCCGGCAGGTCATGCACCAGGTTGGCGTAGGAGTGGTCGGTCTGCACCCGCAGCACCGGATGCCCGTCCAGCGGCATGATGTCGAAGCGCGTCAGCGGCTTGTGGCCCTTGGGCAGGGCCACCACGCGCCAGGGGGCGGGCGGCTCCGTGCCGCTGGCCGAGGAGAAAAGGCTCAGGTGCGCAGCGGCGGGCGCAGCGGCAGCCTCCAGCGGCACGGAATTTTGGCCAAAAGCGGCTGTTGCGCACGCGCATAAAGCGCAAGCAGCTATTAAAAAAGTAGCATTCCGGCTGGTTGGGAACGTGGATGGCAAGCGATTCAGTTTCATGGTCAATGCCGTTTCCGGTCGTGGTGTCTGCGCGCCCATTAGAGCAGGCGCGCCCGGTGTCAAGCGTTTCCAAACCCCCCGCCGCCCGGCGTGTGGATCTCGAACACATCGCCCGGCTGCATTTGGACCTGGCCGATGTGCGCCAGCGTTTCAACCCGGCCGTCGGCGCGCACCACGCGGTTCAGCCCGACCTCGCCCGGCTGGCCGCCGGCCATGCCGAAAGCCCCGTATTTGCGGCCGTTGGACAAAATGCTGGCCGTCATTGGCTCCAGGAACCTGACGCGCCGCACACCGCCGTTGCCACCCATCCACTTTCCGGCGCCGCCCGAGCTGGCGCGGATTTCGTAGCTCTCCAGCCGCACCGGAAAGCGGAACTCCAGCACCTCCGGGTCGGTCAGCCGCGAATTGGTCATGTGGGCCTGCACCACCGACGTGCCGTTGAAGCCCGACACCAGCCGGCCCGCCTCGTCCATCACGCCGCCGGCACCCGAGCCGCCCGAAATCGTTTCGTAATACTGGTGGCGCGCGTTGCCGAAGGTGAAATTGTTCATGGTGCACTGGCCCGCCGCCATGATGCCCAGCGCGCCGTAGAGCGCGTTGGTGATGCAGGTCGAGGTTTCGACATTGCCAGCCACCACCGAGGCGGGCGGGTTCGGGTTCAGCATCGAGCCCGCCGGAATGATGACCTTCAGCGGCTTCAGGCAGCCGGCGTTGAGCGGAATGTCGTCGTCCACCAGCGTGCGGAAGACGTAGAGCACGGCCGCCATGCAGACCGCCGTGGGCGCGTTGAAGTTGTTGCTCTGCTGCGCCGACGTGCCGGTGAAGTCGATCTCGGCGCTGCGGTTTTGCGTATCGACGCGAATCGCCACGCTGATCCGCGCGCCGTTGTCGAGCAGCAAGGTGAACGCGCCGTTTTTGAGCCGGGTGATGACGCGGCGCACCGACTCCTCGGCGTTGTCCTGCACATGGCGCATGTAGGCCAGCACCACGCCCAGGCCGAAATGCCCGACCATCTTGCGCAGTTCCTGCACGCCTTTTTCATTCGCGGCAATCTGCGCCTTCAAATCGGCCATGTTCTGCTGCGGGTTGCGGCTGGGGTATTCGCCGCTTTTGAGCAGCGCCAGCATCTCGGCCTCGCGCAGCACGCCGCGCTCGACCAGCAGGAAGTTGTTGATCTGCACGCCCTCCTCTTCGATGCGGGTGGAAAACGGCGGCATCGAGCCCGGCGTGATGCCGCCGATGTCGGCATGGTGGCCGCGCGAGCCGACGTAAAAAATCGGTTCGGCGCCGTCCAGGTAAACCGGCGTGATCACCGTGATGTCGGGCAGATGCGTGCCGCCGTGGTAGGGGTCGTTCAGCGCATACACGTCGCCCGGCTGCATCGTGCCGGCGTTCTCGCGGATCACGGTCTTGATGCTCTCGCCCATCGAGCCCAGATGCACCGGCATGTGCGGCGCATTGGCGATCAGGTTGCCTTCGGTGTCGAACAGCGCGCAGCTGAAGTCCAGCCGCTCCTTGATGTTGACCGAGTAGGCGGTGTTCTGCAGTTGCAGGCCCATCTGCTCGGCAATGTTCATGAACAGGTTGTTGAAGACTTCGAGCAGCACCGGGTCCACCGTCGTTCCTGCTGCAAACTTGATGGCACGCTGCGCCCGCCGTTCCAGCACCAGATGGTCCAAAGCCGTCAAGCTCGCTTCCCAGCCGGGCTCGACCACCGTAGTCGCGTTCTGCTCGGCAATGATGGCCGGGCCGGCAATGATGTCGCCGGGCCGCAGGTCTTCGCGCACCACCAGCGCCGCGTCAATCCAGTGGCCGCCCGAATACATGCGAACGGTTTCGCGGCGCACTTCGGCCATGTCGCGCGGCGCGTGCAGGGCGTGGCGCGGCTCGGACGGCGCATCGCCCGCCACGACCGATTCGACCGACACGGCCTCGACCACCAGCGCCTTGCTGTGCATCAGGAAGGAAAAGCGCTGGCGGTAGGCGGCCTCGAAGCTGGCGGTGATGGCGGCAACCGCTGGCCCCCACCCCGGCCCTCCCCCAGCGAGGGAGGGAGTCAAACCGGGCGCGGGGAAAGGCACGATCAGCGCCGCGTCGCTGCCTTCGTAGCGCACATGCACGCGCTGATGGGTGGTGACGGCGCCCATGCTGACCTGCTGTCGCTGCAATTCGGCTTCGGCGGTGGCGGCCAGGCGGTCGAGCTTGCCGGCGATTTCAGGCAATGCGGCTTCCGACAGCTTGAGTTCCACCGCCTGCTCGCGGATCACGTTCTGGTCGGCCAGCCCCATGCCGTAGGCGCTCAGCACCCCGGCCAGCGGATGCACGAACACCCGCATCATGCCCAGCGCATCGGCCACCAGGCAGGCGTGCTGGCCACCGGCGCCGCCAAAACACTGCAGCGTGTAGCGCGTCACGTCGTAGCCGCGCGCGACCGAAATCTTCTTGATCGCATTGGCCATCTGCTGCACGGCAATGTGGATGAAGCCCTCGGCCACGTCCTCGGCGCTGCGGCCGGCCTGCAGCGCCAGTTCGCCGAACCCGGCCTGCGCCGCCTCCGCGCTCAGGGGCTGATCGGCCTGCGCACCAAACACCTTGGGGAAATAACGTGGCTGGATTTTGCCCAGCATCACGTTGGCGTCGGTCACGGCCAGCGGGCCGCCGCGCCGGTAGCTGGCCGGCCCCGGATTGGCGCCAGCGCTTTGCGGGCCGACGCGAAAGCGCTCGCCGTCAAAGCGCAGGATTGAGCCACCGCCGCTGGCCACCGTGTGGATGCTCATCATCGGCGCGCGCATGCGCACGCCGGCCACCTGGGTCTCGAACTCGCGCTCGAACTGGCCGGCGTAATGCGACACATCGGTCGAGGTGCCGCCCATGTCAAAGCCAATCACCTTGTCAATGCCCGCAATCGCCGCCGTTCGCGCCATGCCGACAATGCCGCCGGCCGGGCCGCTCAAGATTGCGTCCTTGCCCTGGAACGCATGCGCGTCGGTCAGGCCGCCCGACGACTGCATGAAGAACAGCTTGACGCCCGGCATCTCGCCGGCCACCTGCTCCACGTAGCGGCGCAGGATGGGCGACAAATACGCATCGACCACGGTGGTGTCGCCCCGGCTGACGAACTTCATCATCGGGCTGGTTTCGTGCGAGGTGCTGATCTGCGTGAAGCCGGTTTCCTCGGCGATCCGCCTGGCCGCCTTTTCGTGGCCGGTGAAGCGGTAGCCGTGCATGAAGACAATCGCAACGCTGCGCAGCCCTTGCTGATAATGCGTGAGCAGCTCTTGTTTCAATAGCACCTCGTCCAGCGGCTGAAGCACCTCGCCCTGCGCGCCGATGCGTTCGTCGGCCTCGACCACGGCGCTGTAGAGCAGCTCGGGCAGCACGATGTGGCGGTCGAACAGGCGCGGCCGGTTCTGGTAGGCAATGCGCAGCGCATCCCGAAAGCCGCGCGTGGTGACCAGCAGCGTGGGCTCGCCCTTGCGTTCGAGCAGCGCATTGGTGGCGACCGTGGTGCCCATCTTCACGCACTCGACCACGCCGGCCTGAATCGCCTCGCCGGGCCTCAAGCCCAGCAGGTGGCGGATGCCGGCGACCGCCGCATCGCGGTACTGCTCGGGGTTGTCGCTCAGCAGCTTGTGCGTGACCAGCGAGCCGTCGGGCTTCCTGGCAACGATGTCGGTGAAGGTGCCGCCCCGGTCAATCCAGAACTGCCAAAGTTTTTTCATGGGCTTGCCTTTCAGGACAGCGCAGCCAGGACCAGCCCGGGCTGCGCGGTTAAAGTCATGGCTGCATTGTCACGTCAACCACCTGCTTTTATCCATGCTGCCTGTTCTTGCCATCTGTATCGGCGCCTCGCTGGGCGCGCTGTCCCGCTGGGGCTTGTCCCTGTGGCTGTCGCCCGGCGGCCTGATTCCCTGGGGAACGCTGGCCGCCAACCTGCTGGGCGGCTACCTGATCGGCATGGCCATTGCGGTGTTCCAGGCCATGCCGCAGATTGACCCGGTCTGGCGCCTGCTGCTGGTCACCGGCTTTCTGGGCGGGTTGACGACGTTTTCGACCTTTTCGGCCGAGGTCGTGACTTACCTGCTCGAAGCGCGCTACGGCATGGCCGCAGGCGTCGCCCTGGTCCATGTGATGGGCTCGCTCTTGATGACGGCGGCGGGCATCAAGACCGCTCTGTTTTTTATAGCTGCCCGTGCAGGCTAGGCGTGCGCAAAAGCACTTTTTGACTCACTGGCTTGATGCCAGCGCCCAAGAATCACGCGTCGCCCAGCCCAATCGGCGCTGGCGCCCGCATCACGATGCGCGTGAACAGGCGATCATAGGCCGGGTCGGGCGAATATTTGCCGGCCAGCGGATCGCAGTTTTTCTCGAAGGCCGCATCGAGTTCCTTCCATTCGGCAGGGGTCAGCACTTTTTCGGCTTCGGGCAGGATCACGGTTTCCTCAAGCCGCATGTGCTCCAGGTAGAACTTCACGTAGCGATTGCACTCGGCCACGAAAGCCGGCCTGCGCGGCTCGCCCAGGAGTTCCCAGGCCAGCAGCAGGTGCTGCAGTTCGCGCACGGCTTTTTCACCGTTGATGTGGTCGTTCTCCAGCTTCTGCACGGCCGCCATGACCGACGGCGAAGCGCGGACCACGCGCGGAAACAGCAGGTCGGATTCCTTGGGATGATGCAGGCGCTCGGGGAATTCATCGATGTAGAACAACATGGCGCGCAGCACGTCGAAGAACTGCTCGGGGTTGTCTCCGGGGCCGTGCTCGACCATCATGGTCATGGAGCGGAGCATGGCGGCCAGTGACGAATGCTCGTCGCGAATGATTTGCAGGCTGGTGTGTTTGATGGCAATCTCCCTGATTATTGTGATGAAGCCAGAGAATGCCCCGAGCCTGGCGTGGGCGCCATGACACAGGTCAAAGTTTCATCGGCTTCAAGCCCTGCTGAAACAGGGAGTTACACACTGGGTACGCCCTGGCGCCCAAACCTTCAATGCTTGTGCTCGCCGTGGTGTCCGGATTTTTCGTCGCCTGGCCCTGCGTCGTTTGCGGCGGCGGAAGGAGCCACCGCACTCACGGGCAGCGTCAGTTCAAGCCGGCTTTCAACGCCCTTGGCATCTTGCAGGCGCAGCGTCAGCGGCACCGTGCTGCCCTTGGGCAGGGGCTGCTTCAACTCCATCAACATGACGTGGTAGCCGCCGGGCTGCAATGGCACGGTCTGGCCGGCCGGCAAATCCAGCACGGGCACGGCGCGCATTCTCATGATGTCGCCTTCCATCTTCATTTCATGCACCTCGGCAACGCCGGCCACGGGTGACAAAACGCCGACCAGTTTGGCGCCGTCTTTGGCGGTGATGCGCATGAACGCGCCCGTGCCTTTCTGGCCCGGCACGGTGGCGCGGACCCAGGCGCCCTTGACCTCGACGGTTTGGGCATGCAGGGCGCTGCAGGCCAGCAGCAAGGCGGCGGTCAATAGTTTGAATTTCATGGGAATCTCCGGTGTCTGGGTTTAAAAAAGTCAAAAGCCGGCATGCGTCACGCCGGCGCGGTGCTCAGTGTTGATGGGCGCCTGGCGCATGCACCATGACAGGCATGGATGCGGCGGCGGCTGCTGCTTCGGGGCCGGTGACTTCGAGCAAGACCGCGGGCGATTTCAGGCCTTTGGCGGAACTGCCCGAGGCCGGAACTTCACTCCAGTCGTTGCTGCCGCTTTCGCAGGTCTGCAGCACCTTGAACCACAGCGGCCCGGCGGTCTCGGGCAATTTGCCGCGCAGCACGAACTCGTCGAAAAACGCGTCCTGCAGCGCCGCCTCCTTGCCGGCCGCCGTCCAACTCACCACGCTGAAGTCTTCGGTGACCGGCTTGCCGTGGCTGTCGTAGGGTCTGGCGAGTTTTTCCTGCTGGACGGACAAGGTCCAGCCGGCTTTCGGATAGGGTTTGGCGCCCTGGAAACCGGCGGGAATTTGAACCCTGATGCCCGTGGTCGCCGACCCCTGGCAGCCGTGGCCGACCTGGAAAACAGCTTTGTAGGTGCTGCTGGCGGGAGCCGTTTTGCCTTCCAGCGAAACATGAGAGAAGACAGGCAAGGCCAGCACGCAGAGTGCGCAGGCAGCCATGCTTTTTGTAGCGATTGAGATATTCATGGAACACAACTATTGAACGGAACGATAAAAGGCGCGCAGACCCCATCGGTCAGCACGCAAGCCCTTAGCCTCGGCGGAGGCGGTTCAGATCAAAAAGTGCGGCGGCCCACGGCTGAAAGGCAGCCCGGGGTTGATGGTGACGACATCGGCCGGAAAATCGGCGGCGGCCACCTGTTCGCCGGCAAAGCAGGGAATGGCCGCGACCGGCAGCGGCGGCAAGGCCCAGCCCAGCGAAGCGCACAGGTCGCAATGCGCGCCGGCCTGCGGTGCATCACCGGAGCCGGCGTCCGCGCTGATTCCCGAGACCGCGTTGGCGCTGCAGAGGCCGCCCAGCTGGCCGGTGCGCACCTCTTCGGCCAGCATCGACAGCGGCGCCACCAGCGCCGACAGCACGGCCAGAAAGCTCAGAAAAGCAGCCAGGCGCGCCCATACAGACAAGGGTGGGCGAGCGGGTGGGCGGGTGGACACGGCGCGATTGTAGAGATGAAAAGCTGGCCTTACCCGGACGCTGGCGCGCTTACTGCGCAGCGTTGGGAAAAAACAGCTGCTCGCCGTTGATCTGGTAGCCGGCAATCACGCCCTGCCCGGCTGGCGAAATCACCCAATCGACAAATTTTTGCGCCTCAAGCACCTTGGTTTGCGGGTGTTTGGCGGGGTTGACAACCATCACGCCGTACTGGTTGAAAAGCCGCTTGTCGCCTTCGACCAGCACGGCCAGGTCCGCGCGGTTCTTGAACGACAGCCAGGTGCCCCGGTCGGCCAGCACATAGGCGCCCAGGCTGGCTGCCATGTTCAGCGCCGGCCCCATGCCGCAGCCGCAGGCCTTGTAGCCCGCAAAAGCCGGTGGCTCGACGCCGGCATTTTTCCAGTAGCGCAACTCGGCCGCGTGGGTGCCGCTCTTGTCGCCGCGCGAAATGAAGCCGGCGTTGGCGGCGCTGACTTTTTTCAGCGCTTCGACGATGTCCCGACCCTTGACCTGGGCCGGATCAGCGGCCGGGCCGATCAGCACGAAGTCGTTGTACATCACCGGGTAGCGCTTGAGGGCGAAGCCTTCGGCCACGACTTTTTCCTCGGCCACCTGGTCGTGCACGAACAGCACGTCGGCATCACCCCGGCGGCCCATGTCGATGGCCTGGCCGGTGCCGACCGCCACCACTTTCACGTCGATGCCGCTGGCCTTTTTGAATTCGGGCAGCAAATGGCCAAACAGCCCCGACTGCTCGGTGGAGGTGGTGGACGCCATCACGATGCTGGATGTCTGTGCTATCGAAAGCGTAGCTGCCAGCACAACAGGGATAAGCGCAAGAGCCCTGAAAGGCTTGAAAAATTTGCTGAAAACATTCATCCCAGTTCCCCTTTTAAAAAATTGGCGGCGGCGACGGGCAACGGCCCGTTGAAAAAAGCATGCGTGGGCAAGTCGGCGACCAGCCGGCCCTGCTCCAGATACACCACCCGGCTGGCCAGGCGCTTGACCTGGCCCAGGTTGTGGCTGCTGAAGATCAGCGTCATGCCGGCGTCGGCGAATTCGGCCATCAGCCGCTCGACCTCGCGCTTGGCCGCCGGGTCGAGGCTGGACGTGGGCTCATCAAGCAGCAAGACCTGCGGCTGGAGCGCCCAGGCCCGCGCCAGCGCCACGCGCTGCTGCTGCCCGCCGGACAGGGCCTTGGCATTGCGCCCGGCCAGGTCGGCCAGCCCCACGCGTTCGAGCGCCTGCAGCGCCTGCGCCTTGGCCAGCGTCCAGGGAACGCTGTTCAGCCACAAGCCCAGCGCGACGTTGTGCAGCACGCTGGCGCGCAGCATGTAGGGGCGCTGGAACAGCATCGCCTGGCGCGCGCGGGCATCCATCTGAAAACTCCCTTTTGCAGGCGCAATGAGTCCGTGCAGCGTGCGCAGCAGGGTGCTTTTGCCGCTGCCGTTGGAGCCGACCAGCGCCAGCCTGTCGCCGGCGCAAATGCGCAGGCTGCAGTCGCTGAGCGCCGGAACGCGGCCAAACCGCACGCTGACGGCATCGAGGCTGAAAAGCGGCGTCATGGCGATGCACGCCCGGCAACCGGGGTTGCGACCAGGACGGCCTCCACATCGGGCAGCGGGTCGTCAAGCCGTTCGCGCCAGCGCCGCACCAGCGCGATCAATAGATTGAGCAGCAGCACCACGCCCAGCAGCACAAGGCCCAGCGCCAGCGCCAGCGGCAGGTCGCCCTTGCTGGTTTCCAGCGCAATCGAAGTCGTCATGACGCGCGTAAAGCCTTCGATGTTGCCGCCCACGATCATCACCGCGCCGACCTCCGAAATGGCACGGCCAAAGGCGGCCATCAGCACCGTCAGCAAGGCATAGCGCTCGTCCCACAGCAGGATCAGGCCGCGCATGAAACGGCGCGCGCCCAGCGACTCGAACTGCTCGCCGTGGCTGCGGTCGGCGTCGTCAATGCTCTGGCGCACCAGCGCGGTGACCACTGGGAGCACCAGCACGCTTTGCGCCAGCACCATCGCCTTGAAGGAAAACAGCCAGCCCAGAAAACCCAGCGGCCCGGTGCGCGACAGCAGCAAATACACCACCAGCCCGACCACCACCGAAGGCAGCGCCAGCGCGGTATTGAGCAGGGCCAGCACGACGGCGCGGCCCCGAAAGCGCGCCACGCCCAGCCAGGCGCCGGCAAGCAGCCCGGCGCTGCAGGCAATCACGCAGGCCAGGGCGCTGACGGCCAGCGACCGCACGACGATGCCGGCCAGCAAGGGGTCGAGCGAGGTGATCAGCGAAAAAGCCGTGATGGCGCTGCTTGAGAAGGTGTTCATGCGCTGCGTTTTGCCAAAACTGTAGCGCAGCACCCAAAACTTTTCGTTGTCTAGGTAGTAGTCTTTATGAAGCTGTTTGCATAGGAAAGCAGCGCGCTTGCTCGCCGGGGTGCGCACGGATAATCAGCGCTACACGCCATGCACAAAGTCCAACTCTCCTACCTGTTGACGCCCGAGCGCGGCAAGGACGCGCTGATCCGCAACCCGATGATGGACATGCTCCATGCGGTCAGCGAGCAGGGCTCGATTTCAAAGGCCGCCCGGGCGCTGGACCTGTCGTACCGCCATGTCTGGGGTTCGCTCAAGGACTGGGAGCAGGCGCTGGGCCGCAGCCTGATCGTCTGGGACAAGGGCCAGCGCGCGCGGCTGACCGAGTTCGGCGCAAAGCTGCTCTGGGCCGAGCGCCAGGCGCAGGCCCGGCTGGCGCCGCAGATCGAAGCGTTGCGCGGCGACATCGAGCGCGCTTTCGCCACCGCGTTTGACGACAGCACCCATGTCCTGACGCTGTATGCCAGCCACGACGCGGCGCTGTCGGCGCTGCGCGAGCAGGCCAGCCAGCGGGGCCTGCATCTGGATATCCGCTTCATGGGCAGCGTCGATGCCATCGCGGCGCTGAACGCCGGGCGCTGCATGATGGCCGGCTTTCATGTGCGCGACCAGCCGCAGCGCCATTCGGCGGCCGCGCAGACCTACCGCAGCCTGCTCAAGCCCGGCCTGCACAAGCTGATCGGCTTTGCCCACCGCCAGCAGGGCCTGATCGTTGCCAAAAACAACCCGCTGCAGATTGAAGGACTGGCTGATGTGGCGCAGCCGGGCATGCGCTATGTGAACCGCCCCGAAGGCACGGGAACGCGGGTGCTGCTGGACGACCTGCTGGCCGAAGCCGGCCTGTCTCCAGCGGATCTCCAGGGCTACGGCACGCTGGAGCCATCGCACACCGCCGTGGCGCAAGCCGTTGCCAGCGGCGCGGCCGATGCGGGGCTGGGCATTGAAGCGGCAGCGCGGGAGAAAGGCCTGGGGTTCGTGCCGCTGGCGCAGGAGCGTTACCACCTGGTCTGCCTGAAGTCCGAGTTGCCTACGGCGCAGGTGCAGGCGCTGCTCAAGGAACTGCAGGGCGGCGAGTGGCAGGCCACGCTGGACAGGCTGCCGGGCTACAGCGGCGCGCTGGCCCAGAGCGGCAAGGTGCTGTCATTGCGTGCGGCTTTGCCGTGGTGGAGCTACCGCAGGGAAAAACGTGACGACGGCTCGGCGCATGCTGCGGGCTGATGCGGGGCGGGGCGGGACTGGGCTGGGCTTGGTGGAGTTCGCTGCTTGATTTGTGGCTGGGTTGGCTTTGCGTGGTTGGGCTGGCCGGGGGTTGCCCGGCGGCAAGTAACTTTCTTTTGCTTCGCCAAAAGAAAGTCACCAAAGAAAAGGCGACCCGGCTGTCTGGGTCCCTTCGCTTCGCTACGGGCAACCTGCGCTGCCCCGGAAAAACGGGGGTCGGCGCAAACTCGCTTCACTGCGTTACGCTCAAACAGCGCGCCGCCCTGATCCCGTTTTTCCGGGGCATCGCAGGCCCAGACAGAACGGGGCAATCGGGGAACGAAATCCAAACAGCCGAACAGCCACCGCGCCCGAATTTCAGCCCTTAATGCTACCAATTCGATAGCTGGTTGCGCAGGTGCTACCTGCGCCAGGGGCACTTTTTATGCACAAATGCCGGCCTCTGACCCCGAATCCGCATCCGAACCCGCCCCCGCAAGTCCCGTTCTGGCTGGGCCTGTGATGACCGGCAAAAGCGGGATCAGGGCCGCGCGCTGTTTGAGCCGCAGGCGAGTTTGCGCGGACCCCCGCTTTTGCCGGTCATCACAGGTTGCCCGTAGCGAAGCGCAGGGACCCAGACTGCGGGTCGCCTTTCTTTTGCTTACTTTTCTTTGGCGAAGCAAAGAAAAGTGAGTCGCCGCCGGGCGATTCCCGGCCAGCCCAACCACGAAGAGTCAACCCAGCAAGCACCAATAGCTATCATTTTCATAGCGCACAAGACCTGAATCCACAAAAGATGTCATCCCGCTCCGGCCGGTAAAAATTCCGGAAATTGGGATGTTTCAGCCGCGCCCGGGTGGCAAACGACGCGCCGCGCAGCACCTTGTGCGTGCCAAACGAAGGCTCCGAATACGCCCGCCAGGGGTCGGGCGCAAAGCCCGGATACGGCCTGAAGGTCGTGCCCATCCATTCCCACACATCGCCCCAGCGAAAGCCCCGGCGCGCCGCCGTGTGCGCGGCCACCTCCCACTCCACCTCGGCCGGCAGGCGGCGCCCGGCCCAGCGGCACCAGGCGTCGGCTTCCCACCAGCTCAGGTGCATCGCCGGCTGCGTGCCCTGCATGCGCATGGGCTGGCCAAAACGGGTCTGGATGACGGCGCCGCTGCCGATGCCGATCTGCTCCACGTAGCGCGGGCCGCGCCGGCCCTCGACTGCCGCCAGCGCCTGCAGCCATTGCCAGCCGTCGGGATGCCAGAACGCCGGCTGGTCATAAGCGCCATCGGCGACAAACTCGACGTACTGCGACCAGGTCACGGCCTGGGCGTCGATCTCAAACTCGGGCACGCTGATGGCATGCACCTGCTGTTCGTTGTCAAACGCAAACCCGGCCCCGGCGCCTGACGCGCTGCCCATGCGCCAGGTCGTGGCCGGAACCAGCATCGGCTCGCGCAGCACCATCGGCGACGGCGTGAACGCGGTTTGCAGAGGCTTGTCCAGCGGCAGGCCCAGGGTCTGCGCCATGCAGGTCAGGGCTTCGTCCTGCAGGTCTTCGTGAAACAGGCTCAGCCGGTAAAAGTACAGGGCATCGTCATCGGTGCCGGCCTTTTCCAGCAATTCGAGCGTGCTTTCCAGCGTCTCGAGCAGATACGCACGGCAGTCGCCCATGTCCGGCAGGTCCAGCGTCCAGCGCCTGTCATGGGGCACCTGGCCCGGATCCCACCAGCGGTCTGCGTTCGGCTCCATCGACGCCAGCCGGGAGTGGCCGGGCTCGCAGCGGCTGCCCAGCGCCCGCTGCAGGTTGCGGCCAATCCAGCGTTCCTGGAACCAGCCCACATGGCCGAGCATCCACAGCGGCGGGTTCAGCGCCGGCATCTGGGGCACCTTGAAGTTCCCCGCCTCCAGCGTATTTTGGTACTGGCCAAACAGGTGCAGCGTGTGGTTGCGCGCATCCATCAGCGCCAGCGACAGCAACTCGGGGCCTGCGCGCCTCATCAGCGGGGAGTCGATCAGCTTCGGGCTGTCGGCGGCCGGGGAGGAAGATGAAGAGGGGAAGGGTTCTGTAGCCACAACAAGTGTCCTGGAAATATCCTGAAAACAGGGTGATCTGGCGGGCGATGAAGATTCCAAGCATAGCAAGGCATGGCCGCCGCGTGGCAAAAATCAATCCTTTTACACGGTGAAACCCGTCCCGCCATCGCCTTGAAACCGCCGTGTTCTAAACTTGACGGATGAACGCGTCCGCTACTTCCCCCTCCCCCCGCCTGCCTGCATCAATCCTCACGCCCCGCCTGACCAGCCTGTCGCACGGCGGCGGCTGCGGCTGCAAGATCGCGCCCGGCGTGCTGAGCGAAATCCTGAAGAATTCCAGCAACCTGCCGATTCCTCCCCAGTTGCTGGTCGGCATCGAAACCGCCGACGACGCAGCGGTTTACCAGCTCAACGACGAGCAGGCCTTGATTGCCACCACCGACTTTTTCATGCCCATCGTCGATGACCCGTATGACTTCGGCCGCATCGCCGCGACCAACGCCATCAGCGACGTGTACGCCATGGGCGGCACGCCCATCATGGCGCTGGCGCTGGTCGGCATGCCGGTCAACGTGCTGCCGCTGGAAACCATCGGCTTGATCCTGCGCGGCGGCCAGGACGTGTGCCGCGATGCCGGCATCCCGATAGCGGGCGGCCACACGATTGACTCGGTCGAACCGATCTACGGCCTGGTCGTGCTGGGCCTGGTCCACCCTTCGCGGGTCAAGAAAAACTCGGGCGCCAGGGCCGGCGATGTGCTGATCCTGGGCAAGCCGCTGGGCGTCGGCATCTTGTCGGCCGCGCTGAAAAAGGAAGCCCTGAGCGCCGAAGGCTATGCGCAAATGATTACCGTCACCACGCAGCTGAACAAGCCCGGCATCGAGTTGTCAAAAATGGAGACGGTGCATGCCATGACCGACGTGACCGGCTTCGGCCTGCTCGGCCACGGGCTGGAACTGGCGCGCGGCGCCCATCTCAAGATGCAGCTTCAGCTCGACCGGATTCCGCTGCTGCCCGGCGTGCTCGAACTCGCGGCGCAAGGCATGGTCACCGGCGCCTCGGGGCGCAACTGGGACAGCTACGGCGCGCAAGTCTCGCTGCCCGCCGGCATCAGCCCGGCGCACCAGGCCCTGCTGAGCGACCCGCAAACCAGCGGCGGCCTGCTGGTGGCCTGCGCGCCCGAGGCGGCTGACGCCGTGCTGGCCTGTTTTAAAAGCCACGGCTTTGACGCGGCGCGCCAGATTGGCGACATGGCCGAAGGCAGCGGCGTGAGCGTTTCCTGATCATTCCGATGACCTTGCCGGCCTGCTGACCCCGGGCAAGGCTGCGGGAATACACCGTCGCGGCAACCCGCAGCCGTCTCTATAGTTGTTCCTACAATCGCCCACTCACGCCAAGCATCGTCCGCTGGACCCAACCCTGTCCTGCGGACGAGATTTGTGCGCATGTCCTTTACCCCGGAGACAAAAATTGCACGCCTTGCTTAAATTTTCAAAAGCCGTGGACTGGCTGAACACCCAGGTCGGCAAATACGCCATCTGGCTGATCCTGGCCTCCACCGTCATCAGCGGCGTCAATGCCATCATTCGCAAGCTGTTCAACATGAGTTCAAACGCCTACCTGGAAGTGCAGTGGTATCTGTTTGCCGCCTCCTTCCTGCTTGCGGCAGGCTACACGCTGCTGAACAACGAGCATGTGCGCATCGATGTGGTGTCCAGCCGCCTGTCCAAGCGCGGGCAGATCTGGGTGGACATCATCGGATTCACCTTCTTTTTGACGCCGATCTGCCTGGCCGTGCTCTGGTACGGCATTCCGTTTTTCCTCCAGGGCCTGCGCTCGGGCGAAACGTCGTCGAATGCCGGCGGCCTGATCCGCTGGCCGGTGTACGCCATGATTCCGCTGGGTTTCACGCTGCTGATGCTGCAGGGCTGGTCGGAACTGATCAAGCGCTTCGCCTTTCTCCAGGGGCTGATTGACGACCCGACGCTCAAGCGGGTTGAAAAAACCAGCGAAGAAGAACTGGCCGAAGCGATCAGCCGGCTCGCCGAGTCAAAAACCAGCGCCCGCTGATCCCCGGAGAACAATGTGGAATTTTTGACTCACAACTTTGCCCCGATCATGTTCGCGGGCCTCATCGTCTTTTTGCTGATGGGCTTTCCGGTGGCGTTCAGCCTGGGCGCCTGCGGCATTTTCTTCGGCTTCGTCGGCATTGAACTCGGCCTGCTGCCCGAAGCGCTGATCCAGGCGCTGCCGCTGCGCCTGTTCGGCATCATGCAGAACGACACGCTGCTGGCGATTCCCTTCTTTACCTTGATGGGGCTGATCCTGGAGCGCAGCGGCATGGCCGAGGACTTGCTCGACACGATTGGCCAGCTGTTCGGCCCGGTTCGCGGCGGCCTGGCGCTGGCGGTGATCTTTGTCGGCGCGCTGCTGGCGGCCACGACCGGCGTGGTGGCGGCGTCGGTGATCTCGATGGGCCTGATCTCGCTGCCCATCATGCTGCGCTACGGCTACGACCGGCGCATTGCCTCGGGCGTGATTGCCGCGTCCGGCACGCTAGCGCAGATCATTCCGCCGTCGCTGGTGCTGATCATCCTGGCCGACCAGCTGGGCCGCAGCGTCGGCGACATGTACAAGGGCGCGTTTTTGCCGGGCTTCATGCTGACGGGCATGTACGCCGGCTACGTGATGCTGCTGGCCATCTTCAAACCCACATGGGTGCCGGCGCTGCCGCTTGAGGCACGCGTCTTTCGCGAACCCAGCGGCTCCAGCGGCACGCCTTCGCTGCTGCTGCTGACCCTTGTCTCGGCCGGCGCGGCCATCTTTTTCGGCCAGCACATTGCCGACGTTCACACCTGGTGGAGCGGCCAACCGGTGACCACGGTGCCGAAAGACGAAACCATCGTCGTGTCGCTGTGCGTGGGCGTCATGCTGGCCTTCGTGATGGCGGTCATCAACAAGGCGACGCGCCTTGGCCTGCTGTCGCGCATGGCCGAGCGCGTGACCTTTGTGCTGATTCCGCCGCTGCTGCTGATCTTTCTGGTGCTGGGAACCATCTTTCTGGGCGTGGCCACGCCGACCGAGGGCGGCGCCATGGGCGCGCTGGGCGCACTGATCATGGCGCTGGTGCGCGGCCGCCTGAGCCTGCCTTTGCTCAGGCAGGCGCTCAACACGACCACCAAGCTGTCGTGCTTCGTGGTGTTCATCTTGATCGGATCGACCATTTTCAGCCTGGTGTTCCAGGGCATTGACGGCCCGCGCTGGGTCGAGCATTTGCTGACCAGCCTGCCCGGCGGGCAGATCGGTTTTCTGATCGTGGTGAACATCATGATCTTCTTCCTGGCCTTTTTCCTGGACTTCTTCGAGCTGTCCTTCATCGTCGTGCCGCTGCTGGCGCCGGTGGCGCAGAGCCTGGGCATCGACCTGATCTGGTTCGGGGTGCTGCTGGCGGTCAACATGCAGACCTCGTTCATGCACCCGCCCTTCGGCTTTGCGCTGTTTTACCTGCGCAGCGTGGCGCCTACGCTGCCCTATACCGACCGGGTGACCAGGCAGCTGATCCAGCCGGTCACGACCATGCAGATCTATTGGGGCGCGGTGCCTTTCGTGCTGATGCAGATCATCATGGTGGGCCTCATCATCGCCTTCCCGGGCATTGTGTCGGGCGAACTCGACAAGCCCAAGGCGGTGGACATGGAACAGATCCGCCTGCAGATGGAGGCCGATGTCAACAAGTCGGAATCGGCGCAAGATGCCTACGGCGCCGGCGCCCAGCCTGGCTCAGGCGCCGGCCTGATGCCCGAGCCCGAAGCGATCGAGCCGCCTGCGGTCGATGACAAAGACCTGTTCAAGCCTGCGGAAGGCGCGGCTCCGGACGCGAAAAAATAGGTTTATTTGATGAAAAATGGCTCCTGCGCACGTCCCGTATGCGCAGGCAGCTATCATTTTTATAGTTTACAGCTTGGCGCCGGTCAGGTAGCTGTCAAAACGGAATTCCGAGAAGCGCGCCCACAGCAACTGGTCGCGCTGGAAGGCGCGCATGTCCTGGTGGATTTTCTTGAATTCAGGCGACTTGGCTTCGTGCGCGGCAAACACTTCCATCGACGCCTTGAAGCCCGCGTCCATGATTTCCTTGGGAAAAGGCTTGAGCTGGGTCTTGGCCGCCACCAGGCGCTTCAGGGCAATCGGGTTGACCGCGTCGTACTTGGCCGTCATGTCGCGCGCCGCGACCGTCGTAGCCGCATCGACAATCGCCTGGAACTCGGGCGTCAAGGCGGCATAGGCCTTGGTGTTGATGAAGAATTCCAGCTCGGCGCCGCCTTCCCACCAGCCGGGGTAGTAATAAAAAGGCGCGACCTTGTTGAAGCCGAGCTTTTCGTCGTCGTAAGGGCCGACGAACTCGGTCGCGTCCAGCGTGCCTTTTTCAAGCGCCTGATAGACCTCGCCGGCGGGCATGTTCTGGGCCACGACGCCGAGCTTTTGCATGGCTTCGCCGAACAGGCCGCCGCCCATGCGCATTTTCAGGCCCTTCAAATCGGCCACGCTCTTGATCTCCTTGCGGTACCAGCCGCCCATCTGGGTGCCGGTGTTGCCGGCGCTGCGGCTCTTGATGTTGTACTTGGCGTAGAACGCATCCATCAGCTTGCGGCCGTTGCCATGCTCCATCCAGGCATCCATCTGGCGCGCGGTCAGGCCGAAAGGCACGGCGCAGCCGAAGGCAAAGATCGGGTCTTTCCCGGTGAAATAGTAAGGCGCGGTCTGCGCCATCTCGACGGTGCCGTTTTGCAGCGCATCGACCACGCCGAACGCAGGCATCAACTCGCCGCCGGCATGCACCGACACTTCAAACTTGCCGCCCGACAGGGCCTTGACCGTCTTGGCAAACATCTCGGCACTGCCAAAAATGGTGTCGAGCGATTTTGGAAAGCTCGACGCCAGGCGCCAGCGGACAGCAGCCTGGGCATGCACCGCAGGCGCGATGCCGGCAGCCAGCACACCGGCAATGCCGGCGTTTTTGATGAGTGATCGACGATCCATGAATACTCTCTTTTGAAAGGTTAACGATTGCTTGTTTGGCCTGGCCGCAAGTCACGGCGCCTTTGCATTTTGTCAGCTTTGTCCAGCCCGCTGCCCCGTTCTTACCCGTAGCGCAAGCTGGAAAAGTTCACACCACAGGCCGGTGGACCGGCTCAGGCCACCGACTTGAGCATGACCTTGGCCAGCGGATCGGTGGACTTGAAGCTGCCAAAACGGCTGCGCACAGCGGCCTCGATGCCGGCAGCGTCCAGCCCCTGCAAGGCCAGCAGGACGGCCACCTCGCCATGCTCGATGAACTCGTCCTTCAGGCCCAGCTGCAGCAGCGGCTTGACCACGCCGGCGGCCTGCAGCGCTTCACCGACGGCACTGCCCGCGCCGCCCATGATGGCGCCCTCTTCCAGCGTGACCAGCACCTCATGGCCGGCCGCCACCTTCAGCAGCAGTTCGGTGTCGAGCGGCTTGGCCCAGCGCATGTTGACCACGGTTGCGCCGAGTTTTTCAGCCGCCTGCAGCGCCGGGTAGAGCAGCGTACCGAAGGCCAGGATGGCAATGCCGCTGCCTTCGCGGCGAATCTCGCCCTTGCCGAAAGGCAGCGACTTCAGGCCGGCCTCGGGCTCGACACCCGCGCCGGCACCGCGCGGATAGCGCACGGCGACCGGCGAATCCTGCTCGAAGGCCGTGGTCAGCAGCTTGCGGCATTCGTTTTCATCGGCCGGGCAGGCAATGCCCATGTTGGGAATGCAGCGCAGATAGGGAATGTCGTAGGCGCCGGCATGCGTCGCACCATCGGCGCCGACCAGGCCGGCGCGGTCCAGCGCAAACACCACCGGCAGGTTCTGCAGCGCCACGTCGTGAATCAGCTGGTCGTAGCCGCGCTGCAGGAAGGTCGAGTAAATCGCCAGCACCGGCTTCAAGCCTTCGCAGGCCATGCCGGCGGCAAAGGTCACCGCGTGCTGCTCGGCAATGCCGACATCGTGGTAGCGCTTGGGAAAGCGCTTGTGGAATTCGACCATGCCCGAGCCTTCGCGCATGGCCGGCGTGATGCCGACCAGGCGCGGGTCGTGCTCGGCCATGTCGCACAGCCAGCGGCCAAACACCTGGGTGAAGGTCTGCTTGGCCGGGGCGCTGGATTTCTGCAGGCCCATGGACGGGTCGAACTTGCCGGGGCCGTGGTAGGCAATCGGGTCGGCTTCGGCCAGCTTGTAGCCCTGGCCCTTCTTGGTCACGACATGCAAAAACTGCGGCCCCGCGCCGGTGGCCATCAGGTGCCGGATGTTTTCCAGCGTGGGAATCAGCGACTCCAGGTCGTGGCCGTCAATCGGGCCGATGTAGTTGAAACCAAAACTCTCGAACACCGCAGCCGGCACCACCATGCCCTTGGCATGGGATTCGAGGCGCCGGGCCAGCTCTAACAGCGGTGGCGCCACTTGCAGCACCTTCTTGCCGACATGCCGGGCCGAGGCATAGAAGCGCCCGCTCATCAGCTGCGCCAGGTGGCGGTTCAGCGCGCCCACGGGCGGGCTGATGCTCATGTCGTTGTCATTGAGCACCACCAGCAGCTTGCAGTGGTCATGCACGCCGGCGTTGTTCAGGGCCTCGAACGCCATGCCGGCGCTCATCGAGCCGTCGCCGATGACGGCCACCGCATTGCGGTTTTCGCCCTTGAATTCGGCGGCCAGCGCCATGCCGAGCGCCGCCGAAATCGAGGTCGATGAATGTGCCGTGCCAAAGGTGTCGTATTCGCTCTCGTCGCGGCGCGGAAAGCCCGACAGCCCGCCGAGCTGGCGCAGCGTGCCCATGCGTTCGCGCCGGCCGGTCAGGATTTTGTGCGGGTATGTCTGGTGGCCCACGTCCCAGACCAGCCGGTCGTCGGGCGTGTTGAAGACATAGTGCAGCGCCACGGTCAGCTCGACCGTGCCCAGGTTGGAACTCAGGTGGCCGCCGGTCTGGGAAACGCTGTCGATCACATAGGCGCGCAGTTCGTCGGCCAACGCCTTGAGCTGGGCGCGGGGAAGGCGCCGCAGGTCGGCGGGGCTGTTGATGGTTTCAAGCAATGAGTACATCGTGGTGTATTTCTTTTATGACGGGGCCGGAACCGGCCTAGTGCTGGCGATTGACCAGCATGTCGGCCAGCGCCTGCAGGGCCTGGGTGTTTTCAAGCCCGCTGGCCCGCAGGCTGGCCAGGGCTTGCGCGTGCAACTGCTGCGCGTAGGCCCGGGAGGCCTGCAGCCCCATGAGCGAGACAAAGGTGGGTTTGTCCTGGGCGGCATCCTTGCCGGCGGTCTTGCCCAGCGTGGCCGCGTCGGCCGTCACGTCCAGGATGTCATCGACCACCTGGAACGCCAGGCCGATAGCCGCACCGTAGTCGCGCAGCGCCGCCAGCGCCGTGGGCGAAGCCGCTCCGCAGGCCGCGCCCATCATCACGCTGGCCTGCAGCAGCGCGCCGGTCTTGAGGCGGTGCATCTCGTGCAGCTGCGCCGAGGTCAAAGGCAAGCCGACGCTGGCCAGGTCAATCGCCTGGCCGCCGGCCATGCCCTGGTAACCCGCTGCCTGCGCCAGCAGGCGGCACAGGCGCGCCTGGGTCGGGGCATCGACCGAATCATCGCCGGGCGTGAGCAGTTCAAAGGCCAGCGCCTGCAGCGCATCGCCGGCCAGCAGCGCCTGCGCCTCGCCGTACTGGACGTGAACGGTCGGCTTGCCCCGGCGCAGCACGTCGTTGTCCATGCAGGGCATGTCGTCATGGACCAGCGAATAGGCGTGAATCAGCTCAATCGCGCAGGCCGGGCGCAAAGCGGTTGCGGCATCGCCATTGACCGCAGCGCAGGCGGCCATGACCAGCAGCGGACGCAGGCGCTTGCCGCCATCGAGCACGGCATAGCGCATGGCATCGCAGAGCCCGGCAGGCGCGGGCGCCTCATCCGGGCTGGCGACCCAGCAGGACAGGGCGCGCTCGATGGCGGCGAGTTGCCCGGCGCTCCAGGCGCGCAGGTCAAACAGGGAGATTTTTTCAGGAGCGTTCAAATCAGTGGTCTCTTGCGCTGGGGGCGGCGGCGGCGTTGATGACGGGGAAATTGATGCAATCACGCTTGCAGCCAGGGTTTGAGTTCGGTGCCTTCGAGCACCTTGATCTGGGTTTCAACCGCTTCGAGCCTGTCACGGCAAAACTTCAGCAATTGCGCGCCGCGCTGGTAGCCGGCCAGCAACTGGTCCAGCGGCAACTGGCCGGACTCCAGGCGGCTCACCAGACCTTCAAGTTCCTGCAGCGCGGCTTCGTAGCTGACGGGCAAGGCCGGCGCCGATGCGTCAGGGCCTGCGGCAACAGGCTTGGCCGATGAAAGTGATGAAGCGGAGCTTTTGGCCATGAATGATTGGTAAAAAGATTGATTTTAGGATGGTTACAACGAATTTGAATGCTGGCGCCAATACGAGGGAGTCAGGCTGCATTATCCTGTGACCCCCGTGTGGACTCTGAAAACAAACGGCACGGGTAGAATTGATAACCGTTCTCATGTCGGCGTTTTTCACCGTTTTTTGATGGATACACCCGACATTTCCTTATTTCTGGGTTGCATTGCAGTTTGCCTGTTCACCTGGCTTGTTTACAGGCCTGCCACGCCCTTTGGCTGCGCTGGCCTGTTGAGAGATATTGATGCCTGATAAAAGCCTTCGCCTGTTGCAAGCCACCAGCCAGCTCCCCATTTCCAGCTATTTCGATGCCGGCCTTTACCAGCGCGAGCAGCAAAAATTGTTTGCGCGCGGCCCGCGCTACCTCGGCCACGAACTGGCCGTTCCCAACCTGGGCGACTACTACACCCTGCCCCATGAGGGCGACGGCCGCGCGCTGGTGCGCAACGCCTCGGGCATCGAGCTGATCTCCAACGTCTGCCGGCATCGCCAGTCCACCATGCTTTCCGGCCGTGGGAACACCGGCAGCAACATCGTCTGCCCGCTGCACCGCTGGACCTACAACACATCGGGCGAGCTGATCGGCGCGCCGCACTTTGAAGTCGATCCCTGCCTGAACCTCAACCGCTACAAGACCACGACCTGGAACGGCCTGGTGTTCGAGGACAACGGCCGCGACATCGCGGCCGACATGGCCGGCCTGGGCCACATGGCCGACCTTGATTTTTCAGGCTACCAGCTCGACAAGGTACACCTGCACGAGTGCAACTACAACTGGAAAACCTTCATCGAGGTGTACCTGGAGGACTACCACGTCGGCCCCTTCCATCCCGGGCTGGGCGGCTTCGTCACCACCGACGACCTGAGTTGGGAACTGGCGCCGAACTATTCGGTGCAGACCGTGGGCGTGTCCGACAAGCTGGGCAAGCCGGGCACCGATGTTTACAAGTTGTGGCATGACGTGGTGCTGCAGTACCGCAACGGCGCGCCGCCCAAGTACGGCGCGATCTGGCTGACCTGCTACCCGCACATCATGGTCGAGTGGTATCCGCACACACTGGTGGTCAGCACGCTGCATCCGCAGGGGCCGGACAAGACGCTCAACGTGGTCGAATTCTTCTACCCCGAGGAAATCTGCGCCTTCGAGCCCGAATTCATGCAGGCGCAGCAGGCCGCCTACATGGAAACCTGCGTCGAGGACGACGAACTGGCGCTGCGCATGGACGCCGGCCGCAAGGCGCTGATGCAGCGCGGCGACAACGAATTCGGCCCCTACCAGAGCCCGATGGAAGACGGCATGCAGCACTTTCATGTGTGGTATCGCCGCGAAATGGGCGCCAGCAAAACCACTCAGATGATCTGAGGGGACGGTCCTCGCTGCCATTTTTGCTATTTATTCAATAGCTGAATACGCAGGCCCTGCCTGCGCAAAAGGCCTTTTTAATACCTGAAAACCTGGAATTCAAGCGATGCAAGCCGTCTGGATGATCCTGTCCTCGTTCCTGATTGCCTCCATGGGCGTGTGCGTCAAATTCGCCTCCGCCCACTTCACCAGCGCCGAGCTGGTGTTTTACCGGGGCGTGGTGAGCATTGTCTTCATGGCGCTGTATGCGCGTGTCCACGGCACGTCCCTGCGCACGGCTTACCCGGCCATGCATGCCTGGCGCAGCGTGATCGGCGTGGTGTCGCTGTCGGCCTGGTTTTATGCGATTGCCCATTTGCCCCTGGCCACCGCCATGACGCTCAATTACATGAGCGGCGTGTGGATTGCCGCTTTCCTGGTGGGCGGCGCGCTCATGCTCGGCAAGTCCGGCAACAAGGGACCGCGCCAGGGTCCGCTGGTGCTGGCCATCCTGGCCAGTTTTGCCGGCGTGGTCATGCTGCTGCGTCCGGCCATCGACCAGAACCAGAGCTTTGCCGGCCTGGTGGGGCTGCTGTCGGGGCTGGGCGCTGCCTTTGCCTACATGCAGGTGATGGCCATTTCGCGCATGGGCGAGCCCGAAATACGCACGGTGTTTTATTTTGCGGTCGGCACGGCCATCGCCGGCGCGCTCGGAATGGCGCTGACCGGCACTTCAGCCTGGAACTGGCAGCAGGCCCTGTGGCTGCCGCCCATCGGCATTCTGGCGTCGCTCGGGCAACTGGCCATGACCCGCGCCTATTCAATGTCGCAACACCATGGCGGAACCCTGATGGTGGCCAACCTGCAGTATTCGGGGATTGTGTTTGCCGCCCTCTACAGCCTGATTCTTTTTGGTGACAATATTCCACTGACAGGCTGGGCCGGCATGGCGCTCATCATCGTCAGCGCCGTGGCCGCCACGGTGCTTCGGGCTCGCGCGGCGCCCGATGCGCCGGCTGAAGAACATTGAACCGTCGTCAAAGGAGCACACCATGAACAACTACACCACCCTGATTTCGGCCGGACAACTGCAGGCGCTCATGCAAAGCGGCCAGCCCTTGCGCATCTTTGACTGCAGCTTCGAGCTGATGCAGCCGCATGCGGGCGAGCAGCACTACCTGGCAGCGCATATTCCCGGTGCCATTTACGCCGATCTGGAAACCGCGCTCAGCGCCCGGCATGGCGTGCCCGGCGCGCATGGCGTGATCACGGCCAGCGGCGCCGACGCACCGGCCTCGGGCGGGCGCCATCCGCTGCCCAACCGCGAAAAATTCGCCACCTGGCTGTCCAGCGTCGGCATGGGCAACGGGATGCAGGCTGTGGTCTATGACCGCAACGGCGCCAATTATTGCGGCCGCCTGTGGTGGATGCTCAAATGGGCGGGGCATGAAAACGTCGCCGTGCTCGACGGCGGGCTGCAGGCCTGGCAGGCGGCGGGCGGCGCGCTCAGCAGCGGCGAAGAGCCCGCACATTTCCAGACCAATTTCCTGCTCGGGCCTGAACGGGCGGCGCTGGTAGATGCAGAAAGAGTCGCCGCTGAACTGGGTCGCCCCAGCCAGACGCTGATCGATGCGCGGGCCACGCCACGCTTCAAGGGCGAGGTCGAGCCGCTTGACCCGGTCGCCGGCCATATTCCGGGCGCGCTCAACCGGCCTTTCAGTCAAAACCTGACGCCCGAAGGCACGTTCAAGCCCGCCGAACAATTGAGGGCCGAGTTTTCCGCCTTGCTGGGCCAGCGCGACCCGGCCACGGTGGTCCACCATTGCGGCAGCGGTGTCAGTGCCGTACCCAACCTGATCGCCATGGAAGTCGCGGGCCTGGGCCGCACGGCGCTTTATGCCGGCAGCTGGAGCGACTGGTGCAGCGACGCGAACCGCCCCATGGCGCAAGGCTGATCAGCCGCCGCTACTGGCTGGCAGCGCTTGCGGGAGGCATGGCGGTGTCGCTGCCCATGGAGCCTGTCGAACCGGTTGACGGACTGGTTGACGGACTGGTCGAGGAAGACCCGGGCGTGGTGCTGGTCGTGTCCGCGGCTTTTTTGCATCCAGCCAGTGCCAGTGCGGCAGCCAGAGCAAGCGCCACGGCAATACCCGTTTTCAGTGTTGGTGCGTGCATATCGGTTTTCCTTTTCAAGATGGGAGCGGCTGACTGTCAGCCACAGGCCAATTTATGGGTTCACCGGCCGCTGGTTGCATGAGACACATCCCTGAGGGGCTGTAAGGATTTTTCGCGTGCCCGTCAGCCATTCAATGCCCGCCACGGGCTTCCGGCGGGACGGGTGAGGCGTGCTGCTTCCATTTGTCCTACATTCATTGCTGTGTTAATACTGACAAAAATGCTGGAAATACAGTCCTAAATTCACACCGTGGCAGGCAATAGGGCCAGTCACTTTCAACCCACAGAATGCAAACCTTGAAACCAGGGTTTCAACGCGTTCTTCCTGAAGGAGACAGTGAAAAATGGCTTCTAACACTCAAGGCACCAAAGGTGGCAGCAAAGGTGGCGGCAATCAAAAAGGCAAATCCGAACGCGGTTTTGCGGCCATGAATCCCGAGCGTCAACGGGCAATCGCCAGCGAAGGTGGCAAGGCCGCGCACCAAAGCGGAAATGCCCATGAGTTCACCTCCGAGGAAGCCCGTGCGGCCGGTCGCAAAGGCGGCCAGGCCAGCGGGAATCACAGCGGCAGGCAACGCTGACCCCAAGGTCGAGTCAATAAAAAAGGGCGCATCCAGCGCCCTTTTTTTCAACGCTTCAGCCATGCATGGCGGGTCAGCTTTTGCCGCTTGTGCGGATTATCCTTGTGAGCCCCGGAACTGGGACCAAAACCACGGCTGCTTTTCGATCCGTTGTCCGGCCGCTCCAGCCGGTTCGTGGAAGGTTTGGCTTCATGTTCGCCATCGGGTTTGTAATCGTTCATGGTAGATCCTTGGCATGCGCGGCAACTGGCTGATTAGGAAAAATGGGTCTTGAAACGGGTCATAAAAAGCGCAATGCCTAGCATGACTTTAAGCAGCGCAACGGCTTGTACCTTGTAGGAAGTATTCGCCATCAGCATGGGAAAACTCCTAACAGCCGGGTTCCGGCCGCGCCGGGAAAATGGATTCCTGAACGCGCCCTCAAGCACCGCAAGAATTCAGCGCCATCGGCATCGGCGTGGTCTGGATCTCGCCAGGTTCCGGAGGGGTTGACAAAGGCTCAAGCGGCTCTGGCGGGGGTACGTTGGGATTGGTGGCCATCGGGATCTTTCAGGGTTTCTGGGTGGATAAGTCGGGCTGGCTGGGCGGCTCCGAAAGTTCGGGCCGCTGGGGCAGGTTGCGAATCATGGCTTCGCCGTCCTCGTCACGGCCATCCGAGGGCAAATCGGGCTCCAGAAGCAGCGGGGGCTCCTCGTTGGCGGTTTTACGGGTCGAGTCCAAACCCGGTGGCACACCCGAATCCCGGTTATCAGCAGAAGCAGTCATTTTTCAAAGTCCTCCCAGCATCAAGGGCACATCGTGGCTGGCAACGGTAGCCGCTGCAAGCAAAGAAACGAACACGGCCGCCAGGAAAGCCAGGCAGGATGCCAGCCGTGGGTGAAGTCTTCCAGATTGACGGGCGCGCCTGGCGCCCGGTGGCAAGGACAGCGATGAATGCTCTGCGGGTGCAACGGCGGCGAGGTTCGAATCCATGGCGTACCTACTTTCATTCCGGCTGTCAATTCTGGGACCGACTCCATCGTCGTGCAAGGCTGGCAAGGTTTTTATAGGCCGCCAAGCCCTGATGCTGTAAGCGTTCGTCTGACAACGGGCCAGTGCTACCATTCCTGAAACTGGTTTCAATGAATACCCAGAAACTGCCTGGTTCCACTACCCTGACCCTGTCCATGCCCACCCCAAAAATCAAGCCTCCCCCTGCCCCGCCCCATGCACGCGCCACGATTGCCGACGTGGCACGCGAGGCAGGCGTTTCCAAGGCCACGGTGTCGCGCTTCCTGAACCACCGCGACACCCTGCTCACGCCGGACATCGCGGCGCGCGTCGAAGTCGCCATCGCCGCGCTGGCCTACAGCCCCAGCCCGATGGCGCAGGGGCTCAAGCGCGGCCGCTCGCGGCTGATCGGCCTGGTGGTGGCCGACGTGACCAATCCGTTTTCGGTGGCGGTGCTGCGCGGCGCCGAAAAAGCCTGCCAGCAAGCCGGCTATTTGCTGATGCTGTTCAACCTCGGCAACGACAGCCGCCGCGAAAGCGAGGCCATCAAGGCGCTCACCGCCTACCAGGTGGACGGCTTCATCCTGAACACCCTGGGCGGCGATGCCGGCGCAGCCGCCGAGGCCGCGCGCCACGGCAAGCCGGTGGTGCTGGTGGACCGGCGCCACCACGACATGCAGGCCGACTTTGTCTCGATTGACAATGTCGGCGCCGTGTTGCTCGGCGCTCGCCACCTGGTGGAGGCCGGCTACCGGGAACTGCTGTTTGTCTCGGAGCCGATCAAGAACGTCAGTTCACGCATGGAGCGTGAAGCCGCGTTCAGAAGCTTTGTCAGCGATGCGGCGCCAGACATCGCCGGTCTTCACGGCAGCACCTTTGAATGCACGGATGACGACAGCGCGGGGCTAGACAAGGCGCTGCAGAGCCTGCGCCAGCGCGCCGAAGGCCGTTTGTCCGCCGTGATTTCAAGCAATGCCGTGGTCACGCTGCGGGTGGTGGCGGCCATGGCGCGGCTGGGCTGGCGGCTTGGCGCCGACCTCGGGCTGGTGGGTTTTGACGAGACCGAATGGTCGCCCTTCATCGGTCCGGGCCTGAGCAGCATCGCCCAGCCGACCGACGAGCTGGGCCGGCTGGCCGCGGGCTGCCTGATCGAGCGGCTCAAGGGCCTGGACCTGCCGCCGCGCCAGATTTTGCTGTCCGGCCGGCTGGTGGCTCGCGGCTCATCGGTTCCCCAGGCATCCCCGGTCAATTTGCAAACCTAGGGTTTTCACCGGGTTACAGACCGGGTAGGCCTGCTTTTATAATTCAATGAAACCGGTTTCAGGATAATTGAAAAGTAACTCCCAAGCATGTCTTCAGCAAAACTTTTAACCCCAACACGGACCCGCGCCTTGATGTCATTCGCGACACCAGCGCTGCGCTCATGAACTACACCTTTCAGTTCGGCGACGTTTTTGCAGCCTGGCCGCTGCTGCTCAGGGGCACCTGGAACACCATCGAGCTGTCGCTGCTGGCGATGCTGCTCGGGCTGGTGGTGGCCATCGTCTGCGCCTGGGGCAAGACCGCCGGCCCCAAACCGCTGCGCTTCGTGATCAACGCCTACATCGAGCTGATCCGCAACACGCCCTTCCTGGTGCAGCTGTTCTTCTTCTTTTTTGCGCTGCCGGCGCTCGGACTGCGCTGGTCGGCCTACACCGCCGCGCTGACGGCGCTGGTCATCAACCTGGGCGCCTACGCGACCGAAATCATCCGCGCCGGCATCGAGTCGATTCCCAAGGGCCAGATCGAAGCCGGCCTGGCGCTGAACCTCAAGCGCCACGAGATTTTCCGCTTCGTCATCTTGAAGCCGGCGCTCAAGGCGATTTACCCGGCGCTGACCAGCCAGTTCATCCTGCTGATGCTCAGTTCGGCGGTGGTGTCGGCCATTTCCGCCGACGACCTGACCTCGGTCGCCGCCAATCTGCAGTCGCAAACCTTTCGCAGTTTCGAGATCTACATCGTCGTCGCGGGCATCTACCTGCTGCTGGCGCTGTCGTTCTCGGCGCTGTTCCGCCTGATTTACAAGGCCAGCCTCAACTACCCGGATCGTCGGTAATGCGTACTTTTGGACTTCCTGAATTCCTGTTCATCCTTGAAGCGGCCAAATGGACGGTGGCGCTGTCGCTGATCGCCTTCATCGGCGGCGCGATTGGCGGGCTGCTGGTGGCGCTGGGCCGCACTTCCGAGAACCGGCTGGCGCAACTGCTCTCTGGCGGCTTCATCCAGATTTTCCAGGGAACGCCGCTGCTGCTGCAACTGTTCCTGGTGTTCTTTGGCGCGCCGGTGCTGGGTTTCGACATCAACCCCTGGATTGCGGCCGGTGTGGCACTCATCTTGAACAGCAGCGCCTTTCTGGGTGAAATCTGGCGCGGCTGCATCCAGGCGATTCCCGCCGGCCAGGTCGAGGCGGCGCATGCGCTGAGCCTGTCCTACTTCTCGCGCATGCGCTTTGTCATCCTGCCGCAGGCCTTCAAGATTGCGCTGGCGCCCACGGTCGGCTACCTGGTGCAGATCATCAAGGGCACCTCGCTGGCGGCGATCATCGGTTTCACCGAGATCACGCGGGCCGGCCAGATCATCAACAACGCCACCTTCCAGCCGTTGATCGTGTTCAGCGTGGTGGCGGCGATTTATTTCGCGCTGTGCTGGCCGCTGTCGCTGATGGCCTCGCGCATGGAACGCCGGCAAGCCGCCGCGCTGGCACGCTGAGCGGCGCCCCTGTTTCACCCTGTCATTTCTCACCAACAACAACCAGAGACTTCACCATGATCAAGCGTCCGGGCAGATTCACCTTGGGAACACTCGCTGTGCAGTGTTTCATGACCACAGCCTTGGTGGCGGCATCGTTTCAAAGCGCAGCCACCGATCTGATTGCCTCAACCAATGATGCCAAGTACCAACGCGTGGTGGGCAAGGACACGTTTCTGGAAAATCCGCAACCAGACACGCTGGACATCATCGACGCCAGCCATTTTCCGCCCCGCGTCGTCGCCAGCGTCAATGTGGCCGCTGCCATCCAGGGTCCGCCCCAAGCGGTGGCCATCACACCAGACGGCAAGCTGGCCATCGTGTCGGCACCGAGCCGATACGACACGGCGGAAAAGAAACTGCTTCTCGAAAACTACCTTCAGGTGGTGGATTTGACATCCAGCCCGGCTTCGGTCATTGCAAAAGTTGACATTGCCCATCATCCGCAGGCCATCGCCATCAACCGTGCCGGAAACCTGCTGCTGGCAACCACCACTTCAGGCCATTTGCTGGTGTTTGCCATAGACGGCAAATCGATCACGCTCAAGGACACGTTAAAGCTCAGCGACAAGCGCCTGTCAGGCATCACGATCACACCTGACGGCAAGACCGCGCTGGTGGCACTGCGCGATGAGCAGGGCCTGATGGTGCTGGATATTGACAGCGACAAGGTCACGACGCAACGCGAAAGGATCAGCACTGGCGTGGCGCCTTATTCGGTCGATGTATCGAGCACCGGCAAATGGGCACTGGTCGGCAACGCGGGGCTTGCCGGATTGCCCGGAAACGTGGGCACCCTGGCGGGCGACGTCGATTCCATCACACTGATTGATATCTCCAGGCGTCCTTACCGCGCCGTTCAGCATGTTTCCGTGGCCGCATTGCCTGAAGGGATTGCGATCTCGCCGGACGGCCGCTGGGTCGCGGTCCAGAGCATGGATGGATCAAACCTCACGGCTGACAACCCAGGGCGGCGGGCCAAGGGCAAACTGATTCTGTTTTCCAACCAGAATGGCAAGCTGGTGGAAAAAGCCAGCCTTCCGGCGGGCGAAGCCGGACAAGGGATTGTCTTTACGGCAGATGGCCGATACATCCTGGCGCAGTTCAATGTCGAAAAGCAAGTGGCGGTTTTTGCCGTAGCCAACGGCAAGCTCAAGGACACCGGCAAACGCCTTGCGTCAACCGGCGGGCCTTCATCCATACGCTCCATGCCCCGCTAAATCCAGTTCTTTCCCTCGCTACTTTCGCTACCCATCCACAACCATCGGAGACTTCACCATGATCAAGCATCTGCAACGTCGCACCTTCACCGGCGCCGCCCTGGCGCTGGGCCTGGCCGCCACCCTGTCCGCGTGGGCGCCCGCCGCCAGCGCGCAGAGCGTCGCCGACATCAAGAAAAAAGGCGAGCTGACGGTCGGCATGCTGGTCGATTTCCCGCCCTACGGCACCATGAACAGCAGCAACCAGCCCGACGGCTACGACGCCGACGTGGCGCGCCTGCTGGCCAAGGATCTCGGCGTGAAGGTCAACCTGGTGCCGGTGACCGGCCCCAACCGCATTCCGTTCCTGCTGACCAACAAGGTCGATCTGCTGGTCGCTTCGCTGGCCGTGACGCCCGAGCGCGCCAAGCAGGTCCAGTTCTCCAAGCCCTACGCGGCCGCCAGCATCGTGCTGTACGGCGACAAGAAAGCCAGCCTCAAAGCCCCGGCCGACCTGAAAGGCAAGCGAGTGGGCGTGGCTCGCGCCAGCACGCAGGACATCGCGCTGACCGCCGCAGCGCCCGAAGGCACCGAAATCCGCCGTTTCGACGACGACGCGTCGGCCATGCAGGCGCTGCTGTCGGGACAGATCGATGCCATCGGCTGCTCGACCACGGTGGCCGCGCAAATCGCCAAGCGCGCGCCGGCCAACACCTTTGAAAACAAGTTCGTGCTGCGCCAGCAGGTGATGGGCGTGGCGATGCGCCCCGGCCAGGCCGAACTGCTGAAAACCGTGGACGACTTTGTCGCCCGCAACACGGCCAACGGCGAGCTCAACAAGCTCTACCAGAAATGGCTGGAAACCGACCTGCCCAAACTGCAGTAACCCCGCTTTTTTGCTGAACACGGTGCTTACCCATGACAGACACAATGCAATCCCCTGCGCACATTCCGGCCGCCGCCGGCGCCGAGCCCATCATCCGCATCGAGGCGGTTGACAAGTGGTACGGTAAATTCCAGGTGCTGACCGGCATCAACCTGAACGTCGCGGCCGGCGAGCGCATTGTGGTCTGCGGGCCTTCGGGCTCCGGCAAATCGACCCTGATCCGCTGCATCAACCGGCTGGAGGTCGTGCAGAAAGGCCGCATCGTCGTCGATGGTATCGACCTGACGGCCGGCGGCAAGAACGTCGATTCGGTGCGCCAGGAAGTCGGCATGGTGTTCCAGCAGTTCAACCTGTTTCCGCACCTGACGATCTTGCAGAACTGCATCCTGGCGCCAATGCGCTCGCGCGGACTGAGCCAGGAGGAGGCCGAAACCATCGCCATGAAATACCTGACGCGGGTGCGCATTCCCGAGCAGGCCAAGAAATACCCGAGCCAGCTCTCGGGCGGCCAGCAGCAGCGCGTGGCGATTGCCCGGGCGCTGTGCATGACGCCCAAGATCATGCTGTTCGACGAACCGACCTCGGCGCTGGACCCGGAGATGGTCAAGGAAGTGCTCGACACCATGATCGGCCTGGCCGACGACGGCATGACCATGCTGTGCGTCACGCACGAAATGGGCTTTGCCCGCAGCGTGGCCGACCGGGTGATCTTCATGGCCGACGGCAAGATCATCGAGCAGGCGCCGCCGCAGCAGTTCTTCAGCAACCCTCAAAACGAAAAAACCCGCAACTTCCTCGGCCAGATATTGAATTCGCAACATGCCCACTGAAGTTTCCGGCGCCGCCGCCGCGCCGCCCATCCTGATTTCGCTGACGGCCTTTGGCGCCGCCGAAGTGCGCCGCCATGGCCAGCGCTGGTTTGCACGGCTCTGCCATGAAGCTGGCGCCGACGGCGTCGAGGTGCGCAGCGAACTGCTGGTGGACGCCGCCCGCGAGTTGCCGGCCATCGCCGAGACGGTTCGCGACACCGGCCTGCGGGTGGTGTATTCGAGCGCCGACTACCTCTGGGCGGCTGACGGCGCACTGGACATGGCCGCACTCCAGCGCGCCCTGAATGCCGCCAAAATCCTGGGCGCACCCCGGCTGAAAATGGCGATTGGCGGTTTTGGCGCCTCGTCCCACGCAAGCCTGATGGCACTGCGGGACTGCCTGCAGGCCGCCAAAATCGAACTCGTGATCGAAAACGACCAGACGCCGGCGGCCGGCACCCTGCCCGCGCTGCAGGACTTTTTTGACACGGCCAATGACCTCGGTATTTTCCTCGGCATGACGTTTGACATGGGCAACTGGCACTGGAGTGGCGAATGCCCGCTGCAGGCCGCAGGCGCGCTGGCGCCGCAGGTGCGCTATGTGCATTGCAAGGGCGTGCAGCGCCAGCCGCAGCGCTGGGTGGCCGTGCCGCTGGCCGAATCCAGCGCACCGTGGCGCGCCGTGCTGCGCGCCCTGCCGGCCGATGTGCCCTGGGCGATTGAATACCCGCTGATCGGCGACGACCTGCCCGCCGTGACGCGCCGTGAAATCGACCAGTTGCGCAGCATTGCCGCCAGCATGGCTGGCAGAAAGAAATTGACATGACCCGCGCCCTGGACGTGATCACCTTTGGCGAAGCCATGATGCTGCTGGTCGCCGACCGGCCCGGCCCGCTCGAACAGGCCGAAGCCTTCTACAAGCGCACCGCCGGCGCTGAAACCAACGTCGCCATTGGCCTGTCGCGCCTGGGCCTGAAGGTCGGCTGGGCCAGCCGGCTGGGCACCGATTCCATGGGCCGCTACCTGCTGGCCGCGATGCAGAAGGAAGGCATCGACTGCTCGCATGTGGTGTGCGACGCGGCGCAACAAACCGGCTTTCAGTTCAAAAGCAAGGTGCTCGACGGCAGCGACCCGGAGGTTGAATACCACCGCCAAGGCTCGGCTGCCAGTCACATATGTGTAGATGACATTGACCGGGAATGGCTGCTGTCGGCCCGGCACCTGCATGCGACCGGCGTGTTTGCCGCGCTCTCGGCCAGCACGCTGCCAGCCGCACGCTTGACCATGGACCTGATGCGCGCCGCCGGCCGCAGCGTGTCCTTCGACCCCAACCTGCGCCCCACGCTGTGGGCCAGCCCCGAACTGATGCGCGAAGCCGTCAACGACCTGGCAACGCGCGCCGACTGGGTGCTGCCCGGCCTGGAAGAAGGCCGCTTCCTGACCGGCGAAAGCACGGCCGAAGGCATTGCCCGCTTCTACCGCCAGCGCGGCGCCCGGCTGGTGGTCGTCAAGCTGGGGGCCGAAGGCGCCTGGTTTGACAGCGACACGGCTGGCTGCGGCCATGTGCCGGGCTTTGCGGTGGCCGAGGTCATCGACACCGTGGGCGCGGGCGACGGTTTTGCCGTCGGCGTGGTCAGCGCCCTGCTCGACGGCCTGGGCGTGCCCGAGGCGGTGAAGCGCGGAGCCTGGATTGGCGCGCGCGCGGTGCAGGTGCTGGGCGACAGCGAAGGCCTGCCGACCCGCGCCGAACTGATTGAAGCAGGACTTTGAACATGACCATTTCTTCCGACCGCAAAAAGGTGCTGGTGTTCAGGGAACTGCCGCCCGACCAGCTGGCACGGCTGCAGGCGCGGCACGACGTGACCGTCGCCAATCCGCGCCTGCCGGAACAATTGCCTGCGTTTCAGGCAGCGCTGGCAACGGCCGAAGGACTGATCGGCTCCAGCTACAAGATTGATGAAGCGCTGCTGGCCGCAGCGCCGCGATTGAAGGTGATTTCCAGCGTATCAGTCGGCGTGGACAACTACGCCCTGGACGCGCTGGCCGCGCGCGGCATCGTGCTGTGCCACACGCCCGGCGTGCTGACCGAAACCACCGCCGACACGATTTTTTCGCTCGTCATGGCGACCAGCCGGCGCCTGGTCGAGCTGGCCGGCCTGGTGCGCGAAGGCCGCTGGACGCGCAACATCGGCGAAGAGCTGTTTGGCTGGGACGTGCATGGCAAAACGCTGGGCATCCTCGGTTTTGGCCGCATCGGCCAGGCGGTGGCGCGGCGTGCCGCGCTGGGCTTTGGCATGCCGGTGCTCTACCACAGCCGCCGCCCGGTGGACCTGGCCAGGAAGGCGCCGGAACTGGCGGGCAAGGCGCTGCACACGCCGCTCGATGAACTGTTGCGACATGCCGACATCGTCGCCGCCGTGCTGCCCCTGTCGAATGAAACCCGGGGACTGATGGGCGGGCGCGAGTTCGGCCTGATGAAGCCGGGCGCGATTTTCATCAACGGCGGGCGCGGCGCCACCGTGCAGGAAGCAGCCTTGCTCGACGCCCTCGACCACGGCACGCTGCGCGCCGCCGGGCTGGACGTGTTCGCCACCGAGCCGCTGCCGATGGACTCGCCCTTGCGCACCCATCCCAAGGTGACCGCGCTGCCGCACATCGGCTCGGCCACTGTTGAAACCCGCTATGCGATGGCGGTGCTGGCCACGACCAATTTGCTGCAGGCGCTGGCGGGCGAACGGCCCACGGCGGTGTTTGAAATGACGGCGGGCTGATTCAGGCGCTGCGGTCCGGGCCGAAAAATATCAATCAAATATGGCTTCTGCGCAATAAGGACGGGCGCAAGTAGCTATTAAAAATATAGCATTTATGCCTTATGATGCCTCTGGTTTTTCAGACGGTGGCGGCGGTTGCTCGACCTCGCCCATCACGCTGTCGTCATCAGCATCGCGCTCGGCGGGGGGAACGCCATGCTTCCTGCCGGCTTGGCGCTTCTGCTTTTCTTCGTGGGAAGGATCTGAAGTGTTCCCGCAGGCCACGTTGAATGAAATCGGCAGCTTCATGACAGCCTCCTGAAAAATCAGCTTCATCGTAGCGGTGGACCGGCACTTGATGGATACGCCGCCCCGCCTGATGGGTGTCAGTGTGTAACTGACAAAAAGTCAGGCTTGAACGTCAATGCTCGTGCGCTGCCAGCGCGCTGACCAGCATCACCAGCCCGATGCCAATGGCCAGCCACGCAATCTGCGCCGCCGTTTCCTGCAGGGTGGCGCGTTTTTGCAGCTGCGGAATCAAATCGGCCAGCGCTACGTACATGAAACTGCTGGCGGCAATGATCAAAAAGAACGGCAAGTAGCCATACAGCTGGTCCACCAGCGCATAGCCGACCACGCCGCCCAGGGCGGTGACGGCGCCGGCCAGCGACACCTTGACGATGGCGATGCGCCGGTTGTTGGCGCTCTGGCGGCGCAGCACGATCAGGTCGCCCATGTGGTGCGGAACTTCATGCACCAGCACCGCCAGCGCGGCCACAAAACCCAGGCGCATGTCGGCGATGAAGGCCGAGGCGATCAGGATGCCGTCGCCAAAGGCATGCACGCTGTCGCCGGCCAGCACCGCCCAGCCGCCCGAGGCGTGCTCATGGCCGTGGCCATGGGAATGGCCGTGATGCGCATGGTCGTGGTCCGGGCCGGGGCTGTCGCCTGGCACCCCATGGTGCTCATGCCCGTGGTGCCACAGCTCGGCCTTGTCGAGCAGGAAGAAAAACACCAGCCCGACCAGCAGCGTGGCAAACAAATCGTGGGCGCTGGCCTGGCTTTCAAACGCCTCGGGCAGCAAATGCATGAAGGCGGTGCCCAGCAATGCGCCGGCGGCCAGGCTGAGCATGTGCTGGGTGTACCGGGCCAGCGCGCCAAAGCTGAGCAGCGCGGCCAGCCAGACGCTGCCGATGCCGGCGCTGATGGTTCCCAACAAAATTGCTATCAAGGTCATAGCTACCTGCGCCCGTTCTGATTGGGCCAGAGCCCTGAATGATGAATGAAATTCCAGAAAAACCCCGGTTTTGGCATGGCAGCCGAAACCGGGGTTCCTTCTACCTTCTATTATCCAGCGCGCCAAGCCCCGGAGCCCGGGCAGTCGCCTCGCCTGCCATGAAACGGCGGGCCGGCATTCACTCGATGTCAACAATAAAATCTCTATTTCTGTATTGACAGAAATTTCAGACGGCGTATATTCAGCGCCATGGAACTCACCACTGTTGCCCGAAAATTTGTTGTCCACTGGGGAGAAATGGGCACTTCCTGGGGCGTTAACCGCACCGTCTCGCAAATTCATGCGCTGTTGTTTTTCCATGGCAGGCCACTGCATGCCGAGGAAATCTCCGACACCCTGACGGTTGCCCGTTCCAATGTGAGCACCAGCATCAAGGAACTGCTGAACTGGAACCTCATCCGCACCACCCAGATTCTGGGTGACCGGCGCGACTACTACGAGACGTCAAGCGATGTGTGGGAACTCTTTCGCACCGTGGTGCGCGAGCGAAAAGAGCGCGAATTCGACCCCACCGTGCGCATGCTCCGCGAGTTGGTGAAGGAAGACGGATTTGATGCCGAGACCGCCGATGCGCAGGACCGGGTACGGGAAACCCTCCGGCTCATGGAGTCGCTGGGCCTGTGGGCCGACGAAATGCTGCGCCTGTCGCCCGCCACCCTTGAAAAAGTGTTGCGCATGGGCGCCAGCGTGCAAAAGTTCGTACGCGGCGACAGCGATGCAAAACTGCTGGATCCCGCACAGGTTCTGCCTCCAACCTTTTAAGCCAGCCGGGCTGGCTTTTTTTAAACTTTTATTTCTGTTTGTACTGAAATTTCCAAAGGATAAAACATGACAGACTTCAATGACGCTGCCAGCCTCGGAAACACCCGTCATGACCGCTTCAAGGCCGGGCTCATTGCCGCCATCTACCCACTGACGCTGTATTACGACGGCTCTTGCCCGATGTGCCACGCCGAGATGCACAACCTGATGCTGCGCAACACCCGCGAGTTGCTGGCCTTTGTCGATATTTCAGTGCCCGGCTTCAGCGGCCAGCCACCGGGTGCCACCCAGCACGATCTGATGACGCTGATGCACGCCCGCCAGGCTGATGGCACCGTGATCAAGGGCGTCGATGTGTTCCGGCTGGCCTACGCGGCAGCCGGGCTGGGCTGGGTATCTGCCCTGTTTCGCCTGCCGGTGGTCAGCACGGTGGCCGACCGGCTCTACCCCTACCTTGCGCGTTACCGCAACCGCATTCCCAGACGGCTGGTGCAGCTGGCCTTTGAAACCGCCGCCCGCCGTGCGGCCGCCCGCGCACAAGCCAGGCAGTGCAAGGCCGGCGACGCCTGCCGCCTGTAACTTCCACGGGAACCCACCATGAACATCCTGGTTTGCGGCGCCAATGGCTTCCTGGGCCGCCCTATCGTGGCCGCGCTGGAAGCGGCAGGCCATACCGTGCTGTGCGGCATCCGGGTTCCCGGCCCCGGCGCATCGACGCGTCCGGACTTATCCGCCAAGGCTCGGAAGTTGGTGCCGATGGACTTCATTCGCGATACCGCTGTCAGCACCTGGCTGCCCCGGCTGGAAGGCGTGCAGGCGGTGGTCAACGCCGTCGGCGTGCTGCGTGATGGCCCGCATACACCGATGCAGGCCATCCACACGGACGTGCCGAAAGCACTCTTCAACGCCTGCGCCCGGCAGGGCGTGCGGCGGGTGATCCACCTCTCGGCGCTGGGAATTGCCAGCAGCCCCAGCCGCTACGCCACCGCCAAGCGCGCCGCCGAGGCCCATTTGCAGGCACTGACGCAACAAGGCGCGCTGCAAGGCGTGGCGCTGCAGCCCAGCATCGTGTTCGGCCCCGGCGGCGCGGGCTGCGAATTGTTCACGGCGCTGGCGCGCTGGCCGGTCATGCTGCTGCCGCGCCAGGCATTCAGCGCCCGGGTGCAGCCGGTATGGATTCGGGAACTGGCCGAAGTCGTCGCCACCCTGGCCGGCCCAGCCGCTGAGCTGTGCGGCACCCTGCCTTGCGTCGGTCCAGAGGGCACGCCACTGGCCAGCTTCATCGCCAGCCTGCGCCACCAGCGCGGCCAGACGTCTGCGCATGTCCTGGCCCTGCCCGGCCTGCTGGCCCGAGCCAGTGCCCGCTTGGGTGACGCCTTTCCTTTCACGCCCTGGGGCACGCAGGCGCTGGACCTGCTGGCCCAGGACAACACCGCAAATCCTCAACCCTTTGCCCAACTGCTGGGGCGGCCCGCCACGCATTACAGCCGGCTGCTGGCCTGCCTTGCAGCATGACAAACACTGCATTGCTGCGCTGGAGCCTGATCGCGGTCTGGCTGGGAACGGCTGCGGTCAGCCTGCTGGAGTTGGAAGGGCAAAGCGCCCAGTTGCTGCATGCGGCGGGTTTGTCCCAGCCGCTGCTGGTTCAGGCGCTGATTGTCAGCGGAGCCGCCGCCGACCTGGCGCTGGGTCTGGCGTTGTGGCTACGCCCGAAACGGACCACCTATCTGGCGGCGCTGGCCCTGATGCTGCTGATGACGCTGGCGGCCACGATGCTGCTGCCCGGATTGTGGCTGCACCCGCTGGGGCCGCTGCTGAAAAACCTGCCCATTGCCGCGCTGCTGTGGGTGCTGGCTCAGGCCCCATCCACTGCCCTGAATTTGGATAAATCCCGATGAACACCTACCTGCTTCTTAAATGGCTGCACATCATCTCCAGCGTGCTGATGGTCGGCACCGGCCTGGGGTCGGCGTTTTATATGTTCTTTGCCAACCGCAGCGGCAGCCTGGCGGCGCAGGCCGTGGTCAGCCGGCTCGTGGTGCGCGCTGACTGGTGGTTCACCACGCCCACCGTCATCCTCCAGCCCGCGTCCGGCCTGCTCTTGGCTTACATGGCCGGCTGGCCGTGGAATACGCCTTGGATGGTGCTTTCCCTTGGACTGTTCATTGCCGCTGGCGCGTGCTGGCTGCCGGTGGTGTGGCTGCAATTTCGCATGGCTGCCCTGACCACCGCTGCCGTTCACGCCCGCACCCCGCTGTCCCCCCAATACTGGCGCTATGCCCGCTGGTGGGAAGTGCTCGGCTACCCAGCCTTCGCTGCCATGGCGGTGGTGTTTTTCCTGATGGTGAACAAGCCTGTGCTGTGGGGCTGAATCAGCACCACCCGCCCTCAGTGCGCCTGTTCCCAGTTCGGCCCAAAGCCGATCTCGGCCAGCAGCGGCACCTTGAGCTCGGCCACGCCGGCCATGAGGCGCGGAATCTCGGTGCGCACCCATTCCACCTCGGCCTCGGGGACTTCAAACACCAGTTCGTCATGCACCTGCATGATCATTTTCGTGCCGCGCTTTTCGGCATCCAGTACTTGCTGCACCTTCACCATGCTGAGCTTGATCAGGTCGGCGGCGGTGCCCTGCATGGGCGCGTTGATGGCGGCGCGCTCGGCGCCGGCGCGGCGCGGGCCGTTGGGCGAGTTGATTTCGGGCAACAGCAGGCGCCGGCCGAAGACGGTCTCGACGTAGCCCTGCTCCTTGGCCAGTTGGCGGGTCGAATCCATGTAGTGCTTCACGCCGGGATAGCGCTGGAAATAGCGGTCGATGTAGGCGGCCGCCGCCTTGGTTTCAATCCCCAGGTTCTTCGCCAGGCCAAAACTGCTCATGCCGTAGATCAGGCCGAAGTTGATGACCTTGGCGTAGCGGCGCTGTTCGCTGCTGACCTGCTCCAGCGCGACGCCGAACACTTCGGCTGCCGTGGCGCGGTGCACGTCCAGCCCGGCGGTGAAGGCATGCAGCAACGATTCATCGCCGCTGATGTGCGCCATGATGCGCAGCTCGATCTGCGAATAGTCGGCGCTGGCGATCACGCTGCCGGCAGGCGCCACGAAGGCTTCGCGCACGCGCCGGCCCTCGGCGGTCTTGACCGGGATGTTCTGCAGGTTGGGGTCGTTGCTCGACAGCCGGCCGGTCACGGCGACGGCCTGCGCATAGTGGGTGTGGACGCGGCCGGTGCGCGGGTTGGCCAGTTGGGCCAGCTTGTCGGTGTAGGTGCCCTTGAGCTTGGAAAGCGAGCGGTGTTCCAGCAGCTTGGCCGGCAGCGGGTGATCTTCGGCCAGCTTTTCAAGCACATCCTCGTCGGTGCTGCGCGCGCCGCTGGGCGTTTTCTTGACCACCTTCATGCCCAGCTTGTCAAAGAATATTTCGGCCAATTGCTTGGGGCTGCCCAGGTTGAAGGGCTGGCCGGCCATCTCGTACGCCTCGGTCTCCAGCTGCAGCAGGCGCTGGCCCAGTTCATGGCTTTGCCTGGCCAGCATGGGCGCGTCGATCAGCACGCCGTTGCGCTCGATGCGGTAGAGCGTTTCGCTGCTCTGCATTTCCAGCTGATAGATAAACAGCAGCTTTTCATTGGCCTGCAGTTGCGGCCACAGCACCCGGTGCACGTCAAGCGTCTGGTCGGAGTCTTCGCACGAGTATTCGGCTGCCCTGGCAATATCGACCTGGTTGAACTTGATCTGGTGTACGCCCTTGCCGCACAGGTCTTCATAGTTGATGCCGCTGCGCCCCACATGCCGCTCGGCCAGGCTGGCCAGCCCGTGCGGCTTGGTCACTTCGAGCACATAGCTTTGCAGCATGGTGTCGTGCGCGTAGCCCTGCACCTCGATGCCGTGGTTGGCGAACACATGGCGGTCGTATTTGATGTTCTGGCCCAGCTTCGGTCTGGCCGGGTTTTCAAGCCAGGGCTTGAGCCGGGCCAGCACCTCATCCAGCGGCAACTGCTCGGGGGCGCTAGGGTAGTCGTGCGTCAGCGGAATGTAGGCGGCCTCGCCCGGCGTCACGCTGAAGCTCACGCCGACAATCTGCGCGCGCATTTCATCGAGCGACGTGGTTTCGGTATCGACTGCCACCAGTTCGGCCGCTTCGATTTTGGCCAGCCAGCGGTCCAGCGCCTCCCAGGTCAGGATAGTTTCATACAGCAGGTTGCTGGCGCGCCCGGCCAGCGGCGTGTCAAGCAGCGAAGGCTCGTCGTCGTCGAACAGGCCGGGCGAATCTGGCGAGGCCGTCGGCGCGCGGGGCTTGCGGCGTTCAGGGCCGCCGACAAGTTCGGGCGGCGTATTTTCGGCATCAATCTGGCCGACCAGTCCCTTGAAGCCATATTTCAGATAAAAAGTCCTCAATGCGCTCGTCTGCTGTGCGCCGATAGCTATTGAATCCATAGCAGGCAAGCCGTCGATGTAGTCGGCCAGTTCGCAGTCTTTCTTGATCGTCAGCAGCTCGCGGCCCTTGGGCAGCCAGTCCAGCGACTTGCGCAGGTTCTCGCCGACGATGCCCTTGATCTCGCCAGCCCGGGCCACCAGCGCATCGAGCGAGCCATATTCGAGCAGCCACTTCACGGCGGTTTTCGGGCCCACCTTGGGCACGCCCGGCACGTTGTCAACAGTGTCGCCGACCAGCGTCTGGTAATCGACCATCAGGCGCGGCGGCACGCCGAATTCCGCTTCAACACCAGCCAGGTCGCGGCGACGGTCATTCATGGTGTCGATGACGGTGATGTGTTCATCGACCAGCTGGCTCAAGTCCTTGTCGCCGCTGGAGATGATGACTTCGATTTGCTGGCTTGAGGCCATGCAGGCCAGCGTGCCGATCACGTCGTCGGCCTCGACGCCGGGCACGGCGAGCACTTTCCAGCCCAGCAGTTGCACCACTTCATGAATCGGCTCGACCTGGCTGCGCAGATCGTCGGGCATGGCCGAGCGCTGGGCCTTGTACTCGGGATACAGCGCATCGCGAAAGGTCGGCCCCTTGGCGTCGAACACGCAGACCGCATAGTCGGCCCGCACATCCTTGCGCAGTTTTTGCATCATGTTGACCATGCCGCGAATCGCGCCGGTGGCCGGGCTTTGCGGGTCGCCGGGGGTGACGCGCAGGTCGGGCATGGCATGAAAGGCGCGGTACAGGTAGCTGGAGCCATCGACCAGCAGCAAGGTTTTTTTATCAGGACTCATGGGGCCAGATTGTCGGGGATATCGGCCAGGCGCTTGCTGCTGCGCATCCAAGCCTTGCGCGCCTGTTTCCACAAGGGTTTGGGCTACCCTGCCAAAGACCATTTTGCAAGAGGAAATGCCCGCTTATTCCTGGGTGAGCCTGCTTTGGCACGCCTACAATGCAGGCATGAAAACCGCTCTTCGCCTTCTACTTGTCGCTGCACTCGCAGCGCTGCCGCTGGCTGCGGCCATGGCTCAAACGTCGGCGCCCGGTTCCGCGACCCCGGCGCAGGCGAAAAAGCCGGTCGGTCCCGCGCGGCCGGACAAGAAGATCGAGCGCATTCGCACCGAGGATGCCGGCACGCGCATCGACGAGTTGCGGGTCGGTGGCGAAACCCAGAAAATCACGGTACAGCCCAAAACCGGCGGCGCGGCTTACGAAGTCAAGCCGGCCGAAGGCGCACGCGGCGCGGCACCCGCCGCCGCCAGCAACGACACCAACGGTTCACGCGTCTGGAACGTGCTGAAGTTCTAATCTTTCTTTTTTCCAGTACAGGGTTCAGTTTCACGCATGGCCGTCTTTACCGAAGTCTCGTTTGACGAGGCTGCAGCGTTCTTGCGCTTTTTGAATTTGGGGCAACTGCAGAACATCAAGGGCGCTGCAGGCGGCATCGAAAACACCAATTATTTTGTCGATACCGATCAGGGCCAGTACGTGCTGACGCTGTTTGAACGCCTGACGTTCGAGCAGTTGCCGTTTTACCTGCACCTGATGAAGCACCTGGCGACGCGCGGCATTCCCGTGCCCGATCCGGTGGCCGATGCCAAGGGCAACATCCTGCACCGCCTCAAGGGCAAGCCGGCCGCCGTGGTCAACAAGCTGCGCGGCCACAGCGAACTCGCGCCCACACCGCTTCACTGCGCCGGCGTCGGCGAGATGCTGGCCCGCCTGCACCTGGCCGGACTGGACTACGAGCGCCAGCAGCCCAACCTGCGCGGCCTGGCCTGGTGGAACGAAACCGTGCCGGTGGTGCTGCCCTATCTGACTGAGGAGCAGCGCAGCCTGATCCTGGGCGAACTGGCCTACCAGAACCACATTGCGGCCTCGTCCGGCTACCGCAGCCTGCCGCGCGGCGCCATCCACGCCGACCTGTTCCGCGACAACGTGATGTTCGAAAACGGCCAGCTGACCGGGTTCTTTGATTTTTACTTTGCCGGCTGCGACACCTTTCTGTACGACATCGGCATCTGCCTGAACGACTGGTGCATTGACCTCGAAAGCGGCAGGCTCGACACCACGCGCGCCGATGCGTTCATGGCGGCCTACCAGACGGTGCGGCCGCTGACCGCGCAGGAACGCACCCTGCTGCCCGCCCTGCAGCGCGCTGGCGCCTTCCGCTTCTGGCTTTCGCGGCTGTGGGATTTTCACCTGCCGCGCGATGCCGCCATGCTCAAGCCCCACGACCCCGGCCATTTCGAGCGCGTGCTGCGCGAGCGGCTGGCGCATCCCTATCTCCTGTAACCCACCCGCAAACCCGGGTCATGTATCCGGCCCCATGCCATGAAATTGAACATTGTTCCCGCCCGCACGGGCCTGACCTGGGTCAAGCTGGGCATCACGACCTTCATCAAGCAGCCGCTGGCCATGTCGGGTCTGTTCTTCATGTTCATGGCAATGCTGTCGGTCGCCACGCTGGTGCCCTTTATCGGCGCGGCGCTGGCGCTGGCGCTGCTGCCCGCAGCCACATTGGGCCTGATGGCCGCCACCCAGGAAGCCACCAAGGGCAAGTTTCCGATGCCTTCCATTTTGATCAGCGCCTTTCGCGCCGGCCAGCAGCGCATGCAGGCCATGATGGTGCTGGGCGCGCTGTATGCCGCCGGCTTCCTGGCGCTGATGGGCATTTCAGCCCTGGTCGATGGCGGGCAGTTTGCCAGGCTCTACCTGGTAGGCGGCAAGATCACCGAGGAGCTGGTGCTGCAGGACAGCTTTCAGATGGCGATGTGGGTCGCCATGGCCCTGTACCTGCCGCTTTCGCTGCTGTTCTGGCATGCACCGGCGCTGGTCCACTGGCACGGCGTGTCGCCGGTCAAGAGCCTGTTCTTCAGCTTCATCGCCTGTTATAAGAACTTTGGCGCGTTCACCGTGTTCGGCCTGGCCTGGGCTGGCGTTTTCGTGCTGGCCGCCATCGTGGTGTCGCTGATTGCCACGCTGCTGGGCAACCCGATGCTGGCCACCGTGGCCATGTTTCCGGTGGCGCTGGTGATCGTGGCGATGTTCTTCACCTCGATTTACTTCACCTTCCGGGACAGCTTTTCCGAGACCGATGAGCCTGCGCCTGGCGAGCTTTCATGATCCCGGTGCCTGGCGCCTAGATCACCGTCAGCTTGGCCACGCTCAGCGCCAGCCATTTCACGCCATGCCGGGTGAAATTGATTTTCGCCCTGGCGTCATCACCCGTGCCTTCGAGCATTTCCACCCGGCCTTCGCCAAACTTGGCATGGAACACATTCATGCCGCTTTTCAGGCCATGCGAGGGCGCGCTCTTTTGCGCCGGCACCGGCGGGCTGGCAAAGCGTTCGGCACTGCCGGATTTTGAATGAAATCCGCCTCCAGCCCAATCCCCACGCGCGCTACCAGCTCCTGAATTGCTAGCACCACCCCAGTTGCCCGAGCCCGACCCCAGGCCGGACGCAAAACCCCTGTTTCTTGGCGTGAGCCACTTGAGCGCGCCTTCGGGCAGTTCATCAAAAAACCTGCTCTTGCGGTTGTAGCGCGTCTGGCCGTGCAGCATGCGGGTCTGCGAATGGCTCAGGTACAGGCGCTTCCTCGCCCGGGTGATGGCGACATACATCAGCCGGCGCTCTTCCTCGATGCCGCCGGCGTCGTTCAAGGCGTTTTCATGCGGAAAGATGCCGTCTTCCAGCCCGGTGATGAACACGCAGTCAAACTCCAGCCCCTTGGACGAATGCACCGTCATGAGTTGCACCGCGTCCTGGCCGGCCTGCGCCTGGTTGTCACCCGACTCCAGCGCCGCATGCGTCAGAAAGGCCACCAGCGGCGACAGCGTCTCACCGGTCTCCAGGTTGGGTGCGAGCTGCTCGGACAAGGGCTCGTCCAGCCCCTGGCTGGCGGGCGACTGCGTCAAGCCCGCGCCCAGCTCATCGACCGGCAGCGCCACGGCATCGCGGCCAAAGCCTTCCTGGCTGACGAAGGACTCGGCGGCGTTCACCAGTTCGGCCAGATTTTCGAGCCGGTCCTGGCCGTCTTTGTCCAGCGTGTAGTGTTCGACAAGGCTGCTCTGCTGCAGCACGAGTTCGATGATTTCGCGCAGCGTGCAGCCGGCGGTCTGCTCGCGTATCACGTCCAGTTTGGCCACGAATGCACCCAGATTGGCGCCAGCCTTGCCGGGCACCGCGCTCACGCCGTCATGCAGCGAGCAGCCCGAAGCGTTCGAAATATCCTGCAGTTGCTCGATGGTCCGGGCGCCGATGCCGCGCGGCGGAAAGTTCACCACGCGCATGAAGCTGGTGTCGTCGTGCGGGTTGTCGAGCAGGCGCAAATAGGCCAGCGCGTGCTTGATTTCGGCGCGCTCGAAAAACCGCAGGCCGCCGTACACCCGGTAGGGAATGCTGGCATTGAACAGCGCGCTTTCCATCACCCGGCTTTGCGCGTTGCTGCGGTACAGCAGCGCGATTTCCTTGCGCTCAGCGCCGTCACGCACCAGTTGCCTGACCTCATCGACAAACCATTGCGCCTCGGCAAAATCGCTGGCCGATTCATACACGCGCACCGGCTCGCCCGGACCGGCTTCGGTACTCAGATTTTTTCCAAGGCGCTGGGTGTTGTGGCTGATCAGCGCATTGGCTGAATCGAGGATGTTGCCGAAGCTGCGGTAATTGCGCTCCAGCTTGATCTGGTGGGTGACATTGAATTCGCGAACGAAGTCGGCCATGTTGCCCACACGCGCGCCGCGAAAGGCGTAGATGCTCTGGTCATCGTCGCCGACGGCCACCACCGAACCGCCGGGCATGGACTCCATCGCGTCCGCGCCCTGCCCGGCCAGCATCTTGATCCAGGCGTATTGCAGCTTGTTGGTGTCCTGGAACTCGTCGATCAGGATGTGGCGAAAACGCCGCTGGTAGTGCTCGCGTATCGGGGCGTTGTCACGCAGCAGCTCATAGCTGCGCAGCATCAGTTCGCCGAAATCGACCACGCCTTCGCGCTGGCACTGCTGCTCGTAGAGGTCGTAGATCTCGACCTTCTTGCGGCTGTTCTCATCGTGCGCAGGCACGTCTTTCGCGCGCAGGCCGTCTTCCTTGCAGCCGGCAATGAAACGCATCAAATCCTTGGGCGGAAAGCGCTCGTCATCAATGCCGAACTGCTTGCTCAATCGCTTGATGGCCGATAGCTGGTCCTGCGTGTCCAGAATCTGGAAGGTCGATGGCAGATTGGCCAGCTTGTAGTGGGCGCGCAAAAATCGGTTGCACAGGCCGTGGAAGGTGCCTATCCACATGCCCCGCACATTGATGGGCAGCATGGCCGAGAGGCGGGTCAGCATTTCCTTGGCCGCCTTGTTGGTGAAGGTCACGGCCAGGATGCCGCCGGGCGAGACCTGCCCGGTTTGCAGCAGCCAGGCGATGCGCGTGGTCAGCACGCGGGTCTTGCCCGAGCCGGCCCCCGCGAGAATCAAGGCATGCGTGGCCGGCAGCGTCACTGCGGCCAGCTGCTCTGGATTAAGATTTTGCAGGAGAGGGGATGAAGAAACAGCGTCTGAAAACATCCCCCCATTGTAGAAAGCCCCCGATGCCCTTTTTCGCTTCCCTGAAGTCAGCCCCATTTCGATACGGCCTGCTGCTTGCCATGCTTGTGCTGGCTGTCAGCCCGGATGCGCAGGCGCAATCGTTCTGCGCCAGCGACGGCCAGCCCCGGCAGGTAGCGCTCATGGAGCGCTTCATCAACGCCGACTGCGGTGACTGCTGGAGCGACCCGGCCACGCCGGTGCCGGGCAAAAATGCCGTCGCGCTGGACTGGGTCATTCCCGGAAACCAAGGCGACGATGCGCCGCTGTCCGCCGTGGCAACGCGCGATGCGCTGAGCCGGCTGGAAGCGCTGAAAAAAAGCGTGCCGGTCAAAACCACGACGGCCCGGCATGCCATCAAGGGCATCCAGGGCGCCAGGCTGCGCGTCGCCCACGGCTTGCCGGTGTCCGGTTATCTGGGCGCATCCATCGAGCTCAGGCCGATTTCATCAGCGGCCAGGCAGCCCCTGACCGCCTGGCTGGCGCTGGTTGAAACCCTGCCGGTGGGCCTTGAAGGCTCGCCGGTGGAGAGAAATCTGGTCAGAAATGTGCTTATGCGCACATGGGACGGGCGCAAGCAGCTATCAAAAGATGAGCAAAACAGATTGTTTGAAAGCCGTTCGATGAACATCGCGCCGGCGGCCAGCCCGGACCGCCTGCGCGTCATCGGCTGGGTCGAGGATGCGCAGGGCCGGGTCTTGCTGGCGGCGCAATCGCGTTGCGCTGTGCCTTGAAAACAAGAAGCGCAAGGATATTGCCGCCAGCGCAGCCTGCCGGGCAGGCAAGCCCCTAGAATCAGTCACCGGGTCCAAGCAATTGCGCCCGGTTTTTTTGTGGGTGCCTTGACCTCTGAGGTCACGTCTGCCAGCAAAAACCGGCCATTCCAAGCGCCCTCTGTTCATCAACAGCCTTTTTTCTGGAGCTTGGGAAAATCATGGAAATCTTCGACTACGACAACATCTTGCTGCTGCCGCGCAAATGCCGCGTGGAGAGCCGCGCCGAATGCGATGCCAGCGTGACGCTGGGCCAGCGCAGTTTTCGCATCCCGGTGGTGCCGGCCAACATGAAGACGGTGGTCAACGAAGACATCTGCGTCTGGATGGCGCAAAACGGCTACTTCTACGTCATGCACCGCTTCGACCTGGACAATCTGCAGTTCGTGCGCGACATGCAGGCGCGGGGCGTGTACGCCTCGATCTCGCTGGGCGTGAAGCAGCCCGACTACGACACGGTGGACAGGCTGGTCGCCGAAGGTTTGGCGCCGGAATACATCACCATCGACATTGCCCATGGCCATGCCGATACGGTGCGCAAAATGATCGCGTACCTGAAGAACCATCTGCCCGAATCATTCGTGATTGCCGGCAACGTGGCCACGCCCGAAGCGGTGATCGACCTGGAAAACTGGGGCGCCGACGCGACCAAGGTCGGCATCGGCCCCGGCAAGGTCTGCATCACCAAGATGAAGACCGGCTTTGGCACCGGCGGCTGGCAGCTGTCGGCGCTCAAGTGGTGCGCCCGGGTGGCGACCAAGCCCATCATTGCCGACGGCGGCATCCGCGAGCACGGCGACATCGCCAAGTCCATCCGCTTTGGCGCGACGATGGTGATGATCGGCTCGATGCTGGCCGGCCTGGAGGAAAGCCCGGGTCAGACCGTCGAGGTCGATGGCAAGCTGTTCAAGGAATACTACGGCAGTGCCTCGGACTTCAACAAGGGCGAGTACAAGCACGTCGAAGGCAAGCGCATCCTGGAGCCGATCAAGGGCAAGCTGGTCGATACGCTGCGCGAGATGGAGGAAGACGTGCAAAGCGCCATCAGCTACGCGGGCGGCACCCGGCTCATGGACATCCGCAAGGTGAACTACGTGGTGCTGGGCGGCAAGAACTCGAATGAAGACCTGATGATGTAAATCTTGCTCGCCCAAAGAAAAAGCCGCTGCAGCCCTTGATGGGTTGCAGCGGCTTTTTTAGCTTGAGGACTGATCAGCGCCTCTTTATCTCATGTTCAATCGCGGAAAGGCTTGGTGAACTTGCCGCCCGGCTTTTTGGCCGCATCGCGGGGCACGAACACCTTGCCGGCTGGGCGGGCGAAAGCGGGCTTGCGGTCTGCAAAATCGCCACGGGGCGCAAAACCTTCGTTGCCGCCGCCAAAGTTGCGGTCTTCACGCGGTGCAAACGCGGCGTTGCCGCCACCGAAACCACGGTCATCCGGGCGACGGGCATTGCGGTCATTGAAACCGGACCGGTCAGCGTAATTGTTGCCTTGAGGCGCTGGAGGACGGCCCTGGAAGGCGCCGGCATCACGGTTTCCGCCGAAACCACCACGGTCGTCACGGTTGCCACCGAAGCCGCCGCCTGCATTGCCGCCGAAGCTGCCTGCATTGCCGCCGCCGAAGCCGCCACCGGCCGGCTTGCGGCCGCCGAAACCGCCACGGTCGCCGCCACCGCCGCCGAAGCTGCGCGGGCCACGGTCATTGCGGTCGCCGCCGAAGTTGCCGCGTGGGCGCTCGGAGGTCGGGGCAAAACGCTGCTGCGGCTCCAGACCGGCAATCACGCTGGCCTTGAGGTTTTGCTGCGTGTAGTGCTCGATGTCCTGGATCTTGCGGCGGTCGCGGAACTCGGCAATCGTGATCGCCTGGCCTTCGCGGCCGGCACGGCCGGTGCGGCCAATGCGGTGAACGTAATCTTCGGCTTTCATCGGCAGGCCGTAGTTGATGACGTGGGTGATGGTCGGAACGTCCAGACCACGGGCAGCCACGTCGGTAGCCACCAGAATCTGCACGCGGCCGTCACGGAAAGCCATCAGGCGGCGGTTGCGCAGGCCCTGGCCCAGCGCGCCATGCAGCGCCACGGCGCTGAAGCCTTCCTGCACCAGGTCATTGGCCAGGCCGTCGCATTCCACCTGCGTGCAGGCAAAAACAATCGCCTGGTTGATGGTGGTGTCGCGCAGCCAGTGGTCCAGCAGCTTGCGCTTGTGGGTCATGTTGTCGGCCCACAGCAGCGACTGGGTGATCGAGGCATGCTTTTCGTGCGGCGAGTCGATCTCGACGCGCTGCGGCTGACGCATGACGCGGGTCGCCAGTTGCATGATGCGCGGCGCGAACGTGGCGCTGAACATCATGGTCTGCTTGCGCTCGATGGTGAGCTGGTTGACTTCGGTCAGATCGTCGGCAAAGCCGAGGTCGAGCATGCGGTCGGCTTCGTCAACCACCAGGAACTGAACCTGGTCGAGCTTGATCTGCATGCTGCGCTGCAAATCGAGCAGACGGCCGGGCGTGGCCACGACGAGGTCGGCATTTTGCAGCTTGGCAATTTGCAGCTGGTAAGGAATGCCGCCAACGACGTTGGCAACGCGCAGGCCACGGCAATGGCGAACCAGGTCGATGGCGTCAGCGCAGACTTGCTGGGCCAGTTCGCGGGTCGGGCACAGGATCAGGGCGCCGGGGGTGGCGGCCTTGAAGTTGCGCATGTTGGTCGGGTCTTTGCGCTTGGGTTTTTTCAAGGGCGCTTCGCCACGGGCGACGGCCTCGGCGCTCAGGCGTTCAAATTCGGCACGTTCATTGCGCTCGGCTTCTTCCTGCTGTTTCAGCAGGGTGTGCAGCACGGGCAGCAGGAAGGCGGCGGTCTTGCCGCTGCCGGTCTGGCTGGAAACCAGCAGATCGGTGAATTTTGGCGCTTTCGGGTCGGCGTCCAGGGCTTGCATGGCCTTGGGGATGGTGGCCATCTGCACCGAGGTTGGCTGGGTGAAACCCATGTCGGCGACGGCTTGCAGCAGTTCCTTGGCCAGGCCCAGCTTCACAAAGCCGTTAGGCTCGGCGACAACGGCTTCCAGCGAGGTTGCCACGGCAACAGGCTCGTCGGAAGAGAAGTCAGGAATCACGTGGATTTCCAGGTCGGAAATGGTGTCAAGGGTTTCAGGCGCAAAGTCGCCGCGAGTCTCAAAAGAGTCAGTCATGTTTTTTCTCACTAATCCCCTGCTCGCTTCGTTTGTGACGAATGAACAGGAAACTCCACCTCCCGCGATGCGGAAGGCTTCGTTCATGGTTAATAAAACATCAACCATCAAACGAATATACGGATCAAGAACAGAATTGCCCTGATGCGGTGACTCCGAAAATAGAGTCCAAAAGTGTGAGGTAGATGTACAAATGCGGTTAGCACGGTGTGCAACTGCAAGCCCACGATTATGGCACGACTTACGGGTTTCTACCAGTTAACCTTTTAAAAATAAAGGCCATTACCCCGTTCAACCAAGCTCAAGAGCAGGTTTCAAGGCATGCCTTTACTATCATTTGAATAGCTTGATATACCCGCCCGATATGCGTAAAAGGCCTAAAAAGCATTCAAATTCACTTCAAAAAATGTTCCCGGTAATGCTCAAGCTCGTCAATCGACTCATGCACATCGGCCAGCGCTGTGTGCTTCTGGTGCTTCTTGAAAGCGCTGTACACCTCGGGCCGCCAGCGTTTGGCCAGTTCCTTGAAGGTACTCACATCCACATTGCGGTAGTGAAAAAAGAGTTCCAGCTTGGGCATGTACTTGGCCAGGAAGCGCCGGTCCTGGCCAATGGTATTGCCACACATGGGAGTCGTACCCTTGGGCACATACCTGGCCAGGAATGCCAGCAATTGCGCCTGCGCATCTTCCTCGGTCACGGTGCTGGCCTTGACCTTGTCGATGAGGCCGCTGCGGCCGTGGGTGCCCTTGTTCCACTTGTCCATCTGGTCCAGCAACTCATCCGATTGATGGATGGCCAGCACCGGGCCTTCGATGCGCGGCGTGAGTTGCGGGCCGGTCACGACCACGGCAATTTCAATGATGCGTTCCTTTTCGGGATCAAGCCCGGTCATTTCGCAGTCCAGCCAGACCAGGTTCTGGTCGGATTTTTTAAGTAAGGGTTCAGTCTCTAGCATCTTGCGATTCTCGCCTATCGCCTAAACTTCCCGCCATGACCGACCACTCCCTTGTATTCACCGCGCTGTTTTCTGCCCTGCTCGTTCTGGGGCTGGTGACAAAGTTCTACCTGGCCACGCGGCAAATTCGCCATGTGGCGCGGCACCGCAACCAGGTGCCCGCCGCTTTTGCATCCACCATCACGCTGCCATCGCACCAGAAAGCGGCCGACTACACGATTGCCAAAACCCGCCTGGGCATGCTGGAGATGGCCTTCGCCGCCGCCGTGCTGCTGGGCTGGACGCTGCTGGGCGGGCTTGACACGCTGAACCAGGCATTGATGCGCTCAGGGCTGGCGGATTACGGCAGCTTGCTGCCTCAACTGGTGCTGCTGGCGGCGTTCGGCCTGATCAGCGGCCTGCTCGACCTGCCCTTTGCCCTGTACAAGACGTTCCGGCTGGAAGAGCGCTTTGGCTTCAACAAGATGACGTTCAAGCTCTGGCTGGCCGACTTGGCCAAATCCACGCTGGTCGGCACGGTTGTCGGACTGCCTGTTCTGGCGCTGATTCTGTGGCTGATGGGCAGCGCCGGCGAGGGGTGGTGGCTCTGGACCTGGGTTGTCTGGATGGGTTTCAACCTGCTGGTGCTGGTGCTTTTTCCGACCGTGATTGCGCCGCTGTTCAACAAATTCAAGCCGCTGGACGACGAGGCCCTGAAGGCGCGCGTCACGGCCCTGATGCAGCGCTGCGGCTTTGCCGCCAAGGGCCTGTTCGTGATGGACGGCAGCAAGCGCTCGGCCCATGCCAACGCCTATTTCACCGGCTTTGGCGCCGCCAAGCGCGTGGTGTTTTACGACACGCTGCTCAAGCAGCTCAACCCTGCCGAGGTCGATGCGGTGCTGGCGCATGAGCTGGGCCATTTCAAGCACAAGCACATCATCAAACGCATCGTGATGATGTTCGCCATGAGCCTGGTCGGCTTTGCCCTGCTGGGCTGGGCGTCGTCGCAGGTGTGGTTTTACACCGGACTGGGCGTCAGGCCGAACCTGGCGGGGGCCAACGATGCGCTGGCCCTGCTGCTGTTCTTGATGGTGGTGCCGCTCTTGAGCTTTTTTGTGTCGCCGGTCATGGCGCAGTTTTCGCGCAAGCATGAGTTCGAGGCCGATGCCTACGCCATTTCGCAAACCGACGGCCGGGATTTGCAGAGCGCATTGCTCAAGCTTTACAAGGACAATGCCAGCACCCTCACGCCCGACCCGGTATTTGTCAAGTTTTACTATTCACACCCGCCCGCCTCCGAGCGGCTGGGACGCATGACCCCTTCCCCTGAAAGCGCAGCTTCATGAGCCATCCGATCCATCAAAACCGGCGCGCCCTGAGCGCCACCGAAATCGTCACGCAACTCAGCAAGCTCAATGGCGAGCAGGCGCTGGGCTGGCGGCTGATCGACGGCGCCCTGGAGAAAACATTCAAGTTCAAGAATTACCACGAAACCATCGGTTTCGTGAATGCAGTGGCCTTCATTGCCAACGCTGAAGATCACCATCCAGACTTGGTGGTGAGCTACGGACAGTGCACGGTGCGCTTCAATACGCACGATGTCAACGGCATTTCCGTCAGCGATTTTTTCTGCGCGTCGAAGGTTGACGCCCTGCTGGTTTGAGCAAGCCAAAGCAATCGGCGCGTGCCGGCGCTGCCCCAATTGCGGGGACTCAGCCGGGCTTGGTGGTGGCCGGTTTTGGCCGCCATGTGCTGGTCGAGACCGAATCCGGCCAGCGCCTGATCTGCCATCCGCGCGGCAAGAAAAGTCAGGTCGTCGTCGGCGACCGCATCCGCTGGCTGCCCTCGCAGGACGAAGGCACGATTGAAAAGATAGAGGAGCGCAGCAACCTGTTTTACCGCCAGGATGAGATGCGCACCAAGTCGTTTGCCGCCAACCTGGACCAGATCCTGATCCTGATCGCGGCAGAACCCGAGTTCTCGGAAAGCCAGTTGACGCGCGCCCTGATCGCGGCGGAGGCCGAGCGCATCAAGCCCATCATTGCGCTGAACAAAAGCGACCTGGCCGAGCCCTTCGGCCGGGCCTGGACCAAGCTCGCGCCCTACCGCGCCATGGGCTACCAGGTGCTGCCGCTGGCGATCAAGCCCAAAACGGCTGCCGCCCCGGCAAACGATGGTCAGACCGCAGAGCTGATGGCCTTGCTGCACGGAAAGAAAACGCTGGTCCTGGGGCCGTCGGGCGCTGGCAAAAGCAGCCTGACCAATCTGCTGGTGCCGCAGGCAAAGGTGCTGACGGCCGAGATTTCGCAGGCGCTGAACTCGGGCAAGCACACTACCACCAGCACGACGCTGTACTGGGTCGATGAAGCCAGGACCACCGCGCTGATCGACTCGCCGGGCTTTCAGGAATTTGGCCTGCATCACATCGACCCGATGCAGCTGGCCAACTACATGCCCGACTTCAAGGCGCATGCGCAAGACTGCAAGTTCTACAACTGCACGCACCTGCATGAACCGGGCTGCGGCGTGATTTCAGAGGTCAAATCAACCGTTAGCGCAAGCAGCATCAGCGCTAACCGCTATCGTTTGTATAGCGAGTTGTTTGCCGAGCTGTCGCAGACGCGGTACTGAACAAGGACCGGGCACAGCCAGCGCTCTAACCAAGCAGCCGCGCCAGTGTCAGCAGCGCAAGCAGCACCATCCACAGCACCACCGAACGCCAGACCAGGCCCACGACGCTGCGCAGGTGCGCCACCTCGGGCTCACGGCCTGGCGTTGATGCCGTGATGACTGCATTGTCGGGGTCCAGCCCGCCCGCCTCGAATTCCTGGGAAACAGAAGGAGTCAACACGGCTTTAAGCGCTTCGCCGCCCAAGCGCACGTTGACGGCCCCGGAAGTAGCGGCAAGGATCAGCCCGTCGTTGCGGCTGGCGGTGGCGACGGCGGCGCCGGTCGGGAAACGCTGGGTGTAATTGCGCCAGGCGTCGATGGCATCTTCAAAACTGCCCACCACCGCAAACCCCAGGGAGGTCACGCGGGAAGGCATGAAATCGATGATGCCCCAAGCGCTGTTGGCCACCTGCTGAAGGGCCGGACTGGCCCCCTCGCCCGGCGCCCTGCTTTTGTAGGTCCAGTAGCGCGCCACGAATTCGCTCGTCCGGTACAGCACCGCCCCGGCAGGCCCCAGCCCGAATGCAGCCAGTACCGAAAACCAGCCCAGCACGCCAAACACATGGCGATGGGCGGCCAGCACCGAATACTCGATGACGTGACGGACAATTTCACTGCGCGGCAGTTCACTGGCATCCACCTGGCGCCACTGAGCGAGCAGTTCGCGGGCAGTGTCTTCATCGCCATCGTCCAGCGCATCGCGAATGTCGGTGAAGTAGTGGCTGAACTGCCGAAAACCCAGGGTGACATACAACACCGCCACGCTCCAGGCAAAGGCCAGCAGGACGTTGACCTGCCACAGCAGCCAGTGCACCAGCAGCGTGAGCAGCGTGGGAATCATGACGGCGAACAGCCAGGCGATCCATCCATGGTGCGACTTGCCGGCATCCAGGCTGCGATGCGCCCAGCGTGCCCATCCCAAAAAACCGGAGTGAACCCAGTTGCCACGGGCCAGAGGACGGGCCTGCTCCAGGATGAGTGCGAACAAAACGGCAAAAAAGCTCATGCCAAATCATAACGGCCTCCCGGAGCCGACCCGCAAGCTTTATCGGCTGCGGTACGCCAGGCAGGCAACAGTTCAGGCGCTGAGGAAACGGTAGAAGTTTCGCAGCATGCCGGCGGTCGCGCCCCAGATGTAGCGCTCCCTGGATTCGCTGCCAGCCGCCTCGCCCATCGGTTCGGTGTAGGGCATGGAAAGCCACTGGCGAAGTACGCCGCCGAACTCGGTTTCGTGGCGCCGGTGATGAGCAGGATTCATCAAAAACCCAAGCGGCACTTCAAACACATCGGCCACTTCCCCAGGATTAGGTTGCAGCTGAAAGCCCGGCTTTACCAGGGCGACGACCGGCGTGATGATGAAGGCCGAGCCCGTGACATAGGTGGGCAAGGTTCCCAGAACCTCCACATGATGGCGCGGCAAGGCGACCTCTTCCTCTGCCTCACGCAGGGCGGTATCGACCGCATCCCGGTCGGCCTCGTCGGTACGGCCGCCCGGAAAGGCGATCTGGCCGGAATGGGTGGACAGGTTCGTGGAACGCTCGGTCAGCAGCAGCATGAGTTCGTCGCGCATCACCAAGGGCAGCAGCACCGCAGCCAGCGCGGGTGGGCGGTCGGAAAACTTCTTTTCCACACTGTGCTCGGGCGTCCACATCGGCGGATGCCTGAACCGGTCACGCAGGGCTTGCGGCGTGAGCCGGTCCAGCCCGATGCCAGCCAGGTGGCTGTCAATTCCCAGTACAGGAATGGAGCGGGGATCAAACAGGGGTAAAGACAAGGGCTTGGCGGGGTTCATGGAGAAACAGCATAACAAGCACGAAAAAAGCCGCTCGGTGGAGCGGCTTTTCAAGGGCAACAGGAGCTTTTACGCAGCCTGTACGGGCTGCACGGCTTTGACAGCCTTGACGCCCAGTTTTTCCTTGATACGTGCCGACTTGCCGCTGCGGCTACGCAGGTAGTACAGCTTGGCACGGCGCACATCGCCCTTGCGCTTGACTTCAATCTTGGCGATCAGCGGGCTGTACACCTGAAAGGTGCGCTCGACGCCTTCGCCATTGGAGATTTTGCGCACGATGAAGCTGGAGTTGAGGCCGCGATTGCGCTTGGCAATCACAACACCTTCAAAAGCCTGCAAACGCTTGCGCGTACCTTCAACCACGTTCACGCTCACGATGACGGTGTCGCCAGGAGCATAAACAGGAATGGTTTTGTTCAAGCGGGCAATTTCTTCCTGCTCAAGGGTCTGGATCAGATTCATGATTTTTCCATCTAACTAATTTCGTTCATGCACGCGCTACGCTAAAGACCGCAAATCCATGGATTCATTCGAAAGAATGGTCAAGTGGTTGCAGTGGCCGCCAGAGGACCGAAAAGCCTTTGATTATAGCAATTCAGGAATCGAGGTCAGGATTTTTGGGAAAATCAGCCAGGAAGGCCTCGTCGCTTTTGCTCAGATGCCCGGCCCTACGGGCTGCCCGAACCAGTTCCGGGCGCTGGCGCTGGGTCAAGGCCAGCCCCTGCTCACGCCGCCAGCGCTCGATGTGCGCATGGTTGCCGGACATCAATTCGGGCGGCACCGACTGGCCGCGCCAGGTTTCCGGGCGGGTGTAATGCGGGCAGTCCAGCAAGCCGTCAAGCGCCGGGTTGAAGCTGTCCATCTGGTGACTGCCTTCATCGTTTAGCACTCCAGGCTGCAACCGGGCCACAGCGTCCAGCAAGGCCATGGCGGCGATTTCGCCGCCCGACAGCACGAAGTCGCCCAGGCTGATCTGGTGGTCCACATGCGTGTCGATAAAACGCTGGTCAAGGCCTTCGTAGCGGCCACAAATCAGCACGGCGCCGCTGCTGCTGGCTGACCAGCGCTCGACGCTGGCGTGGCTCAGCACCGTGCCAACCGGGGAAAAAAGAACGGTGGGCGCGTCAGGCGCACCGCAAGCGGCGCGGTCAGCGCGAATGCTTTCAAGGCACAGCGTCAGCGGCTCGGCCAGCATGACCATGCCCGGTCCGCCGCCAAAGGGACGGTCATCGACCCGCCGGTAATTGCCATCGGCAAAATCGCGCGGATTCCAGAGCCTGACCTCGACCAGGCCGGATTCGTAGGCACGGCGCGTCACACCGCTCGTCAGGAACGGTGAAAAAATCTCGGGAAACAGGGTGATGACATCAAAGCGCATGGAAAACTACTTTGAGCACTGAACAAAAGGCTGAATGCGTCACGGCATGGCGCCATGACGCAGAACATCAATAGTCGGGTTGCCAGTCAACGGTGATGCACTTGCCGGCGATGTCAACTTTATCGACATAGGCTGCGACGAAGGGAATCATGCGTTCGGCAGTTGCGCTGGTGCCGTCTTCCTGGGTGCTGGCGTATTCGACGCACAGCACCGAATGCGGGCCGGTCGCCATCAGGTCGCGCACGCAGCCCAGGGCGACACCTTCACGGTTGAGCACGTTCAGGCCGATCAGATCGACCCAATAATATTCATCGGCGGAAGCAGCCGGAAAGCTACTGCGCGAGAGAAAAATCCGGGCGCCGCGCAGGGCTTCAGCCGCATCGCGGTCGTCAAGACCGGAAAATTTGGCAACCACCGCGCCGGAATGGATTTTTGCCTCATCCACTTTCAGCGAGACCGTCCCCGAAAAAAGGCTGAAACCCGGCCGAAACTTGACGTCAGGCGTCTGCAAGTACCAGGTTTTAGCTGAAAAGAGTGCTTCCGGATCCGTGCTGTGCGGCAGTATCTTGACCCAGCCCTTGACACCCCAGGCATCCAGAATGCGCCCAACCTCAAGCGCGTCGTCAGGCAGGCTTGACGAGGTCAAGCCCAGGGACGGTTGAAGGCCAGGCCGCATCGAAGATTCCTGAAAATCAGGCAGCAGCTACGGCAGCAGGCGCAACAACCGTGGCGCCGCCTTGCTTGATCAGGCGCAGAACGGTTGGGGATGCCTGGGCGCCGACACCGATCCAGTGGGTCAAACGGTCTTGCACGATGCGCAGACCTTCTTCGCCGCCTTTGGCAATCGGGTTGTAAAAACCGATGCGTTCGATGAAGCGACCATCGCGGCGAACGCGCTTGTCAGCCACAACGATATTGAAAAATGGACGGTGTTTGGAACCGCCGCGTGAAAGCCGGATGACGACCATGATTTATCCTTGGGTGGCGGGGTAAAAGTACCCCAAATATTCCTGCAGCGCTTGAGACACACGACATGGCCACCCGGCCAGCGAAATGCTGCAAAGCCTGCGATTATATCCCGCGTCTCAGCACTGCGCCGTTTTGAGTCGAAAATCGCTGCGCTTATTCATGCCTCCGGGACCAGGCTCCAACATTTTCAACCCTTCATCCAGCATGCCCCTCATACGCCCCAGCCGCGACGAAGACATTCGCGCCATCACCGCGATTTACGCCCACCATGTGCTGCACGGCACCGGCACGTTTGAAACCGAGCCGCCCGGAACCAGCGACATGGCTGCCCGCCGTGCCGACGTGCAGTCCAAGGGACTGCCCTACCTGGTTGCCGAGCAGGACGGAAAGATTCTGGGCTTTGCCTACGGCAACTGGTTCAAGCCCCGTCCAGCCTACCGGTATTCGGTGGAGGACTCGATTTACCTTGCGCCGGACCTGCAGCGCAAGGGCCTGGGCCGCGCCTTGCTGGCTGAACTGCTGGCGCGCTGCGAGGCGGCGGGGATTCGCAAGGTCATGGCCATCGTCGGCGATTCGGCCAACGCCGGGTCGGTGGGGGTTCACCTGGCCCTGGGTTTCAGGCAGGTCGGCATCATTGAGTCCTGCGGCTGGAAATTCGGCGCCTGGCGCGATATCGTGATCATGCAAAAGACCCTGGGGCCTGGCGACACGGAGCCGCCGTCAGAACCGTCCGCCTCATAATCCAGCGCATGCACACAGTTCCTCAGAAAAACAAAACCCTTGCCGCCTGGCTGGCTTTCATCGGTGGCCAGCTTGGCCTGCACCGCCTGTACCTGTATGGCTGGAAGGACTTGTGGGCCTGGGCACATCCGGTGGTTGCGGCACTGGGCTGGTGGGGCGTCGAACGGGTGCGGATGTACGGCCAGGACGATCACCTGGCCTGGGCGCTGATTCCCTTGCTGGGCTTCACGCTGGCTGGCACCGCGCTGACAGGAATCTATTACGGTCTGATGCCGCCAGAAAAATGGAATGCCCTGCATAATCCCGCCGCGCCCGAGGCCGTTGCCGGCAACACCAACTGGCTGACGATGGGCGCCATCGTGTTTGCCTTGCTGTTTGGCAGCATCGCCCTGATGTCGAGCATTGCTTTCAGCTTCCAGCGTTATTTCGAATACCAGGTTGAAGAGGCGAAAAAAATCAGCCAGTAACATGCAGAACCCCAAGCAGATCAACGCACCGGACCGGCGCCGCCTGCTGCTCGGCAGCCTGGCGGGTCTTGCCGGATTAACGGAAATAGCGGGAATAGCGGGCTGGACCGGCGACGCGCACGCCCTCCCCGCCAGGACGTTGATCTTTCCGCGCGACAGGGGTTCGCACCCCGACTTTCGCACCGAGTGGTGGTACATCACTGGACACGCCACTTCCCAGGCAGCAAACCAGCGCACCTTCGGTTTTCAGCTCACCTTCTTTCGCTCGCGGGTCGATGGCACGCAAGGCATGACATCGAAATTCGCGGCTAGGCAATTGATCTTTGCACATGCCGCTGTCACCGACGTGCAGGGTAAAAAACTCTGGCACGACCAGCGCATCGCCCGCGCCGGCTTCGGCGTGGCCTCTGCCAGCGAGCAGGACATGGCCGTCAAGCTGCGCGACTGGTCGCTGAAGGCCGACGGCGGACGCTACAGCGCAGAGCTGCCAGCGACCGGCTTTGCGCTCAGCCTGCAGTTTGAGGAAACACAAAGCGTGCTGCTCCAAGGCAAGCAAGGCTTGTCACGCAAAGGCCCTGAAGAAAAACAGGCCAGCTATTACTACAGCCAGCCTCAACTGGCAGCAACAGGCAGCCTGCAGCTCAAGGAGCAAACTTTCGCCGTCACCGGCAAGGCCTGGCTGGACCATGAATGGAGCCAGGAACTGCTGCACCCCAGCGCCGTCGGCTGGGACTGGATCGGCATGAACCTGGACGATGGCAGCGCGCTGACCGCGTTCAGGCTGCGCGACAAGGAGGGCAACGCGGTCTGGGCCGGCGGTTCCTTCAGGTCAGCCCAGGGTGAACTGCGCATCTTCAACCCCGGCGAGATTTTTTTCAAAGCCGAACGAAGCTGGAAAAGCCCGCTGACGCAAATCACCTACCCGGTGCAATGGGTGGTGCGCACGCCGGCCCAGTCCTATACCGTCCAGGCCGTGATCGACCATCAGGAACTCGACAGCCGCAGCTCCACCGGGTCGATTTACTGGGAAGGCCTCAGCGAACTGATGGACAGCCAGGGCAAGCGTGTGGGCACGGGCTATCTGGAGATGACGGGTTATGGGCAGGCGTTGCGGCTGTGACGAGGGCGGTCGCGGTCAACGCGGCTTGGCCCCGATTGGAGTCGCTCCAAATCTTGATTTTTTAGCAGGTCGCAACGCATTGAAGTCAGCGCCCCCAGCACCAAGGCAATGGTGGGCGAAACGCTGCTTAGTCCTGCGGGGTAAGTTGTAGTTTCTGGAGATCAAAACCTTTCTGGCCCAGCCGGCCCAGCAAAGCCTCATAGGCTTTTGGCTCGACCCAGGGGGTTCTGGACAGCACCCACAGATACTCGCGCCGGTCATCGCTCACGGCGACCAGTTGGTAAGCTGCGTCGAGGTCAATGACCCAATAGTCGCCCCATACGGCAGGAATGAATGAGAGCCAGGCCGGAGCGAAGCGTACTTCAAGCTTCGGCGAGGTGGCGCTGCCAATCTGCCGGCCGGCGCCTACGATTTCATTCAACTCCCCGCTCTGCAGCTTGCAGCGATTGATGACCTGCACACCACCATCGCCCTTGATGCTGTATTCCGCCCGAGTGTTGCCAGTGCATTTCTGCTGGAAGGAATTCGGATACCTGGCGATTTCGTACCAGGTGCCCATATAGCGCGGCAGGTCCAGCGACGCTATAGTGGTCAGAGGCTGGCCGGTGGCACTCTGGGCCAGGGCCGGTTGCATTGCCAGGGCGCTGGGCGCCATGGCGAGCGCTGCGCAAAGTCGGTAAAAGTTCAAATGCACGGTCATGGCTCCGGGTCAATAGTTGAAAAAATTAGCTGCTGGCGCGCTTTTTGAGCCAGCGCATCAGCCAGCCCACCACGGGCAGCTTTTCATACAGTTCCTCGGCAGCGTCCCAGTAGTCGCGGTGCAGGGTAATGAGTCCCTGCGCATCCAGCACCAGGTGCGAGACGCCGCGCACGGTCTGCGTGCGGCCCTGCTGAAAATTCCTGAAGCGAAACACGAAGTCCCAGGTCAGAAAGCATTGCGCACCCTGCACCACGCGGCCGGTCACGACAAAGCGGGGTTCATGCAGCGCCACAAACATGTGACTGAAAATCTGCTGGATAGGCGCCACGCCCTGCACCTCGTTGAACGGGTCCTTGAAACGGGCCTGCGGCGCATAGAAGCGGTCTATGGCGGCAACGTCGCCCGGCGTCAGTTGCTCAAAAAAAACGATGATGCGGGTGACTGCCTCTTCAGTCGAGGGGCAAGGCGAATAGCTCATGAATTACCGCCCGGTAAAGCGTCGAATGGCTGGAAAGTACCAACTGTAGGGCAGCAGCCGCAGCAGCTTCATGACCCGGGTGAAGCGCTTGGGGAAGTGGATGTCGAAGTCGCCCCGCGCCCAGCCCTGCAGTATGGCCGTGGCTGCCGCCTCGGGCGAGATCAGCGCCGGCATGCTGAAGTCGTTGCCGGCTGTCAGCGGCGTGGCCACGAAACCGGGGTTGATCACGCTCACGCCCAATCCCAAGTCGTGCAGGTCCAGGTACAGCGTCTCGGCCAGGTTGATCAGCGCCGCCTTCGTGGGCCCATAGGCCAGGCTTTTGGGCAGACCGCGAAAGCCGGCAACGCTGCTGACCAGGCTCAGGTGGCCGGCTTGTCCATGACGCGCGGCTTCTACCATGGCGGGCAGTACAACGCCCAGCACATGGAGCGCGCCGGTCACGTTGACCTGCTGGTGTCGCAGCATCTCGTCCAGATCGAAGGCTGTGGCGCGCATCTCCCGGTAATGGCCGGCACAGTAAAAGACCATGCCCAGCGGCCCGTCTGCCAGCAGTCGGGTCGCCGCTGCCTGCACGTCCTCGCGGCGGGCGGTGTCGAGCGGCAGTGCCCTGCTGCCGGGGTGCTGATCGACAAAGCTCTGCAGTGCCGCTTCGCCGCGCGCCGACACCACCACCTGCGCACCGCGCGCGTGCAGGGCCGATGCCGTGGCGCGCCCTATGCCGCTGGAGGCGCCCACCAGCCAGGCGCGACGGCCCTGCCAGTCGTTGATGCGTGGGTTGAGGCTCATCACTTCAGCGTTTGGTAAAGGACAGCGTGACTTCGCCCAGGCGAATGCCAAACTTGCTCATGGTGGCCCGGTTGATCATGACGTGCTTGTCCATCAGGTACATCCAGTCGTCGAACTGCACTTCATAGACTTTTCCGTCCACCGGCAGTTTCAGGGTGTAGTTCCAGCGAAAGGCATTGCCCGAGGTCTGCCCCACGGCTTCGCCCACCACGTCGCCGGCGGTGCCGCTGTAGCGTCCGTCGGCATGTTTGGTCAATCGCCAGATGCGGCGCTGCGTGCTGCCGTCGGAGTAGGTGAAGGACTCATCGAGCACGCCCTGGTTGCCCGTCCACTGGCAATCCATCATCACGGTAAAGCGCTTCACGATCTTGCCGTTTCGGCCCTGGAAGATGCCGTGGGCGTCGATGCGGCCATTGAAATATTGCGCCAGGTCCAGCATCGGCTTTTCGCCGGCGTAGTCCGCCAGGCTCTGGCTGGCGCAGCCCGCCAGAGCGATGGGAGCGGCAATGGCCGCCGAGAGAAGCATGCGTCGTTGCATCATGGTGAGCCTTCCGGAATAAAAGTGCGCCCTGGTTGCGGGCAACGGATGATGAGGAAATACAGCGCAGCCGCCGCCAGCAGCTTGAGTCCGCAGGGCAACACGGCGTAGGCCAGACCCAGGGTTTGCAGACCTTCGGGGCTGCGCGTGCCGGGGGTGTAGCCCAGCGCGCCGAGCAAAGGCAGCGCCAGCCCGGCGGCCAGCGCCAGGTTGAGCTTGGTGGCAAAGTTCCACCAGCCAAAATAGGCGCCTTCATGCTGGCCACTGTCGCCCTGCTGGGCAATCACGCCGGCCAGCAGCGCGCCGGGCAAGGCCAGGTCGGTGCCCAGCGCGGCGCCGGAAAGCGCGCACACCAGCAAAAAGGCTGCCGCATCGCCCTCGCCCAGGCCCGCGACGCCGGCGAACACGACAATCGCCAGCAGCATGCCCGCAAGCCAGGTGCGCGCCAGCCCCCAGCGCGTCACCGCCCGCAGCCACAGCGGAATCGACAGCGCCGCACAAAGGAAATAGGCGCCCAGGAACAGCGGCTCCCGCGCAGGCGCAACCTGCAGCCGGTCCTGAATGAAAAAAAGCACCAGCGTGGCCGGCACGGCACTGGCGATGCCGTTGAGCATGAAGACGGCCAGCAGGCGCCTGAAGGCCGCGCCGCGCCATGGCCGCCACAGGCTGGCCCCCGGCGCGTAACGATCCAGGCGCGCAAGCTGCACTGGCGCAGGCGCCCTGGTCCAGGCCAGCCAGCCCAGCACCAGTGTGGCAGCGAACACGCCCAGCATCACCGGCAGCCCCAGCAGCGCAGGCAGCACCGAGGCCAGCACGACGCCCAAAAGGCCGCAGCCCTCACGCCAGGCCACGATGCGCCCGCGCTGCAGCTCATTGCCGCCGAGTCGGGCGCCCCAGGACTGGTGGGCAATGCTGAGCTGGCTGTAGGCGGTGTAGGCGATCAGCAAAAAACCCGCTGCCCAGGCAATGAGCGCGCCCGACCCCACCACCGCCGGGAAAAACAGCCCGGCCAGCCCCACGGCCAGCACCAGCGCAGACACCGCACCGGCCGCCAGCACGGCACGCAGCGACCGGGCAAACAGCCGGTCGCTCAGGCGCCCGAGCAGCGGGTCGATGGCAGCGTCGAACAGTCGCGCCGTGAGCAGTACAGTGCCCAGCGTGGCCAGCGGCATGCCGAATTCCCGCGCATAGTGGTTGGGCAGCAATACATACAGCGGCAGGGCCACAAAAGCCAGCGGCAGTCCGAGCAGCCCGTAGGTCAGCCCCTGGCGCACCGAAACTGCCGCTGGTGCGCTCATTTGCACAAGCTCCGCGCTACGCGCTACGGTATTTGCCCTGAAAGCGGCCCGGCGGCTCATGGCTGCCCCGGGGTTCGCGCGGCAAGCAGGGACTGGCGCAGACCGGGCTCGGACGTTTGCGGCGACAGCCAGATGCCGAAGAACAGGCGCGCAAACGCCGGGTCGGCAACCTCGCCGACGGTGCGGCCCTGTAGCTGGAACACGGTGCCCGCGCCGGGCCGGTACAACCCCGTCAGCCGGTCGCCGGCCTTCACATCGGGCAGCGCCGCCTGCAGGGCTTGCTGCCAGCGCGTGGCCTGCTGCGCGGTGAACGGCCCCACGCGGCGCATTTCCTCAATCGAGCGCTGGGCAATCGCCTGGGCGGTGAAGTCGCGCCGGTAGGCAAGCTCCAGCGCCAGGGGATGTGCGGCATAGTCCTCAGGCTGAAAGCCGGGGCTGACCCACAGGCGCGCGCGGTAAATTTCAAAGCCCAGAAAGCGCAGCGAGCCCTGACCGGCCAGTTGCATGCCCGGCAGAGGCGTGCCGGTTTCTGCCGGCTGCGCGCCCACATTCATCAAGAAAAATAGGGCTGTAGCGCATACCGCGCGGGCACCAGCAGCTATATTTTTCATAGTGACGGGCTGACCAGTGTGTACTGGACGACGCTGGTGTTGTTCATGGCAAAGGCGGCTTCGCAATACGACAGGTAGAACTCCCAGATATGCATGAAGCGCTCGTCAAATCCCAGCTGCAAAACTTGTGCGCGCTGGGCCACAAAGCGTTCGCGCCAGCGCCTGAGGGTTTCGGCGTAGTCCTGGCCGAAGGCTAATTCGTCTTCCACCCGCAGGCCCGCAGCCTCGGCCTCGCGGCGGAACTCGCCCGGGCAGGGCAGGCAGCCACCGGGGAAGATGTACTGCTGGATGAAGTCGGTCGAGCCGATGTAGCGCTTGAACAGGCTGTCGTCGATGACGATGCTCTGGATACAGGCGCGCCCGCCGGGCTTGAGCAGCCGCTTGACCGCCTGAAAGTACGCGGGCCAGTATTCGCGGCCCACGGCCTCCACCATCTCGATGGAGCAGATGGCGTCAAACGGCCCGTCATTGATGTCGCGGTAGTCCTGCAGCCGCAAATCGGCCTGTCCTGCGACGCCGTGCCGCGCCATGCGCTGGAGGGCAAATTCGAGTTGCTCTGTCGAAAGCGTCACGCCGGTGAGCGAGGCGCCAAATTCGGTGGTCGCCATCTCGGCCAGGGCGCCCCAGCCGCAGCCGATCTCCAGCACGCGGTCGCCGGGCTTCACGCCCGCCATGCGCAGCGCGCGGCGCACCTTGGCGTGCTGGGCCGTACGCATGTCGCCCCCTGCGTCGCCCTCGAACCAGGCGGATGAGTAGTTCATGGTGTCGTCCAGCCACAGCGCGTAAAAAGCATTACCCAGGTCATAGTGGGCATGGATGTTCTTCTGGCTGTTGGCGCGCGTGTTGCGGTTGAGCAGGTGCTTGATGCGGTACAGCAGCCGCCCGGCCCAGCTGCCGTAGATCACACCCTCGATCTGCTGGCGGTTGGCGATGAACAGCTGCAGCAGTTCGGTCAGGTGCGCCGTGGTCCAATCGCCAGCGATGTAGCTCTCGGCAAAGCCGATGTCACCCGACCTTAGCGCAGCGCCAAACACATTCCAGTTGCGCAGCGTGATCGCCGCCACGGGACCGCCGCCGTGGCCAAAATGCTGCAGCGTGCCATCCGGCAGCTGCACGGTGAGCGATCCTTTTTGCAGGCGTTGCAACAGTTGCAGGCCCGTGCGTGCGGCTGCGGGAATGCCCTGCGGCAGGATGCGGGTGGAGCGGTCGGGTGCGGTGGTGCTGTTCATGGCGGTGTTGTGGGCTGGTTTGAAGGGGCTGATTCAGCGGGTCACGCCGGTGGCAGGCGCTTCGGGCTTGCGGTGAAAACGTACGCGCTTGAGCCAGAGCCTGAGCGCCTGCCAGTGGATGCGGGCCATCACGGCCAGGGTCATGGCCGGATAGCCCCAGAGGGCGCGGCGCAGGGTGCTCCGGCTGACCAGCAGCAGCGTGCCGCAGACGCTGGTTTGCAGCAGCGGGCCACTGGCGTCGTCGTGGTCGATGCGCACCACCGTGCGCTCTTCACCCCCGTGCCGGGTGCGCAGAAAGCGGAACCTGTAACCGCCGCTCACCTCGCAGAAAGGTGACACATGAAACACCTTGCGAGCGTTCAGCTCCATGCCGTAGCACGGCTTGTCCAGCAGGTAGCAGTGGCGCTCGCCAAAGGTGTTGTTGACCTCGACCACGATGGCGCGCAGGCTGCAGTCAGTACGGTGGCAATACCAGAAACTTACGGGTTTAAAGGTGTAGCCCAGCACGCGCGGATAACAGTGCAGCCAGATTTCGCCCGTGGCATCTTCAATGCCTTCGGCGCGCAGCAATTCGTCGATCCAGGCAAGCGCGCCACCCTCCTTCGCACTGCGGCCGTCGCCGTGGTCGGTGTCATGAAAGCTCAGCGCGCCGCGCCGGTTGATGGCCAGCACATCACTGCCCGCCTGCAGGCTGCGCATGGGCAGCATCAGAAAGAAAGTGGCGTAGGCAAACGCATGGTGGCTGGGGCGCAGCCGCGTGTGGCGCACCTGGCCAAAGCCGATGAGCGGGGCAGCCACGCGGGGCGCAGGCTGACTCATGCGGCCTGCTCCCACGGCATGTGAGTCTCGGCGAGCAGCTGCTGCGCCACCGCCAGACCCGACTTGAGCCCGTCTTCATGGAAGCCGTAGCCCGTCCAGGCGCCGCAAAACCAGGTGCGGTGCTGGCCCTGCAGCTGCGCCACCTGCTCCTGGGCAAGGATGGCAGGCAGGTCGAACACGGGGTGCTCATAGTCGTATTCGCCAATCACGTGCTGCGCGGCAATCTCGCGCAGCGGATTCAGCGACACCACAACCGGCTGGCTGAAGGGCAAAGGCTGGAGCTGGTTGATCAGGTAGTGCAGGCAGACGCGGGCTGACTCGCACCCATTGTCTTGCGCGCGCTCGTAGTTCCAGGCGGCCCAGGCGCTGCGCCTGGCAGGCAGCACCGAGGCGTCGGTGTGCAGCACGGCGCGGTTGGGCTGATAGCGGATGGCGCCCAGCGCATGGCGCTCCTGTGGCGTGGCATGGTGCAGCAGGGCCAGCGCCTGGTCGGAATGGGTGGCCAGCACCAGCCGGTCAAAGCGCTCGGCGCCACCATCGGTCACCACGCGCACGCCGGCAGCGTCGCGCTCGATGCGGCGCACCGGGGTGTTCAGGCGCTTGTCCGCGATGCGCGCGACGATTTTCTCGACGTAGTGCTTCGCGCCGCCCGCCACGGTGTGCCACTGGGGCCGGTTGCTGACCTGGATCAGGCCGTGGTTGTGGCAGAAACGGATCATGGTGGCCACCGGAAACTTCAGCATCTGGTCCGTGGGGCAGCTCCAGATGCAGCCCAGCATGGGCAAAAAGTACCAGTCGCGAAAGGCGGCGCCAAAGCGGTGCGCCTTCAGGAACTCGCCCAGCGGCTGCATCAGGGCCGATTCGTCGTTCGCCAGTGCAATGCGCGTGGTGAGCGCATTGAAGCGCAGCAGATCGGCCAGCATGCCCAGAAAGCGCGGGTTCACCAGATTGCCGCGCTGGGCGAAGACGGTGGACAGGCTGGAGCCGCTCCACTCCAGCGTGCGCCCGCGCAGAGCGCCGGGCACCTGGACAGAGAACGACATGTCCGACTTTGCCGTGCTCACGTCCAGTTCGGCCAGCAGCGCAATCAGATGTGGGTAGGTACGCTCGTTGAACACCAGAAAGCCGGTATCCACACCATGCGTGAGCTTGCCCTGCGGGGTAGTCAGCGTGACATCGACCGTGTGCGTGTGGCCACCGAAATAATCACCGGCCTCGAACAGGGTGATGTCGGCCTGGCCCTGCAGCTTGTGGGCCACGGCCAGGCCGGAGATGCCGGATCCGACGATGGCGAGCTTCATGGCCGACGCCCGCCGGTTTCAGCCGGGAAGAAAAAAGTTGCGAAGCATCCGGGAGCAAACGGAAGATCAAAAAATCGTAGGGAAATCATGCGACCTGCCAAAACATGGGATGGTTTAACCATTAGACGTAATTTATTTTTGTCTAGGACAATTAATGAATTTGAACATAATTTGTCCAATTGAGGTTTAATCAGCGTTATGTTGTCTAGGTACTCGCATGGTTTTTGGATTCACTACTGGCTGGTAGCGCCATGAACGAGCGTGAGTGCGTGCCAACGCAAAACTTTTCCATCGCAGCGGTGGAAAGAGACACCGGGCTGTCCAAGGACACGCTTCGGGTGTGGGAGCGCCGCTATGGCTTTCCACGCCCCGGCCGCGACAGTGCCGGAGATCGGGTATATCCGCCTGATCAGGTCGAGCGCCTGCGTCTCATTCACCGCCTGATGGAGGCGGGACACCGCCCCGGACGCATCGTGGCGCTGGAGCCCGAGGCCCTGCAGGCCCTGTCAGCGCCTGCAGCCGCACCAGAGCGCCCGTCAGAACCGAACAGCGCGCCCGCTCTCGACGTTTACCTGGAACTCATACAGCACCACGATGCGCACAAGCTGCGAAGCCTGCTGGGCCAGACCGCCTTGCGCCTTGGGCTGGTCAATTTCGTCACACTGGTGGTGGCGCCTCTCAACACAGCCGTTGGCGAGGCGTGGCTGAACGGCCGGTTTCAGGTGTTCGAGGAGCACATCTATACGGAATGCGTTAAGGGCGTGCTGCGCAACGTCATTGCAAGCATTCCCGCGCCGCAGGGCGTGGACGCTCCCCGGGTGCTGCTGACAAGCTTTCCGGACGAGCCGCACGGTCTGGGACTTCTCATGGCCGAGGCGCTGTTTGCGCTGGAGGGCTGCAACTGCCTGCCTTTGGGGCCGCAAACGCCCATTTCCGACATTGCGAAGGCGGCGCGGGCCTACAAAGCGGACATCGTGGCGCTGAGCTTCACAGCGGTACTCGGTGCGAATGTGATAGTCGCCGGCCTGCGCGAACTGAGGCGCCAGCTGCCGCAAGGCATGGCCATCTGGGTCGGCGGCAGGAATCCCGTTCTTTCGCGGCGTGAAGTGCCTGGTGTGTTGCCGGTGCAGACCCTTGAATCGCTGAGAGAGCAGGTGGCGCGCTGGCGCAGCCAGACCCTGGATGTGGCTGCAGACGTGGACAAGGCGTAAGGGTTCTTGCATAGGCTGCGCCTGAAGGGGTACGGCAGGGAAAACGAAAACTGCGACGCCTGCGCGGCAAGGCTTTCCACCCGGCGACGCAGTGGCCATGCCCGTACACCCAGCGCGGAGGACCTCGACCCACGACAATGTCCCCTATGAAAGCACTTAACAACATCGCCCTGTCCATGCTCGATCTGGTCGCGGTGCGCGAAGGCGGCACGGTCGCCGACGCGCTGGCGATTTCGCTGCGCACCGCCCAGCATGCCGAATGGCTGGGCTTCAAACGCTACTGGTTGGCCGAACACCACAACATGGCGGGCATCGCCAGTTCGGCGACCGCCGTGCTGGTGGGCTATATCGCTGGCGGCACGCACACGATCCGGGTCGGCTCGGGCGGCGTGATGCTGCCCAACCATGCGCCGCTGGTGGTGGCCGAAGCCTTCGGCACGCTGGCCGAGCTCTACCCGGGCCGCATCGACCTCGGCCTGGGCCGCGCGCCCGGCACCGACCAGGCCACCATGCGCGCACTGCGGCGCGAACGCGCCGAGACAGCCGATGACTTTCCGCAGGATGTGGCCGAGCTGCAGCGCCTGCTGGGGCCGGCGCAACCGGGCCAGCGGCTGATTGCCATGCCGGGCGCGGGCACCAACGTGCCGATCTGGCTGCTCGGCTCCAGCCTGTTTTCAGCCCAGCTGGCGGCTGAGCGCGGCCTGCCCTATGCGTTTGCCTCGCATTTCGCGCCGCGCCTGTTGCTGCAGGCGATTGCGCTGTACCGCCAGAATTTCCGCCCGTCGGCCACCCTGGCCAAGCCTTACGTGACGATTGGCGTGCCGCTGATTGCCGCCCCCACCGACGCGGAAGCCGAGTACCTGGCCAGCAGCACCTACCAGCGCGTGCTCGGCATCCTGACCGGCGAGCGGCGCGGCCTGCAGCCGCCGGTGGAACATTTCCTGGCCCAGCGGCATCCGCAGGAGCGCGCCGCGATTGACGACTTTCTGGCAGCCGCCGTGATTGGCAGCCCCGACACCGTGCGCGACGGCCTGAGCGCGCTGGCGCAGGCCACCGATGCCGACGAGTTCATGCTGGTCTGCGACATCTACGACCCGGCCCTGCGGCTGCGCTCGCTGGACATCGCCGCAGCGGCATGCTCCGCCTGACGCGGCCATGCTACTCAATTCATAGCTGCTAGCGCAGACTGCGCGTGCGCCATAGGCCTACTTGATGCTGGAAAGTTTGTTTACGGGTTAAAACGAATGCGCGCTGAAGGCCTTTTGTCAATGCGCGCCAGCCGCCGCATCCGCACTGCCCGCCCCTGCTTGCGCCGGCCGCGTCAGGTACACCAGCGGAATCAGCAGCAGGAAAATCAGGGCGGAGGCATAAAACACGTCGTTCGCCGCCAGCATGTAGGCCTGCTGATCCACCAGGCGATTGATGCTTCCCAGCGCTTGGTCCGGCGTCAGCCCGGCACTGGCCAGGCCGGACAAGGCGCTGTTGGCGGCGACGCTTCCCGGATTGACGAATTCGCTGAGCTGCGCATGGTGCATGGCGGCGCGGTCCTGCCAGATGGTGGTGGCAATCGACGTGCCGAATGAGCCCGCCGTGATGCGCACAAAGTTCGAGAGGCCCGAGGCGGCCGGAATCTTGTCATGGGACAGGCCCGACAGCGTGATGGTCATCAGCGGGATGAAAAAGCAGGCCATGGCCACGCCCTGGATCAGCGTCGGAATCAGGATGGTCGCCATGTCGGCCTGGGTGCTGAAGTTCGAGCGCATCCACAGCACCAGCGCAAACACGGCAAAGGCCAAAGCGGCAAAGTGGCGCGGGTCGGCCTTGCCGATGTTCTTGCCGACCAGCGGCGAGAGCAGCAAGGCCATCAGCCCGACCGGCGCCAGCACCATGCCGGCCTGGGTCGCCGTGTAGCCCATGTACTGCTGCAGCCACAGCGGCAACAGCACCACATTGCCGAAAAACAGGCCGTAACCGACTGACAGGGCGAGCACGCCAGCCCAGAAGTTGCGCTTTTTGAACAAGCTCAAATCCACCACCGGATGCTCTTCGGTCAGCTCCCAGATCACAAAGGCAATCAAGCCGACCAGCGCCACAATGCCCAGCGCAATCACCTCGCCGGAGTGAAACCAGTCCAGCTCCTTGCCCTTGTCGAGCATGATCTGCAGCGCGCCGACCCAGATCACCAGCAGCGCCAGGCCAATCGAGTCAATCGGCAGCTTGCGGGTCTGGCTTTCGCGCTTGTGAAAAATGCTCCAGGTGATGAAAGCCGCGCCAAAGCCGACCGGTATGTTGATGTAGAAAATCCACGGCCACGAAATGTTGTCGGTGATCCAGCCACCCAGCAGCGGCCCCATGACCGGCGCGACCAGCGTGGTCATCGACCACAGCGCCATCGCCAGCCCGGCCAGCGCCTTCGGGTAGCTCGACAGCAGCAGCGCCTGCGACAGCGGAATCATGGGCCCGGCCACCAGCCCCTGCAGGACGCGCAAAAAGATCAGCGTCGTCATGTTCGGCGCCAGTCCGCACAGCCAGGAGGTCAGCACGAACAGCATGATGCTGGCGGTGAACAGCCGGACCTGGCCAAAGCGCTGCGACAGCCAGCCGGTCAGCGGCACGGCAATCGCGTTGGCGACGCCAAAACTGGTGATCACCCAGGTACCCTGGTTCGGGCTGACGCCCAGGTCACCGGCAATGGCCGGCAGCGACACATTGGCAATCGAGGTGTCGAGCACGTTCATGAAAGTGGCGGCCGACAGCGCCAGCGTGCCCCACAGGCGGGCCGAGCCGGTCAGCGGCGGCGGCGGAAGAAAGTCAGATGCGGAAGTGGGTGCGGAAGCCATGGAAACCTTGAAAAACCTGGTGCGGGCCGATTCGGGAAGGGAAACGCTCAGTGCTGCGGCCCGGCGCCACCGTCCGCAGACCGCAGGGCCAGCGCCACGGCATCAGCCTTCACCACCGGGCTGCTCTTTGCCGCCTTGAAGCCCTTGCCGGCATTCGCGGCAATCACGCGGCTCACGTCCTCGCTGGCAGCGTCGTCCTGCGAGGCAAAGGCCTGCGTGTGCGCCTGCGCGGCATCGCGCGGCGCATCGGCCAGGGTCTTGCCGTCCTGCTTGCTCACATCGACTTCGGCATCCATCGACAGGCCGACCCGCAGCGGGTGTTCCGCAAGCTGCTTTGGCTCCAGCGCAATGCGCACCGGCACGCGCTGGACCACCTTGATCCAGTTGCCGGTGGCGTTTTGCGCCGGCAGCAGCGAAAAGGCCGCGCCGGTGCCCACGCCCAGGCCGGCGACCGTGCCCTGGTAATCGACCTTCTTGCCGTACAGGTCGGCCACCAGCGTCACCGGCTGGCCGATGCGGATATTGCGCAGCTGCACTTCCTTGAAGTTGGCATCGACCCAGACCTGGTTCAGCGGAATCACCGACATCAGCGGCGTGCCGGCGGCCACGCGCTGGCCGAGCTGCACGGTGCGCTTGGCGACATAGCCATCGACCGGCGCTGTCAAGGCCGTGCGCTGGGAGGCCAGGAAAGCTTCGCGCACCTTGGCGGCGGCGACCTGCACGCTCGGGTGCTGCTCGATGCTGGTGCCCTCGGTCAGCGCCTGGTTGCTGCCGAGCTGCTCGCGCGCGGCGATGACGCCGGCCTGTGCGGCCGCCAGCGCGCTTTTGGCGTTGGCCAGCTGCGTCTGCGCGTGGTTGAGTTCTTCCCTGGAAACCGCGCCGTTGCCGGTGAGCGACTCGCGGCGCTTGAGGTCGTCGGCGGCGCGTGCAATCTCGCTGTTGGCCTTGCTCACATCGGCATCGCGCAGCGCGATCTGCGCGGCCAGCGAGCCATTGTTGGCGTACAGCGTGCGCGCCTGGCGCACCGCCTGGGCCAGGCCAGCCTCGGCCTGGTCGAGCGCCACTTTCGCATCGGCCGGGTCGAGCTGCACCAGCGGCTGGCCGGCCTTGACGAAATCGGTGTCGTCGGCCATGAGCGCGATGACCGTGCCGCCGATTTGCGGCGTGATCTGGATCACGTTGCCCTGCACATAGGCGTTGTCGGTGGATTCGTAATGGCTGGCCACCAAATATTCGTAGGCGGCCCAGCCCAGGCCGGCCACCACGACGACGCTGGCGAGCGCAGTCAGTGCCTTCCTGCGCTTGGGATTGCCGGCCGGCGGCTGAACCGGCACGGCCGGGCCGGCGGAAGCTGGGGAAGCGGAGGTTTGGGGTGCGTTCATGGTCTTGTTCGGTATGTGTTGGAAATGGCTTGCGCAGGCACTGCGCTGTTCAGTGATGGGTCGCAAAACCTGATCTATTAGTCAAATAAGCCGTTTACGCTTACTGGACGTGCATTAACAGCTATTAATTTTGTAGCATTTTGCGCACCAGGCAATTGCTCAGGTGCATAACCGCCGCCCAGCGCGCGGATCAACGCCACCTGCGTGTCCAGCGCGCGGCCCGCCAGATCGACGGCCAGCCGGCGCTGGGCCAGCACGCTGGTTTCGGCCGTCAGCACATTCAGGTAATTGCCCAGCCCCGCCTTGTAGCGCTGCACGGCGATGCCGTAGGCGCTTTCCGCCGCGTCCTGCGCTGCCCGCTGTTCGGCCTGCTGGCGGCCTATGGCCTGCGACGAGGCGACTTGGTCGGCCACATCGCGCACCGCGTCAATCACTGCCGCGTTGTAGCTTTCCACCGCCGCATCCAGGTCAGCGGTTTTGCCGCGCAGGTTGGCGCGCAGCCGGCCAGCCTCGAAAATCGGCAGGCGCAGGGCCGGGCCGACGCCCCACTGCTGACTGCCCGAGTTCAGCAGATTGCCCAGCCCGATGCTGGAAAAACCGGCAAAAGCGACCAGGTTGATGTTCGGGTAGAACTGGGTTTTGGCATTCACCACGTCCTTGGACGAGGCTTCGACGCGCCAGCGCGCGGCCGCGATGTCGGCGCGGCGCCCCAGCAGGTCGGCTGGAATATTCGGCGTTAATGCTACATTTTTAATAGCTGATTGCGCAGACGGGACAAGCGCAGAAGCACTGTTTGGCTGTCCAAGCAGGGCATTGAGCGCGTTGCGCGTCAGCGCCATCTGTTCCTGCACGGCCTCTAACTGCAGGCGCGCCTCGGGCAGGCCGCCTTCGCTCTGGCGCAATTCCAGCCGGGTGTCCAGGCCGGCATTGACGCGGTCCCGGACCAGCTTGAGGGTTTCTTCGCGCTGGGCCAGCGTGCGGCTTGCCACGCCAGACTGTTCATTCAGACGAACCAGCTGGAAATAGCTGCGTGCCACCTGGCTGGCCAGCAGCACGCGCGCGGCCTGGGCATCGGCCTGGGCGGCCTTCGCGCTGCCCAGCGCGGCGTCGAGCGCAGTGCGGTTCTTGCCAAAAAAGTCCAGCTCCCAGCTCGCGGCCAACTGGGCCGTTGCGCTTTCGCGGATGGAGCCGGCCAGCGGCGGCGGCACCGCGCCGTTGGCGGTGTAGCGCTGGCGCGTCAGGTCGAGCTGGCCATTGACTTGCGGCAAGGTTGCGGCATGCGCCACATCGGTGGCGGCTTGCGCGCGCGCCAGCCGTGCCTGCGCAAGTTTCAGGCTGGGGCTGGTTTCCAGCGCCTTGGTAACCAGGCCATTGAGGGTTTCGTCGCCGAAATCGCGCCACCATTCGGCGGCCACCGGCGCTGGCGCGGTGGCCGTGTTCAATCCCAGCGACGGCGCATCGCGCAGGCTGGCTTGCGGCGCAATGCCCGACATGTCGGCGCAACCGCTGAGGCCGGTGGCGATCAGGCCAGCTGCCACCAGCCCGGCCAGCGAGACCAGCGCCATGCGAACCGAAGCGCGCCACACCGGCATGCTGCCCTGTCCAGGCCCGAGCGCCACATCGGTAAGGGTGTGCGCAACGCCTTCGAAAAAAGAAGTGTTAGTTGGATTTTTCATTTTTGTCAGCCAATGCCTGCAGGGTTTGCGCCGTATCGAGCATGCGGCGCAGATAGCTTTTGAGCGTGGTCCACTCTTCCACCGAAAAGCCGGCCAGCAGCGCGTTTTGCATGCCGCAAAGAATGCCCGGAATCTCTTTGGCGGCCTCGCGGCCGGCGTCGGTCAGCTCCAGATTGACCACGCGCCGGTCGTCGCTGGACCGGGTGCGCTGGCACAACTGCTTGCCTTCGAGCCGGTCCAGCAAACGCGTCATGGAGCCGGCATCGAGTTCGCACTGGCGCGCCAGTTCGGCCGCCGTTGAAGCGCATCCCATGTGCAGCTTGAGCAGCGGCACCCATTGCGCATTGGTCAGGCCGGAGGGTTCGAGTTCTCGCTCCACGCCTTGCGCCATCAGCGAAATGATGCGCCGCATCATGTAGCCGACGCTGTCGTCAGGCGTGTAGCCCTCGACGCGGTAAAAATCAGCCGGAGGAACGGGCAGCGCGTCGATATCGGGGTGGGAGTTGTGCTTTGAATCCATGACCCGAATAATACTTGCTTGAGCAATCATTGTCAAGCCTGTCTTTGCATCAGCAAGCTTTAGCGCTAAACTCGCCGGATGGCCACTTCATCTGTTTCTTCCGTTTCTCCCCTGCCCTCCAGCGCAGCCAGTGCTGCACCGGCCAAAGCCTCGCCCCGCTCCCTGTCGGGCCTGACGCCGTTTCTGCGCCCCTACCGGGGACGGATTGGGCTGGCGGTGCTTTTCCTGGTGATGGCGGCGATTGCCACGCTGGTGTTTCCGCTGGCGCTGCGCGGCCTGATCGACGGCGGCATGGGCGGCGCCGGCAAGGGCGAGCAGCTGATGGCGCTGCGCAACCACTTCTTCGAGCTGTTCGGCGTCGCTGCCGCGCTGGGTCTTTTTTCCGCCGGACGGTTCTACACCGTCAGCTGGCTCGGCGAGCGGGTCACGGCCGATATTCGCAATGCCGTGTATTCGCATGTGGTGCGGCAAAGCCCCGAGTTTTTTGAAACCACGCAGACCGGCGAGGTGCTGTCGCGGCTGACCGGCGACACCACGCTGGTGCAGACGGTGGTGGGCTCCTCGCTCAGCATGGGCCTGCGCAACGCCGTCATGGGCGCGGGCGCGCTCGGCATGCTGGTGGTCACCAACCCGTACCTGATGGTGCAGGTGCTGGGCGTGCTGCTGCTGATCGTCGCGCCCTCGGTGTGGTTCGGGCGGCGCGTGCGCAAGCTCTCGCGCGCCAGCCAGGACCGCGTGGCCGACTCCAGCGCGATTGCCGCCGAAGTGCTCAACGCCATTCCGGTGGTGCAAAGCTACACCGCCGAAGCCCGGGAAGCCGCGCGCTTCGACCAGTCAACCACGGACGCGTTCATCACCGCGATTCGCCGCACCAAGGCGCGCTCGGTGCTGGTGGCCTTCATCATCATCGCCACGTCGGCGGCGCTGCTGTGGGGCCTGTACCAGGGAACGCAGGCGGTGATGCGCGGCGACATTTCCGCCGGCCACCTGGGCCAGACGGTGGTGTATGTGATCATTCTGGCCAGTTCGGCAGCCGTGCTGGGCGAGGTGTATGGCGACCTGCTGCGCGCGGCCGGCGCCACCGAGCGACTGATGGAACTGCTGGAAACCCGCTCACCCGTGACTTCACCGTCAAATCCGGTTCCTGCGCAGGTGGTACGGGCGGGTAGTGCTATCAAATTTAAAGCAGTCACGTTTCACTATCCGTCCCGTCCGACGCAGCCGGCCCTGACCGATTTCAGCTTGAGCGTGGCGCCTGGCGAAACCGTTGCCATCGTCGGGCCGAGCGGCGCCGGCAAAAGCACGGTGTTCCAGTTGCTGCTGCGGTTTTACGACCCCGCCTCGGGCCGGATTGAACTGGACGGCGTTCGGACGGCCGACATGTCGCTGCAAGACCTGCGCGGGCGCATCGGGCTGGTGCCACAGGACGCGGTGATTTTCTCGACCAGCGCACTCGAAAACATCCGCTACGGCAAGCCCGAGGCGAGCGATGAAGAAGTCAAGTCGGCCGCACAGGCCGCGTTTGCGCATGAATTCATCACTGCGCTGCCCGAAGGCTACGACACCTTTCTGGGCGAACGCGGCGTGCGCCTTTCCGGCGGGCAGCGCCAGCGCATCGCGATTGCGCGCGCCATGCTGAAAAACTCGCCGCTGCTGCTGCTTGACGAAGCCACCAGCGCACTCGATGCCGAAAGCGAACGCATGGTGCAGGCGGCGCTCGAATCCGCCATGAAAGGCCGCACCACGCTGGTGATTGCGCACCGCCTGGCCACGGTGCAGCAGGCCAGCCGCATCCTGGTGCTCGACCATGGCAGGCTGGTGGAACAAGGCACGCATGCGGAACTGGTGCGCCAGGGTGGCATTTATGCACGGCTGGCGGCACTGCAGTTCAACGTCTGAATGCAGCCAGGCTGCCGCAAAAACCACAACTATGATTTATTTGCATAATTGATTGAGAACAATGTCTTGGACAGGCGGGGGCGCCGGAACTAAGCTGCGCTACCTAATTGTTTTTCACAAGGAACTGATTCATGTCACAAGCGCCCGCAGCCCTCGGCGAAAGTCCCATTGCCCCCGCCTCTTCCCTTCCGTCCTATCTCCAGGCCGACAAGCTCGGGCCGTGGGGCAACTACCTGCAGCAGGTTGACCGCGTCATTCCGCACCTGGGCAATCTGGCGCGCTGGGCCGAAACCCTCAAGCGCCCCAAGCGCATCCTGATTGTGGACATACCGATTCACATGGACGACGGCACGGTGGCGCACTTTGAAGGCTACCGCGTACAGCACAATGTTTCGCGCGGACCCGGCAAGGGCGGCGTGCGATTTCACCAGGATGTGACGCTGTCGGAAGTCATGGCCCTGTCGGCCTGGATGTCGGTAAAAAACGCAGCCGTCAACGTGCCTTACGGCGGCGCCAAAGGCGGCATTCGGGTGGACCCGAAAAAGCTCTCGCGCGGCGAGTTAGAGCGCATGACGCGCCGCTACACCAGCGAAATCGGCATCATCATCGGCCCCAACAAGGATATTCCGGCGCCTGACGTGAACACCAACGAGCAGATCATGGCCTGGATGATGGACACCTACTCCATGAACACCGGCTCCACCTCGACCGGCGTGGTGACGGGCAAACCCGTCGATCTGGGCGGCTCGCTCGGCCGGCGTGAAGCCACCGGACGCGGCGTGTTTACCGTGGGGACGGAAGCGGCCCGGCATATCGGGCTGGACATTGCCACCGCGCGGGTGGCCGTGCAGGGCTTCGGCAATGTGGGCGGCGTGGCGGGCAAACTCTTTTCCGAAACCGGCGCGCGGATCATTGCGGTGCAGGACCATGGCGGCACGATTTTCCGGGAAGCCGGACTGGACGTACCGGCACTGCTTCAGCATGTGACTGACACCGGCAGCGTGGCTGGCTTTGCCGATGCTGAAGTGCTCGCCGATGAAAAATTCTGGGACGTGGATTGCGACATCCTGATTCCGGCGGCGCTGGAACAGCAGATCACCGCTGAAAACGCCGGCCGCATCAAGGCGCGCATGATCATTGAAGGCGCCAATGGACCGACCACGCCAGCAGCCGACGACATCCTGCAGGAGCGCAATGTGCTGGTGGTGCCCGACGTGATTGCCAACGCCGGCGGCGTGACCGTCAGCTACTTTGAATGGGTACAGGATTTCTCCAGCTTTTTCTGGGATGAAGAAGAAATCAACGCCCGCCTGGTGAAAATCATGAAAACAGCCTTTGCCGGTGTCTGGCAAGTGGCCCAGGAAAAGAAGGTCAGCCTGCGTACCGCCACATTCATCGTGGCCTGCCAGCGCATTCTGCATACGCGCGAATTGCGCGGCCTGTATCCCTGATCAGGGGCTGGTTACCGCTTGAAAAGGAGAGCGGCAGGCGCGTCAGCAACCCTGACCTGCCCTCTTCATTTTTACTGCAGGGTTTCCTTGAGGGCCGGCAGCATGGGAAGCGGCATGACTTCAATCCCCTCCTCCAGCAGCTCTACGGCTTCCCGTGCACTGGCCTGACCGCGAATGCTGCGGGCTTCGGCTTCGCCGTAGTGCATGCGGCGTGCCTCGTCAGCGAATCGCTGGCCGACATCTTCGGTATTTGCAATGACCTGGCGCAAGGCAGTTAAAAATGCAGCCTGTGCGGCAGGATTGAGTCTGTCCGGACTGCCGTTTTCAGGCGGATCACTGCGCACTGCTTCGTTTTTCAATGGCGCCATCGCGGTTGATGCAGGAGTTGCAGCTTGCCCCTGAAGGGCCTGCTCGGAATCACGGGCCTGGTGGCCGCCAAAATTGAGACGGGGCGCACTGGGCATTTTTTGAATGGCACTGTCGGCGCACATCGGGCACTCAACCAGGCCGCGCTTCAACTGGCCTTGAAAATCGTCCTCCGAACCAAACCAGCCTTCAAACGAATGCAGGTGCGAACATCGAAGATTCAGGACTTTCATGGGTCGAGTATGGCAAGACCATCACAGCCCTGCTGCCTGCCATTCCAATGTCCATGCACCCGACAACATGTTTTGCAGCCATAGCATGCCCGTCAGGGTCTTGGCATCGGTCACCTGGCCGTTGCCGCACCAGCCCAGCAGTTCGGTTGGCGTGGCGGTAAAGACATCCAGAAATTCGCCTGCATCCAGCTTGCGCTCGCCCAGACTCAAGCCACGCGCAAACCAGATATCAATGAATTCGGTGGAATAGGAAATGACCGGATGCAGAACGCCGGCCCTGACCCATTCGCGTGCGGTGTAGCCGGTTTCTTCCTGGAGTTCGCGCTGCGCGCAGGCCAGCGACGATTCGCCGGCGTCCAGTTTGCCTGCAGGAAATTCGATCATGACGGCATGCACCGGATAACGGTACTGGCGTTCCAGCACCACGTTGCCATCGTCAAGCAGTGCAACGATCATCACCGCGCCCGGGTGAACGACATACTCACGCGTGGTGTGTTTGCCGTCGGGCAGACTGACGGTGTCGCGAAAAACCTGTAGGAAATGACCTTTGAGGATTTTTTCCGAGCTGGCTTGCGTCTCCAACAGATGCGCATCCTGCTTGCCGATTTTCCCGTCAGGCCCAGGAATCGGAGTCATGAGCGGTGTTTAAAAAGATAACGATAGGTGAAACCGGGAAATGCAAACGTCAAAAAGAGCGTTCCAGTGATGGCATAAAACTCCCAGCCCTGCGGCGCAATCTGCCCGTTGCGCTGCTCAAGGTACAGTCCCAAAGCGCCGACCAACAGATACCAAACCACCATTTCCGCCAACCGCATGGCCAGGTTTTTTGGCGACTTGAGCGCAATGACCGCAAAGAGACGGTTGCTGATGAACGGCATATTGGCCATCACCAGGGCCAGCAGCACAACCAGCCATACAGATGCGGTCTGACTCAAACTCAGACTCCGAGTGAATTCACGATGCTGTTGATCGACTGAGCGCACAAGGTCATCAGGCTGCTAGGCGCAATACCCAGGACCAGAAGAAGCGCACCGTTGATCGCCAGCACAATCTGTGCATCCGCCGGCGCTGAAATCGGCTGCGCATTGTGGCTGTGAGGCGCATCAAAGTACATCACCTTGATCACGCGCAGATAGTAAAAAGCGCCAATCAGGGACATGAACACGGCAAAAACGGCCAGCACCAGGTAGCTTGTCTGGCCCGACGAAATCAGGGCTTGCAAGACGCCCAGCTTGGCATAGAAACCAACCAGCGGCGGCAAGCCAGCCAGTGAAAACATGCTCATCGCCATGACGCCGGCATACAGGGGGCTGCGCTGGTTCAGACCCGACAGGTCAGTGATTTCTTCAGACTCATGCCCAGCACGGGCCAGCAGCAGGATGATGCCGAATGCAGCGAGTGTGGTCAGCACATAGGTCAGTGCATAGAACATGGCCGCGCCATAGGCAGACTCGGTATGCAACTGATTGCCGTTGACCACGCCGGCCAGCAAACCGAGCAGCAAAAAGCCCATTTGCGAAATGGTCGAAAACGCCAGCATGCGCTTGAGGTTGGTTTGGGCAACGGCCGCCAGATTACCAATCACCAGCGAACCAATCGCCATCAAGGCCAGCATCTGCTGCCAGTCGATGGCCAGCGGCAACAGGCCTTCAACCAGCAGGCGAATGGTCATGGCAAATGCGGCGAGTTGCGGAGCACCGCCAATGATCAGGGTGACGGCCGTGGGCGCTCCCTGGTACACGTCGGGCAGCCACATGTGAAACGGCACCGCACCCAGCTTGAAGGCCAGGCCCGCCACGATGAAGACCAGACCGAACACCAGCACTTGGTGTTTGACCTGCCGGCTGGCAATGGCATTGAACACTTCATTGATGTTCAGCGAGCCGGTGGCACCGTAGAGCATCGACAGGCCGTACAGCAGAAAGCCCGAAGCGAGTGCGCCCAGGACGAAATACTTCATCGCCGCTTCAGTGGCTTGTGCATCGTCACGGCGCAAGGCGACCAGTGCATAGCTGCACAGCGTCATCAACTCAAGGCCCATGTAGAGCACCAGGAAATTGTGACCGGAAATCATCACGAACATGCCCAGCAAGGCAAACAGGCTGAGCGTGAAAAATTCGCCGCCGCGCAGCATGTCCCGGTCAGCGGCGTAAGGCCGGCCATAGACCACCGTGATCATCAGGGCAATGCTCGAAAAGCATTTCAGCCAGCTTCCCATCGGGTCCACCACCACCATGTTGCCAAAGCCGTAAAAAGTCTGGCCACCCAGCGCATAAGAGGCTTCCATGACGGCTACAGCGCCAAGCGTCAGCAGAGTCAACGCATAGGTAAGCGTGCGGCGCGGCGATTTGACGCCCAGGTCCACCAGCGCAATCAAGCACGCCATGACCAAAAGAACGAGTTCGGGATAGACCGCGATCCAACTGAGTTTGTCAATCATCTGAATTCTTTGAGTTTGCTTAGTTCAGTTTCGAAAGCGCGACATGCTTGAGCAGATCAGCCACCGAGGTATTCATCACATCGGTAAAAGGCTTCGGATAAATGCCCATATAAAGCGTTGCAATGGCCAAAAGGCCAAGCATCAGGAACTCGCGGTTGTTGATATCCAGCATGCCTTTGACGTTTTCGTTGGTCACAGGGCCAAGGTAAACGCGCTTGTACATCCAGAGCGTATAAGCCGCGCCAGAAATAAGCGCCGTTGCCGCTGCCGCGCCAATCCAGAAGTTGGACTTGACAGCACCCAGGATCACCATCCATTCGCCGACGAAACCGGCCGTGGCAGGCAAGCCGCAATTGGCCATCGCAAACAGCAGGGCAAAAGCCGCAAACTTGGGCATGGTGTTGACCACGCCGCCGTAGCTTGCAATTTCCCGCGAATGCACGCGGTCGTATAGCACGCCAATGCACAGGAACATGGCCGCCGAAACAAAGCCGTGGGCAATCATCTGCACGATGCCGCCGGAGACGGTGAGGTCATTGAACAGGAAAAATCCGAGCGTCACGAAACCCATGTGCGCCACGGATGAATAAGCCACCAGTTTTTTCATGTCCCGCTGAACCAGCGCCACCAGGCCCACGTAGATCACGGCAATCAGGGAAAGGGCAATAATGAGTCCGGCCCACTCATGGGATGCATCGGGCGTGATCGGCATCGAAAACCGCAGAAAACCGTAAGCACCGAGCTTGAGCATGATGGCGGCCAGCACGGCAGAGCCTCCCGTCGGCGCTTCGACGTGAACGTCGGGCAACCAGGTGTGGACCGGCCACATCGGCACCTTGACGGCGAAAGCCGCAAAGAACGAAAAGAAAAGAAGCGTCTGGGCCGTGGCTGACAATGGCAGTTTGTGCCACGCCAGGATATCGAAACTGCCGCCCGATTTGTTGTACAGAAAGATCAATGCGACCAGCATGAGCAGCGATCCGAGCAGCGTGTACAGGAAGAACTTGAACGCCGCGTAGATCTTGTTCGGTCCACCCCAGATGCCGATGATCAGGTACATCGGGATCAGGGTGGCTTCGAAGAACACATAGAACAGCATGCCGTCCAGCGCGGCGAACACGCCAATCATCAAGCCACTCAGGATCAAAAAAGACGCCATGTACTGGTTCACGCGCGTCGTGATCGATTCCCAGCTGGCAATGATGACAACCACATTGATAAAGGCCGTCAGCAGCACGAACCACAGCGAGATGCCGTCCACGCCCAAGTGGTAATTCATGTTGAAGCGCGGTATCCAGCTGCTCTTTTCAACGAACTGCATGGCCGAAGTGCCGAGCTGAAAGCCGTCATACAAAGGCAGGGTGACCAGGAAACTGGCAATGGCACCGATGAGTGCGATCCAGCGCACGGTGTGCGCCTGACTTTCCCGACCTAAAGCTAATAAACCGACGCCAAAAAAAATCGGCATCCAAATGGCTAGGCTCAACAATCCCATTTTTTCTCTTCCTTCTTCTTCTAGATTGTTTTTATCGATTGAGCCAGACGAAATACGTCATCAACACAAAGATGCCAAGAATCATGCCAAAGGCATAGTGGTAGATGTAACCCGACTGCAAGCGCCTGACCATGCCGGAAATCCAGCCCACCAGTTTCCACGAACCGTTCACCAGCGCACCGTCAATAATTTTCTGGTCACCCACTTTCCAGAGCACGGTTCCCAGTCCGCGCATGCCACGGGCCAGCACGTTTTCATTGAACCAGTCGAGGTAATACTTGTTTTCAAGCAACTGGTAAACGGGACTCACATTACGCTTGATGGCTGCCGGCAAGGCTGGGTTGACCATGTACATGTAGTAAGCCAGCACGACACCCGACAGGGCAAGCCAGAAAGGAGGCGCTGTCAAGCCATGCACAGCCATCTGCACAGGACCATGAAACAGGCTTGCCAATTCTTCCATGGCGGGATGCCGCTCCAGGTTGACAAAAATCGAGCCCTTGAAAAAATCACCGAACAGCATCGGTTCAATCGTCATGAAGCCGATAAGAACCGAAGGAATAGCCAGCAAGATCAGCGGCAGCGTCACAACCCATGGAGATTCGTGCGGCTCATGGTGTTCATTGTGATGGCCATGATCGTCATGCGCATCATGATGGGCCTCAGGATTCTGGTCATACCGTTCCTTGCCATGGAAAACCAGAAAGTACAAACGGAACGAATAGAAAGCCGTCACAAACACGCCTGCCAGCACGGCAAAGTACGCGAATCCACTGCCCCAGAGGTGGCTCTCGGCCACTGCTTCGATGATGCTGTCTTTGGAATAAAAACCGGAGAACAGCGGCGTACCAATCAGGGCCAGCGAACCCAGCAGAAAGGTAATCCAGGTGATCGGCATGTACTTGCGCACACCGCCCATCCAGCGAATGTCCTGGTTGTGGTGCATGCCGATAATGACCGAGCCTGCAGCCAGGAACAGCAACGCCTTGAAGAACGCATGCGTCATCAGGTGAAACACAGCCACTGAATAAGTTGAAGCACCCAGTGCCACCGTCATGTAGCCCAGTTGCGACAGCGTGGAATAGGCGATGACCCGCTTAATGTCGTTTTGGATAATGCCAAGAAAACCCATGAACAGCGCGGTAATGGCGCCGATCACCATGATGAAGCTCAGCGCGGTGTCGCTCAGTTCGAACAGCGGTGACATGCGTGCCACCATGAAAATACCGGCGGTCACCATGGTTGCCGCGTGAATCAGCGCCGAGATCGGGGTCGGGCCTTCCATCGAGTCAGGCAGCCATACATGCAGCGGAAACTGGGCCGACTTGCCCATGGCGCCAATGAACAGGCAGATGCAGATCACGGTAATCAGCATCCAGCCAGTGCCTGGGAAAACCAGTTTTGAAAGCTCGTCCGCCTTGGCAAAGGCCTCGCCATAGTTGAGCGTACCAGCGTAAGCAGCAATCAGTGCGATTCCCAGAATAAAACCGAAGTCACCGACCCGGTTGACTAGGAAAGCCTTCATGTTGGCAAATATCGCGCTGGGCTTGTTGAACCAGAAACCGATCAGCAGATAAGAAACCAAGCCAACGGCCTCCCAGCCAAAGAACAACTGCAGCATGTTGTTGCTCATCACCAGCATCAGCATGGAAAAGGTAAACAGCGAAATATAGGCAAAGAAACGGTTGTAGCCCGCATCCTCTTCCATGTAGCCGATCGTGTAGATGTGCACCATCAGGGACACAAAAGTCACCACGCACATCATCATGGCAGTCAGCCCATCGACCAGAAAGCCGACTTCCATTTTCAGGTTGCCCAGTGTCATCCAGGTGTAAAGCGTTTCGTTGAATCGCGCACCATCAATGGCAACGCTTTGCAGCGTCAAGACCGAGATAACGAATGCCACGAACACACCCAGAATGGTCAGGGTGTGCGCCAGACGGCGGCCTATCCAGTTGCCACCAAAGGTGGTCCCCAGAATACCGGCCAGCAGTGCGCCTGCCAGCGGTGCCAGCGGAACAGCCAGCAACGTCGATGCGGAAAGGGTTTGGCTCATCTTTTTTATTAACCCTGAAGCGTGTTGAGGTCTTCGACGTTGATGCTGGACTTGTTACGGAACAGCAGCACCAAAATGGCCAGTCCGATGGCGGACTCGGCCGCAGCGACGGTCAGAATGAAAAACACAAAAACCTGACCGGCCATATCGTTTAGATAGTAGGAAAACGCCACAAAATTCATATTGACCGCCAGCAGCATGAGTTCAATGGCCATGAGCAACACAATCAGGTTCTTGCGGTTCAGGAAAATGCCAATGACAGACAGCGCAAAAAGCATGGCGCCCAGCGAAAGAAAATGTCCCAACGTGAGCATCATAATTTTTTTTCCTCAACGGATGCCATAGCAGGTGCAGCGACCACTGACTTCATCTTGACCAGTCTGACACGGTCTTGTGACTTGACGCGGACCTGGTCTGCGGGATTGGTCCTTTTGGAATCCTTGCGCTCACGCAAGGTCAGCGCAATGGCGGCAATGATGGCAACCAGTAAGATAACGGCAGCAATTTCAAGCGGGTAAATGTATTGGGAGTACAGCACCTTACCCAGTTCCTTCGTGTTGGAGACCTGGGCGGCAAGCTCCCCTGACACGGGCATGGAAGCGCCTTGTGGTGGCTCACGAAACCCACCCATCAGCACATAGGACATTTCCAGTGCGATGATGGCGCCCACCGTTCCAGCCAGTGGGAAATGCTTCCAGAAACCCTTGCGCACACTGTCCAGGTTGATGTCCAGCATCATGACCACAAACAGAAACAGCACCATCACGGCGCCGACATATACCAGCACCAAAGTGATCGCCAAAAATTCCGCTTTGAGCAAAATCCAGACGGCAGCCGCCTGAAAAAATGCCAGTACCAGAAAAAGCGCCGCATGCACCGGATTGCGAGCTGTGATGACGCGGAAGGCTGCAAACAACAGCACTGCGGCAAAAACATAAAAAAGACCTGTTTTAGCGTCCATGTTGGGGTGGATTCTTTCTTGAGCGAGCTATTGGGGCGAAAATTTCAACGGTATTTGGCATCTGCCGCCCTGTTGGCAGCAATCTCGTTTTCATAGCGGTCGCCCACTGCCAGCAGCATTTCCTTGGTGAAATAGAGGTCACCCCGCTTTTCACCGTGGTATTCGAGAATGTGCGTCTCAACGATTGAATCAACCGGGCAGCTTTCTTCGCAAAAGCCGCAAAAAATGCATTTGGTCAGATCGATGTCATAGCGCGACGTGCGTCGGCTGCCGTCCTCGCGAACGTCAGACTCGATGGTAATGGCCAACGCCGGGCAAACCGCTTCGCAAAGCTTGCAGGCAATACAGCGCTCTTCACCATTTTCATAGCGGCGCAGCGCATGCAGTCCTCGAAAGCGCGGGCTCAACGGCGTTTTTTCTTCGGGGAACTGAATCGTGATCTTGCGACTGAACATGTACTTGCCGGTCAGGGCCATACCCTTGAGCAGTTCGGTCAACATGAAACTTGAAACAAAATCCTTGACGGAGGCAACAGCAGACATGACTTTTTCGCCTATTTCCAGATGTTGTAAGGGGTCTGCATCCAGGCCCCGACGACCACCAGCCAGACCAGGGTCACAGGTATGAAGATTTTCCAGCCCAGACGCATGATCTGGTCGTAACGGAAACGTGGAAAGGTGGAACGCACCCACAGGAAGATGGTGACAACGACGAATGTTTTTAGGCCAAGCCAGATCCAACCCGGAATCCAGGTGAACAATGCGCTGTCAATCGGCGATAGCCACCCACCTAGAAACAGCAGCACGCACAGCACTGACACCAGAATCATGTTGGCGTATTCAGCCAGGAAGAACATGGCAAACGACATGCCTGAATACTCCACCATGTGGCCCGCAACAATCTCGGACTCTCCTTCCACCACATCAAAAGGATGACGGTTGGTTTCGGCCAGACTCGAAATGAAATACACCACGAAAATAGGCAGCAATGGAAGCCAGTTCCAGGACAGGAAGGTCAACCCCTTGCTTGCAGCCATACCCGAACCCTGGCTCATGACAATGTCCGTCATGTTCAGGCTGCCCGATACCATCAACACCACAACAAGGCAAAAACCCATGGCGATTTCGTAGCTCACCATCTGGGCCGAAGCGCGCATGGCACCCAGAAATGCATACTTGGAGTTTGACCCCCAGCCAGCAATGATGACGCCATACACCTCAAGCGAGGTAATGGCCATGATGAACAGCAAGCCGGCATTGACATTGGCCAGCGCCACATCGGGTCCAAATGGAATCACAGCCCATGCCGCCAGCGCCGGCATGATGGTCATGATCGGTCCAAGTATGAACAGGCCCTTGCTTGCCGCCGTAGGAATGATGATTTCCTTGGTCAGCAATTTGAGCGCATCAGCAATCGGCTGCAACAGGCCAAACGGTCCGATGCGGTTAGGTCCAACGCGAACCTGCGTGAACCCGATGGCCTTTCTTTCCCATAAAGTGAGGTAGGCAACACAGCCCATCAGCGGAGCCAGCACCGCCACAATTTTGATAAGAACCCAGAGTACAGGCCATACGGTAGCAGGCCAAATTCCGCCCATCAGGCCCTGGCCCGTCGCATACATTGCGTCAATCATGCGCAGGCTCCTTCGAAACCGGCAGCCTTGCGCGCATCTGCCGTCAGTTGCAGCGAAGTGGCACGCCTGACCAGGCCGTCGAGTTGATAAATACTGGCTACAGCTGGTGCAGGGCCGGCAACGCCAGACATAACAATCTCGCACTGAATGCCATTACTCAACCGATTGGCAGGCACCTGATCGTTATCGGCATCAGGAATTTTCCTGAGCACGTCTTGCGAGGATTCAAAATTGAAGCCGGGCAAGTCAAGCAAATTGGCCAGAACACGCAAGACTTTCCAGGCAGGACGCGTTTCACCCCTGGGTTTGACCACGGCATGAAAACTCTGTATACGACCTTCTGCGTTGACGAAAGTACCCGGCGTTTCGGTAAACGGCGCAATAGGCAGCAACACATCGCTGAAGCTCATATTGGCCTTGAAAGGACTCAGCGTGACAACCATTTGAGCCGAATTCAGTGACATTTTGGCCTTGGCACCAGCTGCTGAGTCGAACTCGGGTTCGTTATTCAGCAGGATGACTGCCTTGAGCTTGCCATCAAGCATCTGGCCAGCATTCAACCCCGAGTTGCCTGGCAATGCATTGACCAGTTGTGCTCCAACCGTATTGGCGGCTTCGGTCAGGTAACCCACGGTTGCGCCGGTTTGCTTGCCAATCCAGTTGGCAAGTTCCAGCAGGCTGGAAGCATTGGCATGATGCGCTGCGGCATTGCCCAGCAGGATGGCTTTGCGTTCTCCGCCCAGCAAAGAAAGGGCAATCGCTTTGGCGGCATCGCTGGCTTGGCCAGAAGCGGGTGCGGCAACGCCCTTTTCTGCGGCAATTGCGGCAGCGATATCAGCCAACGCTTGCGCCCAGTTTTCAGGCGATACCAGCATAGTATTGGCTAGGGGCATGGCCCATGTATCTGCAAAAGGTAGTTCTACTACCGAATTAATAGCACTCAACGCACAGCCATTGCGCACGGACTGCCGAATACGCAGTGCAAACAGCGGATGGTCCTTGCGCAGGTTGGAACCAACCACCAGGACACGCTGCAATTGCGACAGCGAAGCAATGGAAGTGCCCAGCCAGCGAACTGATGGTGATGATGAAAAGTCGGCGTTACGCAAGCGGTAGTCGATGTTTTCGCTACCGAGACCGCGCATCAGCGAGGCAGCCAGATGCAGTTCTTCAAGTGTGCTGTGGGGGCTGGCCAAAGTACCAATGCTGTCAGCGCCGTATTCCGACTTGATCTGTTTCAGCCCATTGGCTACATATTCGAGTGCGGCTTGCCAGTTGACCGTTTTCCATTCGCCACCCTGCTTGAGCATGGGGCTCAGCAAACGGTCGTCGGTATTCAGGGCTTCGTAGGAAAAGCGGTCGCGGTCGGCAATCCAGCATTCGTTGATAGCTTCGTTTTCAAGCGGCAATACGCGCATGACCTTGTCGTGCTTGACCTGAACAATCAGGTTGGCGCCGGTCGAGTCGTGCGGGCTAACCGATTTACGGCGAGACAATTCCCAGGTACGGGCGCTGTAGCGAAAAGGCTTGCTGGTCAATGCGCCCACCGGGCAAAGATCGATCATGTTGCCCGACAGTTCGGAGTCCACCGACATGCCGACAAAAGTTTCGATCTCGGCATGTTCACCGCGGTGCGACATGCCCAGCTCCATTACACCAGCCACTTCCTGACCAAAACGAACACAGCGGGTGCAGTGAATGCAGCGGCTCATTTCCTGCATGGAAATCAGGGGTCCCACATCCTTGTGGAAGACCATGCGCTTTTCTTCCTGGTAGCGCGACTCGCCTGCGCCATAGCCCACAGCCAAATCCTGCAACTGGCATTCACCTCCCTGATCGCAGATCGGGCAATCGAGCGGATGGTTGATCAGCAGGAACTCCATCACGCCCTTTTGGGCCTTGATGGCTTTGTCATTCTTGGTATGCACGACCATGCCCTGAGTGACTGGCGTAGCACATGCAGGCATGGGCTTGGGGGCCTTTTCAACATCGACCAAGCACATGCGGCAATTGGCTGCGATGCTCAGCTTCTTGTGGTAGCAAAAATGAGGAATATAGGTGCCTGCTTTTTCAGCGGCATGCATCACTGTGCTGCCTTCGAGCACCTCCACCTTTTGGCCATCAAGTTGTATTTCAACCATATTTTTTCTTTCCACCGTTCAAGCCTGCGCTGCAGCGTGACCCGTAGCCTGAGCTACGCCCTTGGACGCAGCAACTTGAGATGTATTTTTTGGAATCATGGCCTCAAACTCATGACGGTAATGCTTGATCATGGCGCGCACCGGCATGGCGGCGGCATCACCGAGCGCGCAAATCGTACGGCCCTGGATGTTATCTGCCACCGAATTGAGCAAATCCAGATCACTTTGGCGACCCAATCCGTTGTGAATACGATCCACCACACGCCACAGCCAACCCGTGCCTTCACGGCATGGTGTGCATTGGCCGCATGACTCGTGCATGTAAAAATAGGACAGTCGTTTCAAAGACTCGACCATGCAACGAGAATCGTCCATAACAATCACCGCACCTGAGCCAAGCATGGAACCGGCCTTGGCAATCGAGTCGTAATCCATGGTGCACTCCATCATGCTGGAAGCAGGCAAAACCGGTGATGAGGAGCCGCCGGGAATGACAGCCTTCAGCGTACGGCCCTTGCGAACGCCTCCAGCCAGTTCCAGCAGCTTGGCGAACGGCGTGCCCATGGGTACTTCATAGTTGCCGGGTAACTCGACATCGCCGGATACCGAATAAATCTTGGTACCACCATTGTTTGGCTTGCCGCACTCAAGATAAGCAGCACCGCCGTTGCGGATGATCCACGGCACGGCAGCAAATGTTTCGGTATTGTTGATGGTGGTGGGCTTGCCATACAGGCCGAAACTGGCCGGAAACGGCGGTTTGAAGCGCGGCTGGCCCTTTTTTCCTTCCAGGGACTCGAGCAATCCGGTTTCTTCACCGCAAATATAGGCGCCAAAACCGTGCGCCGCATGGAGTTGAAAATTAAAGTTGCTTCCCAGAATATTGTCGCCAAGCAGGCCAGCAGCACGCGCCTCGTCTAGCGCTGCTTCAAAGCGCTGGTAAGTGGCAAAAATCTCGCCGTGGATATAGTTATAACCTACGCTGATGCCCATCGCGTATGCCGCTATCGCCATGCCTTCAATCACGCTGTGCGGGTTGTACTGCATGATGTCGCGGTCCTTGCAGGTGCCCGGCTCGCCTTCGTCCGAATTGCAGACCAGGTATTTCTGGCCCGGAAACTGGCGCGGCATGAAACTCCATTTCAGCCCGGTAGGGAAACCTGCGCCGCCCCGACCACGCAAACCACCAGCCTTGACCTCGGCGATGACTTGGTCAGGGGTCAATCCGGCGCCACCATCCTGACCGAGAATCTTGCGCAGCGCCTGGTAGCCACCACGCGATTCATAGTCGCCGAGATGCCAGTTGCTGCCATCTAGATTTGCCAGAATTTGCGGATTGATGTGCCGACCATGAAAGCAGGTCTGTACGCCAGTGGCTGCAAATTGCGACAGAACGGCTTGCGCCGCTGCGTTACCACTGGAATGTGATTGGAGCGTCATAAGACTCAAGCCTCCGCCGATTTGAGACCATCAATGAGTTGGTCTAATTTTTCGTTGCTCATGAAACTGCACATATGAATGTCGTTCACCAGCATCACCGGTGAATCGGCACAGGCCCCCAGGCATTCGGACTGCTGCAGCGTGAACATGCCATCTTTAGTGGTTTCACCCATGGCAACACCCAGTTTGTGCTCCAGATGCTGCAGCGCCTTGGCACCATCGCGCAACTGACACGGCAGGTTTGTACAAACATTGAGTTTGTATTTGCCCACCGGCTGCTGGTTGTACATGTTGTAGAAGGTGGTGACTTCATGCACGGCAATCGGTGCCATGCCCAAGTACTCGGCCACGAGTTTTTCGCTTTCGGCGCTGACAAAGCCGCGCTCCTGCTGCACGATCTGCAGACAAGCCATCACGGCCGACTGCTTCTGGCTGGTGGGGTATTTGGCGACTTCGCGGTCAAAAAGCGCTTTGGTTTGTTCAGAAATCATGGAAGAAGTCATGCGGTTAGCGGTCAATTTCACCGAACACGATGTCCATGGTGCCAATCACGGCAACAGCATCGGCAATCATGTGTCCGCGCGACATCTCATCCATGGCGGCCAGATGCGAAAAGCCTGGCGGACGAATTTTCAGGCGATAAGGCTTGTTCGCGCCATCGCTGACGATGTAAATGCCGAACTCTCCCTTGGGATGCTCCACTGCGGCATAAGCCTCGCCTTCCGGCACATGGAAACCTTCGGTGAAAAGCTTGAAATGGTGGATCAGCTCTTCCATGTTGGATTTCATGGACTCTCGGTTAGGAGGAGCCACCTTGTGGTTGCTGGTGATGACCGGGCCGGAATTAACCCGCAGCCAATCGACGCACTGCTTGATGATGCGGTTGGATTGGCGCATCTCCGCGACACGGACCAGGTAGCGGTCATAGCAGTCACCCGTTTTACCTACCGGAATATCGAAGTCCATCTGTGCATAGACTTCATAGGGCTGCTGTTTTCGCAGATCCCAGGCGAAGCCGGAGCCTCTAAGCATAGGACCGGTAAAGCCAAGATTGAGCGCGCGCTCCGGTGACACCACGCCAACACCAACCGTGCGTTGCTTCCAGATACGGTTGTCGGTTAGCAGGGTTTCGTATTCATCAACCAACTTGGGGAATTTGGTCACGAAGTCATCAATAAAATCGAGCAGTGAACCCTGGCGATTTTCATTCAAGGCATCAATCGCCTTGGCATTCCGTATCTTGTTGACCTTGTACTGCGACATGCTTTCCGGCAAATCGCGGTAGACACCGCCAGGACGGAAGTAGGCCGCATGCATGCGGGCGCCCGATACGGCCTCGTACATGTCAAAGAGCACTTCGCGTTCACGAAAGCAGTAGATCAGCATGTTCATCGCGCCACAGTCCAGACCGTGTGCGCCCAGCCACATCAGGTGATTTAGCAGACGGGTGATCTCCGAGAACATCACACGGATGTACTGCGCACGAATCGGGACATCAACACCCAGCAGCTTCTCGATAGCCAAGCAATAAGCATGCTCATTCGACATCATCGACACATAGTCGAGCCGATCCATATAAGGCAGCGACTGAATGTAAGTCTTGCTTTCGGCCAGTTTTTCGGTGGCACGGTGCAGCAACCCGATATGCGGGTCAGCGCGCTGGATGACTTCGCCATCAAGTTCCAGCACCAGACGTAAAACACCATGCGCGGCCGGATGCTGCGGTCCAAAATTGAGCGTGTAGTTTTTGATTTCAGCCATGTCGTATCTCTTGCGGAAACCGCTTATTGAAGACCACCGTAGTTGTCCTCGCGAATCACGCGCGGAATCATTTCACGGGGTTCGATGGTGACGGGCTGATAAATCACACGCTTCTGCTCGGCGTCATAACGCATTTCCACATGGCCGGTCGTTGGAAAATCCTTGCGAAATGGATGACCAATGAAACCGTAGTCAGTCAGGATACGGCGCAGGTCGTTATGACCTTCAAAGACGATTCCGTAAAGGTCGAAGGCTTCGCGCTCGAACCAATTGGCGGAATTCCAGATGCCATTGACCGAATCCACCACCGGAAAATCGTCATCAGGGCAAAACACCTTGAGCCGAACACGCTGATTCAGGCTGACCGACAGCAAGTGCGACGAGACGCAATAGCGCAGTCCATCGTACTGGCCATTTTTGTATTCTGAATAGTCCAACCCGCAAAGGTCGAGCAGTTGCTCGAATTTGCAGCCAGGCGCATCACGAAGCAATGTTGCAGCAGCCAAATAATCAGCAGCAGCCACGGTCACGGTGATTTCACCAAGGGCAATCTTGACACTTTTGGCTTTTCCGCCAAGTACCAATGCGATGGTTTCGCCAAGCTGCGACACGGACACGGGAGGATGAGAAAACTCCATCAAGCCCTCGCAATCGTATTGGTTCGGCGGATTTTTTGCTGCAACTGGATGATGCCGTACAACAAGGCTTCGGCGGTGGGCGGACAGCCCGGTACATAAACATCCACCGGCACGATACGGTCGCAACCACGAACCACGGAATAACTGTAGTGGTAGTAACCACCGCCATTGGCGCACGAACCCATGGATATAACCCAGCGAGGCTCAGCCATCTGGTCGTAAACCTTGCGCAGGGCAGGCCCCATCTTATTGCACAGCGTACCAGCAACAATCATTAAATCAGATTGACGCGGACTGGGACGAAACAGCATGCCAAAACGGTCGATGTCGTAGCGTGCAGCACCGGCATGCATCATTTCCACAGCGCAGCAGGCCAGACCAAAAGTCATAGGCCAAAGCGAACCTGTCTTGGCCCAATTAACCACCGAGTCGTAGCTCGTGGTCACGAAGCCTTCTTTGAAAACACCTTCAAGCGACATACCCGTACCCTTTTTGGAAAAACCTTTTGAGGCTTTTTCTTATTCCCAGTCCAGTGCACCCTTTTTCCACTCATAGACAAAGCCCACGACCAGAATGCCCAGAAAAACCATGACCGACCAGAAACCCAGCGCGCCGATTTCCTTGAGCGAGACCGCCCACGGAAAAAGAAAAGCGATTTCAAGGTCAAAAAGAATGAACAGGATGGCAACCAGGTAGTAGCGCACATCAAACTTCATGCGTGCATCTTCGAAAGCCTCGAAACCGCACTCATAAGGGGAGTTTTTCTCACTGTCGGGCCGCACAGGACCCAGCAAACGACCCAGCACCATCGGCAATATACCGACACCTACCCCAACCAAAATAAACAAGAGGACAGGAAGGTATTGATCGAGGTTCATCGTGGAATTCAACTTCTGAAAAGCCGCTCGCAAAACCAACCACACAGGAGTACCTGCACAGCCCGAGCGAGTTTACCGTTTGAGCCGAAAGCAGCACTTGACGCGCTGCTGCCGATGCTTATCATTCTGGTGCGGACGGCGAGACTCGAACTCGCACAGCTTTCGCCACTACCCCCTCAAGATAGCGTGTCTACCAATTTCACCACGTCCGCGGTACTTAATTTGTCTGGATGGCTTGAGGAAACTTTACAGTTTTTTGCTTTCCAGACAGACTTAGAGTTTACCCTGAAATCCTGACGCTTTTCGCTTGGCGCGCCGGCTTTATCACCTTATTTCGTAGGGATTTGAACAGCACCTGAAGCAGGAATTGCTGGCGGAACAGGAGCTTCAACGGCAGTGGTGGCAGGCGCGGTATTACCGGGAATTTGTGCAGCGCCCGAAGCAGGAATTGCTGGCGCAATGACCGCAGCACCCTCCAGAACGCTGGAACTGGTACGTGGTTGCGCGTTACCAAAATAAGCCAACATCAAGGTGCAGGCAAAAAACAGAGCGGCCAAAATACCAGTCGTGCGCGACAGGAAATTGGCACTGCCGCTCGCACCGAACAGGCTGCCCGAACCTCCGCTGCCAAACGCTGCACCCATGTCGGCACCCTTGCCATGCTGCACCAGAATCAGGCCAATCATGCCCAGAGCCGAAAGCATTTGCACAGCAAGAACAGCAGTTAATAAAATATTCATACTTACTCCTAATTTAGTAGCACATTACGTCCGTCAAACGGGCGCAGCAGCAATAATTTTCAAAAAATCCGGTGCCTTGAGCGAAGCGCCGCCTATCAGGCCGCCATCAATGTCGGGCTGAGCCAGCAAAGTCGCAGCGTTAGCTGCATTCATACTGCCGCCATACAGAATCTTGATTCGGGCTGACTGGTCGGTTGCCGCCTTGAGCTGCGCTCTCAGCACCGCATGCACGGCCTGTGCCTCCTCTGGCGAGGCGGTCTTGCCGGTCCCGATGGCCCAAACCGGCTCATAAGCGACAACGATCTCGCTGATGCAGTGCCCGTTGGCATGGATGACGGCCGCCAGTTGACGCTTGACCACCTCTTCGGTACGGCCGGCTTCGCGCTCGGTCAATGTTTCACCAACACAGACGATGGGCGTGATGCCCGCAGCCAGCGCAGCCCTGGCCTTCTCGGCCACCAGTGCATCAGTTTCGGCGTGGTACTGACGGCGCTCCGAATGACCGATGATGACGTAGCGGCACCCCAGTTCCTTGAGCATGGCTGCACTGGCTTCGCCGGTGTAGGCGCCTGAAGCGTGGGCGGATACATCCTGCGCGCCCACGTCAACGACAGACAAGGCCGCGTGTTTCGATTTCAAGGACTGAATCTGTGCCAGGTAAGGTGCAGGCACGCAGACGGCGATCTCGCAGGGCGGGCTTTGAGCCAGCCCGGCAGCAAGCGCGGCCAGCAGTTCTTCATTGGCAGTCAAGCTGCCGTTCATTTTCCAGTTTCCTGCAATCAGCTTTTTCATATTGCTCTTTGGCTTGCTTGCCAGTTACCAGGTTAAAACGATTTTTCCGATATGCTGATTCGATTCCATCAGCGTATGCGCCTTGGCTGCATCGGCTGCGGCAAACGTGCTGTGGATCACGGGCTTGATGGCCCCGCTGGCGATCAGGGGCCAGATTTTTTCCTTCAGCGCCATGGCAATGGCCGTCTTGAATTCCAGCGAACGGGGGCGCAAGGTGGAACCGGTGATGGTTAGTCGCTTGCGCAGTACCAGGCCGGCATTGAACTCGGCCTTGACCCCGCCCTGCACCGCAATGATGACAAGCCGGCCGTCTTCGGCCAGACACTGGACTTCACGCGCGACATAGCTGCCGCCGACCATGTCTAGAATGACATCGACACCCTGCCCGTTCGTCAGCTTCTTCACTTCTTCGACAAATTCGCCGGTCTTGTAATTGATCGCATGGTCAGCGCCCAAGGCCACGCAGGCAGCGCACTTCTCATCGCTGCCGGCCGTGACCAACACCGTTGCACCAATGGCTTTGGCAATCTGGATGGCCGTTACGCCGATGCCGCTGGAGCCGCCCTGAACCAGCAGGGTTTCCCCTTTTTGCAGGTGCGCCCGTTCAAAGACGTTGCTCCAGACGGTAAAGAAAGTCTCGGGCAGCGACGCCGCTTGCACATCGCTCAATCCCTCGGGCACCGGAAGGCATTGCCCGACGGGTGCCACGCACAACCCGGCATAGCCGCCACCAGCGACCAAAGCGCAAACCCGGTCGCCAATCTTCAGGCCTGCAGCCGCCATCGCCTGGGCATCGCCGGCGATGATTTCGCCGGCAACTTCCAGCCCGGGAATGTCGGATGCACCGGGCGGCACCGGGTAATTGCCGGTGCGCTGCAGCACGTCGGGCCGGTTCACGCCGGAGGCAGCCACACGGATCAGCACTTCGCCAGCAGCGGGTTCAGGGTCAGGACGCTCGCCCAATTGCAGCACGTCAGGCGCGCCAAAAGAGGTGATTTCAATGACTTGCATGATTTTTCCTAGTCATTTGTGCCGCCAGCGCACGTCCCCTGTGCGCAAGCAGCTACAAAATCAATAGCAAATTCCGATCAGCCCTGATGCTGGGAAGGACGGTCCAGCAATGCCTTCATTGACAGCTTGACGCGGCCTTTTTCGTCGGTTTCCAGAACCTTGACCTTGATGATCTGGCCTTCGCTCAGGTAGTCGGTGACTTTCTCGACACGCTCGTGGGCGATCTGGCTGATGTGCAGCAAACCGTCCTTGCCGGGCATGAGATTGACCAGCGCACCGAAATCGAGGATCTTGGTGATAGCGCCTTCATAGACCTTGCCGATTTCGACTTCGGCAGTGATTTCGGCGATGCGGCGCTTGGCTTCGTCGGCCTTGGCGCTGTCGTTCGAGGCGATGGTGATGGTGCCGTCTTCCTCGATGTTGATCTGCGTGCCGGTCTCTTCGGTCAGCGCGCGGATGACGGCGCCGCCCTTGCCGATCACGTCGCGGATCTTCTCGGGGTTGATCTTCATGACATACAGGCGCGGCGCGAAGTCAGAGACTTCCGCATTGGCCTGGCCCATGGCTTCCTGCATCTTGCCCAGAATGTGCATGCGCGCCTCCTTGGCCTGGGCCAGCGCGACCTGCATGATTTCCTTGGTGATGCCCTGGATCTTGATGTCCATCTGCAGCGCGGTGATGCCGAACGTGGTGCCGGCGACCTTGAAGTCCATGTCGCCCAGATGATCTTCATCGCCCAGGATGTCGGTCAGCACGGCAAAACGGTTGTCTTCCTTGATCAGGCCCATGGCGATACCGGCCACATGGGCCTTCATGGGAACGCCAGCATCCATCAGCGACAGGCAGCCGCCGCAGACCGAAGCCATGGACGACGAACCATTGGATTCGGTGATCTCGCTGACCACGCGCATGGTGTACGGGAATTCTTCCTTGCTCGGCAGAACGGCGATCAGCGCGCGCTTCGCAAGCCGCCCATGACCAATCTCGCGGCGTTTCGGGCTACCCACGCGGCCGGTTTCGCCGGTGGCGAACGGAGGCATGTTGTAGTGCAGCATGAAGCGGTCTTCGTAGTCGCCGCTCAATGCATCGATGCGCTGCGCGTCGCGCTCGGTGCCCAGCGTGGTCACGACCAGCGCCTGGGTTTCGCCACGCGTGAACAGGGCCGAACCGTGGGTGCGGGGCAGCACGCTGTTGCGGATTTCAATCGGCCGGACGGTGCGCGTGTCGCGGCCGTCGATGCGCGGATCGCCGGCCAGAATCTGGCTGCGGACAATCTTGGCTTCGATGTCGAACAGCATGCCTTCAACGGCAACGCCGTCGAATTCAACGCCTTCGGCTTTCAGGCCCATCTTGGTCCAGGTGGTCACTTGGCGCGTGGCGTGCGTGCGGGCCTGCTTGTTGCGGATCTGGTAGGCGGCAACCAGCTTTTCCTCGGCCAGCGCAACCACCTTGGCGATCAGCACCTCGTCCTTGGCGGGCGCTTTCCAGTCCCACACCGGCTTGCCGGCATCGCGAACCAGTTCGTGAATCGCATTGATGGCGATGTTGCCCTGCTCGTGGCCAAACACAATGGCGCCGAGCATGATTTCTTCAGACAGTTGCTTGGCTTCGGACTCGACCATCAGCACGGCGGCTTCGGTACCGGCCACCACCAGGTCCATGGTGGAATTCTGCAACTGGGTCTTGCCGGGGTTCAGCACGTACTCGCCATTGATGTAGGCCACGCGGGCGGCGCCAATCGGGCCGTTGAACGGAATGCCGGAAATTGACAGCGCGGCGCTCGAAGCGATCAGCGCGGGAATGTCGCCTTCGACTTCCGGGTTCAGCGACAGCACATGGATCACGACCTGCACTTCATTGAAGAAGCCTTCAGGAAACAGCGGGCGAATCGGGCGGTCGATCAGGCGCGACGTCAGCGTTTCAAACTCGCTGGGGCGGCCTTCGCGCTTGAAGAAGCTGCCGGGAATGCGGCCTGCGGCGTAGGTCTTTTCAAGGTAATCGACCGTCAGGGGAAAGAAATCCTGGCCGGGCTTGGCGTCGCTCTTGGCAACCACGGTGGCCAGCACGACGGTGCCGTCCATGTCAAGCAGCACGGCGCCGCCAGCCTGGCGCGCCATTTCGCCGGTTTCCATCGTGACCTTGTGCTGGCCCCATTGGAATGATTTGGTGACTTTATTGAAAATGCTCATGTTCTTTTCTCCATTTGTTCAGACACATCAGGCAGTGCCAAAAGCCCGGAGTGGTGGCTGGCTGAACACGATGCCATTCCATAAAACGCCTGAAAAGTACTCAAAGTCAGGGCGGGTTTTGTGGAATGACACAGCGCGTGCTCGCTGGGCCTTGCTCCGAAGTCATCAGTTGCGCCAGCTATGGCGCACTAAAGGTGAATACGATTTTTGCCGTTTTAAAGTGCAAAACGCCTGAGCTAGTGAACTAACTCAGGCGCTTGTCTTTGGATTTACCGATTATTTACGCAGGCCAAGCTTGGCGATCAGCGCAACATAACGGGAAGCATCCTTGGACTTCAGGTAGTCCAGCAGCTTGCGGCGACGGCTGACCATGCGCAGCAGGCCACGGCGGCCGTGGTGGTCCTTGGCGTGGGTCTTGAAATGGGGCATCAGTTCATTGATGCGGCCGGTCAGCAGGCCGACCTGGACTTCAGGACTGCCGGTATCTAGGGCGGAACGGGCGTTGTCCTTGACAATCTCAGCCTTGATTGATTTTGCGATCATGGATTTTCCTCTTGCAACGATGTTGCGACTGGCGAGCGAAGCAGTGTTCCCACTATTGGGACTTGACCGCTTTCGTCGTGTTGTCTGCGAATGCAGCCGGTGCTTTTAGGGCATCAGCTGCAAATGCAGAGCCTCGGATTATAGCCCAAGCCAATGCCTGAGCCGGTCAACGCCCTGCCCCAGCCTGGCGACATCCCGGCTGGCAAAACACCAGCGCAGCCAGCCTTGGGCATCGGGTCCGGGATTGACCATGAAGGCATTTCCCGGCGCCAGGCCCAGCCCGGCCTCGACCACCAGCCGCTTGGCGGTTTCGAGCGAATCACCGAAACGTTTTTGGTCGGCCAGCCTGAAAAAAGCATACATGCCGCCCTTGGCCGGTGCCACTTCCACGCCCGGCACGGCCTGCAGCAGCGGCACCAAGGTGTCGCGGCAGGTTTTGAGGTGCGCCACCAGTTGCGGCGTCACATCGTCGGTTCTTTGCAAGGCGACCAGCCCGGCGCGCTGGATGAAGACCGGCGCGCAGGAGGTGTTGAACTCGACCAGCTTGCCCATGTGCGGCGTCACGGAAGCCGGCATCACCAGCCAGCCCAGGCGCCAGCCGGTCATCAAAAAGCTCTTGGAGAAACTGTGGGCAACGACCAGCCGGTCATCGGGCGCGGCAATATCCAGAAAGCTGGGCGCGCAGCCGCTGGGCGTGGGCTCGAAGTACAGGCGTTCATAAACCTCGTCGGCCAGAATCCAGGTGCCGGTAGCGCGGCAATGCGCCAGGATCACCGCCTGCTCGGCCCGGCTCAGGGTCCAGCCGGTCGGATTGTTCGGTGCATTGACGATCAAAAGCTTGGTTTTTGGCGTGATGGCAGACAGCAACTCCGCCATGTCGAGCTGCCACTGCCCAACCACCGGCTTGAGGCTGACGCAGCGCAGCCGGGCGCCCATGATCAGCGGCTGGGCCGTCAGGTTGGGCCACACCGGCGTGACGGCCACCACCTCGTCGCCCGCATCCACCAGCGCCTGCACCGCCAGCATCAGGGCATTGACGCCGCCCGAGGTCACGGCAATGCGGCTGGCGCCTATGGGCGCGGCGCCCGGGCAGCGCAGCCTGGTCGAATACCCGGCAATGGCTTCGCGCAATTCCGGCAAGCCGAGGTTGTGCGCATAAAACGTCTCGCCCTGTTGCAGCGATGCAATGGCGGCGTCGCGAATAAAGGCCGGCGTCGTCTCGTCGCTCTCGCCAAACCAGAACTTCAGGATATCGGTGCGCCCCATGCCCGCATTGGCCACCTGGCGGATCATCGATTCCTCAAGATTCAAAACTGCCTGTCTCATGCCCGCCTTTTAATGACGCACCATCTTGCAGCTTGTCGGCTGCTCGGCACGCTGCGCCGAAATGGCCTTGATAACGCGAAAACCGTAACCCGAACCTTCGACATCGAACTTCGCGCCCGGCGCGCCTTGCTTGTCCATCACCGCCACCGCCAGCGGCTGCTGGAACTGGTGGTCGCTAGCGCGCATGCTGCCCTTGACGCCTGAGAAATTCACCGTGGCTTTTTCCATTTGCGCGGCGACGGCGCCCGCTTCAACCACGCCGGCTTTTTCCAGGCTCTGGGCCAGCGTTTCCACCATCAGCTGCATGCGCATGTGAACGTAGTCGTCCTGCGGCCGGGGAAAGCGCTGGCGAAAGGACTGGTAGAAATTCTCGGACGCGGCACCCGGCGTGTTGGGAAACCAGTCGGCCACGGCAATCACCTTGCCGACCCCGGCATCGCCGAGCGCGGCGGGCACGCCCAGCGCATTGCCGTAGAAGGTGTAGAACTTGCCGTCATAGCCCACCTCCCTCGCCGCCTTGATGAGCAGCGTCAGGTCGTTGCCCCAGTTGCCGGTCAGCACCGCCTGGGCGCCGCTGGACTTGATCTTGACCGCATAGGGAATGAAATCCTTGACGCGCCCGATAGGATGCAGCTCGTCGCCGACGATCTGGACATCGGGTCGCTGCGCGGCGATCTGCTTGCGCCCTTCGCGCAGCACCGCCTGGCCGAAGCTGTAGTCCTGGCCGATCAGGTACACCTTCTTGAGCGCCGCGTCGTCCTTGAACACGTCCATCAGCGCGGCCATGCGCATGTCGGCATGGGCGTCGAAGCGGAAATGCCAGTAGCTGCATTTCTCGTTCGTCAGGATGGGATCAACCGCCGAATAATTCAGCAACAGCACCCGCTTGCCGGGCTCGCGTTCGTTGTGCTTGTTGATGGCGTCGATCAGCGCCGCCGCGACCGACGACGAATTGCCCTGCGCAATCACGGTCACGCCGTCATCAATCGCCGAGCGCAAGGCGGCCAGCGCTTCCTCGTTCTGGCCCTTGTTGTCATAGCGCTCGATGGCCAGGTTGTGCTGGCCGTCGGCCAGCTTGACGCCGCCGCGCGCATTGACGCGCTCGGTGGCCCACACCAGGTTGCGAAACACGGCTTCTCCGGTGTTGGCAAACGCGCCCGAGAGGCTTTCGATCAGGGCGATGCGCACCGGCGGCTGGGGCGCGGGCTGAGCCTGGGCGAGCAGCGAGAAACCCAGGCCAAGAACTGCGGCAGTGCGTTTGAAAAGTGTTCGCATAAGAAAAGAGGAAAGTCCTGTTTTGGTTGGAATATCAAGGCAGGCGCCGGCCTGGCAGCGGTTCAACCCAGGAGCGCAAAAAAGTCAGGCGTTCTGCGTGGCCAGGGCGGGTTCGGACTGGAATTCCGAAAGGTTCCAGCGCGGCTTCACATCAAAGGTGTAGCTGCCGCGCAAGGCGTCCAGGTTCACCAGCCCAGCCTGCAGCCGCATGCCGGCGGCCATGGCGATCATGGCGCCGTTGTCGGTGCAAAACTCCAGTTCGGGGTAATGCACGCGAATGCCGCGCTGCTGGCAGGCCGCATTGAGCTGGCTGCGCAGCAAGGCGTTGGCGCCGACGCCGCCGGCCACCACCAGCCGCTTGAGCGCGGTTTGTGACAGGGCGGCCAGCGTTTTCTTCACCAGCACCTCGACAATCGCCGCCTGCGTGGAAGCGGCCAGATCGGCTTTGCGGCTTTCCAGCTCGGTGCCGAGCTTTTTCGCCTGCGTCAGCACGGCGGTTTTCAGGCCGGCGAATGAAAAATCGAGGTTGCCGCTGTGCAGCAAGGGCCGGGGCAGCTTGAACGCTGCGCCGTCGCCGCCCAGCGCCAGCCGGGCCAGATGCGGCCCGCCGGGGTAAGGCATGCCCATCAGCTTGGCCGACTTGTCGAACGCCTCGCCGGCCGCGTCGTCGATGGTTTCGCCGAGCAGCTCGTAGCTGCCGACCCGGTCAACCCGCATCAGCTGGGTGTGGCCGCCCGATACCAGCAGCGCAACAAAGGGAAATTCCGGCGGGTCCGCACTTAAAAAGGGCGACAGCAAATGCCCTTCGAGGTGATGCACGCCCATCGCCGGCTTGCCCAAAGCTGCCGCCAGCGAGCAGGCAACGCCAGCGCCGACCAGCAGCGCGCCGGCCAGGCCAGGGCCGCGCGTGTAGGCAATCACATCGACATCGGCCAGCGTGTGCTGTGCGCTCTTCATGACGTCCTGCGTCAGCGGCAGCACGCGCCGGATATGGTCGCGGCTGGCCAGCTCTGGCACCACGCCGCCATAGGGCTGGTGCATGGCGATCTGGCTGTACAAAGCGTGCGCGAGCAGGCACGGAGTCGGGCTGGCGCTGGTATCGACCAGCGCCACTCCGGTTTCATCGCAACTTGATTCAATTCCTAGGACTAGCATTGCCCAAGTGTAAGTTAGGGCGTTCTTTGCCGGATAGGCAGGCATTTAGCGAAATAAAAACCCCTTCAGGCAAATTCGATGGCGCGAATCTTGCAAAATTCAGCCCATGAACTCCGTACCCTCCCTGCGTCTGGTGGTCATTGCGCCCGATCTGGTCGTTTCCGACGACGGGGATGAGGCCGCCGTGGCGCTGGTGGAACGCTCGCGCCAACTGCGAATCGGCCTGCTCGAAGGCGGCTTCAACCTGATTGCCACGTTGCCGGCCGACACCTTTTTGCGCGAGCGGCTGGCGCAGCTGCAGCCCGACATGATCATCGTCGATGCCGAAAGCGATGCCCGCGATTCGCTCGAACATGTCGTCATGGCCACGCGCGACGAGCGCCGGCCCATCGTGCTGTTCACCAATGACGACGACACCCGCCACGTCAAGGATGCCGTGGCTGCCGGCGTGTCCGCCTATATCGTCGCCGGGCTGGAGCCGTCGCGCATCCGTCCGATCCTGGATGTGGCCATGGCCCGCTTTCAGCATGAGCAGGGACTGCGCCGCGAACTGGCCGACGCCCGCACCGAGCTGAAAGACCGAAAAGTCATCGACCGGGCCAAGGGCATGCTGATGCAGCGCCAGGGCCTGTCGGAGCAGGCGGCGTATGAAAAACTGCGCAAGGCGGCCATGGACAAGGGCATGCGTCTTGGCGATGTGGCGCAGCGCATGCTGGATGTTGCCGACCTGCTGGGCTAAGGCACTGGCGCCGAAATGGTGCAACGCACAACTAGAGGGCGCACCCAAAAATCCTGCGCAAAATAGTCCGATACCTGGTTGCTATTTATTCAATAGCAGCTTACGCATACTGGACAAGCGCAAAGGCATGATTTGATCATTATTTAGAGCCTTCACACCCTAAAAATCCCGGACTGGCACAGACTTTGCAATGAATTGAACACACGACATGGTGCTTCAACGGCGAAGCGCCATGTCACCCAGAACAAAGGCGTTCGAACCCTGTCGTCACATCTTCATGTGACGGCTCGGGTCGAACGCCTTTTTTTATTTTGTTTTTTCATTTTCAGGAATTGCTGACATGACAGACCTTCTCAAACCTTCACTGACGCGCCGCTCGGTGCTGCAAGCCGCCGCCGTGGGCGCCGTGGGCATCAATCCGGCACTGCGCGCGGCCGTGTATGCCCAGGGCTCGGACGCGCCGGAAAAGAAGGAAGTCAAGATCGGCTTCATTCCGCTGACCGACTGCGCTTCGGTGGTGATGGCGTCGGTGCTGGGCATCGACAAGAAATACGGCGTGACCATCATTCCAAGCAAGGAATCCAGCTGGGCCAGCGTGCGCGACAAGCTGGTCAACGGCGAACTCGACTTTGCCCATGTGCTGTACGGCCTGATCTACGGTGTGCACCTCGGCACCTCCGGCCCCAAGAAGGACATGGCCGTCCTGATGACGCTGAACAACAACGGCCAAGCCATCACCCTGAGCAAAAAGCTCGCTGACAAGGGCGCGGTCGATGGCGCCGGCCTGGCCAAGCTGATGGCCAGCGAAAAGCGCGAATACACCTTTGCCCAGACCTTCCCGACCGGCACGCACGCGATGTGGCTGTACTACTGGCTGGCTGCCAACGGCATCAACCCGATGTCGGACGCCAAGGTCATCACCGTGCCGCCGCCGCAAATGGTCGCCAACATGCGCATCGGCAACATGGACGGCTTTTGCGTCGGCGAGCCGTGGAACCACCGCGCCATCATGGACGGCATCGGCATCACTGCCGTCACCACGCAGGACATCTGGAAAGACCACCCTGAAAAAGTGCTGGGCACCACCGCCGAGTTCACGCAGAAATACCCCAACACCGCTAGAGCCGTGACGGCAGCCATCCTGGAGGCCGGCAAATGGATCGACGCCAGCCTGGCCAACAAGAACAAGATGGCCGAAACCATCGCCGGCAAGGCCTATGTCAACACCAGCGTGGACGCCATCAACCAGCGCATTCTGGGCCGCTACCAGAACGGCATGGGCAAGACCTGGGACGACCCGAACTACATGAAGTTCTTCAACGACGGCGCGGTGAACTTCCCCTACCTGTCGGACGGCATGTGGTTTTTGACGCAACACAAACGCTGGGGCCTGATGAAGGATCACCCCGACTACCTGGCCGTAGCCAAGCAGATCAACAAGATCGACATCTACAAGCAGGCCGCCAGTGCCGCCAAGGTCAGCGTTCCCAAGGACGTGATGCGCACCAGCAAACTGATCGACGGCACGGTCTGGGACGGCAAGGACCCGAAAAAGTACGCCGACAGCTTCAAGGTCCACGCCTGAAGCCGCCCTGAAATTTCACTGAAACACTACTTCAAGAGGTCACGCCATGGTCAGTGCCGTATTTCACAGCCCGCGGGATATCGCCCCGCCGGTTGCCGCCAGCGCGGAGCGAAACGCTACACATTCAATAGCTGAAAGCGCAGACGCATCGCGCGCAAAAGCCGTGAAACACCCAAAAACTGCGGCCCGGCCGCAGCGGGATTTTTCGGCGCTATGGCTGCGGGTGCTGCCGCCCCTGCTCGGCCTGGCGCTGCTGGTTCTGGTTTGGGAACTGGTTTCACTGGGCACCAAGGCCAGCATTCCGTCGCCCAAGGACACGTTCCTGCAGGCGGTCGTTTTGTTCAGTGACCCGTTCTACAGCAACGGCCCGAACGACCAGGGCGTGGGCTGGAACGTGCTGTCGTCGCTCAAGCGCGTCGCGATGGGCTTTGGGCTGGCGGCCATCGTCGGCATTCCGGTCGGTTTCATGATTGGACGCTTCAGCTTTTTGAGCAACATGTTCAATCCGCTGATCAGCCTGATGCGGCCGGTCTCGCCGCTGGCCTGGCTGCCGATTGGCCTCTTGGTGTTCAAGGGCGCCGACCCGGCAGCCATCTGGACCATCTTCATCTGCTCGATCTGGCCCATGATCATCAACACCGCCGTCGGCGTGCAGCGCGTGCCGCAGGACTACATGAACGTGGCCCGGGTGCTGAACCTGTCCGAATGGAAGATCGTCACCAAGATTCTGTTCCCGTCGGTGCTGCCCTACATGCTGACCGGCGTGCGGCTGGCCGTGGGCACCGCCTGGCTGGTGATCGTCGCGGCCGAGATGCTGACTGGCGGCGTTGGCATCGGCTTCTGGGTCTGGGACGAGTGGAACAACCTCAACGTCAAGAACATCATCATCGCGATTTTCGTGATCGGCATCGTCGGCCTGATGCTTGAATACGCGCTGATCAAGCTGGCCACGGCGTTTACGTTTGAAGAAGTCAAGAGCTGACCTGCCGACTCAACCAAGGACCACGACCATGAACACCACAGTGAACCCCCAGTACATCGACATCCAGGGCGTCGAGCAGACCTTCAAGACCAAGAAAGGCCCGTTCTGCGCGCTGCAAAACGTCAACCTGAAAGTGGCCAAGGGCGAATTCGTCGCCCTCATCGGTCACTCGGGCTGCGGCAAGTCCACCCTGCTCAACCTGATCGCCGGCCTGACGATGCCGACCCAGGGCGTGCTGCTGTGCGCCAACCGCGAAATCGGCGGCCCCGGCCCGGAGCGCGCGGTGGTGTTCCAGAACCATTCGCTGCTGCCCTGGCTGACCTGCTTTGAAAACGTGTACCTGGCCGTCGAGCGCGTGTTTTCAGCGACCGAAAACAAGGCCCAGCTCAAGGCGCGCACCGATGCGGTGCTGGCGATGGTCGGCTTGACCGCCGCGGCGCAAAAGCGGCCCGGCGAAATCTCGGGCGGCATGAAGCAGCGCGTCGGCATTGCGCGCGCCCTGTCGATGGAGCCCAAGGTTCTGCTGCTCGACGAGCCGTTCGGCGCGCTCGACGCACTGACCCGCGCCAAGCTGCAGGACGAGTTGCTGCAGATCGTCGCCAACACGCAAAGCACGGTGGTCATGGTGACGCACGATGTCGATGAAGCCGTGCTGCTCAGCGACAAGATCGTGATGATGACCAACGGCCCATCGGCGACGATTGGCGAAGTGCTCAGCGTCGAACTGCCGCGCCCGCGCAACCGCGTGGAACTGGCCGAAAGCACCCAGTACCTGCACTACCGCAAGGCGGTGATCGACTTTTTGTACACGCGCCAGGCGCATGTGGAAAAACTGACCGCCTGAGCAGCAGAAACTTACGCGTCAAACGCCCCTTAACAGGGCGCTAAAAAAACTGGATGCACCCGTTTTGGGCGGCACCAGTTTTTTCTTGTTTGGCAATCCACCGTGCCGCCACAGCGCTGGCAAAAGCACCTATTTTCACAAGAACCCCTCCGTGAACTTCTTCAAAGCATTCCTTAAATCGGGGCACTCCCCTACCCTGTTTGCCGCATTTTTGTATTTTTCGTTTTCCTGCTGCATCTGGGTGCTCAACGGCGCCATGGCGCCCTTCATTTCCGAAACCTTCGGCCTGAGCCCGGCGCAAAAGGGGCTGATGCTGTCGGTTCCCATCATTGCCGGCGCGCTGATGCGTTTTCCGCTCGGCCTGCTGTCGCAGTACATCGGCCGCAAGAACGCCACGCTGGTGGAGATGGGCCTGATTGCGGTGGCCATGCTGTTCGGCTTCTTTTTCGTCAAGAGCTTCAACGACCTGCTGGCCATGGGCGTGCTGCTGGGCATTGCCGGCGCCAGCTTCGGCGTGGCGCTGTCGCTGGGCTCGGGCTCGTTTCCGGCCCGGCACAAGGGCCTGGCGATGGGCCTGGTGGGCGCCGGCAACGTCGGCACTGCCGTGTCGGTGCTGATCGCGCCGCCACTGGCGCAGGCCTTCGGCTGGGTCACGGTGTACGGCATTGCCGCCGCCGCCATCAGCATTCCGATGATCGTGATGATCGTGTTCGCCAAGGAACCCGACGACCTCGACAAGCACGCCAGCTTCAAGCAGCACATCGCCTGCCTGTATGAAAAAGACGGCTGGGCCTTCAGCCTGATTTACGCGGTGACGTTTGGCGGCTTCATCGGCCTGGCGACGTTTTTGCCGACCTATTACTACGACCAGTTCTCGGTCAGCAAGGTGCAGGCCGGCCAGCTCACCATGCTGGCGGCGTTCATGGGCGCTGCGCTGCGCGTGTTCGGCGGCTGGATCTCTGACCGCTGGGGCGGCATCAACACCCTGAGCGTGGTGCTGGTGACGGTGGCCGTCACCCTGACAATGTGCGGGATGGCCGGCGGCTCGCTGGTGGCCACCACGCTGCTGGTGATGCTGTGCTTTGCCGCGCTGGGCGCGGGCAACGGCGCCGTGTTCCAGCTGGTGCCGCTGCGCTGGCCGCTGGCCACGGCCGTGGCCGGCTCGATGATCGGCGAGATCGGCGCCCTGGGCGGCGGCCTGGTGCCCAGCGCGATGGGCCTGTCCAAACAGTATGGCGGCAGTTATGCCTGGGGCTTTTTCCTGTTTGCCAGCCTGGCCATGATGATGCTGGTGATGCTGCGCGTGATGCAGATCCGCTGGACCCGCACCTGGGCCGAAAAGGGCGGGCGGGCGCGCACCGCTTAAGAGCGGTAGAGAGAAAAACGCGATTTTTGCTCACTTAAACATAGCTGCCAGCGCATACCGAGTATGCGTAAATGGCATTTTTAATGCTTATTTTGGCAACAGCAGCAGCCAGTACACCAGCAGCAGGTTGAACAGCAGCGACACCCCCAGCGCGAGCTTCCAGACCGCCGTCGGGTCACGCTGCAACAAAGGAGAAGCCTGCGGCGCCGTCAGCGGCCGGGAGGCGCCGCGCTCCAGCGCCAGCAGCAGCTCCTCGGCGGTTTCAAAGCGTTTTCGCTTGTCGCGCGCCACGGCTTTCAGCACGATGTGGTCCAGCCAGATCGGCACTTCGGGGCTGATGCGGCTGGGCGCCACCGGGTCGCGGTAGTAGCGGCCCACCTGGTAAGGCAGCACTTCGCCGTAGGGCAAGCGGGTGGTGAGCAGCTGGTACAGCGTGACGCCCAGCGCAAACAGGTCGCTTTGCGCGTCGGGCAGCTCTTCCGGGCCGTCTGCCGCTGTGGCGCTGTAACCCCACTGCTCCGGGTTGATGAAGCTGGGCGTGCCGGCGTGCAGCTTGCGCATCGCCTCGGGTTCGCGCCCGCTCAGCGCCACGCCCAGGTCCAGCAGGCGCAGCACGCCGTCCACGCCCTGGTGCAGGTTGGCGGGCTTGATGTCGCGGTGGATGACGCACTGCCGGTGCAGCCGGCCCAGTGCCTGGGCGGTCTGGGTGGCGGCGGCCAGGGCTTGCCGCACGCCGAACTTCTGGCCACGGTCGAGTTGCTGCTGCAGGGTTTCACCCGCGTGCCAGTCGTACAGCAGGTAAAACGCCGTGCGCTCCCGGCCGGCCGGCAGGCGCTCGTGAATGTGAACCAGATGGTCGGCGGCGCGGCCGGTTTGCATGCGCGTGGCCAGCCAGGCCTCATGCGCCAGCATGGCGCGCTCCTCCCGGTCATGCGCCCGGTCGGGGTGCAGGGTCTTGAGCGCATACAGAACCTGGCTGGCCGGGTCGCGCACCTGGTACAGCAGGTTGATGCCGCTGTCGGCCACGGTGGCCGTCACGCGCAGGCCGTCCATCAGTTCGCCCACCTTCAGGCGCGGCGGAATCGGCAGGGCCTGCGCCATTCGGCTGACATCGGGCAAGGTCGCGTCCAGCAGGCTAAGGACGCGCACCACGACGGCGGTGACGTTGTCCTGGCTGCCCGCGGCCAGGGCTGCATTGACCAGGTTGTGGCTGGCCAGCTGGGCGCTGGGCTGCGCCTGCAGATCGGACAATTCCTTCAGCCGGCCGTCAGCGATCACGCCATGCACCCCATCGGTCACCAGCACGAACACGTCGCCGACCAGCAACTCGCCCTGCAGGTAGTCCACCACCACATGGTCTTCAGCACCCACCGCGCGCAGCAACTGGTGCCTGAAATCAGGGTGGTTCATCACATGGTCGTGGGTGAGCTGCAGCAGCTCGCCGCCGCGCAGCAGGTAGGCGCGCGAATCGCCCACATGCGCCAGGGTGTAGGACTGACCGCAGAGCACCAGCGCAGTCAGCGTGGTCAGCCCCAGGACGGGCTGGCGGCGCTGGTTGATGCCGGACAGCCAGGCGTTTTGCGCACCGATGATGCGGTCCAGCGCCACGGTGGTGTCCCAGGTTTCGGGCGTGGCGTAGTAGTCGCGCACCAAACTGGTGACTGTTGTCTGCGCAGCCTCGCGGCCCATGCCGCCGCTGCTGACGCCATCGGCAATCGCCACAATGGAACCCATGCCTTCCTGCCCCGGATCAGGCAGCATGGCGGCGCAGAAGTCTTCATTGCCGGTCTTGCGGCCTGCCTGCGTTGTAAAACCGATGTCGATGTTGAATGCCATGCACCAAGACTAGCAAATCGCATGCCCAAATTTGGTGCACCCCCTTGAAAATCATGGGGCACCGTCGGGCTTGAGCCTTGATACCCCGGAATTTTCAGCCGCGCTGGCCGGTGATGTAGTGTTCGAGTTGCTCGATGACGAACTTCTGCTCGGAGATGATGTCCTTGACCAGATCGCCGATGGAGATCAGGCCAACCAGCCGGTTGTCCTGAACCACGGGCAAATGGCGCAGCCGGTTGTCGGTCATCAGCGCCATGCACTCTTCGCTGGTCTGCGTGGGCTGGACAAACATCACCGAGGTGGTCATGACATCGCGCACCTGCGTCAGCGCCGAGGTGCGCCCCTTGAGCGCAATCTTGCGGGCATAGTCGCGCTCGGTGACGATGCCGACAATCGCATCGCCCTCCATCACCAGCAAGGCACCAATGCCCTTGTCGGCCATGCACTTCAGGGCGTCGAAGACCGAGTCGTCCGGCCTGATCGTGTGAACGGCGGCCCCGCCCTTGGATTTGAGAATGTCGGCAACCGCGGTCATAAATATCTCCCTGTTGAAATCATGCAGATGTACATGCGAGTTTCAGGCCATATGCACAGGCAATGCAAGAGGCTTGTGCCCACAGCGCCAAGTATTCATTGCACCACATCCTGCATGCCGCTTGCAGGGCGATTCACCGCGAATCCGCATTCAAACCCCGGCTTGGCCAACATGCCTCAAACCGCCATGGTGCGATGCACAATTTCAAGGCGCGAATGCACCACGACAGTTTTTTCCCCAACGCATTTGACGCTATCAATTTAATAGCTTACATGACTTGCCTGGCATGCGCAAACAGCATTTTTCATTAGGATTTTGTCAAATCAGCAGACATGGCACGCCGCTTGCTTGAATCAAGTCGCGGTCAATGCTGGCCGCATGTAGGCCCGGTGCAATGGCGGATTGGGCAGACAGGACGATGGCGTCCCCACGGATGAGCAGGCTTTCCAGGCCTTTGCTGTCTCGTGTGGACGCCTTTTTTGTTTTCCGAACTGCCTACGGGTGTCATGATGAAAAAATCCAGACTGGTAATGATTGGTAACGGCATGGCCGGCGTGCGTGCGCTTGAAGAACTGCTCAAGATTGCGCCCGACCTCTATGACATCACGGTATTCGGCGCCGAGCCGCATCCCAACTACAACCGCATCCTGCTCTCGCCCGTGCTGGCCGGCGAACAGACGCTCGAAGAAATCGTCCTCAACGACTGGTCCTGGTACACGGACAACCACATCACGCTGCACGCCGGCTGGACCGTGACCAGCGTGGACCGCGTGCGCCGCGTGGTGCATGCCAGCAATGCCGCAGGTGAAACCGTCAGCGCCGAATACGACCGCCTGATCATGGCCACCGGCTCCAATCCCTTCATCCTGCCGATTCCGGGCAAGGACTTGAAAGGCGTGCTGGCCTACCGCGACATCGCCGACACGCAGGCCATGATCGACGCCGCCGCCGTTTACAAGCACGCCGTCGTCATCGGCGGCGGCCTGCTCGGGCTGGAAGCGGCCAACGGCCTGATGAAGCGCGGCATGCAGGTCACCGTGGTGCATGTCATGCCGACGCTGATGGAGCGACAGCTCGACGAAGTCGCGGGCAAGCTGCTGCAAAAATCGCTAACAGAGCGCGGCATGAAATTTTTGATCGGCGGCCAAACGCAGGAACTCGTCGGCGGCGAGGACGGCCGCGTCAAGTCGGTCAAGTTCAAGGATGGGACTGAAGTCCCTGCCGACCTGGTCTGCATGGCCGTCGGCATTCGCCCCAACACGGCGCTGGCCGAAAAGATGCGCCTGTACGTCAACCGCGGCATCGTGGTGAGCGACACGATGCAGACCACGACCGACGCGCGCATCTACGCCGTCGGCGAATGCGCCGCCCACCGGGGCATTGCCTACGGCCTGGTGGCGCCGCTGTTCGAGCAGGGCAAGGTGCTGGCCAACCACCTGGCACAGCACGGCATTGGCCGCTACACCGGCTCGCTGACCTCGACCAAATTGAAAGTCACCGGCATCGACCTGTTCAGCGCCGGCGAGTTCATGGGCGGCGACGGCGCCGAGGAAATCATCATGAGCGACCCGTTCGGCGGCGTTTATAAAAAGCTGGTCATCAAGGACGACAAGCTGATCGGCGCCTGCCTCTACGGCGACACGGTCGATGGCAGCTACTACTTCAAGCTGCTGCGCGACGGCCGCAGCATCGAGGGCATCCGCGACAAGCTGATGTTCGGCGAATCCAACATCGGCGACGGTGGCCACGAAGGCCACAACAAGGCCGCCTCCATGGCCGACAGTGACGAGGTCTGCGGCTGCAACGGCGTCAACAAGGGCATGATCTGCAAGGCCATCAAGGAAAAAGGCCTGTTCACGCTCGACGAAGTGCGCAAGCACACCAAGGCCAGCGCCAGCTGCGGCTCGTGCACCGGGCTGGTCGAGCAGATCTTGATGTTCACCGCCGGCGGCGACTATTCGGCCACGCCCAAGCTCAAGGCCATGTGCGGCTGCACCGACGCCGGCCACCAGGCAGTGCGCGACGCCATCCGCAAGAACAAGCTGCTGTCGATCACCGAGGTTTACCAGTTCCTGGAGTGGCGCACGCCCAACGGCTGCGCCAGCTGCCGCCCGGCCGTCAACTACTACGTCACCAGCACCTGGCCCAAAGAGGCCAAGGACGACCCGCAGAGCCGCTACATCAACGAGCGCAGCCATGCCAACATCCAGAAAGACGGCACCTACAGCGTGATTCCGCGCATGTGGGGCGGTGAAACCAATTCCAGCGAGTTGCGCCGCATCGCCGACGCGGTGGACAAGTACAAGATTCCGACCGTCAAGGTCACGGGCGGCCAGCGCATCGACCTGCTGGGCGTTAAAAAGGAAGACTTGGTGAACGTCTGGAAAGACATCGGCATGCCCTCGGGCCACGCCTACGCCAAGGCGCTGCGCACCGTGAAGACCTGCGTCGGCAGCGAATGGTGCCGCATGGGCACGCAGGACAGCACCGAGATGGGCAAGATGCTGGAGCGCGCGATGTGGCGCATGTACGCGCCGCACAAGGTCAAGTTCGCCGTCAGCGGCTGCCCGCGCAACTGCGCCGAATCGGGCATCAAGGACGTCGGCATCATCGGCGTCGATTCGGGCTGGGAGATGTACATCGCCGGCAACGGCGGCATCAAGACCGAAGTCGCGCATTTCTTCACCAAGCTCAAAACAGCGGCCGAAGTGCTCGAATACACCGGCGCCTTCTGCGAGCTGTACCGCCAGGAAGGCTGGTACCTGGAGCGCACCGTGCATTACGTCAACCGCGTCGGCCTGGACCATGTGAAGAAAAAAATCCTCGACGACCACGAAGGCCGCAAGGCGCTGTGGGAGCAACTGCAGTTCGCGCTCGACGGCGAGCCCGATCCGTGGTTCGACTTCAAGGAAGCATCCGTGGACACGCGCCAGTTCACCACCATTGCCGCCCAGTGATGCGCAACATGACCCACCCTGCATTCAACCGCCGCACCTTCTGCGGCAGCGCCCTGGCGCTGGCCCTCGCAACTCCGGGCCATGCGCAGGTAAAAAGCCTGGGCGATGCCATCAACAAGGCGGGCCGCCAGCGCATGCTGTCCCAACGCATGGGCAAGGCCTGGATGAGCCTTGGCCTGGGCATCGAGGTCGAGTCCGCGCGTCGCGTGCTGGACCAGTCGATGGCGCTGTTTGACCGCCAGTTGACGGAACTCAAGGCCTTTGCACCCGCAGGCGATACGCGCGACACCTATGTGCAGCTCGAAGCCGCCTGGTCAGGCTACAAGGCCTTGCTGGTGGGCACGTCCCCCTCGCACAACCAGGGCAAGCCGCTGCTGGAGCAGGCCGGCAAGGTTCTGGCGCTGGCGCACAAGGGCACCGGGCTTTACGAGCAGCAGTCCAGCAAGCCCGGCGCCAAGCTGGTCAACGTGGCCGGCCGCCAGCGCATGCTGTCGCAGCGCATGGCGCAGTTTTACCTGGCCAACAGCTGGAATGTGGACACGGCCATCAGCCAGCGTGAAATGGCCAAGGCCCGGGAAGAATTCATCCCGGCCCTGGAACTGCTGCGCAACGCGCCCGAAGCCACCCCGGAGATCAAGCAGACGCTGGCGCTGGCCGACGGGCAGTGGATGTTTTTTAACAATGCCCTGAAAGCCGGCGCTGGCAGCAGCAAAGCGGCATCGCATGTATTTATTACCAGCGAAAACCTGCTGGAGGTGATGGACAACGTGACCTCCCAGTACGCACGCATTCTTGGATAAACGAGGAGCCAAAATCATGAGTGAATGGAAAAAAATCTGCCTGGTCAATGACATCCCCGTGCTCGGCTCGCGCCGTGTCTCACGGCCCCAGGGCATGAATGTCGCCGTCTTTCGCAGCAGCGAAGACAAGGTGTTCGCACTGCTCGACCGCTGCCCGCACAAGGGCGGCCCGCTGAGCCAGGGCATCGTCTTCGGCGAAACCGTCGCCTGCCCGCTGCACAACATGACCATCGGCCTGGCCGACGGCTGCGCCCGGGCGCCCGACGAAGGCTGCACGCCCAAATTCGCCTGCAAGGTCGATGCCGGAGAGGTGTACCTGGATGCCGTCGAGCTGGCGACGCTGGCGATTGACCTGCTGGCGCCCCGTGCCGGTCCGGGCGCGTCCACCGGTGCCGTGGGCGACCAGACCTTCGATGTGCAGGCCCCTCACAGTTCGTAAATCCGTTCCCGTTTTTTTGGAGCCGCCACCATGACTGAAACGCGATCTACCTGTCCCTATTGCGGCGTCGGCTGTGGCGTGATCATCGAATCGCAGGGCGACGACATCACCGGCGTCAGGGGCGATCCGGACCATCCGGCCAACTTCGGGCGGCTGTGCACCAAGGGCTCGACCCTGCACCTGACCGCATCAAGCGTGGTCACGCGGCAGACGCGGCTGCTGTACCCGATGCGGCGCGAGCACCGCAGCGAAGCGCCCCAACGCGCCTCGTGGGACAGCGCGCTGGACTTCGCCAGCGAGAGCTTCGCGCAAATCATCCGCGAGCACGGACCCGACGCCGTTGGTTTTTATATCTCGGGCCAGTTGCTGACCGAAGACTATTACGTCTTCAACAAGCTGGCCAAAGGGCTGATCGGCACCAACAACATCGACAGCAACTCGCGCCTGTGCATGAGCAGCGCGGTGGCCGGCTACAAGCAGACGCTTGGAGCCGACGCGCCGCCGGCCTGCTACGACGACGTGAAGCATGCGCAGTGCCTGTTCATCGTCGGCAGCAACACCGCCTATGCGCATCCGATCCTGTTCCGGCGCATTGAAGACGCCAAGACCGCCAACCCGGCGCTGAGCATCATTTACTGCGACCCGCGCCGCACCGACACCGCCGAAATCGCCGACCTCTACCTGCCGCTGCAGCCCGGCACCGATGTGATGCTGTTCAACGGCATGCTGCACATCATGCTGTGGGAAGGCTGGACGGACCCGGCCTGGATCGCGGCGCACACCCATGACTTCGACGCGCTGAAGGCCACGGTGCGCGACTGCACGCCCGACTTGGTGGCCCAGACTTGCGGCATCAGGAAGGAAGACCTGTTTGCCGCCGCCCGGCTGTTCGCCACCTCGGCCGCCACGCTCAGCCTGTACTGCCAGGGCCTGAACCAGTCGAGCAGCGGCACGGCCAAGAATGCCGCGCTGATCAACCTGCACCTGGCGACCGCGCAAATCGGCAAGCCCGGCGCCGGACCGTTTTCCCTGACCGGCCAGCCGAACGCCATGGGCGGGCGCGAAGTCGGCGGCATGGCCAACCTGATGAGCGGGCACCGCGACCTGTCCAATCCCGATCACCGCGCCGAAGTCGCCGCGCTCTGGGGCGTGCCCAGCGTGCCCGAAAAGCCGGGCAAGACGGCTGTCGAGATGTTCCAGGCCGCCGCCGATGGCGAAATCAAGGCGCTCTGGATTGCCTGCACCAACCCGGCGCAGTCGATGCCCGACCAGGCCCTGGTGCGCCGCGCGCTGGAGCGCGCCGAGCTGGTCATCGTTCAGGAAGCCTTTGCCACCACGGCGACATGCGCCTGGGCCGATCTGCTGCTGCCCGCCACCACCTGGGGCGAAAAGACCGGCACCGTGACCAACAGCGAACGCTGCATCAGCCGGGTCCGGCCCGCCGTGGCGGCGCCCGGCGAGACGCGCCACGACTGGTCGATTGCGGCAGCGTTTGCCCAAAGGCTCGAACGGCTGCTGCCCGGACGCAGTCCCGGCGCCCTGTTCCCCTATTCACTGACAGACCCGGCGCTTGGCGTCGAAACCATCTGGAACGAGCACCGCGAATCAACGCGCGGCCGCGACCTGGACATCACCGGCATGAGCTACGCCATGCTGGAGCAGGCGCCCCGGCAATGGCCGCTGAAAGAAGGCGAAACCACCGGCAAGGCGCGCCTCTATGAAGACGGCATTTTCCCCACGCCCGATGGCAAGGCGCGCTTCGTCAACACCGTGTACAAGCCGGTCGCCGAGCCGCGCGAGTCGCGCTATCCGTTCTCGCTGACCACCGGCCGCCTGCGCGACCAGTGGCACGGCATGAGCCGCACCGGCACGCTGGGCCGCCTGTTCGGCCATGTGGCCGAACCGTCCATCCAGATGAACGTGCAGGACATGGCGCGACGCCTGCTGAAGGAAGGCGAGCTGGTGCATGTCACCTCCAAGCGCGGCTCCATCATCGTGCCGGTGCAGGCTTCGCCCGAAGTCGCGGTCAGCCAGGCCTTCATGGCGATGCACTGGGGCAGCGAATACCTGAGCGGCCAGTCCAGCATCGGCCAGCCCCTGGCAGGTGTCAACGCCCTGACCACTTCGGCCTACTGCCCCAGTTCCAAGCAACCCGAACTCAAGCATGCAGCCGTCAAGATCTTGAAGGCCGAACTGCCCTGGTCGCTGCTGGCCATGGCCTGGTTCGACGAAGGCGATGCTCTGGCCGCCCATGAACAGCTCAAGGCCCTGCTGACGGCATTTCCCTTTGCCAGCTGCGTGCCGTTTTCCAACAACAAGCCTTTGACGGATCGCCAGGGTGAGCGCACCGGCTTGCTGTTTCGCGCAGCGGCCCATGAAGCGCCCGGCGAAGAAATCCTGGCCCTGCTGGAGCGGATTTTCGGCCTCAACGGCTCCTACATCCTGCGCTATGCCGACCGCAAGAAAGGCCAGCGCCGCACGATACGGCTAGCGCGCACCCATGACAATGCCGAGCTGACCGGCTTTGTGCTGGCCGGAGACACCAGCGCCCAGGCCTGGATCACCACTCTGCTCAAGGACGAGCTGCCCGCGCAGGCCTACGGCCGGCTGCTGCTGCTGCCGGGCGCCAAGCCACCGGTGGCGGTCCAGTCGCGCGGCAAGGTGGTGTGCAGCTGCCTGAACGTCACCGACACGGCCATCGACGAGCATCTGGCACTTCTGGGGCAGGCGGACACCGATGAAGCCCGGCTGGCATCCTTGCAGGGCGCCCTGAAATGCGGCACCAGTTGCGGCTCGTGCGTTCCCGAGCTGAAGCGCCGGCTGCGTTCGGCCAGCGGCACGGCCATCGATACGCCAGCATCGCCGCGCAGCGTCATCCCGATCAAGCAAGTGGCTTAAGCGCATTAAGCGCATAACACAGCAAGTCATCTGCATTCACGGACAATCGCCGCATGAGCATCAGCCACTACATCAAAGAAATCGGGCGCGGCAAGGACGGCGCCCGTCCCCTGTCACGCGCGCAGGCCGCCGACCTGCTGGGCCAGGTGCTCGACGGCGTGGTCACCGACCTGGAAATCGGCGGCTTTTGCCTGGCCATGCGCATCAAGGGCGAAACCCCCGAGGAAATGGCTGGCTTTCTCGACGCCGTGCACCAGCGCCTCAACCTGCTGCCCGCCAGCGACGGCCCCACCGTGGTGCTGCCCAGCTACAACGGTGCGCGCAAGCTGCCGGTGCTCACGCCGCTGCTGGCGCTGCTGCTGGCCCGTGAGGGCCTGAGCGTGCTGGTGCATGGAACGCCCACCGAATCGAGCCGTGTTTTTTCATCGGAAGTGCTGTCTGCGCTAGGTACGCAAGCGCTGACAGCTATCAAACCCATAGCACCCGGCGAAGTGGTGTTCGCGCCCACCGAACTGCTCAGTCCGGCGCTCAAGCGCCTGCTCGACGTGCGCCGCGCGGTCGGCCTGCGCAATCCGGCGCACAGCCTGGTCAAGCTGATGAATCCGGTGGCCGGCAAGGCGCTGGTCGTCAGCAGCTACACGCATCCAGAATACGCGCTGTCCATGGCGGCCACCTTCGAGCTCGTCCAGGCCGATGCGCTGCTGCTGCGCGGCACCGAAGGCGAAGGCGTGGCCGACCCGCGCCGCTCGCCGCAGATGCAGGGCTTTGTCAAGGGACAGCGCGTGCTGGCCCACGAAGGCGTGAAGGGAACCCTGCCCTCCGTGCCTGATCTACCCAAGGCCATCGACGCCAGCAGCACGGCGGCCTATATCCAGTCGGTGCTGGCGGGCGACAGCCCCCTGCCGCCGTCGATTGCGCAGCAGGTGGAACATATCTTGCAACTTGTCAGGCAATTATGAACAACAGCAAAGTCACCCTTGTGGGCGCAGGCCCCGGCGATCCGGAACTGCTCACCCTCAAAGCCCTCAAGGCCATCCAGAATGCCACCGTGCTTTTTGTCGATGACCTGGTCAGCGCGGAGATCGTGGCGTTTGCCTCGTCCGGCGCCCGCATCGTCTATGTCGGCAAGCGTGGCGGCTGCAAATCGACGCCGCAGGCCTTCATTGAAAAACTCATGGTCATGGCCGCCAGGGAAGGCGAAAACGTCGTCCGGCTCAAGGGCGGCGATCCCTTCATTTTCGGCCGGGGCGGCGAAGAGGTCGAACACCTGCAGGCCGCAGGCATCCGGGTTGAGGTCGTCAACGGCATCACCGCCGGGCTGGCCGCCGTCACCTCGCTGGGCGTGCCGCTGACGCACCGCCAGCATGCGCATGGCGTGGTGTTCGTCACCGGCCATGCCAAGCCCGGCGATGCCGGCACCGACTGGCGGGCGCTGGCCGCCACCGCGCACAGCGCCCGGCTGACGCTGGTGATCTACATGGGCGTGAGCGGCGCCGAACGCATCCAGAATGAACTGCTGAGCGGCCTGCCCGCCGACACGCCGGTCGCCGTGATCCAGAACGCCTCCCTGTCCAGCCAGCGCCACATCACCACCACGCTGGGCCGGCTGGCTTATGACATCAGCCTGTCCGGCCTGGCCAGCCCGTCGGTCATCGTGGTCGGCGATGTCATCAGCGGCCTGGCGCAGGTCGAAGAGGCGTCCCGGGACAGCAGCGCGCAGGGCCTCAGACGCCGGGTTTAGCACACCGAGGTCACATCCACGTCACACGGGCTTACTACGCTTGCGCCTTTTAGATGGAGGCTTGCGATGTCAACCCGTTTTCTTGCCGGCGCGCTGCTGGCCCTGAGCCTGAGTTGCGCCCAGGCCCAAACCTTTTCATTCGGCCTGTGGGGTGACATGCCTTACAAAAAGGCCGGTGACGACTCAAAAATCCCGGCACTGCTCAAAAGCATCAACCAGTCCGACATCGCCTTCTCGATTTACGACGGGGACATCAAGGATGGCAGCTCCAAATGCACCGATGACATTTACGAGTCGGCCCTTGGCATGTTCGGCCAGATGAAAAACCCCGTGGTCTATGTGCCCGGCGACAACGAATGGACCGACTGCCACCGGCTGAACAATGGCGGCTACGACGGACTCGAACGCCTCGCCCACCTGCGCAAAACCATGTTCCCGACGGCCGCCAGCCTGGGCCAGCGCCAGATGCCGCTGGCGCATCAAGGCCAGCCGGGCGAAAAATTTGTTGAAAACACCTATTTCAGCCATCGCGGCATCATGTTTGTCACGCTCAACGTGCCCGGCAGCAACAACAACAAAATTGTTGACGAAAAGGATTGCGCCAACAAAAGCGCACGCACCCCGCAGCAGTGCGAGGCCAGCAACGCCGAATACCTGGAGCGCGACGCCGCCAACGTCAGCTGGATGCAGCAAGCCTTCAAGGCCGCCAAGGCAAAAAAAGCGCGCGGCCTGGTGCTGGTGATTCAGGCCGACCCCGGCTTTGACCTGCCCGAAACCGAAGACGCCGACGAAAGCCAGGCGCCGCGCGTCAGCGGCTACCGCAACTTCATCGACAGCGTGGTTCAGGAGACCGAGCAGTTCCCCGGCCAGGTGCTGCTGGTGCATGGCGACACGCATTTCTTCAAGATGGACAAGCCGCTCTACAGCCCGACCAAACTGCTGGCCAACCTGACGCGCCTGCAAACCTTTGGCAGCCCGCAGATTCACTGGGTGCGCGTGACGGTGGAGCCGAAAAATGCCAGCGTCTTCACGATTCAGCCGGTGATTGTCAAGCAGTGACGGCCTGAAGCGTTGAAACGGGCGTCGCGGCCAGCGCGCGGCTACACTCCCGTGTTTCAAAAGACGCAGCAACGAGGCGCAGCCGGAACGCTATGTTTTCCATAGCTGCCTGCGCCCGCCCAACCTGCGCAAAAGGCTTGTTTGATGCATAAATTTGATGTGGTGGTGATAGGCGCCGGCGCGGCCGGGCTGTTTTGCGCCGGCCAGGCGGGCCGGCAGGGCCTGAAGGTCTTGCTCGTGGACCACAGCGACAAGGTGGCCGAAAAAATCCGCATCTCGGGCGGCGGACGCTGCAATTTCACCAACCGTGACGCCACGCCGGCCCAGTTCCTGAGCGAGAACCCGCACTTTTGCCGCTCCGCCCTGTCGCGCTACACGCCGCAGGATTTCATCGAGTTGCTGCAGCGCCACGACATTCCCTTTCATGAAAAGCACAAGGGACAGCTTTTTTGCGACCGCTCCGCCGAAGACGTGATCAACATGCTGCTCGCCGAATGCGACGCCGGCCAGGTCACGCGCTGGCAGTCCTGCAGCATCAAAACGGTGCTTTGCGCAGAGCAGGCGGGCGCTACCAGCTACCAAATCGAGAGCAGCCGGGGGCTGATCGAAGCGCCCCAGGTGGTGATTGCCACCGGCGGCCTGTCGATTCCGAAAATCGGCGCAACCGATTTTGGCTACCGTATCGCCAGGCAGTTCGGCCTGCGCCTGGTCGAGCCCAGGGCCGCGCTGGTACCGCTGACTTTTGAGGGCGACAGTTGGGCGCCGTATGCCCAGCTGGCCGGCCTGGCGCTGCCGGTGAAAATCGAAACCGGCCCGCCGGAGGCTACGCCCAAGCAGCGCAAAAAGGCCGTGGTATTTTCCGAAGACCTGCTGTTCACGCACCGGGGCCTGAGCGGCCCGGCGGTGCTGCAGATTTCAAGCTTCTGGCGCGAAGGCCAGCCGATTCGCGTCAACCTGGCGCCGGGCGTGGACCTGGCCGCCCTGCTGCTGCGCGCTAAGGCAACATCCCGCAAACTGATTGCCAACGAGTTGGCCAGCCTGGTGCCCAGCCGCCTGGCCGACGCCTGGGTCAGCGAAGACCCGGCCCTGCAGCGCCCGATCAGCGACGCCACCGACAAGGCCCTGCAGGCGCTGGCGCAGCGGCTGGGCGACTGGCAGCTCACGCCCAACGGCTCGGAAGGCTATAAAAAGGCCGAAGTCACGGTCGGCGGCGTCGATACCCGCGACCTGTCATCGCAAACCATGGAGTCGAAACAGCCGGGGCTGTATTTCATCGGCGAAGTGGTCGATGTGACCGGCTGGCTCGGCGGCTACAACTTCCAGTGGGCCTGGGCGTCCGGTTTTGCCTGCGCGCAGGCGCTGGCGGCGCGGCGGGTTGAGCAGGTGGCGTAACCCGTCGCCACCTGCGACACAATTTGACGCAGGCCGGATGACAATGCGGTGAACCCCTCACTTCCACCCTCATCCCGCCATGACAAACCACGCCACCTCTCCCTGGTCCGACAGCCTGCGGCAGCAAACCCGCGACGCCATTGAAGAAATGCCCATCACGCCCGATGGCCGCCTGCATTTCAAGCACGCCACACGGGGCTATGCCTTTGCGGCGCTGGAAGATTTATTCAATAGCCGCCTGCTGCTGCGCTCCAAAACAGGTGGCGGCGACTGGCTGTTTGAAGACGTGGAAGCTTTGCTGGAAGCGGGCTGGGCGGTGGATTGAAAGTCAGGCATCTCGCCCCAAAGCGTTGAGCCATGGCCAAACGCCCGGATACACTGGAAACCCTCCGGCTTTCCCTTGAGTTGCTGCACCGCATTCCTAGGCGCGGCACGGTTACGGCAAACGAATTGCGCCTGCAACTGCGCGAAGCCGGTTTCGAGCGGGAGCCACGAACCATCCAGCGCCTGCTGCAAACGCTAACCGAATTCAGCGGCATCGAATGCAATAACAGCAGCAAGCCCTACCGTTATTGCTGGAAAGAGGGCGCCCGAAGTTTCTCCATGCAAGGGCTGAGCCCACAGGAATCCCTGCTGCTCACGCTGGCCGAGCAGCAACTGGGCAGCCTGCTGCCGGCTCGGCTGATGAAATCCATGAATAACTTTTTCAGCCAGGCGCGCAGCCAGCTGGGAGACAAAGGCACGCCTCAGCGCGAGCGCGAATGGCTGGACAAAGTGCGCGTGGTCAGCACCAGCCAGCCGCTGCTGCCACCCAAAATTAATCCCGAAGTCTTCGAGCAGGTCAGCAATGCACTGTATGGCGACCAATGGCTGGAGGTGGATTATCAAAATGCCGAGGGTAATAGAAAAACCTCCAAGGTCATGCCGCTGGGTCTGGCGCAGCAGGGGCCGCGCATGTACCTGGTTTGCCGATTCGATGGCTATGACAACGAACGCTGCCTGGCGCTGCACCGCTTTATATCGGCCAAAGCGTCAACGCTGACGTTTGAGCGCCCCAAGGATTTCAACCTCAAGCAGTTTGATGACGATGGACGCTTTGGTTATGGCGATGGCACGAAAATCCGCCTGAGTTTCCGGATTGAGAAAGGAGCCGGGCTGCACATCGTCGAATGCCCGCTGTCTACCAATCAGCAGGTGGTGGAACTGGAGGATGCTTATGAGATTACGGCGACGGTGGTGGAGTCGGATATGCTGGACTGGTGATTGCTGGGGTTTGGGGATGCGGTGATGGAGGTCACGCGTAACTCAATATAAAAACCACTTAAAAGTTTTTAAAAACAAAGGAAACAACAAAAATGTCAAGACTTTTCTCTTATTTAGTTCACGCTTATATGGACGCCCCCCAGAAAGCAAGCATTGGCAGAGTAAAGGTTCAACGGAGGTTGCAGTCTTATATGCGGCCTGTTTGTGCAGGCTTGTTTTCCTGCTGGCCCGGATGGCATTCGCGGACAAGGCTCCCATCTGAATATCGGGCTTTGTGCCCATGCGGACTATCGGAGTGCTCCTGTCCCGGTATGACCTGTTGACCCATCACTTTGCTTTTTGCCTGGCTCTCCTTCAAAACATTTGCATCATCGCCGCGTTGTTAACCACAGTGGTGGAACTGCTCAGGCAGCCACCGCAGCGGCCGGATTCCATCTGAGCTGATCAAAGGCCTTGCCTTTGGTCAGCACCGCCCAGGCGGTGCGCGCCAGCTTGTTGGCCAAGGCCGCGACCACCACGCTGTAGGGCCTGCGGGCCAGCAGCGCGGTGATCCAGCCTGTTCGCTGCGTCCTGGCAATAATGGCCCTGGCCCCGTGCATCAGCAGCGTTCGCACATATGGATCGCCTCGCTTGGAGATGCCCAGCTGGCGGATCTTGCCGCCCGTGCCGCTCTGCCTGGGCGTCAAGCCCAGCCATGCGGCAAACTGCCGGCCCGAGTGAAAGCCGGAGATGTCGGTGGCTGTGGCCGCCAAGGCCGTGGCCGTGAGAGGGCCAATGCCCGGCACCGCCTGCAAGGCCAGCATATGCTGGTCTTGTTTGCCCAGCGCTGCCAGGCGCCTGTCGATGTGATCGATGTCTTGCTGCAGCCGCTCAATGCGGCTGAGCTGCTCCTGCATGCTCTCGATGAGCACGCCAGGCAGCTTGTCCTGCGCCTGGGCCAGTTCACCGGGAATGCGCTGCAGCAAGATGCGATGGCCTTCGGGCAGCACGATGCCGAACTCGCAGAGCAACCCACGCAGGGCGTTGGTTTGCATGATGCGCATCTTCATCAGCTGGGCGCGCATGCGGTGCAGGGCCAGGCAAGCCTGCTGCGGCTCGCTCTTGACGGGCACCTCATGGATGTGCGGCTGCTGGGCCGCGACCCAGATCGCCTGGGCATCGCGCGCATCGGTCTTGTCACGCAGCACGAAGGCCTTGACCTGTCTGGCTGGCAGCAGCTTGACTTGGTGGCCCTGGGCTGCCAGCGTTCGTCCCCAGTGGTGGGCTCCGCCGCAAGCCTCCAGGGCAACCAGGCAGGGCTGGCGGTTGGCGAAGAACTCGGCCACCTTGGCGCGCTTGAGCTTGATGCGCTCGATCTCGCCTGTTTCCGGATCAACGGCATGAATCTGAAACACATTCTTGGCAATGTCCATTCCAACGACGGGCAGTTGTGCGGTAATCTTCATGATGGAGCCTCCAGTTTCCAAGTGGTGACGACGAATCTCTACTTTGGCTACAGGGACTTCCCAGCCAGTCAAGGGCCGGTTTGAAATTTCTTCTTGAAAACGGTATTCCTTGCGGCTGACGCAAACCGGCTGGCTTCAAACGAGGAACAGACTTGCACATCTACAGGCGGGCTTGCTGCACTTGGCGGTGCGGCCCCAGATACCAACCGCGCAGCAGGGCTCCATTCACACTTCGTGGTGCCTACGGCCCACAGCCAAAGTATCGAGCTTGCCTGCTACCGGTCTGACCTGCTCAAAGCATCTGCGATTTCACGTCTGGCAAGAAAAAGGTTCAGAGGTCAATACAGTCGTGCGATGTCTCACATATCGTCTTACGCTGTGGCGGCAATGGCTGAAGGTGGGATGCTGACGTGAAAGGCGTCATAGCGCTTTTCCTTCGTCATGACGGCCCACAAAATCCGGGCGTTCTTGTTGGCCAAGGCCACGACGGCTTTTTGCCACCCACATCGCTCGCGAAGGCGCTGCGCCCACTGTGAGATGGGATCGTCGTTGTGCTTGCCAACCAAAACGACTGACTTGGCGCCCTGAATCAGCAAGCCGCGCAAGTAATTGCTGCCCCGTTTGGTGATGCTGCTCAGACTTGACTTGCCTCCGCTGGAGTTTTGCTTCGGTGTCAGCCCCAGCCAGGCGCCGAACTGCGCTGCGTTCTTGAACTGCTTGAAGTCGCCCACCGTCGCCACGACCGCTGAGGCGGTGACGGGTCCAATGCCCTTGAGCTCTGCTGCGCGCTGGACCTGCTCATCGTCCTTCTGATGAGCGGCAATGCGCTGGTCGCACCACTGGACGTGCTCTTCGATTTCTCGCCAGTGCTCTTGCGCTCTTTGCAGAACCAGCCGTGCCATGCCGGCGATGTCATTGCCAGCATCCTCAATCAGGTCACTCAAGTGTTGTCGCAGCACCTGTGGGCTTTGAGGCAGAACGATGCCAAACTCGGCCAGCAAACCTCGGATTCGGTTGATGCAGGCAGTGCGCTCTTGTTTGAGCCCTTCACGCAGGCGATGCACGCACAGCATGCCTTGCTGAGCAAGGGTCTTGGGCGGCACGAAATTCATGTGCGGTCTTGAGGCCGCCTCGCAAATCGCTGCTGCATCGTTGGCATCGTTCTTGCCGCTCTTGCCCTGAATACGGTACGGCGCAACGAACTGGGCTGCAATCATCCTGGCGTCCAGGCCTCGATCGCGGAGTTGCCGACACCAGTGATGGGCGCCACTGCAAGCTTCCATCGCGACCAGGCAGCCGGGCGGCAGATCGCAACACCATGCCAGAAATCGGTCACGCTTGAGCATCCGGTTAGTGACCACGTTGCCACTGGCATCCACAGCGTGAACCTGGAAAACATTCTTGGCCAAATCAACGCCGACTCGTGTAATGTTGCTCATGGGACTTCTCCTTCCAATAGTGGTTGCAGATTGACTTTCCAGCACTTCAATCTTGGCACTTTGATGCCGTAACCAGGAAGTGGGAAGTCCCTCGTATTCACATCGATGCCGTGGCTGCGGGGCTCCCCATCATTGGGTTCGATCTCCTCGACAGCTTGGCATCGGTAAAGGTGGGGACGTCCATACCATCTGAATAATTCAGTTTTACGGCGCGACAGGAGAGACATGAAGCTGCCTGAGCATCAGCCGGATGTTGTGGCCCGCACCACACAGCACGGCATGCAGCGCATCGCCAAGCGCGCCCTTGAGTGGATTTCGAGCCAGCCGTCCGTCCGTTTTCATGTGCCCAATGGTCGGCTCAATGGCGCTTCGCCGCTTGATCATCGCCTTCAGGGTCCGGGTGATGCCCCGGCGCTGACCTGAGCGCAGAATCTGCACCCCCTGGACCTGCGCGCCCCGGTAGCCCTTGTCCACGATGGCAATGCCGGGTCTTTTCTCGGCGAGGATTTCGACCTGCTCAATCGCCTCATCGAGCGTGTGCCCGTCGTACGGATTGCCCGGCATGCTCCTGCAGCCCACCACCAGACCTTCTTTCAAGGTCGTGGCAATGCTGACCTTGACGCCGAACTCGTACGGCGTCCTGGCTTTTCCCTTGGAGATGCACTCTGCCTCCGGTGCGTGCAGCGCATACAGCTTGCGCTTGTCCCTGGGTTGTTGCGTCAGGATGCGGCTCACGCGGTGCAGCAGTTCCTGCGCTTTGCGCCGCGCTGGCTCTGGCAGTTCATGGAGCTTGCGGATGACTTCGCGGTACACGCGGCCCACCCGGCTCCTGAGCGCCTTGAGGGCTTTGCGCATGCGCTTGAACTGCCTGGCGTGGGCGTAGCGGCCGATCTGCGCGGCCATGCGCGGCGCCTGCCGGTTGCAGTTCTGGCGCAATTGCAGATGGTGTTCATCAGCGAGCCTGACCAGGTGCTGGCGGCTTTTCTCCAGCAGCGCGCTGTCGCTGGGATGGGCGATGGCTTTGGGCATCACGGTGGTATCGACAATGATCCGTTTGAGGCTCGCCTTTTTGATCAGCCCAGCCTCGCGGGCCGCCTCGATGGTGACGGCGAGCAACACCTCAACGCCTTCTTCACCGATACGCTTTCGCCAGCGGCTCAAGCTCGACGGGTCAATGGGCAGCTCTGTTTGCAGATAGGTCTCGCCGCAAAAGTACTGCCAGTAGGGGTTCTCCAGCCACGTCGCCACCACCGCTTCGTCCGAGGCGTCGTTGGCGTGCTGCAGATACAGGAGCCCCGCGACCAGGCGAGGGCGCAATGCAGGGCGCCCCCGGCTTGACGTGAAGTGGGCGCCAAAACTGCGCTCGATCTCCTCCCAGTTCATCAGCTTTGCCAGCCGAACCAGAGGGTGGCTCATCTTGAGTTGCTCGTCCAGTCGGGGGCGAGGCAGCTCGCCCGTTTGCGGTGCGCGCGGTCTGGGTCCCATGAAAAACCTCGTCGAAATTTGCAAGAAATCAAATGGATGGCATTATTTTCTTGCAAATTCAGCCCTCATAAATCCGTAAATTCCCCAGACGGATCAAGAACTTGCGAGTATTTCAGATGGTATTTAATGACACATGACTCTGGATTTGCTCCCAACCCGTTTCACGGAACGCTCACTTTGGCAACCTGCAAGCCAGGTATTCGCCGAACTATTGATCCGGCCCAATGAAGTATGAACTTTACTGAATTTTCTCTATCGAAGAAAGATGGAAAAAGAAAATGCAAGAAAGCAGACGCTGGAGCAGCTTCACGAGCGGCGCAAGCAAGTCGTGAGACTGCATAAAAGGGCAATGGGCGTCATGCAAATTGTCTCCATGACGGGTTTGAGCTACCCGGCTGTGCGCAGGTGCATCGACCTGTTCGATGAGGGCGGCTGGCCAGCAATACGACCGGCCTTGCGTGGGCGCACTCAAGGTCTGGGGCGCACCCTGAGCCAGGCTCAGGAGGACAGCCTTCAGCGCAGCATCATCGATCAACGCCCTGAGCAGCTCAAGATGGATTTTTTCCTGTGGAGCCGGGCGGCCGTAGGCCAGCTCATCGAGCAGGAGTACGGCATCGAGCTGCAGGTGCGCAGCGTTGGCAAGTACCTGGCCCGCTGGGGTTTTACGCCCCAAAAGCCCATCAGGCGAGCCTACGAACAAAGCCCTGAAGCGGTGCAGGCCTGGCTCGAAGGCGAGTACCCGGCGATAGAGCAACGCGCCCGCCAGGAAGGCGCTGAAATCCATTGGGGTGACGAGACGGCGCTGGTGAACACCGATGTGCGCGGTAGAAGCTTTGCGCCTGCTGGAAAGACACCGGTGGCCAGAACCGTGGGAGGCACCCGGCAAAAGCTCTCGATGATTGCCACGGTGACTAACCAGGGGAAAACCCGCTGGATGATCATTGACGATGCGTTTGACGCGGACAAGCTCATCGAATTCCTGCGGGCACTGGTCAAGGATGCGGGCAAAAAGGTATTTTTGATACTGGACAACCTGCGGGTTCATCACAGCAAAATCGTCAAGGCCTGGGTGGCTAACCACAGGGACGAAATTGAGCTGTTTTATCTGCCCAGCTACAGCCCTCAGCTCAATCCGGAGGAACGCCTCAATGCGGATCTGAAGCAGGAGATGGGCAAACGCGTACCGGCGCGCAGCAAAGCCAAATTACGCGATGCCGCCAACGAGCACATGGCTCTGCTCGAGCGCACGCCTGAGCGAGTTATCGCCTACTTTCAGGATCGGCGTGTTCGCTATGCCGCTTAATACTTCATCGGGCCGGATCAATAAAGCATGATTTTTGAACACATTGGCGGCGTAAAAGTGAATGCACAGTTTTCCTCGGAACACGAGTTTCACTACCGCTATCCGCAGTAAGCAAAATGAACCACCCAGCAAAACAAGACCCGCTGTACGAGACGGTAAAACAATTGGTCATCGAAACCAAAAATCCGTCTGTTTCACATGCGCAGAGAAGATTCAAACTTGGATACAACCGAGCTATCGGGTTAATTGAGGCGATGGAGGGTGAAATTGTCACAGCCAGGGATGAAAATGGTTGGAGAAGCATGCTGACGGGCGAAACCAACGGACGGGATTAGCTTGATACGTTCAGGTTGATTGCTTTCGCTTGCTTTACAACGAAGATGCCATGCTGCTCAATGACGGGATGCGCTGATGACCGTTTAGTAATAGTTCTGATCCTCTCACCCCGGCTGCCGAATCAAGCTCTCCGCCGGAATGCCCAGTCCGACATGCAGGCGCCACACCATCGCCAGCGTCAGCTTTCGCTTGCGGTTCAACACCTCGTACACCCGGTTGCGCTGCCCAATCATGGGCTCCAGGTCTTTGGGTTTGAGCCCCTGCTGCTCCATGCGAAACAGAATCGCCTCTATCGGATCAGGCGGGCTGATGGGGTAATGCTTGGCCTCATACGCTTCGATCAAGGTCAGCATGGCCTCAAAATGCGCGCCCGCATCACTGTCAATCTCGGGCTCGTTGTCAAAATAAGGCGCCACCAGTGCGAGTGCGGCACGGTAATCGGCGTCGGTACGGATGGGACGAATGGGGTAGCGGTCTGGCTTTTTCACGGTTGATTCTCCACGGTGGCAGCGTCGATGGCGTCGTACTGTGCGTGCGTGCCGACAAACTTGATGTAAAGGGCCTCAAAGCGGTAGGCCACGGCCACCACCAGGCGGAATTCGTTGCCCTTGATATTGAACACCACCCGGTTCGCTGCCACGAAGCTGGCGCTGGCATACCGAAGCTTAATGTCCTGCGGAGTCTTCCACTGCGCGTGGTGGGCATCTTCAAACCAGGTTTGCAAGGCCTGCCTTGACGCCGGATGCCTGAGCCAGAACTCCACCAATGTTGCTTTTGAGATCACACGCATGCTATATTTTAGTCCCAAATTGGGACCAACTGACGAAATTGACCGGCTGGCTCGGCGGCTACAACTTCCAGTGGGCCTGGGCCAGCGGTTTTGCCTGCGCGCAGGCGCTGGCGGCGCGGCGGGTTGAGCTGGCTGTATGATGCGCAGTTGGGTCTGATTTCCAGACTGCTATAATCTTAGGCTTTGCTAGCAAACCCGCACCTGGCCTGATCCTGATCAGATCAATTAAGGTGCATCTTTTGGATCAATTCATCAATGACCACCATTCGCGTAAAAGACAACGAACCCTTTGACGTCGCTCTGCGCCGCTTCAAGCGAACCATCGAAAAACTCGGCCTGCTGACCGACTTGCGTGCGCGTGAGTTCTACGAAAAGCCAACCGCCGAGCGCAAGCGCAAGAAGGCAGCCGCCGTCAAGCGCAACTACAAGCGCATTCGCGCCATGCAGTTGCCCAAGAAGCTGTACTGATCCATCATTAGTACTTGCCTCACGGCAGCTCAAGCCCGCAAGAGGACGCTCTGCGGGCTTTTTTGTTTTCTCAAGCGCCACATTTCATCTTTTCTTATCAGCATCCCTCAAGGAGCCCTGCCATGACCCTCAAAGAACAAATCACCGAAGACATGAAAACCGCCATGCGCGCCAAGGACAGCGAGCGCCTGGGCACCATCCGCCTGCTGCTGTCGGCCATCAAGCAAAAGGAAGTGGACGAGCGCGTGGTGGTGGACGACGTGATGGCTGTGGCCATCGTGGACAAGCTGATCAAGCAGCGCAAGGATTCGATTGAGGCGTTTGAAAAAGCCGAGCGCAAGGATCTGGCCGACAAGGAAGCGGCCGAACTGCTGGTGCTGCAAGCCTACCTGCCGGCCCGCCTGAGCCTTGATGAGGTCACCACCGAAGTCAAGGCCATCGTCGCCACGCTGGCCGCCGAGATGGGCCGCGCCGTGGGTCCGGCCGACATGGGCAAGGTCATGGGCGCGGTGAAGGCCCAGCTGGCCGGCAAGGCCGACATGGGCCAGGTGTCGGCGGCGGTGAAGGCTGCGCTGGCTTCTTAATTACTCCACGCGCACGGGCGTGGACACCGGGTCAGCCAGCGTTTTTCCCATATTCATGTTGTCCATGAAATCAAGCTTCAGGACATAGGCGCCCGCTGGCGGCGCCAGCCGGGTTTCGGTCTGGCCGTTCGGAAAATCCATCTCTACCGGCTTGCCGCCGTTTTTGGGGGTCACCGTCAGCCGGAAATGTCCTGTGTCTTTTTGCTGTTGGCTCACATGGGCCACATTGAGTCCTGAAGCCTGAAACTGCACGGTAAACGGCGGCTTGAGCCTGGCATCAGGGGCGATATTCGGAAAACTGATTTCCTTGCTGATCAGGCTCTTCGGATCAATGTCCTTGTTTTTTCGCGTGACTGTGATCTTCAGCGGCTTGCTGTAAACGAAATGCGGCAGGTGCTTGTCATCCGCCAGCAGCAGGCGCAATGTGTAGGTGCCGGGCTCCAGCATCAGCACCGTTTCCATCTGCCCCTTGCCGAAGTGCATGTACTGGTCATCAAAAGGCAAGGCCTTCTTGAAGTCGAGGGGCAACTCACGGTTGATCAAAAGATGATGGTGGCCGCTCTTTCCGGCCTGCGGAGCACTGATCGGGGCCAGACCCCAGCCGCTGCTCAGCCCAAACGCGAGGCGAAAAGGCGTTTCAATCTTCGCGCCGTTCTGCAGGTTGGTGAAATAGGCTTCGGCCGTGCTCCGGGATGGCCCGACTTGCCATGGGTACAGCGCCTGGGCCGGCGCCGGAGCGGCTTGCGCCAGGCAAATAAGTGGACAAAGAGCGGCAAGGCCTGCAGCCAGTGTGTGTTTTAAAGCCAATTGGATTCCCCTGTGCTCACAAACATATGTGAGCAGGGAGATTACATTTTTTTACCAGGAATGCAATACGCCGCCAACTATTTCAAGACCCGGCCACCTTCATCCGGTTGACCAGGATCGAGCCCACGGTTTTGGCGCCGTAGTTGTAGGTGTCGGCGCCGACGGCCTGGATGCCCAGCAGCATGTCCTTGAGGTTGCCGGCAATCGTGATTTCCTCCACCGGAAAGGCGATTTCGCCGTTCTCGACCCAGAAACCCGAAGCGCCGCGCGAATAGTCGCCGGTCACGTAGTTCACGCCCTGCCCCATCAGTTCGGTCACGAACAGCCCCCGGCCCAACTTGCGCAGCATGGCATCGAGGTCATCGCCGGCCTTCGTCTTGCGGCTGGTGAGCGTCAGGTTGTGCGAGCCGCCGGCATTGCCGGTGGTCCGCATGCCGAGCTTGCGCGCTGAATAGGTGCTCAGGAAATAGCCGGCGACGCGTCCGGCCTCCACCACCTGGCGGGCACTGGTCTTGACGCCCTCTTCATCGAACGGCGCGCTGCCCTTGCCCTTGAGCAGGTGCGGGTCTTCGTTGATGTCGATGTGTTTCGGGAAGGCCAGCTTGCCCAGGCTGTTCGCCAGGAAGGTGCTTTTGCGGTACAGCGCGCCGCCGCTGACGGCCTGCACAAAACCGCCCAGCAGGCCGGCGGCCAGGGGTGATTCAAACAGCACCGGACACTCGACGGTCGGGATTTTCCGGCCTTTCAGGCGGGCCAGCGCGCGTTCGGCGGCATAGCGGCCGACCGCCTCGGGGTGGGCCAGTTCATTCGCGTCGCGCATCGAGCTGTACCAGGCGTCGCGCTGCATCTGCTTGCCCTTGCCGGCAATCGGCGCCACCGAAATGCTGTGCCGCGAACTGGCATAGCCGCCCCGGAAGCCTGAGGTGTGGGCGCTGAAAAAATGGCTTTGCTGGGCCGACACGCCCGCCCCTTCGCTGTTGGTGATCAGGCGGCTGGTGCCCATGGCGGCGGCCTCGCATTGCAGCGCCAGCTGGGCGGCTTGCTCCGAGGTGATGGCCCACGGATGAAACAGGTCCAGCGCCGGGTGTTCGCGGGCAATGTCCTGCTCGTCCGGCAGGCCCGAGGTTTCGTCTTCGGCCGTGAAGCTGGCGATGTCATAAGCCGCCTTCACGGTCTGCTGGATGGCGGCCTTGGAAAAATCGCTGGTCGATGCATTGCCGCGCTTTTTGCCGACATAGACCGTGACGCCGAGCGACTTGTCGCGGTTGCGCTCGACCGACTCCAGCTCGCCCTTGCGCACGCTGACCGACAGGCCGCAGCCTTCTGAAGCTTCGGCGGCCGCATCGGTCGCGCCCAGCTTCTTGGCATGGCTAAGTGCGGTATCGACCAGGTCTTCAAAAAAGTCGCGGTGGTAGCTGAAACCGGCCTCGGGCTGGGTGGTTTTAACGCGGGAAGCGGTGCGGGATGAACGGACAGGTGATTTTTGGGTCATATAGCTATGATACTAAGCCCTATGAACATCAAGACACCCAAGGCCATCAAAGGCTACTGGTCCAACGGCCGGTTTGTGAAACCCGAAGAAATTGCCCTCGAAGAAGTAGGGCCGCCCAGCAAGACCCAGCTCAAGGCCGAGGCCGGCGAAAAGCAGGCGCTCGGCGAAGCGCTGCTGACCCTGCGCGCCGACCTGATGGCGCGCCTGGACCTGCCCGAAAAGCTGCTCGACGCGCTGGCGCAGGCCAAGCGCATCACCAATTTCGAAGGCCGGCGCCGCCAGATGCAATTCATCGGCAAGCTGATGCGGCCGCTGGACATGACACCGATCCGCGCGGCCATCGACGAGCAGGCAAACGGCTCGGCCGACCTGACGCTGGCCCTGCACCTGGCCGAGCAGTGGCGCGACAAGCTGATTGCCTCGGACGACGCGCTCAGCCAGTGGCTCACCGACTACCCGGCGACTGATTCGCAGCAGTTGCGTGCGCTGATCCGCCAGGCCCGCAAGGACATTGCCAAGCCCGAAATACCGGGCGAGGCGCCGCGCCACGGCAAGGCCTACCGCGAGATTTTCCAGCTGGTCAAGCTGGCCATGGCGCAGGAGCCCGAGGCATGAGCGAGGGTTTTGATCCGGTCAAAATCGGCATCGTGTCGGTCAGCGACCGCGCGTCAAGCGGCGTCTACGCGGACAAGGGCCTGCCCGCGCTCAAGGACTGGCTGACGCGCGCCCTGCGCAACCCGATTGCCTTTGAAGAGCGCCTGATTCCCGACGAGCAGGCGGGCATCAGCGCCACGCTGATCGAATTGGTCGATGCGGGCTGCTGCCTGGTGCTGACCACCGGCGGCACCGGCCCGGCGCCGCGCGACGTGACGCCCGAGGCCACGCTGGCCGTGGCGCACAAGCACATGCCCGGCTTTGGCGAGCAGATGCGCCAGGTCAGCCTGAAGTTCGTGTCGACGGCCATCCTGTCGCGCCAGGTCGCGGTGATTCGCGGCCAGAGCTTGATCCTGAACCTGCCCGGCCAGCCCAAGGCAATTGCCGAGACGCTCGAAGGCCTGAAAAACGAGGCGGGCGAATCGCTGGTGCCCGGCATTTTTGCCGCCGTGCCCTACTGCATCGACCTGATCGGCGGGCCTTATATCGAAACCCGCGACGAGGTGTGCAAGGCGTTCCGGCCCAAGAATGCGATCCGGGCGCTAAAACAAGCATGAAATAGTGCTTTTGCGCATACTGGACGGTCGCAAGCAGCTATTAAAACAATAGCAATAAAACACAACTGCTATCGCTACAGCTACTTGCCCACCAGTTGATTGAGCTTGTCGGCTTCAAAGTTCTCCTGCAGCGCGGCATCCTTGGGAACGCAATCCTGCGGACCGGGGCTTTTCGGATGGGACAGCTTTTCAATCGCCTGCCAGAGCAGCGCAATCTGGTGCTCCTGGCCGGAGGCGTTGTCGATCAGCCCGCGCAGGGCCTGGCTCAGCGGGTCGTCGTTCTGCGTCACGCCGTAGGCTGAAAACCCCATCTGGCTGGCGACCTGCTCGCGCTTGACATCGGCGCCGGCCTGGATCACCCGGGCTGGGTTGCCCACGGCCGTGGCGCCGGCCGGCACCGGCTTGACCACCACGGCGTTCGAGCCGATCTTGGCGCCGTCGCCGACGGTGAAGCCGCCCAGCACCTGCGCACCGGCACCGACCACCACGTTCTTTCCCAGCGTCGGGTGGCGCTTGGTGCCTTTGTAGAGCGCGGTGCCGCCCAGCGTGACACCCTGGTAAATCGTGCAGCCGTCGCCGATTTCAGCGGTTTCGCCGACGACCACGCCCATCGCATGGTCGAAAAACACGCGTTCGCCAATTTTGGCGCCGGGGTGGATTTCGATACCCGTCAACCAGCGCGCCAGATGCGAGATGAACCGGCCCAGCCATTTGAAGCCATGCGTCCAGCACGCGTGCGCCCAGCGGTGCAGGATGACGGCATGCACGCCGGGGTAGCAGGTCAGCACCTCCCAGCGGGTGCGGGCGGCCGGGTCGCGTTCAAGGATGCACTGGATGTCGGAGCGGAGTCTGGAAAACATGACGGGAGTTTAGGCGCTGGTCGGCGTATCCGCTGGCGCGGGCGGCTTGTCCGCCGCCGGCAAGGCTTTATCGGGCGCATGCCGCATCATGGCCTTGGCCACGCCGCGCAGGATGTGGATTTCCTCGGGGCTGAGCTGCGCGCGGTTGAACAGCTGGTTCAGGCGCGGCATGAGCTTCTTGGGCGATGCCGGGTCGAGAAAGCCGATATCGACAAGCGCTTCTTCCCAGTGCTTGAGCATGCCGCTCACGGCGGCGGCGTCGGCCAGACGGGGTTCTTCAATCGCCGCCTGAATGCCGAAGCCGCCCAGGGCTTCGCGCCAGTCGTAGGCAATCAGCTGCACCGCCGCGCCCAGGTTGAGCGAGCCGAACTTCGGGTCGGTCGGAATGCTCAGGGCGACATGGCAGCGATAGACATCCTCGTTCTGCATGCCAAAGCGCTCGGAGCCGAACAAAAAAGCAACCGAATCGGGCCTTTGCGCAGGATGGACGGGCGTACCCAGCTCCTGTTTTAATAGCGCCTCGCTTCGCCCCAGCAACTCGGCGAAATGCGCGCGCGGCGCCCGCGTCGGCGGGCCAAAATCGCGCGGCGTCATGGCCGTGGCGCACAGATGCGCCATGCCGTCGAGCGCCTCGTCGAGCGTCTCGACAATCCGCGCATTGTTCAAAACGTCGAGCGCGCCGCTGGCCCGCTGGATGGTTTCCTCGCGCCGCAGCACATTGGCCCAGCGCGGCGCGACCAGCACCAGGTCGTCGAAGCCCATGGTTTTCATGGCGCGGGCGGTGGCGCCCACATTGCCGGCGTGGCTGGTGTTGATCAGGATGAAGCGGGTTTTCATGGGAATAAAAAGGGGTCCAGCGCCGCAGCCGAAAACCCTGGCGCTCAAGGTAATTGCGGCCGGGACGGGCGAAGCCGGTAAAATCCGATATTGTCGCCTCCCCGCCACCGCTGGTTTCCAGTTCTCGGTTCGCGGTTTTGCAGTTCCTGCCCGCTCTTTCTTAACCTCTATGTCCAGCAATCTACATCCCATGCTCAATGTGGCCGTCAAGGCTGCGCGCGCCGCCGGCGCCCTCATCAACCGCGCCGCACTTGACGTTGAAGCAGTTCGCGTTTCGCTCAAGCAGACCAACGATTTCGTCACCGAAGTCGATCAGGCCGCCGAAGCCGCGATCATCGAAACCCTGCTGACGGCCTACCCCGGCCACGGCATCCTGGCCGAGGAATCGGGCAGCGAGCATGGCGCGAAGGACTCCGAATTCGTCTGGATCATCGACCCGCTGGACGGCACCACCAACTTCATCCACGGCTTTCCGTTTTACTGCGTCAGCATCGCGCTGTCGGTGCGCGGCAAGATCGAGCAGGCGGTGGTCTATGACCCGACCCGCAACGATATCTACAGCGCCAGCAAGGGCCGGGGCGCCTACGTCAACGACCGCCGCATCCGCGTGGGCAAGCGCACCCGCCTGCAGGAATGCCTGATTTCGACCGGCTTTCCCTACCGCCCCGGCGACAAGCTCAAGCCCTACCTGAACATGCTCGGCGAAGTCATGAGCCAGTGCGCCGGCGTGCGCCGCCCGGGCGCGGCGGCGCTGGACCTGGCGCACGTCGCGGCCGGCTTCACCGACGGCTTTTTTGAAACCGGCCTGCTGCCCTGGGACGTGGCGGCGGGTTCGCTCCTGATCACCGAAGCGGGCGGGCTGATCGGCAACTTCACCGGCGAGGCCGACTTCATCGACCACGGCGAATGCGTTGCCGGCAACCCGCGCATCTACGGCCAGCTGGTCGGTACGCTGGGCAAGTACAGCAAGTTTGCCGGCGCCGGCGACAAGGCCACGGTGCGCCAGGCCCTGCAGGATTCAAGGACTGAAGCCAGCGCGGACGAAAGCACCGACGGCAGCGAAACAACCAGCCCCGCCGTGAGTGAAAAACCCACGCTCAAAGCCAAAAGAATCAGGCCCCCGGTGGCCCCCGATACCATCACGCCTGACGCGCCCTTCTAGGCCGGCTTTTAAAATCCGCATCTCCGGCGTGCCTGCGCCGGAGATGGGCAATCCGCCATTCATCCCTCTTGATTGATCCTTTTTATGTCCGAACCCACCCTCCAGGCTTCGTCCACACCGGCAGATGCGGCCCTGCTGCTTGAAGTCGCCGAACTGGTCGTGAGCGCCTTGAACCTGGAAGTTGCCGCAGCCGACGTGCAGGCTGACGAGCCCCTGTATGGCGACGGACTGGGCCTGGATTCCATCGACATCCTTGAAATCGCGCTGGTGGTTTCCAAACGCTACGGCCTGCAATTGCGCGCGGACCAGGAAGACAACCACGCGATTTTTCATTCGCTGCGCAGCCTGGGCAACCATATCGCGGCCCACCGGACCCAGTGAGCACCTCGCTGGCGACACGTTTGGGGCAAGCCTGTCGTTGGGGATTCATCGGCGTTCTGGCCGTTGGCTACGCACTGCTTTCCCATCTGAGCGCCACCTCGGCAACGCATGATCTCTGGGGCGCCGTGGTCGCCGTCGCGCCCATGCTCGGGCTGGCATTCCTGATGGCATGGCGCTCGGACCGGCGCGGGGTCATGCTGCCACTCTGGCTGGCGGCTTGCGCTTTGCTCTACGTTAGCAGGGACTGGCTGATCACCCATTACAACTGGGTGTTTTTGCTGGAGCATGCCGGCACCTATTCGCTGCTGTGCGCCAGTTTCGGCCTGACCCTGCGCCACGGCGAAACGCCGATGATCTCGCGTTTTGCCAGCCTGCTGCAGGGCACCCTTTCCCCTGCGCTCAGGGCTTACACCCGCGCCGCCACCTGGGCCTGGACGCTGTATTTCGGCGGCATCGCAGGGCTTTCCGTGTTGCTGTTCTGGCTGGCTCCTGTCCAGGTCTGGTCGGCGTTTGCCTATCTGCTGGGCATTCCCTTGCTGGTGCTGATGTTCGCGGGGGAATATGCGGCACGCTGCCATGTCCTGCCAGCCGCAGACCGGGCCGGGCCGCTGGAGGCGATTCGGGCCTACCGGCAGGCTTCCTCAAAAGGCACTGCAGCGCCTTGCAAGCAGCCATGACCGCCTTTCCTCTCGTCACGCACGCGCAGGCTGAAGACCTGATCGCCTGCGGCCATGACCAGCCCATCACCGTGGCGCATTTCCTGGCCGATGTCAGGCAGCTTGCCGCCGCATGGCCGGCCGGCCGGCATGTGCTGAATGTCTGCACCGACCGCTACCGCTTTGCCGTCGGCCTGGCCGCCGCCTTGCTGGCCGGCAAGATCAGCCTGCTGCCGCCCACGCTCACGCCGGAGATGATGCGCCAGGTCAAAAGCTTTGCGCCGGATGTGTTTTGCCTGACGGACCAGGCCATGGCCATAGCCCTGCCACAGTTCGCCTGGGCAGATGCCGTGCCAGCCCGCGCACCGGCTGACGCGCAAACCGGCTTCTGCGACATTCCCACGATTCCGGCATCGCAAACGGCCGCCATCCTGTTCACCTCCGGCTCGACCGGCCTGCCCGTGGCGCACCGAAAAAGCTGGGGCGAGCTGGTGCTGAGCGTGCGCGCCGAAGCCGCCCGCCTGGGCCTGCTGGACGGACGGCGCCACAGCATCGTGGCCACGGTGCCGCCGCAGCATATGTTTGGGCTGGAGTCTTCGGTGCTGCTCCCCCTGCAAAGCGGTGCCATCATGAGCGCGGCGCATCCGTTTTACCCGGCTGACATCTGCACGGCGCTGGCGGCGGCGGCGCATCCCCGCCTGTTGGTGACGACGCCGGTGCATTTGAAGGTCTTGCTGGCCGCGGGCCTGGACCTGCCCGTGGCCGACCTGGTGCTGACGGCAACGGCGCCGCTGCCGCCCCAGCTGGCCCTGGCGGCAGAGGCGGGTCTGAAGGCGCCGCTGCTGGAAATCTACGGTTCGACCGAAACCGGCCAGATCGCATCCCGGCGGACCACGCAAACCTTTGAATGGACGCTGTTCCCGAGCATCACGCTCAGCGCCCTGGAAGGCCGCGTCTGGGCTTCGGGCGGGCATCTGGCGCAGGCCATGCCGCTGGGCGATGAGCTGGAACTGCTGGATGCCGAACGCTTTCTTTTGCACGGCCGCACCGCCGACCTGATCAACATCGCCGGCAAGCGCAGTTCGCTCGGCTACCTGAACCATCAGCTCAATGCCATTCCCGGCGTGGTCGATGGGGCGTTTTTCATGCCCGATGAGGGCGACGGCGGCCACGTCACGCGCTTGAGCGCCTTCGTGGTCGCCCCCGGCCTGACGCCGGCCCAGCTGCGGACGGCGCTGCGCGAGCGGATTGACGCCATGTTCATGCCCCGGCCGCTGGTGTTGCTGGAGTCGCTGCCGCGCAACAGCACCGGAAAATTACCGCGCAGCGCGCTGGAAACGCTGGCGCGTCAGCACCGCAAAAGGGACAAGCCATGAGCGGCGAAACCACGCTGTTCATCGCAGCGGACCATCCGGCCTTCGCCGGGCATTTCCCCGGAATGGCTATCCTGCCCGGCGTGCTGCTGCTTGACGCCGCCGTCCATGCCGTGTCACAAGCGCTCGGCGCGTCCGGCCCCGCCGGTTGCCAGATCAGTTCAGCCAAATTTCTCAGCCCGGTCGGTCCGGGCGAAACCCTGAACCTGTCCTGGACCCCTTCCGCCTCGGGCAGCGTGCGCTTTGACATTGCATGCGGCAGCCGAAAAATAGCCACGGGCACGCTGGTGTTGCCGCTGGCGCCATGAAGCCGGCGCGCCATGCCGCAGCGCCGGCCAGCGCGCAATGGCAGAAAAATCCCGAGCGCAGCAGCCTGTTCATGCTGCGCGTGATGACCTGGCTGTCGCTGCGGCTGGGGCGCGGTGCCAGCCGCGTTGTGCTGTACGCCATCGCCGCCTACTTCCTGGCGTTTGCGCCGGCGGCCCGCCGCATGTCGCGCCTTTATTTGCGCCGCGTGCTCAAGCTGCCGTCAAACGCCGCCGTCGGGTGGCGGCATCTGTTCCGGCATTTTTTCAGTTTTGCATCGACTATTCATGACCGGATTTATTTGCTCAACGACCGCTTCGACCTGTTCGATATCCGCGTTCACAACCAGGCTCTGGTGGACGATGTTCTGGCCGACGGCCAGGGCCTTTTTCTGATCGGCGCGCACCTGGGAAGCTTCGAGGTGCTGCGGGCACTCGGCCGCAAGCGGCCCGGCCTGCGCGTGGCCATGATGATGTACGAGGAAAACGCCCGCAAGATCAACGCGACGCTCAGCGCCATCAACCCGAATGCGCAGCAGGACATCATCGCCCTCGGCCACATCGGCTCGATGATCCAGGCCCATGAACTGCTGGCGCAAGGCACCATCGTCGGCATGCTGGGAGACCGCTCATTGGGCAACGATGACACCCGCCCCCTCAATTTCCTCGGCGATCCGGCCGAACTGCCGCTCGGCCCTTTTCGCATGGCGGCCATCATGAAACGCCCGGTGTTGTTCATGACCGGCCTGTACCGGGGCGGCAACCGCTACGACATCCACTTTGAAACGCTTGCCGATTTCTCAGCCTTGCCGCCGCGCGGCCGGACGCTGGCGGTGGAGGCGGCCATGACCCGTTATGCTGCACTGATGGAGCAGTACTGCCGCAGCGCGCCCTACAACTGGTTCAACTTTTTTGACTTCTGGCAGGCAGCCGCGCCGCCATTGCCACGAAAAACCACCTCCTCCGCAGAAACCACCTGATCCATGACGCTTTTTCCTGAACTGCCCCAACTTCCGGCCTTTGCCACAGGCTTGCCGCGCCGCGCCGCGCAAGGCCTCGCTTCAGCCCTGGCGGCATTGACGATAGGCCTGGCACTGGCTGCGTTCAGCCCGGCAGCCTTCGCGGCCTGGGACTTGCAGCAGCTGATGGACTCGCTGGCGCAGAACAAGTCCGGCCATGCCAGCTTTGTCGAAAAAAAATACATCGCCGTTCTCGACAGGCCCGTCGAATCCTCCGGCGAGCTGCTCTACACCGCGCCGGACGGGCTGGAGAAACGCACGCTCAAGCCCAAGCCCGAATCCATGGTTGTGAACGGCGATGAACTGCTCATCGAACGCGGACGCCAAAAGCACCGCCTCCAGCTGCAGGCCTACCCGGAACTGGCGGCCTTCATTGACAGCATTCGCGGCACGCTGGCCGGCGACCGCAAGGCGCTGGAACGCAGCTACCGGCTGAGCCTGGAGGGCAGTGCCGAACGCTGGAGCCTGCAACTGCTGCCGCTGGATGAAAAAATGCAGGCCGTCATCCAGCGCATCACGATTGCCGGCATGCGCGATCAGGTGCGCAGCATTGAAATCACCCAGGCCGATGGCGACCGCTCCGTGATGAACATCGACAAGCTGGCGACGCCGTGATGAAGTCGATGCGCCGCCGCGGCATGACGGCGATTGCGCTGTGGCTGGCGTTTTTGCTGGGCTGCGGCGCCATCATCAGCCGCACGACATTCACCACCGACCTGTCGGCATTCCTGCCGCGCACGCCCACGCCCGAGCAGCAATTGCTGATGGACCAACTGCGCGACGGACTGGCGTCGCGCCTGATCCTCGTGGGCATTGAAGGCGCCGACGCACCTACCCGGGCCGGGCTTTCCAGACAGATTGCCCTGCGCCTGCGTGCCGACCCTGCTTTTGCCAGCGTCAACAATGGCGAGCCGGTGAACACCGGGCACGACCAGGCCTTCCTGTTCAACCACCGTTACCTGCTGAGCCCTGCCGTGACGCCCGCGCGATTCAGCGCCGACGGCCTGCATGCCGCCCTCGGCGACAGCATCGACCTGCTCGCCTCGCCGGCCGGGCTGCTGGCCAAGGGCTTGCTGCCGCGCGACCCGACCGGCGAAATGGTGCGCTTGCTGGAGCAGCTCAACAGCGGCAGCCGGCCGCACCTGGTGGACGGCGCCTGGGCCGCGCGCGATGGCGCGCGCGCCCTGCTGCTGCTGCAGACACGCGCGGCAGGCTCCGACACCGATGCCCAGCAAGCCGCCATGGCCGCCATCCAGCAGGCGTTTGACACTGCAGCCGGCGGCACGGCGGCGGCCAGGCTGGTGATGACCGGCCCCGGCGTGTTTTCAGTCACCTCGCGCGACACCATCAAAAGCCAGGTCAGCCGCCTGTCGCTCATCAGCGTGGTGCTGATTGCGGCGCTGCTGCTGCTGGTGTACCGCTCGTTCAGCGCGCTGGCATTGGGTTACTTGCCGGTCATCAGCGGCGCGCTGGCCGGCATTGCCGCCGTCAGCCTGGGGTTTGGGTCGGTGCATGGCATCACCCTGGGATTCGGCACTGCCCTGATCGGCGAAGCGGTGGACTATTCCATCTACCTGTTCGTGCAATCCGAAGAAGGCGCGGACAAGCAGCAGGACTGGGTCAAGCGCTTCTGGCCCACCATCCGGCTCGGCGTGCTGACGTCCATCGTCGGTTTCGCGTCCCTGCTGCTGTCGGGTTTTCCGGGCTTGGCGCAACTGGGCCTGTATTCGATTGCCGGGCTGGTCGCCGCCGCCCTGGTGACCCGTTTTGTGCTGCCGCATCTGCTGCCGGAAAAATTCCGCATCCATGATGTCTCGGCCATCGGCCGGCTGCTGGCCCGGCTGGCGCGCCGCGCCCCGGCACTGCGCTGGCCGGCGGTCATGGTGCTGCTGCTGGCCTGCGGCATCCTGGCCGCCCAGCGCAACAGCCTGTTGAACGACAAGATATCTTCACTCAGTCCGGTGTCGCAGGCCGATGTCGCGCTTGACGAGCGCTTGCGCGCCGATATGGGCGCGCCCGATGTGCGCTATCTGGTGGTGGTTGCCGGCACCAGCCGGGAAGCCGTCCTGCGTTCGTCCGAGCAGGTTGCCCAAGTGCTGCAAACGCAGGTCGATCAGGGCGAACTGGCCGGATTCGAGAGCCCCAGCCGCTACCTGCCCAGCACCCAGACGCAACTGGCGCGCCAGGCCAGCCTGCCCCCGCCCGCCGTGCTCGAAGCGCGCCTGGCCCAGGCGGTGCAGGGTTTGCCGGTCAGCGCGCCCGTGTTCAAGCCGTTTCTGGCCGATGTCGAAGCTGCCCGCAGCCAGCCCTTGCTGCAGGCCGCCGACCTTGAAAAAACATCCATGGCCATGGCGATTGATGCCTTGCTGATTGAAAAAAACCAGCAATGGCGCGCCTTGCTGCCGCTGACCGCGACCGAGGGCGGCAGCATCAACGCGGCCCGCATTCGCGCGGCCTTGAGCGCAAGCCCTCTGGCAGATGTCCTGCTGGTGGACATGAAAGCCGAATCGGACCGCCTGTATTCCGGCTACCTGCATGAAGCCGTGCTGCTGTCGCTCAGCGGCGTGGCCGCCATTGCCGGCTTGCTGCTGCTGGTGTTCCGCTCGCCGATGCGCGTGCTCCGGGTCATTGCGCCGCTGGTCGCTGCGGTGATCACCGTCACGGCCGGATTGGCCCTGCTGGGCCAGCCACTGATCATTCTGCATCTGGTGGGCTTGCTGCTGGTGGTCGCGGTGGGATCGAACTACGCCCTATTTTTTGACCGCCCCGATCCGGGCGTCCCGCTCTCGCCCCGCACCCTGGTCTCGATGCTGTTTGCCAACCTGACCACGGTCGCAGGTTTTGGCCTGCTGGCGTTTTCCAAGGTGTCCATCCTGCAGGCCATGGGCGCCACGGTGGCGCCGGGCGTCATCCTGGCACTGCTGTATTCGGCTATTTTTGCCCGGCAAGCCGATGCTTGATGCACGCTGGCAACCAGGGCTTTTCCTGCGCGCCTCTGTCGCCCTGCATGGGCTGGCCGTGGCCGCCATCATGCTGAACCCCGGACAGTGGCGCTGGGCGCTGGGTGCCGTGGCCGTCAATCACCTGCTGATCGCGGCCATCGGCCTGTGGCCGCGCAGCCACTGGCTGGGCCCGAACTGGACGCGCCTGCCGGCCGCCGCCACGGCCAGGAATGAAATCGCCCTGACCATCGACGACGGCCCCGACCCCGCAGTCACCCCGCAGGTGCTCGATCTGCTGGAACGCTATGGCGCCCGGGCGACCTTTTTTTGCATCGGCGAAAAGGCCGTTCGTTACCCGGAACTGTGCCGGGAAATCATCCGTCGCGGCCATGCCATCGAGAACCACAGCCAGCACCATCGCCATCATTTTTCCCTGACGGGCCCGCGTGGCATGCGGCGTGAAATACAGGCGGCCCAGGACACGCTGACCCGGGTTTGCGGCCAGCGCCCGCTGTTTTTCCGGGCGCCGGCGGGCCTGCGCAACCCTTTCCTGGACCCGGTTCTGCATCAACTGGGGCTGACCCTGGCCAGCTGGTCAGCGCGCGGCTTCGATACCCGCATCAAGGATGCCGAACGCGTCAGGGACAAGTTATTGCCGGGCTTGCGGGCCGGCGCCATTTTGCTGCTGCATGACGGCAATGCGGCCCGTACCGCCAGCGGCACCCCGGTGATTCTCGACGTGCTGCCGGCGCTGCTGGAACGCGCCGCAGCGGCCCGGCTGCGCACGGTGACCTTGCGGCAGGCCGTCTCTTGAGAACCCACCCGGCAATCCATGCCCCGTGGTATCGGCAGGCGGCCGAGGTCATTCCCCGGCATTTTTATGTGAAAAGCATCGGCACGACGCTGTTCATCAGCCTGTTTTTCGGCGCCTATTTCTACCTGCTCAAGCACCCCGCCCATCCCATCACGGTGATGCCCAGAACCTGGCTGGACAGCCTGATCGGCTTTGAGCCGATGGCCCTGCCGGTGTATTTGTCGCTGTGGGTCTATGTGTCGCTGCCGCCCGCATTGCTGGCCACGCGGCAAGAACTCTACGGCTACGGCATGGCGATGGGATTGACCTGTCTGGCGGGGCTGGCCATTTTCTATGTCTGGCCCACGGCCGCGCCGGCCGCCGACATCGACTGGAGCCGCTACCCGCAGATGCTTTTCCTGAAAAACATGGATGCGTCGGGCAATGCCTGCCCGTCCCTGCATGTGGCCACCGCCTTTTTCTCGGCTGTCTGGCTGCATTACCTGCTGCGCCGCCTGGGCAGCCCGTGGTGGCCGCTGCTGATCAACGGTGTCTGGTGCGGCGCCATCGTCTATTCCACCTTGGCCACACGCCAGCATGTGGCCGTGGACATCGAAGCCGGCCTGCTGCTCGGCGGGCTCGCGGCCTGGCTGTCCTTGCGCCACCGCGCGCGCACCGAAGTCGCGGCCAAGGCGGGCTTGCCCCTTGCTGCAGACCCCGCCCTGCATTTGCTAAAGTAGCGCCCTTTTCTTTTCTATCTGGATTGGTTCCCCCTGTACCCGCTCTGGCTCTCCCATTACACCGCGACCAGCGGCCTCGGCATCGGCCTGCAACCGTCGCTGGCGGCGCTGCGCCAGCAGCGTGGCGGCTTGCTGCCATGCACCTTCGACACGGTGGACCTGCCGACGTTTACCGCTGAAGTCCCAGGCGTTGATGCGGTGCGGCTTCCTTTGCACTTGGCCCGATTTGATTGCCGCAACAACCGGCTGGCCTTGCTCGGCTTGCGGCAGGACGGTTTTTCCGAAGCCGTGGCGGCCGCCGCCCAAAAATATGGCGCCCAACGCGTCGGCGTCTTCATCGGCACCAGCACCTCCGGCATTCTTCAAACCGAACTGGCTTACCGCCGGCTTGATCCGGCCAGCGGTGCATTTCCGGCCGATTTCGCTTACGCCAGCACGCACAACACCTTCTCGGTCGCCGATTTCACGCGCCATTATTTGGGCCTGAGCGGCCCGGCCGCCGTGGTGTCATCGGCCTGCTCCTCCAGCGCCAAGGTGTTTGCCTCGGCGCGCCGCATGCTGGCGGCGGGACTGATCGACGCAGCCGTGGTGGGCGGGGTCGATTCGCTGTGCCTGACCACGCTGTATGGCTTTAATTCCCTGGGCCTGATTTCCACGCGGCCCTGCCGTCCGTTCGACGCCGGCCGCGATGGCATTTCCATCGGTGAAGCCGCCGCTTTTGCCCTGCTGGAGCGGCTGCCCGAGCAGCTCGATAAAAATGCCGTGCTGCTGCTGGGAGTGGGCGAATCCAGCGATGCGCACCACATGTCCTCACCCCATCCCGACGGCCTGGGCGCGCGCCTGGCGATGCAGGCTGCGCTCAAGATGGCCGGCCTCGGCCCAAACGACATTGATTACATCAACCTGCATGGCACCGCCACGCCGAGCAACGATGCGGCCGAAGCCAAGGCCGTCAGCGCGCTGTTCGGCGCCAACACGCCCTGCAGCTCCACCAAAGGCGCTACCGGCCACACGCTGGGCGCGGCGGGCGGACTGGAAGCGGTGGTCTGCGCGCTGGCGCTGCAGCACGGTTTGCTGCCGGGGGGCCTGAACACGCAGCAGCTTGATCCGGCGCTGCACCTCAACTACCTGCGGGAAAACCGCGAACAGGCCGTCAGCCGCGTGCTGAGCAATTCCTTCGGTTTCGGCGGCACCAATTGCAGCCTGGTTTTCGGCCGCGCCGGTTAACGGGTTAACGCGCAATGGTCAAGGCAAACAGATGACGCCGCACTTCGCAACTCCCGCACCCTCCCTCACTGTTTTTGTCGAAGGCATTGGCCTGCTGGGACCCGGCCTGTCCGGCTGGGACCAGGGCCGCACGCAGCTTCAGGGAAGCTTGCCTTACCAAACCGCACGAAGCATCTTGCCGCTGCCCATGGCGCTTCCTCCGGCCGAGCGCCGCCGCGCTGGCGCCGTGGTCAGGGTTTCGCTGGCCATCGGCCAGGAAGCGGTGACCGCATCCGGCCTGCAGGCCAGCTTGCTGCCTTCGGTGTTTTCATCGTCCAGCGGTGACGCCATCAATTGCCATGAAATCTGCAGTGCGCTGGCCTCCAGCGACCGGCTGATATCGCCGACCCGTTTTCACAACTCGGTGCATAACGCCTCGTCAGGCTACTGGAGCATTTCAAGCGCGTCCATGGCCTCCTCGTCGGTGCTCTGCGCGCATGACGCCAGCTTTTCGGCCGGCCTGCTCGAAGCGATGACGCAAGTCGCGGTGGAACAGACGGCGGTGCTGCTTATCGCTTACGACACCGACTATCCGGAGCCGCTGCGCAGCGTGCGGCCCCTGCCCGACACCTTTGGCATCGCCCTGGTGCTGGCGCCCCGGCGCAGCGAACGCAGCCTGGCCCACTGGAGCCTGGTGCCCGCCACCTGCTTTACCAGTGTGGCGGCAGACGGCCTGGCCGATGCGGCCCTCGAACAATTGCGCAAAAGCATTCCGGCCGCACGCGGCTTGCCGCTGCTGCGCAGTGTTGCGCTCCAAAGCCAGGGCGAGGTCGTGCTCGACTACCTCGACAACCTGCAACTGGCCGTGCAGGTTGCGCCATGCCGCTGATGCCTTCGGCCGTTCCTTGCATGCTGCAGCACGACGATATTGCACGGCGCATACCCCATCAGGGAAGCATGTGCCTGCTCGACCGCGTAACCAGTTGGGACACGGGCCAGATCAGCTGCGAGGCCACCAGCCACCTTTCGCCCGACAATCCCTTGCGCTCGCACGGACGGCTGGGCGCCGCATGCGGCATTGAATACGCCGCGCAGGCCATGGCCGTGCATGGCGCGCTGATCGCCGAAGCCAGCGCCGGCGAGGCACGGCATGGCCCGCAGATCGGCTACCTGGCCAGTGTGCGCAGCGTGATGCTGCATGTCGAAAGGCTCGATGACCTGGGCACAACCCTCCTCATCCGGGCCGAACGCATGAGCGGCGACGCCAGCACGATTCTTTACAGCTTCACGGTTCACGGCGGGCCGGTGCTGCTGCTTTCGGGGCGCGCCGTGGTCGTGCTCAATGCCGCTAACCTGGCGCTGCCGGGCCGCTCAAACCCGCCAGCCTTGCCACTTCCGGTTCACCCCTTATGAATCAAACCAGCCCTCGCAAGCGTGCCCTGGTCACTGGCGGCAGTGGCGGCATCGGCTCGGCCATCTGCCGGCAGTTGGCCGCCGACGGCTTTCACGTCATCGTGCATGCCAACCGCAGCCTGGAAGCTGCCCAGACCCTGGTCGCTCAAATCCGGGTCGCTGGCGGCCATGCGCAGGCACGGGCCTTCGACGTGACCGATGCAGCGGCCACTGCCGCCGCGCTGGAGTTGCTGCTGGCGGACGGCCCAATCCAGGTGCTGGTGAACAATGCCGGCATTCACGACGACGCGGTTTTTCCGGGCATGCAGCTCAGGCAATGGCAGCAGGTGATTGACGTGTCCTTGAATGGCTTTTTTCATGTCACCCAGCCCTTGATGATGCCGATGATCCGCACCCGCTGGGGCCGCATCATCACCATCACGTCGGTGGCGGCCGTGGCCGGCAACCGGGGCCAGGTGAACTATTCGGCCGCCAAGGGCGCGCTGCATTCGGCCACCAAGTCGCTGGCGCTGGAAGTGGCCAGCCGAGGCATCACCGTCAACGCCGTGGCGCCCGGCATCATTGCCACGCCGATGAGCCGGGGCAGCTTTGATCCAGCCGCCATTGCCCAGTTGGTGCCGATGAAGCGCCCCGGCCAGCCCGAGGAAGTCGCCGACCTGGTCAGTTTCCTGGCATCAGAAAAGTCAGCCTACATCAGCGGACAGGTGATTTCCATCAATGGCGGGATGATTTAGCCCCCACGCTTTTCACTGCGTGCAAGGCGCCGCGCCAGCAACAGCGGCAAACGCAGCAAAAAGCCTACGAACAGGCGGCTGTGCATCCAGGTCAGCAAGAGGTTGTCGCGCAGGTAGTTGAAATGCGAAACGCCGCCTTCATCGGCACGGAAGTAGCGCACCACCGCAGGCAGATTCAGTGGCTTGACGCCCAGCCAGCACATGCGCACGACGGCTTCAGGGTCGAAATCGAAGCGGCGCATCCAGCGCTGGCCCTGCATGACGCGCCGCAGCGGCGCAATCGGATAGACGCGAAATCCGAACAGCGAATCGCCAATGCCCGCCCAGAGCGTTTCCAGATTCGCCCACCAGTTCGACACCTTGCGCCCGTTGACCCGAAGGCGTGGCGCATCGGCGGCGAACACCGGCACGCCCAGCACCATGTCGGCGGGCCGGGCGCTTGACGCAGCCATGAAATCGGGAATCAGGTAGGCCGGGTGCTGGCCATCGGAATCCATGGTCAGCACATGCGTGAAACCCTCTGCTGCGGCCAGGTCCAGCCCGTGCAGCACGGCAGCACCCTTGCCGACGTTGCGCGGCAGCACCAGAACGCGCAGGCCGTCATCGTGCGCCGCCATCGCCTGCAGGCCTTCGGCGCTGCCGTCGGTGCTGCCGTCCACCACCACCCAGACAGGCGTCCATTGCGCGCGGGCCGAACGCACCGTCTCATAGACCTTGGGGCCGGGGTTGTAGCTCGGAATCAGCACCAGATGGGTCTGTGAAATGCCGGAAGGGCAAGCATTCATCGCGAGGTAATCCGGGCTAAACATAAAACAAACCGCCTCAAGACGCAGGCGACACGGGAAAGTCCGGCAATTGCGCATGCGCCAGCTCGGCCTGGAAATACTGCTCCAGCTCACTGACAAAAAGCGCCGTGTTCTGCGGCGGATCAAAGCGCTTGCCAAGCCGGATGCGGTAAGTAATCGGCATTTTGGGGGTCCGCCACACGGACCAGCCTTTGCCCAGAAAACCCGAATCGGTTTCAATGAAAACCGTCTGCACCGCAACGCCGGCATGCTTGGCAATCAGCCCCGTGGTGCCCTGCATGGCACCCACGGGAAAGCGGCTGGTGCGCGTGCCTTCGGGAAACAGCAGCAGATGGCTGCCCTGGTGCAAATCGGCGATTGCCAATTGCACCATGGTGCGAAGCGGCGTGTTGCGGATGTAGCCGACCAGCCGGGAGCCGGCACCAAAAAAAGGGCTGTTCACGATATCGGCCTTCATGATGCAGACCGCGCCAGGAAGACGCGACAGGATCATGAGGGCATCGAGCAATGACGGATGGTTGGGCGCGATGATCATGGCCGGGGCGCCCTGCAGGCTGTCGAGGGCCGTCAAGTCGAAGCGGCAGGCGCCCATGACGCTTAAAAAACGCAGATAGACGCGAAATGTCGCGCCGACCAGCTGGCGGCCCCACCGTTTGCTCAACACCCTCGGCAGCGCCATGCGCATCGGAAGGGCCACGACCGACACCGTGAGGCAAATCAGCCCCAGGCCGAGGTAGCCCAGGCAGAGCCTGACGGTTTCATGCAGGGCTCTGCCATCGGCAGCCACGCTGGCCTGCTTGTTCAGTAAAGCATTCGACTTGTTATCCATAAGCTTGGTGCATGCAGCCGCCTTTTCAGGTGCTGCCGTCTTGACGCCATCAAGCTGGCGAATGGGAGGTTGTGCAAGCGCGACAGGTTTACTTTGTGGCACGGCAAGTTTTGATGAAGGGTCGCCAGCCCGGTCGGCAGAAGAACACTGAATTTACCATGCATCGCAGGACGTCCAATCCTCGCCAACTCCCCAGAGGGTCTTCGCGGATACAGAGCCGATTGCGCTGCGATTGCAGGCCAAGACCGGGCACGGGTTCCTGGTGATGCGGGAGGCGCACCGCCGCTACACTGGCTTGACCCGCGCATTCAACTGAACTGTTCACCGGCAAAAGGGACAGCCAGCCTGAGCGCCATCGACCCTTGAAAGCGTGGCCCACGCACCATGAACCGCCATCCTGCTGACCCGACCTTTCTTGCCAGACTGTCAACGCGGCTCCAGGGCAAGGCGCACAACGCATTGCGCGTGGCCCTGAGCCAGTACGTCACCAACGGCCTGAGCGTCGCGCTTGGCCTGGTGCTGATCATGCTGGCCCTGTTCGAGTCGGCCGGCCTGGCGGCTGCGGCCAGTGCGGCGGTCGGCGTCATCATCACCAGCCTGCCGGACGTTCCCTCGCCGCGCCGGCGCAAGATCATGCAGGTGCTGCCAGCGCCGGTGCTGGGCACGCCGCTGTTCATGCTGGTGCAGCTGACGCGCCAGGATGCCCTGCTGCTGGGCAGCGTGCTGGTGGGCGGCACCTTTCTGGCCGTGATGATGATGGCCTGGGGCAAACGTGGCGGACCGATCTGCTTTTCGCTGCTGTTTTCGATGCTGTTCTCGATGGCCGCGCCGCCGATGAACTCGCTGGAAGAGGTCTTGCTGCACACCGGCTGGTTCGCGACCGGTGCCGGGCTCTACCTGCTCTGGGCGGTGCTGACCACGCACCTGCTCAACCAGCGCTTCCGGGCGCAGCTGCTGGCCGAATGCCTGCACAGCTTTGCCAGCATCTTGCGCATCCAGGCCCGGCGCTTTGGCCCCGAGCCCGACCACCAGGCGCTGCTCGAAGCCATGCTGGACCAGCAGGCCAACTTTGCCGACCAGCTGCAGGACACCCGCAACGTGGTGCTGGAGTCGCCCACCACGCGCCCGCGCCAGCAATACGCCGCCATGCTGCTGAGCCTGCTGGAGGCGCGCGACCACCAGCTGGCCTGCGACCTGGACCTCGATGTGCTGCTGGAGCAGCAGGCCACCGCGCCGCACCTGCCCGCCTTGCATCAGGCCCTGAACGACACCGCTGACGAGTTGCAGGCGCTGGGCATGGCTTTGCTGCTCGGCCGCAGCCAGCCATCGATTCGCCCGATTCCCGACCTGCGCCCGCAACTGGCCGGCGCCCTGCCGCCGCGCACGGCCGCAAGCCCGCCGCTGGTGCCCCAGCCCATGCGCACCGATGCACCCGATGTGCCCGCCTTGCTGCGCAACATGGCCGATCGCATTGGCCACATCAACGACGAGGCGGTCAAGCTCGCGGCGCTGGCGCGTGGCGACGTGGCGCCCGAGCTGAGTCTGGTGCGCAGCCAGTGGCAGCTGTTCGTCGGCACCACCCAATGGAGCGGCAAACCGCTGCTCGGCCAACTGAGCTGGCGCGCACCCACGCTGCGCTATGCGCTGCGGGCCACGCTGGCGGTGGCGGCAGGCTATGCAATCTCGCTGCACCTGCCGTGGGCCACGCACGAATACTGGATATTGATCACCATCGTCGTCGTGATGCGCGGCAACCTGGCGCAGACCGTTCAGCGCCGCAATGCGCGCGTTGCCGGCACGGTGCTCGGCTGCCTGCTGGTGATGGCCCTGCTGATGACCCATCCGGGCGCCAAAATGCTGTTCCTGGTGGTGGCCCTGAGCACCGGCATCGCGCATGCGTTTGCCCTGCGCCGCTACCTGTACACGACGATTGCAGCCACGGTCAGCGGCCTGCTGCAGGCGCATCTGCTGCTGGTCGGCCTGCGGCCCACGTTCGCGATTGGCGAGCGGCTGGCCGACACGCTGCTCGGCGCGCTGCTGGCGTGGCTGTTCAGCTATGTGCTGCCGTCGTGGGAGCGCAGCCAGATCCCGGGCCTGGTCAAGCGCAGCATGCAGGCGCAGGGCCAGCATGCCAAACTGGCGCTGGCGCTGCTGGACACGTCGCAAACCTCGGATGTGAACTGGCGGCTGGCGCGCCGCGAAGCCTACGACAGCCTGTCGGCGCTGACGCTGGCCACCCAGCGCAGTCTGGCCGAGCCGCGCCAGGTGCGCCCGCCGCTGGAGCCGCTCGAAGCGCTGCAGGCGCGCAGCTACCAGTTGCTGGCCCAGTTGACGGCCGTCAAGTCTTTATTGCTGCTGCGGCGCGGCCAGCTTGACCTGGCGCTGGCCACGCCCGCGCTGGAGCGCGCCGCCCAATGCATTGAAGCCGAACTCTCCAGCACAGCGCCCGCCACACCGGCTGACAACCCGGCCAGCTTCAGCATTGCAGGCCAGCCCTACCTGGAGCGGCCCGACATGCTGGTGGCCGCCGACCTGACGCCCTGGCTGCTGCGCCGCCTGCAACTGGCCTGCGCCATGGCCAGGGAGTTGCGGCTGGCGGCCAGCCGCGTGCAGGTCTGAAGCCATTGCCGCATCATCCGAAAAAACCAAACTAGCGGGGCCGGCTTTCCAGCGGTGCAAGGAAAGAATTGTGTTGCCAGCCCGAAAGCATGCCGTGGCCGCTGGCATCGACTTCCTCAAAGCTGCCTTGGGAGGCGTGCGCCACTGCATGGCTGCATGAATTCGCCGCCAGGGGCGCGAACTCGCTGTCGCGGATACGGCGTTGCCGGGTTAGCACCGTGCTGAGCTTGAGCCGGGCTTCGGCCAGCAGCGCTTCTTCAAGTTCCCGATGGCGTTCTTCGCGAGGCTTGATTTTGAACACGGGTTCGGCGGGAACGGTTTCGCCCAAAAAATCGCTGCGAATCGCGGCTTGCGCCGGCAAACTGACGGGTTTGAGAACGCAATAAGCAATGCCGCACTTGGCCAGCAAGGCTTGCTTGAGCTGCCGGTTTCTGCTTGCCAGGCCATTGGCCCCCATGACGTCCGCGCAACCCACGACATGTCCGTCTGGCGAGCAGACTGTAAAAGTGCAGTACACCCCGTCCAGTATTTTGTGCAGGCTTTCTCCCTGCCTGCGTTCAAGAGGCTGGGTAAAGCGTGTGACCGGAATCTTGATGTTGACCTGATGCATGGGGAAGGTTTTGCACATCCAGTGCAAAACCTGGCATTCCTCGGTGTTGACCAGCGGGCGTTCGGACAGCGGCCAGTTGGCGAAAATCGATTGCTGAATATGCAGTGCACGCCGGGCAAGCCATGCGTAGAGCAATGCAGCAACGACAACCGTACCAAAGGTACCGAACACTGCCATCCAGAGATAACCGTTGAATTGGTTCAATTGGCGCTCCTGATTACAAATTTACAATTCTTTTCGTAATTAATTATGTCTGCAAGGAGCCGAATTTCGAGCTTCTGCAGTATTGAGCTGGGTAGCCGTTATACGCCTGGAATCTCTGCCCATTTGCCACTCTTGGCATGCGGTCTTGAGAGGTGAAGCCTGACGCGAATGGGCATGGACTTTATTGAAGATACGCGCTGAAATCCGCCATCGGCCCGAGTGGCTGCCAAAGTCACCTACTTGCTATTTAAATACTAGCGCTTGATACTTACTGCATACCGCCTGCGAGTCTTTTTATGCTTCTCAATAAAGCGGTGCATCAAAGGACTTTTCAGCACCCTCAATGCCATTCATTCCCGTTTTTCGTGCCCGGTGAATGGGAATGGGAAATCACCTTTTTTAATCTGATTTAAAAATCCCAAGCCGATTCAACCGCTTGAAAAACAGGGATTATTCCGCCAAGGCGGAGTAGGCACCCATGCATTCATGGCTGCCTCAAATCAGGCATGTTTGATTATGTCTGACATGTTACATTTTGTGTTTTCGATTATTCTCATGACACAAACCCCTGGTTGAAGCCAGGATTCAACGTGACATGCGCCTTGTGGCAATTTAACCCAGGCCATTCATTTTTTAATGCATGGGTGAGTCGTCCGAGCGGCAGCTACAGTTACGCAAAAACCATCAACTACTTCATATTTGATAGCAACAGATGCATATCTGGCATGCGCAAGAGGCATTTTTAGGCATGAAATTGGTCAGCGGGACCAAGCCCGAGCCTCACGAAAACCAGCGCAGCACCGCAGCGGCGGTCAGCGCCGTCGCGGCCAGCGCGGCGAGCGCGCGCCAAGTCGCTTGCCCTGCCCGCGGGCTCCACCCGGAGCCACGGTAAATATACGTGGCGGCCAGCCCGAAGCCCGCCGCAGCGCAGGCCATCTTGACCAGCAGCGCGGCAACCGCGATGCCGTGGATGTCCGGGAAGCGTCCGTAATAAAGCCAGCTGACAAAGCCAAAAGCCCCGCCGCTGGCCGCCTGCGCGGCCCATCCGGCCAGCATCAGCCATGCCAGCTTGCGCATCCCGGTGAACTGCGGCCCCAGCCATAGCGCACAGGCGGCGCTGCCGACCACGGCGACGGCGCCGAAGTTATGCACCACCTGGATGGCCGCATAGCTCAGGTTTTGCAGCTCCATGAGGGCGACCGCATGAAGGCTAGTTGACGCTCACCTTGACGCACTGCTCCACGCCGATGGGCGTGTGGCCCTTGTCCACGACCTTGACGCAGATGTCGTGCGGGCCGGACGCCAGGCTGGTCAGCGTGTAGCTGCCCTTGAGCTGGCGCAGGATGGCCGCTTCCTTGTTGTCCACGTAGAGATGCACATGGTCGCCCTTGGGGCCGGGCATGACTTCGTAGGCAACCGGGGTCTTGGCCATGGTATCGAGCTTGGCGCCCTCCAGCGGGGACGTGATCTTGACCGATGCTTCCTGCGCAAAGCCTGCCTGCGAGCAGACCAGCAGCGCGGCGCCGAAGATGGGATATATAAAAGAACTGCGCATTGCGACTCCCCTTTCATTGGGTTGAATGCCGAGTGAACCCCTTGTTTCCAGCTATTGGGATGGCATTTATTTATAGCACTCCCCCATTGATCCGGGACGATGAAATAGACCGCCAGTGGCTTGCAGGAAGTAAAGGGTGTTGCCATTGAAGACAAGCGGGCCGCAATCCGTCCTTGAGCCAGCGTTTAAGTCAGTCATTGGGGCAGCAGGCCCGCCACCAGGTGGTCAATCCACACGCGCACCCTGGCCGGCAGGAAGCGGTTCGGCGGGTACAGCAGCCAGGCCATGCCGGCGTAGTCGGTCGCGTGCTCCCAGTCGTCCAGCACCGTGACCAGTTCGCCTGCGGCCAGGGCGGCGCGGGCGGTGAATTCGGGCAGGCTGGCAATGCCCAGGTGCGCCAGGGCGCCTTCGAGCCGCACTTCGCTGTGGTTGGCCACGTAGCGGCCGCTCACCCTGAGCGTGACTTCGTCCCCGGCGCGCCGGAACCGCCAGTGGCGGTCGCGCTCGTCTTCGCCCAGGTACAGGCAGCTGTGCCGGGCCAGGTCGCGCGGATGCCCGGGCGTGCCGTGCGCCGCCAGATACTGCGGACTGGCGCAGGCCAGGTGGCGAATCCGCATCAGCGGCCGCCCGGCCAGCCCCGGCGGCGGCGCATCGGTGATGCGGATGGCCAGGTCGATGCTTTCCTCGAACAGGTCCACCGTGCGGTCGGTGATGACGAGCTGCACATCCACTTCGGGGTATTGCTGCAGAAAGGACGCCATCAGCGGATGCACCACCAGGCGGCCGAACGCCTTGGGCATGCTGATGCGCACCAGCCCGCGCGCAGTAGCCGTCTGCGTGTCGCTCAGCGCCAGCACCTCGCGCGCAGCGGCCACCATGGCCTGGCAGCCGGTGTAGGCGGCCGTGCCGGCCTCGGTCAGGCGCAGCTTGCGGGTGGTTCGCTCCAGCAGGCGCACCCGCAGCGCGCCTTCGAGCCGCGCCACCTGCCGGCTGACCGCCGAGGGCGTGATGCCCAGCTGGCGGGCGGCGGCCGAGAAGCTGCCGGCGTCCACCACGCGGGCAAATACGGCCATGTCGGGCAGATGATCGAGTGGGTTATTGATGCTCATGGCGCACAAGTTCTGTTCTGTTTGACAGGATTATCACGCTGCGCGGTCGAATCAATAATTCCCGCCTGTTCCCCATCACGAGCCTTCGCCATGACGACCCTCACCCTGCCGCAGCCCGGAAGCCTGCTTCGCCTATCCGACCTGACGCTGCTCGGGGTGGCCGTGGTCTGGGGCACCAGCTATGGCGTGGCCAAGGGCGCGCTGGCCTTTTACCCGGTGCTGGGCTTTCTGGCCGTGCGCTTCATCCTGACGTTTGTCCTGCTGCTGCCGGCGCTGCTGCGCGCCAAGGGCCGGCAAAGGATGGATGCGGTGCGTGCCGGCCTGCCGCTGGGCGCCTTGATGCTGGGCATTTTCCTGTGCGAAACCTTTGGCGTCGCGCACACGCAGGCCAGCAACGCCGCGTTTTTGATCAGCCTGTGCGTGGTGTTCACGCCTTTTGTCGAATGGTGGCTGCTGGGCCACCGGCCGGCCAGGGCGATGTTTGTGTTTGCCGGCATCTCGCTGCTGGGCGCGGCCCTGCTCAGCGGCGGGCTGGCCGGGCAGTTCGGCCTGGGCGATGGCTTGATGCTGACGGCCGCCGTGCTGCGCGCCATCACGGTGTGCCAGACCAGCAAGCTGACCCGGCGCAGCAGCGCCCCAGCCCTGGCATTGACGGCGGTACAGGCCGGCGTGATCGGTTTTGGCAGCCTGCTGCTGGCCTTGTTGATGCCCGGCGAACTGCCGCCGCTGCCGCTTGACAGCGCCTTCTGGCTGACCAGCGCCTACCTGGTGCTGGGCTGCACCGTGTTTGCTTTCTTCGCGCAGAACTGGGCGCTTCAGCGCACATCGCCCAGCCGCGTCGCCTTGCTGACGAGCAGCGAGCCGGCCTTCGGCGCGCTGTTCGCGGTGCTCTGGCTGGGCGAAGGGCTGAGCATCACGGGCTGGCTGGGCGGCGGGCTCATCGTCATGGCGGCGCTGTGGACGACCGCCCGGCGCGGCTGAGCGATGAATAGGAAGCGACGCAAAGCGCCCGGCGTGCCGACAGCCCGAGGGCGACAGGACGCGCGCCAGTGTGGCGATAATTGAAGACTTTGCAGCGCCCGCCCCGTCACGCCTCAAAGATGGGCGACAAGGCCGCAAAAACATCGCCAGATGAAGACAAGACACTGAATGCAAAAAGACACACTCAAACCCGGCGAAGCACCGGTGCGGGCCGCCCCCCACACGCCGATGATGACCCAGTACCACGCCATCAAGGCCGAGTATCCCGACACGCTGGTGTTCTACCGCATGGGCGACTTCTATGAGGTTTTCTACGCCGATGCCGAGAAAGCCTCCAGCCTGCTCGACATCACCCTGACCAAACGCGGCCAGTCGGCGGGCGAACCGGTCGTCATGGCGGGCATCCCGTTTCACGCGCTCGAAGGCTACCTGGCCAAGCTCATCAAGCTGGGCGAGTCGGTGGCGATTTGCGAGCAGGTCGGCGACGTGGCGACGGCCAAGGGGCCGGTCGAGCGAAAAGTGGTGCGCGTGGTCACGCCCGGCACATTGACCGACACCGAACTGCTGAGCGACAAGACCGAATCCATCCTGCTGGCCGTGCACCAGGGCGCGCGCAACACCTGCGGCCTGGCCTGGCTCAGCGTGACGCAGGGCGAGATCCACCTGGCCCATTGCGCCAACGGCGAGCTGGAAACCTGGCTGGCCCGGATTGCGCCCAGCGAACTGCTCTACAACGTCGATGCCACGCCCGCGTTCGAGCAGCGCCTGCAAACCCAGCGCTGCGCCGCCAGCGCCCGCCCGGCCTGGCAGTTTGACGCGGCCCTGGGCGTGCGGCGCCTGCTGGACCAGCTCAAGGTCGCTTCGCTGGCCTCGTGGCACGCCGAAGGGCTGAATGAAGCGCACGCCGCCGCCTCGGCGCTGCTGGGTTACGCCGAGCACACGCAGGGCCGCGCCCTGCCCCATGTGCAGGGCCTGCAGGTGGTGCGTTCGGGCGAGCTGATCGAGCTGCCGCCGGCCACGCGGCGCAACCTCGAACTGACGCAGACCCTGCGCGGCGAGGATTCGCCCACGCTGTTCTCGCTGCTGGACACCTGCACCACCGGCATGGGCAGCCGGGCGCTGAAAAGCTGGCTGCTCAGCCCGCGCCGCGACCGCGCCCAGGCAGCAAGCCGCTTAGAGGCCATCACGCAATTGCGCAGCGGCGCGCAGCAAACCTTGCGCACCCAACTCAAGGGCTGCAGCGACGTCGAGCGCATCACCGCCCGCATCGCGCTGCGCCAGGTGCGCCCGCGCGAACTCGTGGCGCTGCAGCTGACGCTACAAAAAGCAGAGCTGCTCACGCCCGTGGATAGTGCGCAAATACCTCTTTTGACCACTATTTTCGAGGATTTGCAGCCGCCCCTTGGCTGCGCCGAACTGCTGGGCCAGTGCATCCTGGACGAGCCGGCCGCGCTGATCCGCGACGGCGGCGTCATCAACCACGGCCTTGATGCCGAACTCGACGAGCTGCGCGCCATCCAGACCAACTGCGACGGCTTTCTGCTCGACCTGGAAATCCGCGAGAAAGCCCGCACCGGCATTGCCAACCTGCGCGTGCAGTTCAACAAGGTGCACGGCTTTTACATCGAGGTCACGCAGGGCCAGCTGGACAAGGTGCCGGCCGACTACCGCCGCCGCCAGACGCTGAAGAATGCCGAGCGCTACATCACGCCCGAACTGAAAACCTTCGAGGACAAGGCGCTGTCGGCGCAGGAACGCGCGCTGGCGCGCGAGAAGTGGCTGTACGAGCAGTTGCTCGACCAACTGCAGGAGTTCGTCCCCGCCCTGAGCCGGCTGGCGCGCGCCATTGCCGCGCTCGATGCGCTGTGCGCGCTGGCCGAGCGCTCGCTGACGCTGAACTGGTGCGCGCCAGTATTTGTGAAGGAGCCGTGCATCGCCATCGGCCAGGGCCGGCATCCGGTGGTGGAGGCGCGGCTGGCAGAGACGGGCGGCGGCGCCTTCATCGCCAACGACTGCAGCCTGACTGGCAAAAGCCGCATGCAGATGATCACCGGCCCCAACATGGGCGGCAAATCGACCTACATGCGGCAGGTCGCGCTGATCGTGCTGCTGGCCAGCGTGGGCTCCTACGTTCCCGCCAGCGCCTGCCGGCTCGGGCCGATAGACGCCATCCACACCCGCATCGGCGCGGCCGACGACGTGGCCAACGCGCAATCGACCTTCATGCTGGAGATGCTGGAGGCCGCGCAGATTTTGCATGCCGCCACTCCTTATTCGCTGGTGCTGATGGACGAGATCGGGCGCGGCACCTCGACCTTCGACGGGCTGGCGCTGGCCGGCGGCATTGCCGCTTATCTGCACAACAAGGCGCAGGCCTTCACGCTGTTCGCCACGCATTACTTCGAGCTGACCGAGTTCGCGGCCCAGCACCACGGCGCCATGAATGTGCATGTCAGCGCGGTCGAGTCGGGCAGCGACATTGTGTTTTTGCACCACATCGAGCCCGGCCCGGCCAGCAAGAGCTACGGCATCGCGGTCGCCAAGCTGGCCGGCGTTCCCGCCGCCGTCGTCAACCATGCGCGCCATGCGCTGGCCGCGCTGGAGGCCCAGCAAAGCCAGGCCAGCGCCCAGGTGGACCTGTTCGCCGCGCCGCCCGAAGCGCCGGCATCCGGGCAAACCGCTATTGACAAGGCGCTGGCGAGCATAGACCCTGATATCCTGAGCCCCCGAGAAGCGCTTGAAGCGCTTTACCAACTAAAAAAACTGGCCAGCGCCGCCTGAACCGCGGCACGCCCTGTACTCAACCTTCCTCATCAGACCATGACTTACTGCGTCGCCATCAAGCTCAATGCCGGACTTGTCTTCCTGTCCGATTCCCGCACCAACGCGGGCCTTGACCACATCAGCACCTTTCGCAAGATGATTGTTTATGAAAAGCCCGGCGACCGCTTCATGGTGCTGCTGACCGCCGGCAACCTGTCGATCTCGCAGTCGGTGCGCGAGATCTTGCAGGTCGAGGAACTCAAGAACCCCGAAACCGGCGAGGGCATCACCATCTGGAACGCCAAAAGCATGTTCGACGCCGCCCGCGTGCTCGGCTCGGCCATCCGGCGCGTCTATGAGCACGACGCCCGGGCGCTGAGAAACGACGATGTCGGCTTTAATGTGTCGCTGGTCTTCGGCGGCCAGATCAAGGGCGAGGGCATGCGCCTGTTCCAGGTGTATTCACCCGGCAACTTCATTGAAGCCACCGACGAGACGCCCTACTTCCAGATTGGTGAATCCAAGTATGGCAAGCCGGTGCTGGACCGCGTCATCACCCCCGAGACGCCGCTGGACGAAGCCGCCAAATGCGCGCTGGTGTCGATGGATTCGACCATCAAGTCCAACCTCTCGGTCGGCCTGCCGCTGGACCTGGTGGTGTATGAAGCCGACTCCCTCAAAAGCGACAAGGTCGTCTGCATCGACCAGGACAATCCTTACTACCAGATGCTGCACAACAGCTGGGGACAAAAGCTGCGCCAGGTGTTCGACAGCATTGAAGACCCGGTCTGGGACGATGCGCACACCGATATACCGCTCAAGATGCCCGCCAGGCGCCATGCGACCCTGAAAAAAATCGGCACGCCGCAGGAAAAGCTGATCTGAGTTTTTTCTCACCACCCATCGACCGTCAACCCGGGCAATAGCCGCGGCCAGCGCGCCGCGGTGTCCTTTAAATTTCCGTGCCCACTACCAAACCCCTCATCATTTTTTCCCATGGCAACAGCTTTCCGGCCAGCACCTACGGCGTGCTGTTCCAGAGCCTGAAGGCACGGGGTTTTCAGGTCAAGGCGATTGAAAAATTCGGCCATGACCCGCGCTATCCGGTCACCAGCAACTGGCCCCACCTGGTGCAGCAGCTGGCCGACTTTGCCGCGCAGGAAGCCGAAAAATCCGGCCAGCCCGCCTTTTTGGTGGGCCACTCGCTGGGCGGCTTTTTAAGCCTGATGTGCGCCGCGCGCAATCCCGTGCTGGGCGGCCATGCGGTGCGGGGCGTGCTGCTGCTCGACTCGCCGGTCCTGGGCGGCTGGCGCGCCAAGGCGCTCAGCGTGGCCAAGCGCGCCAGGCTGGTTGGCTCGATCTCGCCCGGCGCCATCAGCCGCAAGCGCCGCCAGCAGTGGCTGGGCCGGGACGAGGTGCTGGCGCACTTTCGCAGCAAAAAGGCCTTTGCCCGCTGGGACGAGCAGGTGCTGCGCGACTACATCGACCACGGCACGCACGACGAAGGCGGCAGCGCGCAGGGCCAGCGGCTGCTGAGCTTTGACCGCGACGTGGAAACCGCGATCTACAACACCCTGCCCGACAACCTGGAAAGCCTGCTGAAGGCGCATCCGCTCAAATGCCCGTCGGCCTTCATTGGCGGGCGGCAATCGGTCGAAATGAAGCAGGTCGGCATGGCCATGACCGAAAAAGTCACCCATGGCCGCATCATGATGCTCGACGGCAGCCACCTGTTCCCGATGGAGCAACCGCTGGCCACGGCCGCCGCCATCGAGGCGGCGCTGCTCAACATGGCGAGCCTGGGCGGGCGTTAGATCGGGGCTTATTCGGCCCAGGTGACCACGCCGCTCCAGGCGGTTGCCAGCACCACGATGCCAAAGGCAATGCGGTACCAGGCAAACGGCACGAAGTCATGGCTGGCGATGTAGCGCAGCAGCCAGCGAATGCACAGCCAGGCACTCAGGAATGAAAACAGCAGCCCGACACCGAACATCGGCGCATCGGCCATGGACAGCAGCGCGCGGTCCTTGAACAAGCTGTAGGCACCAGCGCCAATCAGGGTCGGAATCGCCAGGTAAAACGAAAAGTCGGTCGCCGCCTTGCGCGACAGGCCCAGCAGCATGCCGCCAATGATGGTGGAGCCGCTGCGGCTGGTGCCCGGGATCATGGCCAGGCACTGCACCAGGCCGACCTTGAGCGCATCCATCGTGCTCATGGACTCGACATCATGAATACGAATGGTCGCCGGATTGCGCTGCTGGCGCTTTTCGGCCCACAAGATGATGAAGCCGCCGACGATGAAGGCGCTGGCCACGACCACCGGCGTGAACAGGTGCGCCTTGATGGCCTTGCCAAACAGCAGCCCCAGCACCACGGCCGGAACAAAAGCCACCAGCACATTGAGCGCAAACTGCTGCGCCTGTTTTTCATTCGGCAGTGCAATCAGGGTGCTGCGAATTTTTTGCCAGTACACCAGGATCACCGCAAAAATGGCGCCGGTCTGGATGGCGATGTCGAACACCTTGGCCTTGTCGTCGTCAAAACCCAGCAGCGCGCCGGCCAGGATCAAATGGCCGGTCGATGAAATTGGAAGAAATTCGGTCAAGCCCTCCACAATGCCCATGATGGCGGCTTTGATCAACAGTGCAATATCCACGCTGGCTCCTTCAAAATGGTGCTGATTATCGCTGTTGAGCTTAAGCCCGACTGAAGATCAATTTGCCCGGTTGAAAGCCGGAATCAGCCACTGCCAAGCCTGAAAACACCATGACCCAACCCGCCTCCATCCCGTCACTGAAACCCACCCTTCCCGCCGAGACTCCCGCCGAGGTTCTTGATTTCTGGCTGGGTGACGGCCTGGCGCTGGGCTGGCCCACGCACAACCTCAACGAGCGCTGGTTTCTGGGCGGCGCAGCGCTTGACCAGCAGATCAAGGCCCGCTTTGGCCCGAGCGTGGAGCTTGCCGTGCAAGGCGGTTTGCAGGATTGGGAGGCGCCGCTGCACAGCCGGCTGGCGCTGGTGATATTGCTGGACCAGTTCACCCGCAATGTGTTTCGCGGCTCTGCCCGGGCTTTTGACGGCGACGCGCGCGCCCAGCAACTGGTGCTGCGCACGCTGGCGCTTCAGGAAGACCGGCAACTGCCGTGGGTGGGCCGCGTGTTCATGTACATGCCGCTGATGCATGCCGAAGATGCGGCCCTGCAGGAAACCTGCGTGGCCTGCTTTTCGCGGCTGGTGGCTGACGCGCCGGACGCCCTGAAGCCGAAGCTGCAGGGCAATCTCGACTTTGCCCGCCAGCACCAGGACATCATCCAGCGGTTTGGACGTTTCCCCTACCGCAACGCGGCACTCGGGCGCAGCGACAGTCCCGGGGAAGCAGAATTTTTGCGCAGCGGCCCGCGCTTTGGGCAATAAACTGAAGCATGCCAAACATTATTGAATAAGCTAGCAGCGCAAATACGGCCAGAATACCTGCTTGGCCTGCTCTGGCATTTTTCCAGGAAAGTATAAAAAAGAACCGGCCCCGCTGTAAAACAGGACCGGCTTTAAATTACCTCACCTTGGAAACTCAGAAGGAGTGTTTAATGCCCACATTAAACAAAGTCGTGGTCTTGTCGGGCGCCGTGCCGCCGGCAACCATGGTCGTCAACAGCGTAGCTCCCGATTTTGCATTGGCAAACACGAGCTGGCCGTACATGGTGGTGCGCTTGGACAGGGCATATTCATCGCTCAGGATAAACGTGGTGGTTTTATCGGTGCTGTTCTTTTTGTCCTTGCCATAATAAGCAGCGGCCATCACGGTATTGTTGGTTGCGGTTTTCCAGTCAACGCCCACGCCCGTCACGCCAACTTTGCTGGTTTCAACCAGCGCTGCATTCTTGTTCGTGCCGCGCAGGTAATTGAGCTTGCCGGTGAATGCGCCCATGGTGTAGCCAGCGCCCACCGTATAAATCGTGCTGCCGCGTTCCGACGTATTGGCCAAATTGGTTGCCTGATACGCAGCAGACAATGAAACCGGACCCGTGTAGGTAGCACCCAGGGAATAGACAGCGCCCTTGGTTTCAGAAGTGCTGTAAGCACCTGCAATGCCAACGGGACCAAACTTGTTGCTGTAGGAAACTGCATTTTGCAGGAATACGCCAACATCGTTGTTGCCGTTATTGCCGGTAGTCAATGCGCCCGAGTTGTAGGCCCATGGATACAGGCCCGAGAAGTTTTCGCGCAGGCCGCGCGGGTCGGTTGCGGCAAATGCCAAAATGGCGGGGCTGTATTGATTACCCAGGGTCAGCGTACCGAGTGTGGCCGATGAAAGACCGACATTGGACTGGCGACGGAACAGGCGCGGATCAGAAGCGCCAGTGTCCGCGTAAAAATGCCCTTCCAGATTAAAGGTAGCCTTCAGGCCGTCGCCCAGGTCTTCCGAACCGCGAAACCCCCAGATGCTTGGCGAAATACCACCATTGGCGATGCTGGTCGATGAACCGCCGGCTGGTGCATTATTTTGCGTTAATACGCCAATATCGATGTTGCCGTAAACAGTCACGGAACTTTGCGCACTTGCCATGCCAGACACCAGAGCCAGGGCAGCCAGAGCGATCAATCGTTTTTTCATCAGGTAGGTCTCCATATAGTTTAAACAGCCATCAAGAATTTGTGGACGTATGCAATATGCAAAACCTGTGCCTGCCAGAAACTTCCTTGATTAATGGTTTTCTGGCGCCGGTCTTTCATTGTGAAGCCCTGCGCGCAATGTCTGGATTTCCTGCTGGAAACCGTGCTGCGCCAGGCCGCTCAAATGCAACACATCGCTGAACATATGAAACGAATCTGCACACACGGATCAATCACTGATCATTAATAGAACACTGTGCCTGCCGGACATGCACCAGATCACCCGTCAGACGCGGGCTCGAAATCTTCCGTCACGCAGTCAGCGCAGCGTCCTACGGTCGAGTTTGCCGCCCCCGGTTGTACTGGGGAGCACAACACAACCTGAGAAAACCCGATGAAAAACGCACACAACACCTTATGGGCGCACAGCAAAAGCGCCGCATTGACGCTGGCCTTCGCGGCCGGCACGGCTGCCTTGCTGGCCGGTTGCGCCGGCGTCAAGCCGCCGCCCAAGGAATACACGCAGGACCGGCTGGATGAGCAGATCCAGGTGCCGCCCGGCAATGTGGTGGCGCTGGAGACCACGGCCGTCGGCCTGCTGAACTATGAATGCAAGGCCAATCCGGCCAAGGGTGGCAACATCGGCTGGGTGCTGGTCAGCCCGCAGGCTGAACTGATGGACCGCACCGGCAAGAAAGTGGCCGCTTATTCAGGCCCTCCCGCAACCTGGACCCACATCGACGGCTCCAGCGTCGTGGGCATGCAGGTTGCCGTGGCACCGCGCCCCGGCGCCACCAACCTGGACTATCAGTTGTCCAAGGGAACGCCCGGCGCAGCGCCAGGCGTGATGCAGAACATCACCTACATCCAGCGCATCAAGACCAAGGGTGGACAGGATTTGAGCAAGGCCTGCACGCAAACCGACATGGGCGACAAACTGACGCTACCCTACCAGGCTGACTACATTTTCTGGAAAGCAGCCTGATCAGCCTGCCGGTCCGGGCGCGGACAGCCTGATCTTCCTGCGCCAACAGCGCAGCAAGACCGCACGCCCAACAAAAAAGCCTGCACGAAGCAGGCTTTTTCAGGACGTTATCGCGTTGATCTTCGTGTCAGTCATCATCCCGGCCATAACGCCGATCACCTCGCTGGTCTCGCTGGTAGTACACCTGCCCATAACCGGGGCCGTATCCATCACGCCGCCCCTGTTCATAGTAGCCGCCATGACGCCGGTGATGCCCATGACGACGTTCGTAATAAACCGGCTCTGGCGCCAGGTACACCGGCTGCGGCTGCACATACACAGGACGTGGCCTCACATACACCGGACGCGGTTGAACATAAACCGGAGCGGGCTGCACATACACAGGCTGCGGCTGGACATAGACCGGCTGCGGGTAGCCATTGCCCACGTTCACCACCGCGCCGGGCGTGCCCACGCCGACCGACCAGTACACATTGTCCCGTGCCTGGGCGCTGCCGGCAAAACCCATGGCAGCCACCGCCAGCGTGGCAATGGCGCCTGCCACGATCACGGAACGGTTTGCCTTGTTGATTGTCTTCATAAAATTCTCCTAAAGGAAGGGCGGGAAATGCCCATGCACTTATTAAACGCGGCACTGCGGAAACCGCCTACCGCATGCACAGTTAAGAGAGTTGCCAAACGTAACGTGCGCCATCTAGCCCATAGAATCAGGCGATGACCTCCCCTGCCCCCTCCCAAGCCGCCGCCGCTGCCCCTGTTGCCGCCGACAAAGAAGCCCACAAGTCCAGCAACTTCCTGCGCCAGATCATCGAAAAAGACCTGCTAGAGGGCACTTACGCCGCCCGCCGCTGGGGCGGCAGCCCGGGCGACGCCGCCCACCACGCCGCCGGCCAGCCCGACCCCGCCAAGGTACGCCTGCGCTTTCCGCCCGAGCCCAACGGCTACCTGCACGTCGGCCACGCCAAGAGCATCTGCCTGAACTTCGGCCTGGCGCGCGACTACGGCGGCGTGTGCCACCTGCGCTTTGACGACACCAACCCCGAAAAAGAAGACACCGAATACGTTGACAGCATCAAGGACGCAGTGCAGTGGCTGGGCTTTGACTGGCACAACGCAGGCCCTAACGGTGAAGAAGTCAACCTGTACCAGGCCAGCGACTATTTCGATTTCATGTACCGCGCCGCCGAATACCTGATCGACGCCGGCCACGCCTACGTCGATGAGCAAAGCGCCGACGAGATGCGCGTCAACCGAGGCGACTTCGTCAAGCCCGGCACCGACAGCCCGTTCCGCAGCCGCACCCCGGCTGAAAATCTTGCCCGTTTCCGCGAAATGCGCGATGGCCAGTTGCCCGATGGCGCGGCCGTGCTGCGCGCCAAGATCGACATGGCCAGCCCCAACATCAACATGCGCGACCCGGCCATCTACCGCATTCGCCGCGCCCACCACCACAATACCGGCGACAAATGGTGCATTTACCCGATGTACACCTATGCGCACCCGATAGAAGACGCGCTGGAGCAGATCACCCACAGCATCTGCACGCTCGAATTCGAGGACCAGCGCCCGTTCTACGACTGGCTGCTCGACCGACTGGCCGAAGGCGGCCTGATTGCCACGCCGCACCCGCGCCAGTACGAATTTGCCCGCCTGAACCTGACCTATGTGCTGACCAGCAAGCGCAAGCTGGCGCAACTGGTGAATGAAAATCGCGTCACCGGCTGGGACGACCCGCGCATGCCCACCATCGTCGGCCTGCGCCGGCGCGGCTACACGCCCGAGGCGATTCAACTGTTCGCCGAACGCATCGGCGTGACCAAGAGCGACAGCTGGATCGACTACAGCACGCTCGAAGGCTGCCTGCGCGAAACCCTGGACGGCAGCGCCCCGCGCGCCATGGCCGTGCTCGACCCGGTGAAACTCGTGCTGACCAACTGGGACGAAGTGATGGGCCTAGGCACGCTCGACGATTGCAGCGCGCCGATTCACCCGCACCACCCCGAACTCGGCAAGCGCGACTTCAAGATCGGCAAGGAAGTCTGGATTGACCGCAGCGACTATGAAGAAACCCCGCCCAAAGGATTTTTCCGCCTGTTCCCGCCGCATGTGAACGCCAGCAAGCAGGCCATTGCCGGCAGCAAGGTGCGCCTGAAATACGGCCACGTTATTGAATGCACCGGCGCTGTCAAGGATGCTGACGGCAAGGTCATTGAAGTGCAGGCCACCTTGATTCCCGACACCAAGAGCGGCACGCCGGGCGCGGATTCGGTCAAGGTCAAGGGCGTGATCACCTGGGTCGGCGTGAACGATGCGGTTCCGGCCGAAGTGCGGCTGTACGAGCGCCTGTTCAGGGAAGCCCAGCCCGAAGGCGGCGGCGTGGACTTTTTGACCAACCTGAACGCCGACAGCCTGAAGGTGATGACCGCCTACGTCGAACCCTCACTGGCCAGCGGCGGCGCGATTGAAGCCAAGGCCGATGACAAGTTCCAGTTTGAACGGCACGGGTATTTTGTGGCCGACCGGGTGGACCATGCGGCGGGTAGGCCGGTGTTTAATTTGGCAGTCGGACTGAAAGACAGCTGGGGAAAGTAATGCACAGCACGCGCTTTGGCTTGCCGGTGGTGTTGACGGAACACGCCAGACTGCGTATGGCAGAGCGCAGCATGGATGCGGCTTTGGTCCTGGAAATCATTGATACCGGCATTTTCAAAGACGCCGGCAAGGGCCACTGCTGGCTGTACAAGCATTTTGATGACCGTGCGGACAACTTGCTCTGCGTGGCCGCCGTGATTGAAAATGCACTGGTGGTCAAAACCATCATGCATCACTGGGAGCCCCTGCCATGAAAAGCATTTATTTTGAAAACGATGACATATTGCAAATCCGCATGTCGGACAAGCCCATCGTGCGCGAAGTGTCGCAGGACTGGCATACCAACATCAGCTACGCCGAAGACGGAACGATTGTGGAAATCGTGCTGCTTGATGCCAAGAAAGAAGGTCTGTTGCCGGTTGAGTTCAGGAAAGCGGCTTGACGCGGTTCACCATTCACAGATTGCTGATCTCCCAAGGAAAAAATGGCCTTGAGAAAGTATCGAATCTAAATTTCTTAGCCTCTAAAGTGAAGAAATTTTCAGCAAAATAAAAACAAATTTTTAATACTACATCGAAAAATATGTACTAAAGAGTTACCATTGTGATTCGTAGCTGAGCTGCGAAATCAGGTGTAGCACCTGATCCACTGCTCTTTGATTGATTTTTTAAGTTGAGCGGAAAAAGCTAAGTCTCTTGCATGAGACGTTTCATCAGTTTTACTGAATGGAACTTGACCGGGACGTAAGGGGGGAAGACTGTTACCGAAGCGAAGCAATTCGCAGCGATGCAGCCTCCTTATTTATAGATACGGTTGTTGAACGAAGCATGCAGGCATTTGGGCTGACGGTAGGTTGTTAGTTTTCCGTTTCCTTTGGGGTGTTGAACGTGTTAGGCATGAGCCTACATAAACCCCAAAGGAGAGAGTAATGTCGAAAAAGACAAAAACCAACTTAAAAAGTTGTGGTGCTTGCATCACTAAGAAGATGAATATTCCCAAGCGTGGGCTCGGGAATAACAAAAGTGGAGCCTATCGTTGGTCCGATTTTGGAATTCTCTTAATCAGATGGATTCCAATTTTTAAATCTTTATGGGACTCTTTTGACTCATAAAGTAAATGCCTGTTTTTTTTATGCAACCAAATTATTCCGCAAATCCAATTGGCAGCCCATCAGCGCTAGCTGCAACGCTTGGCGTAAGCGTAGCTGTTCTCAATGATTTCGCATCAACATCAGCATCAAAATACTCAAAATTTGAATTGGCCAAAGCTGATGGAAAACCAAGATTCATATCCAGCCCAAATCATGATCTTAAAATAATTCAAAAAAGAATTAACCGCTTTGTATTCGGAAATGTAATTTATCCAGATTATCTTTTTGGTGGCATCGAAGGTCGTGATTACGTTAAAAATGCCAGGGTCCATGCAAACGCAAAATCACTAATTACACTTGATATAAAAAATTTTTACCCAAGCATTCGAGAAGAATACGTGTTTAAAATATTTAAACACTTCTGCAAATTCCCAGACTCAGTGGCTAATCTACTGACAAAATTGACAACACTAGATAATTGCGTACCGCAAGGTGCTTGTACAAGTTCGCACCTAGCAAATCTAGTTTTTTTTTGATACCGAACATCGTATTGTTCGTGAGTTCAAACAAAAAAATTTGAACTACAGTAGACTATTAGATGACATGTGCATTTCCTCTCTTAAAGAGATGACGCCCACCACAGTTAAATCTGTAATTGATGCTGTAGTTAAAGTTTTAAACGGGAAAAAATTCAAACTAAAGAATAAAAAGACGCGAATTTTATCGGCATCAAATCCAGAAAACTTAATGGAGATTACAGGTCTCTGGCTTAATAGAGGACACCCACGAGTTCGACGAGCAGATCGTGCAGAAATCCGTTCCGAACTGTACAGATGTGAGCAACAGTTCAAAATATCACGTACAGATCCAGCATATCACTGCGAGCACAATAGTTTATCTGGTAGAGTTGCAAAACTCTCATATCTACAACATATTGAAGCAAAAGAATATAGAGAGCGACTTAGAAAAATATTACCTCATTACGATGTAATAAATATTACAAAAACACTCAAGCTTGTAAGTGTTATCGAGCGAACTTCCGAATTAGACAGAGGCAAACTTTCGTTCGTAGAACGATATCACCAAATTATTTATCGTATTAATATAATTTCAAGATCCAATCCCAGCTTAGCCCGAACTTTAAAATCTCGCATGCACATTTGCAAGCCAACCAGCACTAGAGAAATATTAACTTATGGAGAATAGCAATAATTATGGAGTAGTAAAAGTTTATTACCCACTAAAAGGATTCGGATTTATTTCAAGAGCGAAGGGGAAGGATCTTTTTTTCTATCGTGATTCGGTAAAAGATGAGGCAGCCTTGATTGAGGGAGCAACCGTAAGCTTTCAGATCAAAACTACTGAAAAAGGATTGCGAGCCGTTAATCTTACAAGAGAAGGATGAGCTTTAATTTCAATAAACTTATTAAGTTTTATGACAAATTAATCAACGTAATCGGGATCGAATTCCAATTAATTCGTAACTCACCGTGACGGAGCCCGCCACATGGCACAAACTGCAAAAACTCAGCCAAGCCGTCTGATGCTCACGCCCAAAGCACTGCAAAAGGCTTTGGCCCAGTCCGCACAGCAGGCGCACAAACTGGCCGCCGCTTTTGGCATGACCGTACCCGGCATCAAGCCCAAGAGTTCCGATAGAGCGAAAAAAACAGAGTGAAATTTTCCATCTCCGGGTTTGCTGGCGACCCGCGTGGCATGCTTTGCTCTGTTTTCGATAGCTGCTTGCGCCTGTCCAGCATGCGCTAAAGCACTTTTTCATTAAAAATCCGTGCCTCAGACTGCGCGAATGGCCAAACAAACATTGCAACTGCCCATAAACTGCCCCCATGCGCCCGTCCGAAGCCCTGTCACTGCACCGCACACAAATCCGTGAGATTGCGCTTAGCCATCGCGTGAACAGCATTCGCGTGTTTGGCTCGGCACTGCGCGGGGACGATGTGCCGGGCAGCGACCTCGACCTGCTGTGGTGGAGCCCACCTCGCAAACAACCCTGATGGACATTGGCGCCATCCGCTTTGAACTGAAAAAACTGCTGGGCATTGAGGTGGATGTACTCACCCCCCAACGGTTTGCCAGCAAGTTTTCGTGAACAGGTACTGCGTGAGGCCAGGCCCGTATGAGCCATGCAAAACCCGTCTTTCGCCGACATACTTTTGCTTGCACCTGACGCAGAATGTTTGTTGAGGCCTTGAGCCTTTGTCTAACTTCTTATTAAGGAAATTGCCATGCCCCAGTTCGCCATGATTACCGGTGATGTGACCTATACGCCGGGTGACGGTGCGCCCATCGAAATCCCCCGCGTGCGGGTCGAAGTCGCGCTCGCGCCCGACAGCGCCACACTGAGCTGGGAAGCCGCCGAGGGCATTACCGGCGTGACAGCCATCCCGCTGACCCAGTTTGATGACTATGTGCGGGACGGCAAGATCACGATGACACCGGAATAAAGACCTGCGCTTCAAAAAAACAGAGCCGGACAGGGCCAAACCATGCGCCCGGCTTGAAAGATTCCTGGGCTGGTTCAAAACACCATTTGCGCTTCACGCTGGAACAACTCTTGCGTCGAAAGCCGAAAAATACTCCGGTAAGCTCAGGCCATGAACTCCAGCATTGAATTACTCCCCAAGACGTGCGATGTCCTGGTGATCGGCGCCGGCCCGTCCGGCAGCGCGGCCGCCTTCACCCTGGCCAAGACCGGGCTGGACGTGGTGCTGATCGACCAGCATGCCTTTCCCCGCGACAAGATCTGCGGCGACGGCTTGATCCCGGACGCGCACAAGGCCCTTGACCGGCTCGGCGTGCTTGACGAGGTCATGCGCCAGGCCCATTCATCCGAATTTTTGAGCTGCATCAGCCCGCGCGGCGGGCGCATCGATGTGGCCGGAACACTGGCCGTGCTGCCGCGCAAGCAGCTGGACGATATCGTCTGCAAGGCGGCCGTGGCGGCGGGTGCGCGCATGTTCGCGCCAGTGCGTTTTACCGCGCCGATCGAGGAAAACGGCAAGGTGACAGGCGCGCGCCTGGCCCAGTCAGGCCATGAGTGCGAACTGCGGGCAACCTGGGTCATCCTGGCGACGGGCGCAGTCCCGCAGGCGCTGATGGCCGCCGGCATGGCGGAGCGGCACACGCCCAGCGCCATCGCGATGCGCTGCTACATCAAGAACGACGCGATGGCGTCCAGAATCGACAAGCTGGAAGTTATCTGGCACAAGGCGCTGGCGCCCGGCTACGGATGGATTTTCCCGTGCGGCAATGGCGTTTTCAATGTGGGCGTCGGCATCCTGGCCGCGCCCGATGACCCGGCGGGCAAGCGCGATACATCGCAGGGCAAGGCAGGCACCGCCAATTTGCGCCAGATGTTCGAAGCCCTCGGCACCCTGTCGGAGCCGGCCAGGGAACTGATGGCGGGCGGCACGCGCCTGAGTCCGCTCAAGGGCGCGCCGCTGCGCTGCAGCCTGCAGGGGGCGCAACTGTCGCGGCCGGGCCTGCTGGTGACCGGCGAGGCCGCTGGCAGCACCTACGCTTTTTCTGGCGAAGGCATCGGCAAGGCGCTGGAAACCGGCATCCTGGCGGCAGAGGCGATCTTGCAGGGCGAGGGCGAGGCGCAGGTGCGCGCCCACTACCAAAGCCGGATTGAAGCGCTGCGGCCGCGCTTTGCGCTGTACGAGCGGGCCAACCTGGTCAACAAATATCCGTGGCTGGCCGATTTGCTGATCTGGCGGGCACGCAAAAGCGCGCGCCTGCAGCAGCGCCTGAGCGGGGTTCTGAACGAAACCAGCAATCCGGGCAGCCTGTTCACCGTCAAGGGCTTTGTCCGGCTGTTTACCGAATAAGGCCACGCTGGCAGGCCTTTGTTACTATCATTTATATAGCTATCAACGCTTATACAGCAAGCGCAAAAGCATTTTTTGGCATATATTTCTTCAAAATTTAGCCGGCTGAAGCCAGTCCGCCTCTTTCCTTCACACACCATGCCCATTCATCACTCTGCCCTTCCCCAGCGGCTGCTGTCCCGCCGCTCGGCCCTGCTGGGCAGCGTCGGCCTGCTGGCGCTGCCCGCTTCACGCCTCGCGGCAGCCGCCGCGCCGCCATCGTCCGAGGTCTGGCCGAACGCCTTGCAGGTTCCCGGCGGCATCGCCCGGCTGTCGCTGGGTCCGGCGGCAGCGCGTCCCGTGGCGCATGCGGGCGATGTACCCTTGCTGGTGCTGGGCGACGTGATCGAATGGACGGCGCTGGTCGGCATTCCGCTGTCGGCCGCGCCGGGCAAGGCGAGCATCACACTGCAGCTTGAGGGCGGTGGCCAGCGGCAAATCGCCTACACGGTGGCCAGCAAGCGCTACAGCGAACAGCGGCTGAAGGTGGCGCCGGGCACGGTCGATCTGTCGCCCGAAAACGAGGCGCGCTACGAGCGCGAGCGCGCGCACCAGGCCACGGTCATGGCGACGTTCAGCACGCCGCTACCCGATGCGTCGTCGCTGCGCATGCAGGTGCCGGTGCCGGGGCGGCGCTCCAGCTCGTTCGGGCTGCGGCGCGTGTTCAACGGCCAGTCGCGCAATCCGCACAGCGGCATGGACATCGCGGCCAGCACGGGAACGCCGGTGGTGTCGCCGCTGCCGGCACGGGTCATCGACACGGGTGACTATTTCTTCAACGGCAAGACGGTCTGGCTGGACCACGGCGGCGGGCTGCTGAGCATGGTCTGCCACCTGAGCGAGATCGGCGTGAAGATGGGCGAGCTGCTCCAGACCGGCGAGCGCGTCGGTGCCGTGGGCGCCACCGGCCGCGTGACCGGGCCGCACCTGCACTGGGGCGTGATGCTGAACCGGACGATGGTGGACCCGGCGCTGTTTCTGGCGGCCTGACTGAATCCATCACATTCAATATGCTTTTTCCTACGCCATCTGTAGCCGCCTGCACATAGCCGACGGTGATCCACGGATGTACCATGGAACATGGATGGATGTCCGCCATGCAAACGCCACTGCAACCGCTTGAAAATTCGGATGAAATCAACTTTTTCATCACCGAAGGGGCGCATCGGCTTGCCACCATATCGATGAATGACTATGGTTTTTTGCTATCCGCCAGGATGGCGCAAACCTACTTGGACAGGGCCGCGCAGGTGCTTGAATCAACACGCGGGTTTGACCATGCGTTTTTCACCGAAGTCAGCCTGCTGAAGACAGCCGCCACGAAAATCGGCCGCGAATATGCGCAGTTCGAGGTGTTTTGCACCGATTGCGAGCGCTTTGACCGGCTGGAAACGAACAACTGGACCGAATGGGTTTCCAAGTGCGCGGTGCGCGCCATCTCCAGGGGCTACCGGGGAACCGTCAGCCATCACCTAGCCTACAAGATTCGCACTTTCCATTCAAGGGTGTGCTCGGTCCTGACCGGAAAATAAGGTCTTTTCATCGGTGCCGTCCAGCGAAAATGCCAGGCTGGAAATCCGTCCCGCCGGGGAAGCCGTTTTTCCAATCAAGTCAATGCATCCAAACAAGGGGAAATCACACATGGGTAAAGGTCGCCTGGAAGCCTTCAGCGATGGCGTGATCGCCATCATCATCACGATCATGGTGCTGGAGTTGAAGGTGCCGCATGGCACCGAATGGGAAACGCTGCACCCGTTGATTCCGGTATTTTTGAGCTATGTGCTGAGCTTTGTTTTTGTCGGCATCTACTGGAACAACCACCATCACATGCTGCACGCCACGCGCCAGGTGAATGGCGGCATTTTGTGGGCCAACCTGCACTTGCTGTTCTGGCTGTCGCTGATCCCGTTCGTGACCAGCTGGATGGGTGAAAACCATTTCGCGGCCTTGCCGGTGGCCTTGTACGGGACGGTCTTGCTGATGGCGGCCTGCGCCTATTTCATTCTTTCCCGCGCCTTGATTGCATTGCACGGCAAGGGCTCGCCGCTGGCCCTGGCACTGGGCGGGGACTTCAAAGGCAAGGTGTCTATCCTCGTTTACGCCGTGGCGATTCCGCTTTCATTCGTGAATGCCTGGATGGCCATCGCCCTTTACGTGTCCGTGGCATCCATGTGGCTGCTGCCCGACCGCCGGATCGAAAACACCCTCGTGCGCTAAAAGCAGCCGGCTCGCTCAGGTCGCGGCCATGGCCTGGGGCAGCGTGGCGACCAGGTAGTCGATCAGGGCACGCACGGCGACAGGCACCCGGCGAGTGGCCGGATACAGCGCATACAGGGCGATTTCCGGGGACTCCTGCCACTGCGCCAGCACCGGCACCAGCCGGCCCGACGCGAGGTGCCCGGCCGCCAGAAACGCCGGTTGCAGGATCAGCCCGGCGCCGGCCATGGCGGCCTCCAGCAGCACTTCGCCGTTGTTCGAGCACAGCGGCCCGCCGACGGCGACATGCGCTTTTTCGCCGCCCCTGCCCAGGCGCCACACATGGCCGGTGTTGGTGTGCGCGTAGTTCAGGCAGCGGTGCGCCTTGAGTGCCTGCGGCGAGTCCGGCACGCCCTGCGCCTGCAGGTAGCCGGGAGCGGCATAAATCGCCCGGGGCACGCCGCACAGGCGCCGCGCCGCGAGCGAAGAGTCCTCCAGCTCGGCAATGCGCAGCGTCAGGTCAAAGCCGTGCTCGAACGGATCGAGCAGCCGGTCATTCAACTCGACGCGCAACTCGATTTGCGGATGCAGCGCCAGAAAGCCCGGCAGCAGCGGCGCCAGCACCAATTGACCAAAGGACATCGGCGCATTGACACGCAATGGCCCGGCCACCATGCCCTGCAAGGCGGCCATGGCTTCGCGCGCCTCGGCGTCAATGGCCAGCAGTTCCAGCGCATAGCTGTGCAGGGTGGCGCCGGCGCTGGTCAGGGCGACGGAGCGTGTGGTGCGGGCAAACAGCGCGCCGCCGTAGTCCGCCTCCAGCGAAGCGATGAGTTTGCTGATCTGCGAACGCGTCACGCCCAAGGCCCGCGCGGCCCCGGCAAAGCTGCCACACTGCTTTGACAGCACCAATGCCCTGAGGGCATCAAGTCGGTCCATTGTCTCTTTCCTGGATACAGTTTGGATGCAAATTCGTATCTAGTGATGTTAAGGGAAACCATTTACGATGCCCATCTGATTCGCCTTCAACCCCTGCCCAACCACTGCCAAAGGAAGCACCATGACCCCAGGAAAACTCGAACTGCTGACCCCTGAAAACTGCGCGCTGGTGCTGATCGACCACCAGCCGCAAATGACGTTCGGCGTGGCCAACATCGACCGTCAGCTGCTGAAGAACAACGTCATCGGCCTGGCCAAGGCGGCCCGGCTTTTCAAGGTGCCGACCGTGCTGACTTCGGTTGAAACCGAATCGTTTTCGGGCAACATCTGGCCCGAACTGCTGGCCGTGCTGCCCGACAACCACATCTTTGAGCGCACCAGCATGAACACCTGGGATGACGCCGGCGTGAAGGCCGAGCTGAAGAAGTTCGGCCGCAAGAAGCTGGTGCTGGCCGCGCTGTGGACCGAAGTCTGCCTGAACTTCCCGGCGCTCGAAGCCATGGCCGATGGCTACGAGGTCTATTTTGTCGAGGATGCCTCCGGCGGCACCTCGGTCGCGGCGCACAACATGTCGGTGCAGCGCATGATCCAGGCCGGCGCCGTGCCGATCACCTGGCAGCAGTTCCTGCTCGAAATGCAGCGCGACTGGGCGCGCAAGGAAACCTACGCCGGAACGACCGGCATCGTCGTGGAGCATTCTGGCGCCTATGGCTCGGGCATCGACTACGCGATGACGCATGTGCACAAGCTGCCGGCGCGCAAGCTGGGCTGAAGGCAGGCCATGAACCGCACCGAGGCCAAGCCTCCTGCATCCACCGGCCAGCAGGCTGACGCGTCCCCTGAGAGTGTCAGCTTTGTCGTGCAGCACCGCGTGCGCGCCGATGCGCAGGCGGCCTACGAAACCTGGCTGGCCGAAACCATGCGGGTGGCGGGCAGCTTTGCCGGACACCAGGGCGTGCATGTGGTGCGCCCGGCGGCGGGCGGCACCAGCTACACCATCGTCGTGCGCTTTGCCACGTATGAGGAAGCGACGCGCTGGCACCAGTCGGCCGAGCGCGCGCGCCTGGTCGAGGCCCTGCACCCTTACCTGGAGAGCGGCGAGCAGGTCAGCATCGGCGCGGGCATCGACTACTGGTTCCAGCCCCGGCCTGCCGCGCCCGGCGAGCCGCCCATGAAGCCGCCGGCATGGAAGCAGTGGCTGATCACCACCTCGGTGATCTGGCCGCTGACGATGGTCGTGCCGTGGCTGTTCAAGCCCGTGTTCAAGGCCGCTCCGGTGCTGGGGATGTACGGGGTGGCGCACGTCATCATTGCCTCCGTCATCGTCGCCCTGGTCGTCTGGGTGATCATGCCGCGCTACACGCAACTCGTGCATGGCTGGCTGTTTCGCAAGGACTAGCCGGCATGCCTCCTCGCCGCCGCGCCCTGTCACCCGCCCATCGACTGTTCAATTCCCGGAGGCCCCCATGACCGCTGCCATCACGCTTGCCGAAGTCATCTTCATCAATGGCCGCTTCACCACGCTGGACCGGCAAAATCCGCAGGCCACGGCCGTGGCGATAGCTGGCGGCAAATTCATCGCCGTCGGCGACCGCGAGGACGCCATGTGCCATGCGGGCAGCCAGTCGCAGGTGATCGACCTTGCCGGCGCGGCCGCCCTGCCCGGCCTGCACGACAGCCACACGCACCTGATTCGCTGCGGCCTGAACTACACCATGGAGTTGCGCTGGGACGGCGTGCCCTCGCTGGCCGATGCCATGGCGATGCTCAAGGCGCAGGCAGCGCGCACGCCGGCGCCGCAGTGGGTGCGCGTGGTCGGCGGCTTCACCGAGCACCAGTTCGCTGAAAAGCGCCTGCCGACGCTGGAAGAAATCAATGCCGCCGCGCCCGACACGCCGGTCTTCATCCTGCACCTCTACGACCGCGCCCTGTTGAATGGCGCTGCGCTGCGCGCCGTCGGCTACGGCAGGGACACGCCCAACCCGCCCGGCGGCGAGATCGTGCGCGACGCCCGTGGCAACCTGACCGGCCTGCTGCTGGCCAGGCCAAACGCCATGATTCTCTACGCCACGCTGGCCAAAGGCCCCAAGCTTGACCCGGAGGCGCAGGAGGCCTCGACCCGGCTTTTCATGCGCGAACTCAACCGGCTGGGCATCACCTCGGTGATTGACGCCGGGGGCGGCTTTCAAAATTACCCCGACGACTACCGCGTGATCGAGAAGCTGCGCGATGCCGGTGAGCTGACGGTGCGCATCGGCTACAACCTGTTCACGCAGCGGCCCAAACAGGAAGTCGAGGACTTTCGCCAGTGGTCCGAACTGCTGCCGCCGCTGTCGGGCAGCGACATGTTCCGCCACAACGGCGCCGGTGAGATGCTGGTGTTTTCCGCCGCCGATTTCGAGGATTTCCGCGAACCGCGCCCCGACCTTCCCGCCAGCATGGAAGACGAGCTGGAGGGCGTCGTGCGCCTGCTGGTCGAAAAACGCTGGCCGTTCCGGCTGCACGCGACCTATGACGAATCGATTGGCCGCGCGCTCGACACCTTTGAAAAGGTCAACCGCGAGATTCCGTTCAACGGCCTGCACTGGTTCTTCGACCATGCCGAAACCATCAGCCAGCGCAACATCGAGCGCGTCAAGGCACTGGGCGGCGGCATCGCCGTGCAGCACCGCATGGCCTACCAGGGCGAATACTTCATCGAGCGCTACGGCGCCAGGGCCGCCGAGCAGTCGCCGCCGGTGCGCAAGATGCTCGACGCCGGCATTCCCGTGGGCGGCGGCACCGATGCGACGCGTGTCGCCAGCTACAACCCGTGGATCTGCCTGCACTGGATGGTCACCGGCCAGACGGTCGGCGGCACGGCGCTGTACCGGCCCGACAACCGGCTTGACCGGCACACCGCACTGCAGCTATGGACCACCGGCAGCGCCTGGTTTGCCAATGCCGACGGACAAAAGGGCCAGATCAAGGCCGGCCAGCTGGCCGATTTCATCGTTCCCTCGCGCGACTTCTTCGGCGTTCCCGAGTCCGACATCAAGGATCTGGTGTCGCACCTGACGGTGGTTGGAGGGCGCATCGTGCATGGCGACGGCGGCTTCGCCGGACTCGCGCCGCCCATGCCCAAGGCCGCCAACGACTGGGCGCCGACCAACGCCTTTGGCGGCTACTGGCGCGAGCCCGCGCCGGGCCAGGCCACGCGGCGCAAGGCGATGCAGCCATTTGCCGACTGCTGCGCCAAGCCCTGCGCCGTCCACGGCCACGCGCACACCCAAAGCTGGCTCGCAAATGCGCCGGTGTCGGACGAAAAGAGCTTCTGGGGAACGCTGGGCTGTGCCTGCTGGCTTTAGTCCGCAGCGGCAGGGGCAGGGCCAAAATGGGCAGTGCCCGATAATTCGGCCTCTCGCCACGACTGGCCGACAGCCAGGCAATTCATCCATCAACCGACCGACAGCCCCTTGACCCAACGGCACGACGCTTCACGCCTGATTCTCTTCAACAAGCCCTACGGCGTGCTCAGCCAGTTCACGCCTGAAGGGCGGTGGCGCGGGCTCAAGGACTTCATCGCGATTCCCGGTGTGTATGTCGCCGGCCGGCTGGATGCGGACAGCGAAGGCTTGCTGCTGCTGGCCAACGACGGCAAGCTCCAGGCGCATATTGCCGACCCGCGCTTCAAGATGGAAAAAATCTATTGGGTCCAGGTCGAAGGCACGCCCGGCGAGGCCGCGCTGCAAGCCTTGCGCGAAGGCGTTGCGCTGAACGATGGCCCGACCCGTCCGGCGCGGGCCAGGCTGATGGATGCGCCGGCAGCACTTTGGCAACGCGAGCCGCCGGTTCGCGTTCGCCAGTCCATCCCGACCGCCTGGATCGAACTGGGCATTCGCGAAGGCCGCAACCGCCAGGTGCGGCGCATGACGGCGGCCGTGGGGTTTCCAACCCTGCGCCTGGTCCGCGCGGCCATCGGCAACTGGTCGCTCGACGGCTTGGCGCCGGGAAGCTGGCGGGACCATGCAATCGATCAGTTCAAGCCTTCATCCACCACCAGATAACGCTTGACCAGGTCAAAAAATCGCTCATAAAAGGCGTCCGAGGAGATGGTCTTGCTGGCAACCTTGACCATGGCATCGTTGCTGGAGCTGAAAGGCAGCGACACCGAACCCAGCGCGCCCACGCCCAGGCTGGCCGAATTGTTGCTTTTCTTCAGGGCGTAAACGTCCTGCAGGGCGGTCACAAAACCCAGGCTGACCTTGCCGTCGGGGCTGTCGGGCGCGCAGACCACGCGGATTTCCATTTGCAGATGCGACTCGGGTTCGGGCTGAAAGCTTTTGCGGCCCTCGACCATGTCCTCCCGGGCCGCGCTGATGATGTAGCCCTGGCTCAGCAGCGCCCTTCGGGCGGCCTCGCAGGTTTGCGCCGCCGTGGCGTCAAACAGCCGGGAATAGGTCACGGTGGAGCCGAACTCCTCCTGTGACGCAAAAGCTTTCGGCGTACTGCCGCAGGCGCTCAGCAAGCCGCAAAGGCTCAACAAGCCTGCCAGCCAGACGGCCGCGTTGCGATGTATGCAGGAAAAATTCAAAGCTGGGCACTCCTTCAGGTAGCAAAAATTGTAGGCCGGTTCATCGGGCAAGCCGGGCCAACATGGGTTTTTCGCCAGGGGCCGCTTACCGGCAACTGACTAATCTCGCAAGCCATTGATTTTAAACAAGAAGTATTCTTTCAACGATTGCTTTAAGGCGCTCTTAAGCTGGCCATTTTTATAATTTTGGCCACATCAACACGAGGAAAAAAAGCCATGAGCCTTCCAAAATTCGCGCATCGCTACCACATGGCGTCCATTTCACTGCACTGGCTGATGCTTGCCTTGTTCATTGCGGTGTACGCCAGCATTGAGCTGCGCGTGCTGTTTGAAAAAGGCACCGAACTCCGCGAAACGATGAAAAGCCTGCACTTCATGTTCGGCCTTCTGATGTTTTTCCTGGTCTGGCTGCGCATCGCGATGCGCTTCAAATACCCTGCGCCACGCATTGAACCGGCCCCGCCCCAATGGCAGGTGCTTGCCGCCAGACTGGCCCACCTGATGCTCTACGCCCTCATGATCGGCATGCCGCTGGCCGGCTGGCTGCTGCTGAGTGCCTCCGGCAAACCGATTCCGTTTTTTGGCCTGGAGCTTCCGGCGCTGATCGGAAAAAACAAGGAGCTGGCAGGCCAGATCAAGGAAGTTCACGAACTCGTGGGCACCATCGGCTACTTTTTGATTGGCGCGCATGCTGCGGCGGCCCTGTTTCATCACTACATCAAACGCGACAGCACCCTGCTGAGCATGCTGCCAAAAACCGCCGCCTGATTGCCCGCCAGTCGGCAGCCGCGTTGAGTGCTTGCAATTTCACCATTAGGCCAAAACTGCAGCCCATGACCGATTCACTTCACATTGTCTGCCCGCACTGCCACACCACCAACCGCGTTCGCGCCGACCAGTTCGGCAGCCAGCCGACCTGCGGCAGCTGCAAGAAGGCGCTGTTCACCGCGCACTCGGCCGCGCTGGACGAGGCGGCTTTCGACAAGCACATCAGCCGCAACCAGATTCCGGTGCTGGTCGATTTCTGGGCGCCGTGGTGCGGCCCGTGCCGCCAGATGGCGCCGGCCTACGAGCAGGCTGCGGCGCAGCTGGAGCCGCAGGTGCGGCTGGCCAAGGTCGATACCGAAGCCGTTCCCAGCCTGGGCGCGCGCTTCAATATCCGCAGCATTCCGACGCTGGCGCTGTTCAAGGGAGGCCGCGAAATCGCCCGGCAGCCCGGCGCCATGGGCGCGGCCGACATCGTGCGCTGGGTGCAGTCGCACCTGCGCTGAACGCAAAAAAGCCAGCCAGTCCAGCCTTGCTGGGCTGGACTGGCTGGCCGGGATTCGCTGCTTCAGGCGCCGGGTGAAATTTCCGCTCGCCTGGGGCGGGCTGTCAGCCGCGACCGTATCGGTCGTTGTTATGCATCATGCGCTCCACATCCTCGCGTAGCGCATCGAGTTCATCACGCAACTGGCGGCGCTCATTGCGGGTCACGACGCCGTCGGACTTGAAAAAGGCTTCGTGGCGGGCAATCTCGCGCTCCCGGCGTTCCAGCCTGCGCGCTTCGCGCTGGGTGATGCGGCCCGAGCGCACGCCCTCGTCAATGCGCTGGCCGATCTGGTACTCGCGGTTGTCGATGCCGGGGGTGCTGGCGGCATCGCCCGCATTGCCCGCATAGCCGGGCCTGACCACCTCGCGGTTTGCCATCATGCGTTCCACATCGGCGTTCAGGGCGCTCAGGTCGGCCCGCAACTGCTGGCGTTCCTGCGGGTTGGCCGAGCCATTCGCCTTGTACTGGTTCTCGCGCATCTGGATGTCGCGTTCACGCCGGATCAGCACCTGCGCCTCCGAAGGCGTGATGTGGCCGGACGCCATGCCCTGCTGGATGCGTGTGCTGATGGCCTGCTGCGCCTGGTCGATGCGGGGGGTATTCGTGCTCTGGGCCATGGCCGGGGCCACGCCCAGTCCGGCGAACAGGGCCGATGCGACCAGCGAGGCGGTGAAGAGTTTTGATTTCATAAGGTTCCCCAATTCATGGATGGACTTGCCGGCAGTTCCTCGCACACGGCGGCTGGAGCTGCGCCTGAATCGTGGCTTTTCTAAGGCTCTGTGTGATTCAGTGCCTCATTGTTGCGCTGCATTTGTTAACGTGGTGTAAGGAAAACGAGCTTTTACCCGGTATTTACCTTATGGTTACAGGCGTGTCTTTGTGCTTTTTTTCTGTCCGTCATCTGGTCAAATAACTATATTTTTGATAGCTGCTCGCGCACGTGTACTATGCGCAAAAGCCTTGTTTGGCTTATAAAACCCAGCCAAGGCAGCTAACTTCCAAGCCCCAGCGCCTGCAACGCAATCGCCGCCTGCCGCGTCAGCGCCACCGCCACGATGTAGGCAAAGGTTGCCAGCGCCGCTAGCAGGGCAAAGGCCCGCACGCCCTTGGTCTTGCCGCGCTTCAAAGCCACGGTGCCGAGCACGATGTAGGCCACCAGCGCCAGCACCTTGGCCGTCAGCCAGGGCTGCACGAACGGGTACTGGCCGCTCCAGAACACCAGCACCAGCGCGCTGGCCAGAAGCAGCGTATCGACGGCATGCGGCACCACCTTGACCCAGCGCCGCTGCAGCATGGGCGAGTCGGCCAGCATCCACAGCCCGCGCAGCAGGAAAAAACTCCCGCTCAGCACGGCAAAGGTGATGTGGAGGTGCTTGATGGCGAGGTAGTTCACGGGCAGTTCCGGTTGAGTGGGTGCGCAAAGGCCAAAAACAGCAGTGCCAGGCCCGCCGGTGGTCAACCCGCGTCCTGGCACCTGGAGGGCAGCGCCGCCATTTTACAAATGCTGAAAGCGCCGGCCCCCGATCAGGTCAGCACCTTGAAATCAATCACGATCTCGCCCGGGTTGCGCTGGACATACTCGATGCGCACGCTGGCGCCGAAATGTCCGTTGATCTGCGACAGCAGCGGCAAAGGGTCATGGTCGTTGCAAAAGCGCATGGTTTCGCCGGGATGCAGCGCATCGAGCGCGCCGAAGATGGCGGCGTGGCGAAAGCGCTTGGCAACGCCGCGCGCATCGAACGGATAGACGCCTTCCGAGATCACGGGATGGGAACAGTTGTGCGACATGAAAATACTCCTGGAGGATTTGAAAGAACTGAGAAGGTGGCTTGCGAAGAGGCCAGCTTTGCCAGCCTCTTCGGGGAACGGTTGATCGCTGATCGATCAGGCCCGCTTGGCGCCCACGGGAACGGCAACGGCCGGCCTGGCCTTGCCGCCGGTCAGCAGGCGGATGGCGAACCAGGCCAGGAACACGGTGCCGATGGCAAACACCACATCGCCCGGAACCCGGAGCCAGACCAGCGTTTCCATGAAAGGCGAATGCACGACTTCGGGCGAGCGCGCAAACCACATGCCCTGGGTGATGCTGGCCCAGGCCTGGTAGATGCCGGCCGGCACCAGCGAGATGAACACCATCATGGCCAGGCCGATGTTGAGGCACCAGAACATCGGCGCCAGCAGCTTGTCGGACCAGGCCAGGCGATTCGACAGGCCGCGCAGGCAGAACAGCAGCAGGCCGATGCCCAGCATGCCGTACACCCCGAACAGCGCGGCATGGCCGTGGGCCGCCGTCATGTTCAGGCCCTGCATGTAGTACAGCGCAATCGGCGTGTTGATGGAAAAACCCAGCAAACCGGCACCGACCACGTTCCAGAAGCCGACGGCGATGAAGCACAGGATGGGCCACTTGTAGGCCTGCACCCAGGGCGCCGACTTGGAGCGCTGGTAATTGCGGTAAGCCTCGACACCGATCATGGCCAGCGGCACCACTTCGAGCGCCGAGAACATCGCGCCAATCGCAATCACGAAGGTCGGCGTGCCGGTGAAATACAGGTGGTGCAAGGTGCCCAGGATGCCGCCGAACAGGAACACGATGGTTTCCAGCACGATGGCGCTGTTGGCGGTGCTGGCGCGAATCAGGCCCAGCCGGGTGAACAGCAGCGCGATGACGGCGGTGGCGAACACTTCAAAGAAGCCCTCGACCCACAGGTGGACCAGCCACCAGCGCCAGTACTCGACCATCGAGTAATGCGTGGTCTGGCCCCAGGTCAATGACGTGGCATAAAAGCCGCCAATGCACAGCGCGGCCAGGAACACCATGGCAATCAGGCCACGGCTTTCGGACGGCGTCTTCAGCGCGGGCATCAGTCCGCGACCGAGCAGCAAGACCCAGAACAGCAGGCCGACAAACAGCAGGACTTGCCAGATTCGGCCCATGCTGGTGAATTCCAGGCCCTGGTTGCCGATCCAGAAGCTGAAGTCGGTGCCCAGATGCTGCAGAGTGCCGAGCCAGCCAAAGGCGGTCGAGCCGACGACGATGAACAGCAGCGCGTAAAACAGCACATCGACGCCGAGCTTCTGGTACTTGGGCTCATGGCCCGAGATGGCCGGCGCGATGTACAGGCCGGTCGCCAGCCAGGCAGTGGCAATCCACAGCACGGCAAACTGCGTGTGAATCGTGCGGCTCACGGTGAACGGCAGGATTTGCCCCAGCGGGAAGCCAAAGAAGCTCTGGCCCTCGACCGCGTAGTGGGCCGTGATCACGCCCATGCCGACCTGCGCCATGATCAGGCCAATCACCACGTAGAAGTATTTGCGCGTGGCCTTCATCGACGGCGTGGGTTTGAGGTCGAACAGCGGATCGTTCTTCGGTGGCATCGGGTCGCCCTCTTCCCTGGCCGTCGAGTGGTAGAAGATCATGCCGGCAATCGCCGCGATCATGAAGATGATGCTGGCAATCGACCAGATGCCGGCGCCGGCGGTCGGCGTGTTGTCCACCAGCGGCTCGTGCGGCCAGTTGCTGGTGTAGCTCAAATCAGTTTCATTGGGCCGGTCCGTTGCGGCCGACCATGCGGACCAGAAAATGAAGGCCGGAAGCGCCTTCAGGTCATCCGCGTCGGGCAGCAAGCCTGAACTCATCGCGTATTGCTCGCGCAGCTTGTCGAGCGATGGCGCATCGCCGAACAGGTCGGTGTAATGCTTCATCACCTGCTGCACCGCCTCGGCGCGCTCGGGCGACAGGGTGATCGCGCCAGTCGCTGCGTCATAGGTGTTGCCGCGCATCTCGGTTTTCAGCCGGGCGTTGATTTCGGCCTGCTGGCCGACGCTCAGCGTCTCGAAAGACTTGCCAAAATCGCGCTTGGCCCAGACGCCGCGCAGTGCCAGCGCTTCGCGGTGCAGCCAGTCGGCCGACCAGTCGGGTGCCAGGTAGCTGCCGTGGCCCCAGACCGAACCGAGCTGCTGGCCGCCGGCCGACAGCCAGGCTTTCTGGCCGCGCTGGACCTGGCCTTCGGAGAACAGCACCGCTCCCTGGGTGCTGATGACTTGTTTCGGAATCGGCGGTGCTGTCAGGTAAATCTCCGTTCCGACCCAGCCGAGAACGGCAAAGGACAGCGCACAGATGACAGCAAGCCAGGTCCAGAGTTTGCGCGTAGCGTGCATGGCAAATTTCCTTTTGGTTTGCAGTTGAAAAATTCGAAAACGCTTCAAATTTAATAACATGGATTCTACATATATCTTTTATAAACATGCCAATAAAATACATTTTTTTGTGCCGGCGTTCCTGAAAAGCGTCACGCTCTATAGAATTGACAACGCACCCCACGCAGGCAGGCTCCTGCGTCAACCCTCCCCTTCACCCGAGAATTCCCGCGCATGAGACTGACCACCTACACCGATTACGCACTGCGCACGCTGATGTACCTGGCCGCCAACCGGGAACGGCTGGTGACCATCCAGGACATTGCCGATGCGCATGGAATCGCAAAGAACCACCTGACCAAGGTCGTGCACCAGCTGGGCATCCTGGGCGTGGTCGAATCGTTGCGCGGCCGCAATGGCGGGCTGCGGCTGGGCCGCGAACCCGGCCAGATCAACATTGGCGCGGTGGTGCGCAGCACCGAACCCGACTTCTACATGGCCGAGTGTTTCGACCCCGGCAAAAGCCACTGCATCATGAGCGCCGCCTGCTCGCTCAAGGATGTGCTCAATGACGCCACCATGGCCTACCTGGCGGTGCTCGATGGCGTCACGCTCGACTACCTGATGAAGACAGCGGGCAAGCGCGCCGAGGGTGAAGCCTCCTTCAAGTCGATTCCGATCCGGCCGCAAACGAGCCAGCCGGAGCCCAGGCATCCAGAACCCGGCCTGAAGCCGGCCTGACGGCGTCCTGGCCCTGTCCAGGATTTCGCTCTGTATCCGGTCCCATTGAAAACCTTGATCTGCATCAACTTAAAACATGCATTTAATATGTACATTAATTTCCAAGCAGATCAAAGAAGCTGCCGCACATAACCACCCCATCGTCCACCTGACGCAGGGTGGAGCGCAAAAAACCTGGCGCGAATCCCGCGCCAGAACATGCCAGTGAACTTATGTTTAAGGTAATAAAAATGAAAGCCGGTTTTATAAGAAAAGCTGTAGCCGCAGCAGTCATCGGTGTTGTCGGCCTGGCGTCAAGCCATGCCGCCACACCCCACGACCAGCACGACACCGGCGTCAAGTACCGCCCCGACGTGACCTTCACGCTGCGCACCGACATTGCCGATGGCAAGCTGGTGTTCATCGGCGAAGCCGGCGCCATCAAGGGCAAGGTCAACCCGCAGCTCGCCGTGGCCGAAGGCGCCATCGTGCAGATCAACCTGGTCAACGGCGACGGTGCGACGCACGACATCAGCGTGCCTGATTTCAAGGCCTCATCGAACCAGCTCAACACCAAGGGCGCCAGCACCACCATCGTCTTCAAGGCCGACAAGAAAGGCGAATTCAAGTACATCTGCTCGCTGCCCGGCCATGTGCAGGCCGGCATGATCGGCCAGATCCTGGTCGGCGAAGGCGCCGCCAAAGCCAAGGCGCTAGGCGCGGAAGTCTCGCGCAGTCCGATGGAAACCGGCCAGCCGGTCGGCGCGCGTGGCCCGCAAAGCCTGACGGTGAACCTGGACACCACCGAAGTGCTGGGCCAGCTGGCCGACGGCACGACCTACAAATACTGGACCTTCAACAACAAGGTGCCCGGGCCGTTCATCCGGGTGCGCCAGGGCGACACGGTGACCGTCAACATGGCCAATGCCACCGACAGCAAAATGATCCATTCGGTGGACTTTCATGCCGTCACCGGCCCCGGCGGCGGCGCTGCCGTGACGCAGGCCGCGCCCGGCAGCAGCAAGAGCTTCACCTTCAAGGCCATCAATCCGGGCCTGTATGTGTACCACTGCGCCACGCCGATGGTGGCCCAGCACATCTCCAACGGCATGTACGGCATGATCCTGGTCGAACCCGAGGGCGGCCTGCCCAAGGTGGACCGCGAGTTCTACGTGATGCAGGGCGAGCTGTACACCGCCCAGGCGCACGGCACGCTCGGCGAAAACGAGTTCTCGCTTGAAAAACTGCTCAAGGAGCAGCCCGAGCACATGATGTTCAACGGCACCATGGACGCATTGACCAAGACGCACCGCATGGAAGCCAAGGTCGGCGAAACCGTGCGCATCTTCTTCGGCGTCGGCGGCCCCAATGCCACGTCGAGTTTCCATGTGATTGGCGAAGTGTTCGACCGGGTGTTCAGCCAGGCCGACCTGACCTCGCCACCGATCAGGAATGTGCAGACCATTTCGGTGCCGCCCGGCGGCGCCTCCATGGTCGAGTTCAAGGTGGAAGTGCCCGGCCGCTACATCCTGGTGGACCACGCCCTGTCGCGCCTTGAAAAAGGACTGGCCGGTTTCCTGTACGTTACCGGCCCGGAAAATCCAGCGGTGTTTCATACCGCCGAAAAAATGGACCCCAATTCGGGTCATTGAACAAGAGAGGGAGGCCGTGGCTTGCATGCCTGCCGGTTGATGGCGGTGCCGGCGACTTGACAGGCGCGACAGTTCTCTGTCGCGCTTTTTTTTAGCGTTGATTCGGCCCATGATTTATTATCAAATCAGCTTCCTGCGCAAATAGGACGGGCATAAGCTGCTATAGAAACAGAAGCGCAAGCCGTGCCCGACACCCGCGCCCGCTTCCCGATTCGTCGCAGGCTGAGCGCGACGACCCGCGCACCTTGCAGCCCGCGCTCGCCCAGACCTCAGGAATGCATCATCGCTATAAAAATAATAGCTGCTTGCGCATACTGGCATTGCACAAAAGGCTATTTTTACTTAAATCGCCGGGCTGCTGGCCGCAGCGACGAACACGCCGCTGAGCAACTCTGGCAGGCGCTCGATGCCCATCTTGAAGCCGCAGGCCTGCGCGTGGCCGCCGCCGCCCATGCTTTCGGCCAGCGCAATGCAGTCAAAGCTGCGCTGCGAGCGCAGGCCGACCTTGACGCCGCCGCTTTTGCCCACATGCCACAGCAGCGCAAACGTGCCGCTTTTTTCCGACAGCATGTTGCCGATCAGGCTGTGGAACACGCCGGGCGCGTTCAGCATCAGCCCGCTCTGGCCGTTGAACGTCACGGGCTGCGCGCCCTCGGCGATGTCGGCGGCGAGCTTTTTGAACTTCTCGTCCATGGCCGCGCCGCGCGCCATGAAATCGGTGATCTGCTCGGGATTGAAGGCGGCAATCTCGGCCCAGCGTGCAAAGTCGAGCGGCTCCATGTCCAGTGCAGCCAGAAAAGCGGGGCTCTCGGGATATTGCCAGGCCCAGATGTCGCGGTCTTCGATAAATAGCACCAGGCCTGGCACGGGCGCGGCGGGCTGGAAGAATTCCCAGGCCAGCCGGGCGCCGGACTTGCTCATGTCAAAGTGAACCACGCCGCAGCGGCAGGCAAAGCCGGTGAGCTTTTCGGCCGCGCTCTTGTGGTGGTCGAGCATGACGAGCTTGGCGGCGCGCTCTTCAATGGCGCGCAGGATGTCGGCTGAAAACGAGAAGTCGAGGATGTAGACGGCGCGGCCACTAAGGGCAGGCAGGTCGTCCACCGATTTGATGTCGCCATGGTCGAGCGGCAAAAATTCCGCCTTGCCGGCATAGAACAGCCAGGCGGCCAGGGCCGAGGCAAAGCCGTCGGGGCATTTGCGGCCGTGGTAGATGATTAGCGGCTGCGGGTCGTTGAGGTCGGGGGCAACCAGGAGTTGCAGGGGAAGAATGGTTTTCATGAGCCGCCGATTGTCGCCTTGCTGCTGGAGCGTTAGTGCATGCACACATTTCCGAGGGCTTGCTGACTCCTTCCCCCAGCGGGGGAAGGAGCAAAACCGGAGCGCTGCCGGGCTCAGCCGGCGCTGATTTCAATGCGGCGCGGCCGGGCTTCTTCGGCTTTCGGGATGCGCAGGGTCAGCACGCCGTTGGCGAGCTTGGCCTCGATCTTGCCGGGGTCGAGTTCGCGGCTCAGGGTGAAACTGCGCCGGTACTGCAGCGTCTGGACTTCGCCGTACACCAGTTCCATGTTGCCGGCCACCGCCGGCACCGAGGCCGCGCCTTCGATCAGCAGGTTGTCGCCGGTCACGCGCACGACCAGTTGCTCCTTGGCCACGCCGGGCATGTCGGCGATGACGACAAAGCCGGTTTCATCTTCAAAAATGTCCACGGGCGGCAGCAAGGCGGCGCGGGACGGGGTCTGCGCGGCTTGCCTGCCCTGCTGCGCGACGGGCAAGACGTCACGCGCACCCTGCCCGCCTTGCTGCGCCTGTCCGCCGGCTTGCCGGCCCGGGTCACCCTGCCGGTTGTCCTGGCTCGACTGGCCGGTCCGCGACTCCGCCTGGCCGGGCTGCTGGCGCGCTGCCTGACCGGACTCGCCGGACTGGGCGGTCTGCTGGTTCTGGTTCTGCTGATTCTGCTGATTCTGCTGGTTGGTATCCATGACATTCCTCCTTGATCAAAAATGACTTTCGGACATCAGCTGATGCTGATCTGGCGCGGTTTGGACGCTTCACGACGGGGCACGGTGACCCGCAGCATGCCGTCGCGGCAGGTGGCGTTGATCCTGGCGGGATCGGCGTCGTCGGGCAGTGAAATCACCCGCCGAAAGCTTCCCTTGAAACGCTCCTGGGCATACACAGCGGTGTTGTCGCTTTGGGCAGGGCCATCGTTCTTGCGCTCGCCGGCAATCACCAGCAGGCCCTTGTCGATGGTGACCTGGAGTTCGGCCGGCTCCACGCCCGGGGCCAGCGCCAGCACTTCAATCGCCTCGGGCGTGCTGCCGACATTGATGACCGGGAAGGTGTGGCGCGGCAAGGCGCGAATGCTGCCGCCAGAGCCCGGCCGGAAAGCCTGCTCGAAACTTTCCTGCAGGCGGTTCAGGTCGGCGAACAGGTCGCCGTAAAGGTTCAGTGTTCCATTCATGAGGTGCCTCTCCTTGCCTGCGTTGGTTGAACATCAAGGGGCAACAGCGCAGGCTCTGCTGCCCCCGGCGCATCAGCCGATGCGATTCAAGACCAGCCGGCACGGGCGCCAGCCAGTCCTGACAGCATCACGATATTGGCTGGCTGGAAAATTTCAAGGGATCAACGTGAAGGGTTGTAAAGCCACGGCCCAGGCTACTCAGACCGCTCGACGACTTCAGGCAAGCGGTAAGCCGATGCCTCCTCGGCCGTTTCAGGCGTGGCGCGCGGCTGGTCGCTGTGCGACACCCTGTAGCCGTCGGCCACGTAGCCCGGGCCTTTCATCACCATCACGATGACGCAGCCAATGCCGATAGTGACGACCATGGACCAGTGGAAGACGATCACGCCGCCGATGACATAGTCCATCATCTGGACCCTGCGCAACTCTGCGGCGCTAGGTGCGGAGTCGCTTAGCAGATGCACCAGGGCCAGGCACAGCAAGGGCAGGACCGTGCCGGCCAGGGCGATCAGCGGCAGCTTTCTCCACAGCCGCCATTCCAGTCCGCTGGCAGCGCGCAAGCTTGGCTGAATTTTTTTAAACCAGTTCAATGTCTTACCGTTCATAAAACCATAGACAAGCATTCCAGGGAAGATTTCTCTACCACGGAACATCTTCCAGCACGTCAGCAGAACAGTTGTGCTGACGATTCGCACCACGGAATTGCGCCGTGGAAGACCAGATGGCACCCAGTGACCGCGTTGCCGGGGCCAGAGGTGGCGGGTCTTTTTGATGATCCCCGCACCGGAAATGCGCTGCATGCGCTGCTTTGAGATTTGTGCGAACCTTCGACCAGAACGACCATACATGCTTCAAGCGATTCCTTACAGGTAGCTCGAAGGTGACATGACCGCCGTTGCCAGTGGGCACCAGACCCACAGACACAGCCGAACGCTCGGACAAACCCAAACCTCGACGGGCGATAGCCAAGGCTGCGCCCTGATGAACCGAGACTCCTTTAATCCGTGCGTGGTTCACCGCACCGATCACTGAGGTGTAGGCCGGATTCACTTCGATCACTTCGACACCGGCACGAAAGGCTGCGGCCTTCAAACCCGATGCAATGCTGTTGCAGGCAAACGAGGACAGCAGGCAGGCCTGCTTGCGGTTGACGGCTTCCAGCTCGGCCTTCTTCTTCTGGAAATTGAGCTTTTCGATGACGACGGGCTTGCCGTTCGTTCGGGCTTGCATGACGAGGGCGCCCACCGCATCGCCAATCAGCGCCTTGGCCTGATCCGCCGATTTGCCATAGGTGTGCAGGTCGATTCTGCGGGCGGCAATCAAGTTGCCAAAACGGTCTGTTTCAGCGACTGCCAGGTGGTCGGCATTGACATCCACGCCCATCGAACCCATGCCTGCGCTGGTGCTGACCTTGACAGCTTTAGCGTGTACGCTGACAAACACCCGCCAGCCTTTGGCATCACGCACGAAGCGGTAACTCAACGCGGTGCCCGTGCGCTTGACCATTGCCACGCCGGCCTTGGTTTTGGTTGTAACGTGCTGGCTGGTACACAGCGCGGCCACTATCTGGCTGTGACCATAAGCAAACCGGATGCCAATAAGCGTCAGGCGCTTGCCCTGACCGGACAGGGCATCGGGCAGTCTCAAGGTCAGCTTCAAACTGCCGTCGCCGGCGACCGCGGCCCGGCAGCCTTGGCAGCCCGCTGACTCATCCTTGCTGCCCAATACAAAGAACTGGCTGGAGCGCCCGGCCGTCCAGTCCTTTTTCCATGCTTCATGGGAGTCGTAGCCATTGGCCTGCAGCTCGAATTGCGCGTGAAACAGCTTTTTACTGCCAAAGCACAAGCGAGTCTTGCCCGATTCGTGATCACCCTGCATGGCTGAGAGGCGCGATTGCAGCAGGGCCAGCCGGCGCTTTTTCTGGTGCAGCTTGTCGCTGCCTGGCGCTTTGCCCGTCAGCCTGGCAATGACCTTGAGCGCTTTCTTGATGCGCGCTTGCGCCTCGGCAATCAGCTCGGGCCTGCGCTGCCTGATCGAGTCGATCTTGCCTTCCAGGCCAATACGCACCGCATTGAACTGACGGGCCGTGATGCCGAACCGGGACAAGAAATCGCGCTTGAGATCGTTGAGCTTGCCACCGGCCTGCAGGGCTGCAAAAAGACTGCGCTCGGCACGCCCGTACAGTTCGGCATACGCATCGAGCATCACCGCCTGCGCTGCATCGAGTGCAGGACGGGTCTGGTAAGTGAAGACGGGGCGCTCACTCATGAATGGCAGCGAGCGCTTTTTGCGCCCGATTCCTGGCCCATCGTTCCTTGCCGCGCCCCTTCAGGCCTGAAGCAGCGGCCGCATCGACAGTCAATCCTCTTGTTGGCCGCCGCGTATTCGCTCAGGCGTGATAACGGCCTGTCCAGATCGCCTTTTTGATCGGCGTGTACTGGCAGCGTCCTGGCTTTGCACATGCGCCACGCCGCTTTGTAACGGATGCCTTGCAACGCTGCCCGCACATTTAATTTCATAGGCGTATTTTGCACCGTATGTCTATATTTATCTATGTATTACTAAGCGGCTACCAGCCCCCATTTACTGTGCTCCACCCTGTGCATAACATTGTTCAAAAGCCCCGCAAGCCGCGCCACCACTGGCTTTCAGGATTGTGCGCTCGAATTGAGCAAAGACCCCGCTGGCAGGTCCTGCGAAAGCCCGATTTACCTCTGAAACGCTGTTTTCGCAAGTGCTTTTACCATGGCCTGTCAATTCCCGGTTTCACGCCCCCATCGGCTTGAAATTACCCACCGTTTCTGTGGGCTACCCTGTGGATAACAATGTTCATAACCGACAAGACCCGCACCAGCGCTGGCTTTGCGGACCGTGCCTTGCAATTGACCAACCTGTTGCCGGAACCAGCCAGAAACCCTCCGCCCGCTTTATTGTTAATCTTTCGCAACTTGCGTTGCGGGGCTGTAAGAGGAGGCCGCTTGATGCTGTCAGGCGGCGCGTTACCGGGAAATCCGGACAAAAAAAGGGGCGCCAACCCTGCGCCCTTTTCTTTTTCTCCGCCACTGCGCCAGCCCCGGCGCAGATGCGCTTGTTCCAGGCGCTTACGGCAGGCGGCGTTCAATCGTGATGTTCTCGACTTCGACGCGGCGATTGGGCTCCAGGCACTTGATCAGCGCGGGAAGCTTTTTGTCGGTGCAGGCCACGACCGGATCGGCTTCACCCTTGCCTTGCGCCTTCAGGCGATTCGCATCAATTCCCTTGCCGGTCAGGTAGGTCTTGACGGCAAGCGCGCGGCGCTCGGACAGCTTCTGGTTGTACTGGCTGGAGCCGATGCGGTCGGTGTAGCCGGTGATGACCACTTCGTTGACCTCGCCATGGCTGCCCAGGGCGGCCGCGATTTCATCGAGTCTGGGCTGCGGCATGCGCAACCCGGTGCTGTCAAAGGCAAACAGCTCGGTTGCCGACAGGGTGTACTTTTCAAACCGGGGCGCGGGCGGCGGCGGTGGCTGCGGTGGGGCAATCGCGACGACTTGCGGAGCCGGTTCGATGGCCGCCATGCGCGGCGCGGGCGCCTGGGTTTTTCCGCCGAAGCGGTAAATCAGGCCGACCGACACCAGATCGACATGGCCCCGGTTGCCGATGGCATCGTTGACCCGGTAGCGTTCGGCCTCGGCGCGCACGGCCAGCGATTCGGTCAAGGCGTATTGCAGCCCCAGGCCGAGCTTGTAGTTGGTGTCGTTCTTGCGGGGATTCGGATTGGCCACCTGGACGGCACCGGTGCCGCTGAAGGAATCGCGGGCCTGCGCGTAATTCAGCCCGGCCCGGCCGAAGACGGAAAACTTCTCGCTCAAGGGAAGGGTGCCGACCAGGTCAAGGTTCAGCCCCCTGAGCTTGATGCGGCCGTCCAGTGTTCCGGCCGGCACGGTGGTGGCGGTGTAGCCGAAATTCCCCAGGTCGAAATAGCCGCCTTCGACCGCGAAATTGTTGTTGATCTGGTAGCCGCCAAAAATCTTGTAGCCGGTGGAGCGGTCGTCATCGACGATGGTGCTGGAACTGAACCCGCTGCCAATCAGGCCGCTGTTGATTCGGGCGTCGTCAATCGTCGCGGCCGAGCGGCCCGCATTGGCGCCGCCGTACCAGCCCGAATCCTGCCCTTGCGCCAGGGCTCCCGGGCTGGCCAATGCCGCCAGCGCGGCCAGGCTGAGCACACCCGCGATGTTTGTTGATTTCATGTGGTTCTCCAAGCAGGATTTAAATCATTGACCCGTTGCCGCTGGCCTCAGGGCAGGTTGATGCGCGTGTTGACCATGGTCACGCCCGAGATCAGGCTCAAGGCCCGGCCGTCGAGCACCGTGAGCTTGGCGTTGCCGGCGGTCGAGAAGGTCACGGCCTGCTGGGCGATGATGGTTCCCTTCATGAAACCGCCACCCGCCGCATTGATGGTGGCCGATGTACCGACCTGCCAGAACACATTTTTCGCCTGGGCGCCGTTTTTAAGCACGATGCTGCGGGCGCCCGTCGGTCCGGCAATGCCCACCGTCAGCGAACTGCCCATCTGGAAGACGAAGACTGCATTCGGGTCGCCTTGCGCATCCAGCGTCAGGTCGCCCTGCGTCAGCTGGTAGGAAGTGGCGGAGGTGTAGGTGCCGGGGGCAAGGGTCAGCAAACCCAGCTCGCCCGCGCCGGCATAAGCGCCCGGCGGCATGGCGACCAGCTGGTTGTAGGCCACTTGCGCGGCGGCCAGGGCGGCATCGGCAATCACTTTGGTGGCGGCATTGCCGGGAGCGGGCGGATAGGTGTAGATGCTGCCGTTCACGACGCCCTTGTTCAGCGGCGTCACGGTGTACACATTGCCAGCCGTGTCCTGAAAGCCGGTCACGCCGGTCGATACGGCAGTGGTGCCGATGTCGCCATTGATGACGGTGTCAATGCCCTGGTTGGTCATGCCGGCGGTGCCGCCGTAGCTGGCAAAGGGTGCAGCCGCGCCAAGGACGATGGCCGATGGAACCGGCGGCACGGTGCAATTGACGGCGGTAAAGCTCCAGGCATGGCTGGCGAGCATCGGGTTGCCCGGAATGGCCAGGTCCTTGACGCCGGTGGCGCCGCCCTTGACCACGGCGGAATACGTGACCCCGGCGGTCAGCGCGGCAAGCGGCGTGAAGGTCGCCACGCGGCCCGTGGCATCGTCCAGCACCACCGATGCCGCCACCACGGGGGCCAGCGCCGGGCCGGTCACGGTGAAGGTGGCGGCATTGACGGTTGCCGGGTCCATTTCAAAGCCGGAGGGCACGCTGAAGCTGGCGTTGATGCTGGCGTTCGTGCAGACGTTGGCGGCGCCGGCGGCAGGCTGGGTGGAAAGCACCGAGACATTGGCGGGCGCAACCGGCGCGGCGGTGGTGAATGTCCACACATGGTTGCTTGCCGCAGGCAATGGCGCCTGGTTGCCGGCCAGCTGGTTGCGCGCCAGGTCGGTCGCTGCAGCCGTCACGGTGGCGGTATAGGTCGCGCCCACGGCCAGCGCGGCGGCCGGCCGGAAGATGGCCGTCTTGCTGGCCAGGGAATAGCTCACGCTGCCTGCGGGTGACACGCAGGGCGCCGCACAGGTCACGGTAAAGCTGGCGGCCGTGATGGTGCCGGGGGCCATGGCCTCGGTGAAGGCTGCTTTGATGGCGGTGTTGGCGGGCACGCCGGTCAGAGGACCGGGGTTTGCCGTCGCGGGAACCGTGAACGATACCCGGGGCCGCGTGGTGTCGGCTGTGGCGCCGGTGGTGAAGCGCCAGACATAGGGACTGGCCAATGCAAGGCCGCTGGCCAGGCTGGTCGCCCCGCTGACCGTGGCCGTGTAGGTGGTGGACGCTGCCAGCGTGGTGGCCGGCGCCAGCGCAAGGGTTGCAAGCTGCTGGGTCGAATCCAGTGCCACGACTCCCGCAGGGCTTGCGCAGGGAGCGGCACAGCTCAGCGTAAAACTGGCTGCGCCCGTCATGGACACCGGCTCGTTGAAGGCGGCGGTGATCAAGGTGTTGTTGAGCGCAACGCCCGTGGAACCCGGCGCGGGCGCCACGGCGGTGACCACAGGCGCGACAAGGACAGCGGCCGGAGGGACGACGGTCGCGCCGCCTGAACCCAGGATCGGATCACGCCCGCCACCGCATCCGGCGGCCAAGGCACTCAGCAACACGGCAGCCAGCCAGGGGCGGCAGCGGGACTGGCTATTTAATGGTTTCATTGCTTGTCCTGTCGATGTGAATCAAGTTGTCTGCGTTACGAAAATGCATAACTTCTACGCATTTTTCGCAGTTTTGTTACGCAGTTTTTGCAGTTTTGCCGCGATTATGGGTTTTATCCGTGCGCCAAAGCACATATCACAACTTGTCAGCGTCACGTCCTACATCCAGTAAGACCAGGGAAATGAAGCTTGTTTGCGTGATTTTTTTGGCGTTAGCAGCCTAGCTGCACCGGGACCGCTGCTGCCTGAGCGCGGCATGAAGCTGCTCCAACGCCTCGACACACTCCAGCACCACCGCCTGGATCGAGCTTGCCGATTGCGGCGCCGGCGGCAAATAAACGCTTGTCGCCACGCTGGTCGCACAGTGCGTGAGCCTGTAGGTGACGGCGCGAAACAGCATGTCCCAGTCCTCACGCCCAATGTCCATCTGGCCGAACCTGTGTCCTGCATGGCCTGGCAACAGGCTGCTGGCCTCAGGAGTCTGGTGCATTGATTGATTCATGAAGTCTCAGTTAACAGTGATTGCGACGACCACCTCCCCCGACGGCCTTGCTTCAGGCAATCGACCAGGGATTCCTCAGGCGCTTTAAAGACTTGTAACTGTTTAAGGTTCTGCTGTCCGTTCGTTACCGCACATAGCTTGATGAGTTTCGCCTGGCCACAGCAAGTCGTTGTAGGTTTGCTGGCTCGTGGCATAGCAACTGCACGCGGCAGCTTCAAGTCCGCTGCGGTCGAGCACCCGGATTTCGCCCCGGTGGTATTGGATCAGCCCGCTGCGCTGCAGCGCACTGGCAGCCGCCGTGACGCCGACGCGGCGCATCCCCAGCATGTAGGCAAGAAACTCGTGCGTCAGGTGAAAGCTGTCGCAATGGGCGCGGTCCTGGCTCATCAGCAGCCAGCGCGCCAGGCGCGGGCCGATCAGGTGAAACCGCAGGCAGGCCGCCGAGGTGGCCTGCTGGACCATGAGCACATAGAGGTAACGGTGCAGGCCGCGCCGCAGCGCCGGACTGCGCGCCAGTTCGCGCTTGAAGGGAACGGTAGCGATGCGCCAGGCCATGCCCGAGCCCTGCACCAGCGCATGCAGCGGCGCAGTGACCACGCCCAGCGCCAGCTGCGCGCCCAGCATGCCTTCACGGCCCACCATGCCGACTTCCACACCCGGGGTGCCGTCCACCAGCGCCACCAGGGAGATATATCCGCGCGTCGGGAAATAGACATGGCGGGTCGGTTTGCCGGGTTCGCACAGGACTTCTGAAAGCACCAGTTCGACCGGCTCGCAAATGGCCAGAAGGCGTTCGCGATCCTGGGCGGGAAGTAATTCAATCAGGTGGTTTTCGGCGGCATTCATGCGGGCTTTCGGGGGTGTTGCAAACCCTTCCGGGGAAGGGGCAAGTTCAAAGCCGCGCAGCTGTCAGATACAGGTCGATTCGGAGTGGCTGAGTATGCACCACGCCCGCGATGCGTGAACGGGCTGGCCTGGAGCCATGCCAAAGATGGCTTCAGGCCCGGGGTCGGCAACGCGCCTAGGCCGCAAGCTTGTCCGGAAGCAGCCGGTCATATTCCTTCTTGACCACGGCATAGCATTCGCAAGTGCGTTTTTCCAGCCCCGGGCGGTCGAGCACCGTGATGCGGCCGCGCGAATAGCTGATCAGTCCGGCTTTTTGCAAACTGAGCGCGCCTTCGGTCACGCCTTCGCGGCGCACGCCGAGCATGTTGGCAATCAGCTCCTGCGTCATCACCAGTTCATTGCCCTGCAAGCGGTCCAGGCTGAGCAGCAGCCAGCGGCACAGTTGCTGGTCGAGCGAATGGTGGCGGTTGCACACCGCGGTTTGCGCCATTTGCGTGATCAGGGCCTGGGTGTAGCGCAGCAGCAGGTGCAGCACCGGCGCACGCTTGAACTCTTCCTTGATGGCCTGCGCCTTGAGCCTGAAGCCCTGGCCGGCGCTTTGCACCACCGCCCGGCTGGGCGTTGACTCGCCGCCCATAAACAGGGAAATACCCACCACGCCCTCGTTGCCGACCACGGCGATTTCGGCCGATGCGCCGTTTTCCATGACGTAGAGCAGCGAGACGATGGCGGTGGTCGGAAAATACACATGGCTGAGCGTGCTGCCTGATTCGTACACCACCTGGCCCAAGGGCATCTGGACAAATTCGAGTTGCGGCAGCCAGCGCTGCCATTCAGCATCCGGCAACGCGGCAAGTAACTGGTTTTGTAAGGGGTCGTGGCTAACAGGCATCAGGATTTCCAGGGCAGATCTGGCTTGATTTACTACCTGGGGTAGCGATCTCGCAGGGACCGGAGTATAGGCAATCAAGACCGAATGGTATGTGCGCTAGCGTACACACCATCGGGGCAAAACACAAATTCTCCGGCTACCTTCCCTCCCTCTGAAAAAGCCCGCCGCGCAACTGGCGTCAGTGGCGTATCCAGCGCCGGCCCAGCAACACACCGGCCATGGTGGCGCCGGCCAGCATGGCAATCGACGGTCCGGGCATGGCGCGCGCCATGTTCACCGCGATGTCCGCCGTGCGGGGCGCCACCAGTTCCAGCCTGCGCTTCATCATCTTGCTGCCGAGTTCGCCAAGCTGCTCCGGCAGCAGCCGCTCGGCCTCGGGCAGTATCAGGGTTTCCTCGTCGGCCACATGGTGCAGCACGTCGCGCATCAGCTCCATGTAGGTGTCGTCGTAGCGCGCGTCCTCCGGCTCCATGCCGCGCAGCACGGCAATCAGGCGTTTCATTTCAGCATGCTCGGAAAGCGCCTTCCTGACCACTTCGCTGCCGGTGGCTTCGCGAATGGCGGGATAGAAGATTTCTTCTTCAAGCTGCGCATGAACTTCCAGCGCCAGGCAGGTGGTGTTGACCAAGCCGAGCTTGATGTGCGGCTTGCTGGCGGCTTTGTACTGGTGAAAGGTGGTCATCACGCTGGCGTGGTCCATGCGGATCATGTTGATTGCATTGGGCGCCAAGGCCTTGGTGATTGCGTTCATGGGATTTCCTCTTTAAAGGTAATGAGGTGATGCGGTGGTGGATCAGACGGCGGCCTGCGTCAAGCCCCGCCTATCCCGACGATGACCTTTCCGCTGCCCTTGCAGGACGGGCATGTCGCATCGCCGACGCGGCCGGAGCCACCGCATTCGCGGCAGATGCCTTCGCCGGTGCCAGGCGTTCCGGCGGGCGCTTCGTCGCCCGGGTTCAGAACATCCCGTGGCGCTGAAATCGGCCCGCTGTCCGGGCGGCCCGCCGACGCGCCGAACATCTCCAGTGAAGCGCCCGGGTCTTCCTCGCCAGCCACCGACTGGCTGTCCAGGTCGTCCGGTTCCGGCGATGCGGCTGGCATGCCAGGCCTGGAATTGACGGGTGGACTGGCGGCTTTGCCTGTCGTGTCCGCTGGCGATGGGTCTGGTTGTTCAGTCATGCGCGTTTCCCCCTGTTAGTTACCGCCGATTCCATCATTCAACCCTACCCACGCTTCAAGCCGGGTGCAGCCGCCAAGCTTCGCGCCTGAACGTAAGACAGTTCGTACACTGGGCCTGCCCCAGCAGCGCGGCACGCCTTAGGAAGCGTCGGTCCTGGGCGGCCTGGGAATCTTCTTCAGCTTGATCAGGCGGCTGGTTTCGATCTTGTCCTTTTTCACCTGCCGCTCGGCGTCCAGCAGTTGCCCAGCAGCCAGCCATTGGGCAAACTCCTCGGGCGTCTCCAGCGTGATGCGGCCCAGCGTGGCGGCGCGGAATTCGTAAATCACGATCTCGGCGGCTTTTTGCAGGTTGATGCGGCCCTTGGATAAAACCGCACCGCGCTTGCGGCCGATTTCTTCCAGCACTTGCTCGTCGGTGATGCCCGGCGTCAACTCCAGCTTGTAGCGCGCGGCCAGCGCTTGCGGGTAGTTCGGAATCAGGTAGTCGAGCAGTTCCAGCGCCACCTCTTCTTCTTCAAACGCGTTGCGGCCAATCGCGCCGCTGGCGGCCAGGTTGTAGCCGCTCTTGGCGACGATGATGCGCGGCCAGAGCATGCCCGGCGTGTCCCACAGGTAAAAGCCGTCAGCCAGCACCAGCCGCTGCTCGACCTTGGTGATGCCGGCCTCGTCGCCGGTCTTGGTCGCGCGCTTGCCGGTCAGGGTGTTGATGAGCGTGGATTTGCCGACGTTGGGAATGCCGCAGATCAGCACGCGCATCGGCTTGACCATGCTGCCGCGCGTCGGCGCCAGCGCGTGACAGGCATCGATCAGCGCCTTGGCCGGCGTGCTCATGCTGGCGTCCAGGCCGATGGCGCGGGTGCCGGGCTGGCTGTTGTAGTGCTCCAGCCAGAGCGCGGTGCGCGCCGGGTCGGCCAGATCCTGCTTGTTGAGCACCTTGAGCGCGGGCTTGGCGCCGGTCAGCTCGGCCAGCATCGGGTTGGCGCTGGAGCCGGGCAGGCGGGCGTCGAGCAGTTCGATCACCACATCAATTTCCTTGATGCGCTCTGCAATAGCTTTTTTGGTCAGGTGCATGTGACCGGGAAACCACTGAATGGCCATCGGGATGTTTCTTTCTTGGGTTGGGCAGGTGCGCTAGGGGCTGCGTGATTGCAGCGGGGCGGCGCTTGGCTTTTCACCGCGAGCCGCCCGGCACCGAACAGCGAATTGTCGCCTTTTCAGGCGCGGCTCTGCGCGGCACGCTGACGGGCCGCGCGCAATGGGGGAAAATCCGCTGCATGCCCCTACCCAACGCCCCCACCCGACGACCGAACAACCCCGGCACCCGCCAGGCCGACAAAAAAGCCAACAACGAGTTGCTGATCAAGGGGATTTTGTGCTCCCTGATTGGCCTGGGCGTGCTGCTGTCGCCCTACTTCATCACCTCGCCCGGCATGCAAGGCATCGTCGCCAAGGCCTCGCTGGTCGGCTGGTTTGCGCTGGTGCTGGGCGTGGCCTTCATCGGGCTGTATGTGCGGCGGCGCATGACGGCCGCAGTCAAGCCCTGATCCACTGCCATGCCGAACCCGTGCATGGCTGACCTGTGCGCGCCCGCCAGCCGGGAGGTTTGGCAACTGCTGTTCACCGCCCTGCAGCAGCGCGCCCGCGACATGGGCGTAACCCTGCGCCGGCCTCCGCCAGAACCCACGACCTGCTGCGGGCGCGGCTGCAATGGCTGCGTGTGGGAGGGTTTTTACAGCGCTGCTGCTTATTGGCGTGAAGAGGCTTTGCTTGAACTGCAGCCGCAATAGGGAATAAAGTTCAAGAGAACAAAATTCCTGGCATCCATACGCTCAAGCTGCCGGGTTTGCCGCTATTTTTATGCGGGCAAGGTCTTCAAATGGCGCATGCGTTTGCGTATTGATGGAGACGTTGACGATATAGACGTCAGCGGCTTGCGGTAGACATGACCTTTGAGCGCCAACCAAGAACGAAGAACGGAGCGACAAATGCCAACCAAACATCCCGCGTCCCAAAAGCTCCTGGCGGAAACCCGTGAGCAATGGTCACTCTTGTCGCTGTACGAGCGCTTCGAGCAGATTGTGGCGATTGTTTTAAGTCTCGTGATCGCAGTGATCATCGCTCTGGCTCTCGTGCAACTACTCATCCGCATCGTCCCGCTGTTGGTGAGCGGCGCCATAGATCCACTGGATCATGAAGTCTTTCAAACGCTCTTTGGCATGATCATGACGCTGCTCATCGCCATGGAATTCAAGCATTCGATCATTCGCGTTGCACTGCGGCGATCGAGCATCGTCCAGGTCAAGACCGTTATGCTCATCTCGCTCATCGCCTTGGGCCGCAAGTTCGTCATTCTTGATACCAAAGCCACGAGCGCGAGCACCATTGCGGCGCTGGCGGGCGCAACCCTGGTCCTCGGGCTGGTCTACTGGCTGCTGCGCGAGCGCGACGACCGTCTCCCGGACGGCGAAGGCGATTAGCGCGGGAAGCCTGTTTTTTCGTGCAGTGCATGGAAACGGCCCTGCTGTTCAGTGGTGTCTTCAGCCTGCGCCATTTACCAATGCGCCGTGTCAGGGATACAGTCCGGATACACGCCGCTGCCACACTCGCCTTCTGATAAAAACCGACCAGGAGAAGCTGCCTTGAGTGACAAGAACGAATCCATTTCCATCAACCGGCGCGGCTGGCTGGCCATGGGCATCGCCAGCGCGGGTGCCACTGGGCTGGCAACCACAGGCGCCCGTGCCGCCACCGGCAATGCTGCCGCAGCGCCGCTGGTGGCGTGCCGCTGGAGGTGCGTTTTGCCGTGATGGACGCCAGCGGCGCGCCGCTGCCCAATGCCCGCGTGGACATCTGGCACTGCAATGCCGCTGGGCTGTATTCGGGCTATGCGGGCCAAGGCGACAAGCAGGGCATCAGCACCAAGGGAAGCACGTTTTTGCGCACATCCACTTCAAGGTGCTGAACGGCCAGCGCACGGTGCTGACGTCGCAGTTCTTTTTGCCCGATGCGCTCAGTGAATTCCTCTACACCAGCCTGCCGGACTACCGGCGCACGCAGGTGCGCGAAACGCTCAACCGCAATGACGGCATTGCGCTGGTGGCCGGAAGCACGGTGCTGGGCACGGTGCGTGAAGAGGCGGACCGCTATGTCGCCACGCTCAATGTGGTGGTCGATCCCTTGGCCACCGCCGTGACAGCCGGCATGCCCATGCCGGGCGAAGGCGCGCCGCCTGAAGGCGAACGGCGCGGTCCGCCGCCCGGTGGTGCTAACGGCCCTCCTCCGGGCGGCGGTCCCGGGCGCGGCAAGGCGCTGAGTCCTGCCGAACGCCTGTCGGCGCTGGTACCCGGCAAGCCGAAAAACTGAGACAACGCGGGGCTACCCCTTTTCAGAGCCCGGCCGTCAGTGAACTGCCAGGGCCGCAGCCGACAGCCCCCGCAGGCTGCGAGGCGGATCGATCCCTCGGTCAATCGCTACGTTTTTAATAGCTTACAGCGCAGACGCAGCATGCGTGGACAGGCTTTTTTGCTTGAAAAACTTGCTCAGACATGCGCGACTTCTGGAACCCGCACCTCCAAACATTCCGGCGACACATAGTGCTGGCGGTATTCCTCGAACGGCAGGCTATCGGCGGCTTCGATCTTCTTGCGTTCCTCGACCGACTGCTCGCTCAGCGCGGTGAAGCGCGCCAGCTGCTCGTCCGTCAGCGGCAGGCCTTGCAGGGCGTCGCGGGTTTTGAGCGACTGGGCGCGGACAAAGCGGACAAAGGAGTTGTCGAAGTCGCGCTCCATGGTGGCCAGCACGCGGGCTGACGGCAGCGTGTCGGCATCGGCCAGCCCCGTTGCGGCCGCTGCCAGCGCATCGCGGTACTGCGTGCCGCCGTGTACGGCGTCGAGCGCTGCGGCAATCGGCGCGCATTGGGCCAGCACTTCGCCGCCCCACTCCACCAGCGCCACCTCGCCGCCCTGGCGCTTGAGCATCACGCCGGGTTCGCGGCCGCGCGCCGCCGTCTGGTGCTGGTTGTGCTTGAGTTCATTGATTTCGGCCGGCGTGTCGGGCGGGCTGTCCGACAACAGGCAGTGCAACAGGAACACGTCGATGAAACGCATCGTCTGCGCGTTGATGCCGACCGTCTCGAACGGGTCCAGGTCCATCAGGCGGACCTCGATGTACTCGACGCCGCGCTCGCGCAGCGCATGCAGCGGGCGCTCGCCCTGGCGAATCACGCGCTTGGGGCGGATCGTGCCGTAGAACTCGTTCTCGATCTGCAAGAGCGTCGTGGCCAGCTGGTTGTAGTCGCCGCCGGGGTTGCGGATGCCCACCGCCTCATAGGCCGGATAGGGCCGGCTCAGTGCGTCCTGCAGCGACGCGGCATAGCCTTCGAGGCTGTTGTAGCTGACGGCCAGCGACGCCTGCGCATCGCTCTGGTAGCCCAGCCGCCCCATGCGCAGCGACGTGCCGTGCGGCATATACATGGTGTTGTCGGTCAGTTTTTGCAGCTCGTGCTGGCGGCCGGCGACAAAGGTCGAGCACACCGCCGGCGAGGCGCCGAACAGATACAGCAGCAAGAACGCCTGGCGGCGGAAATTGCGGATCAGCGCGAAATACTGCTCGCTGGTCACGCCGGGCAGCGACCAGTTGTAGTGAATGCCCGAGATCGTCTGCATGCGCCGGCCATAGCGGTGCGACAGGCCCATGCGATAGACGCTCTTGGCGCGCCCGACGTTGGACGAGCCGAAGCGGGCAATCGGAATGGTCTCGTCGGTCGGCAGGCCGCAGGGCATGCTGGAGACCCAGAGCATTTCGTCGCCGTTCTCCTTCAGCGCGCGGTAGGTGAACTGGTGCAGCTGCGTGAGTTCGGCCAGGGCGGCTTCGGGGCTGAGATGCGCGCTGGTGACCAGCTCGACCTGCGATTCGCTGAAGTCGGTGGTGATGCTCGGGTGCGTCAAGGCCGAACCGAGGGCGGCGGGATGCGGCGTCAGCGCCAGGGCGCCGCTGGGCTGGGCGCGCAGGCTTTCTTTTTCAATGCCGCGCCGCATGCCCTTGAGCTGCCGGGGCGTGAGCGCTTTCAGGCGGCTCAGGCGGTTTTGAAATATCGCATTGGCGGGTGCCTGCAGTTGGGTCATACGGTGTTGCCTCGGGATTCTTGGAAATTGGCGTGGAAGTTATCACAGGCCCGTGCTTCGCGCTGTGGCGGGTCAATTGCCGGCACTGCCGTGAACGCTCCCTCTCAGGCCAGGACGCGCAGCAGCCACTTCTCCAGGTCAGCCACTTCCTGCGGGCAGACCGAATGCTCCATCAGGTACTCATGCCATTCGACGGGGTAACCCATGGCCGTCAACGCGTCACGGGTAGCGACGGCGCGCGGCAGCGCCACCACGCCGTCGCGCGAGCCGTGGGCCAGGAAGATCGGCACGTCCTTGTTGGCGGCGCTGCCTTCGGCAAGCGTTTTTTCAGCCAGCGGCAAATAGCCCGACAGGCCCGCAATGCCGGCCAGCCGCTCTTTGTGGCGCAAGCCAGCCATCAGCGCCATGGCGCAGCCCTGCGAGAAACCGGCGACCACGATGCGGCTGGCCGCAATGCCGCGCGCTTTTTCGTTGGCGATGATGGCTTCCATGGACGCCTGGGTCTGGCGCATGCCGGCTTCGTCCTGGCGGCTGACCAGGTCGGCGCCCAAAATGTCGTACCAGGCGGGCATGCTGTAGCCGCCGTTGATCGTCACCGGCATGTGCGGCGCGCTCGGAAACAAAAAGCGCACCGGCCCGATGCTCGACAAATCGAGCTGCTCGGCAATCGGCACGAAGTCGCGCCCGTCGGCGCCCAGGCCGTGCATGATGAGAATGGTGGCGACGGGGTTTTCGCCGGTCTGGGCTTCAATGATCTGGAGGGACATGCGCTTGCCAATAAAAAGAATGGAAACAAAAGGCCAGGATGAGGCTGCGACTACCAATCAGCGCGGGCCATCCCGGCCGCTTCAGTGCCCTGATTTTAGTGCGCACTGCCCTATCGACGCTGGCCGGGCAGGAGGCAGGCACACCGCTCGATGGCCTTGAATCCAATTGACAATCTGATGCGTATTTTTTGGACAGCTTGCGGCATGATGATCGAACTGCGTTCCCAGGGCTTTACGAAGGCGTCACCATGAAAACCAGTTCAACCCTCCCCTCTCTTTTTGCTTGCCACCTGGCGCAGTGGCTGGCAGCGGCGCTGGCCGCCTTCATGCTGTGGGGGCCGGCGCAGGCGTCGCCGCTCAGCAGCGACGACGAGAAAGGCGTGCGCGCCGTGGTTGAAGGCCAACTGGCCGCGCTGGCCAGGGACGACGCCCGCGCGGCGTTTTCGTTCGCTGCACCCAATGTGCGAAGAACCGTCGGTTCGGCAGCGCAATTCATGGAGATGGTGCGCAGAAACTATCCGGCCATCTACCGCCCCGCCTCGGCCGCTTTCCTCAAGCCCGAGGACCACCATGGACAAGTCCTCCAGCGGGTGCAGCTGATGGATGACGACGGCAATGCCTGGCTGGCGTTTTATAGCCTGCAGCGGCAAAAGGACAAGACCTGGCGCATCACCGGCTGCCAGGTCGTGCCCAACAAGGGGCGCATGGCCTGACCGGGCACACCTGATTTGCTATGTTTTAGATAGCTACTTGCGCTTATGGATAAAGCGCAAACGCCTGTTTTGACATAAAAATAGCGCCGCCCGCCCTCGCCCGCTCATTCTGCCGGCCCTTTTCCAGCCAGCCCCAGCCGCCGGGCCAGCCTGACCAGGTTGGCGCGGTGCAGGCCCAACTCGCGCGCGGCCGAGGCCCAGTTGTGGCGATGGCGCTCCAAAGCCGCTTCTATGCACTGGCGCTGGTGCGCCTCGGTCGAGGTGCGCAAATCGACGGGCGTCGCAGCGCTGGCGGCGGGCGTATCCGTGGCCGCCGCCGTGGTTCCTGCCGCCGCGCTTTCTGGCGCCACCGGAAAGTCAAAATGCCGGGCGCTCAGGCTCACGATGCGGGGCCGTGGCGACTGGCCGGCCAGCGCCTTGAGCGCGCTGCGGCTGACCAAGTGCTCCAGCTCGCGCACATTGCCGGGCCAGTCGTGCGCCAGCAGCGCAGCGCGCGCGCTGGCATCGAGCCGCAGGCTGCCCAGCCCCAGCCGCGAACGGTTCTGCTCCAGGAAATTGCCCGCCAGCAGCAGCACGTCCTGGCCGCGCTCGCGCAGCGGCGGAACGGCCAGCGGATAGACGCTGAGCCGGTGGTAAAAATCGGCGCGAAAGCGGCCGTCTCGCACCTCGGCGGCCAGGTCGCGGTTGGTGGCGGCAATCACGCGCACATCGACCTGGTGCTCGCGGTCCGAGCCCAGGCGCTGCAGCTGCCCGCCCTGCAGCACGCGCAGCAGCTTGGCCTGTACCGCCAGCGGCAACTCGCCGACTTCGTCGAGGAACAGCGTGCCGCCATCGGCCAGCTCGAACTTGCCGCGCCGGTCGGCCACGGCGCCGGAAAACGCACCGCGCACATGGCCGAACAGCTCGCTTTCGACCAGCGTCTCGGGCAGCGCCGCGCAGTTCAGGCTGATCAGCGGGCGCGCGGCGCGCGGCGAGGCGGCATGCAGCGCCTGCGCCACCAGTTCCTTGCCGACGCCGGTTTCGCCCGTCAGCAGCACCGTCAGCGCGCTGTTGCCGGCGCTGGCGATTTCCTCCAGCAGCCGCAGGTGCGCGGGGCTTTGGCCGATCAGCGCGGGCGGCGCGCTTTTTTCGGCCATCAGCGCGCGAAAGATGTCGGCGCGCCGGCGCTCGTCTTCGGCCCGCAGGGCCAGGCCTTCGATGCGCTGCACGACGCTGACGGTGGCGGCCGCCAGGCTGGCGAACGCCTGCAGGTCGCGCAGATCGACGCGCGCCAAGCGCTCGCTGGCGAGCGCGTCGAGGGTCAGCAGGCCCCACGGCTTTTCACCGACCCGCACCGGGCAGCCCATGCAGTCATGCACCTCCAGCTGGCCATGAAAGCCCTCGACCAGGCCGTCGTAGGGATCGGGCAGCGGGCTGTCGGCGGCAATGCGCAACGGGCCGCCGGCCGCCAGCAGCAGGCCAAAGCGCGGGTGCTCGTCGATTTTGAAGCGCCTGCCCAGCGTGTCGCGGCTCAGGCCGTTGACCGCCAGCGGCAGCAGCCAGTCGCCGTCCAGCCGCAGCAGGGCCACCGCGTCGCAGGGCAGCAAGGCACGCATCGCATCCAGCAGGCGGCGGTAGCGCTCGCTGTCAGGCAGTTCGCGCGACAGGTCATCGACCAGCGGCACCAAGGCCTGCAGCATCGGGTTGGCAATCAAATTGACTCCTTAAAGCATCATTTTGACTACTTTACACCCGTATCTTTTTGACTCCCATCTATCGCCAACGGCTGCAAGTGCTTGATCCATATCAATTGTGTTGCTGGCACGACTATTGAATAAGGAAGTTATCGGCAGCTTGCCGGGCTTCGCATGGTGCGAGGCGCGAACTGCCTTCAATGGAGAATTCATGCTGACCCCAGAACAACGCGCCATCGTCAAATCCACCGTCCCGCTGCTGGAGACCGGCGGCGAGGCTCTGACCACCCATTTCTACAAGATCATGCTGGCCGAGCATCCCGAGGTGCGGCCGTTTTTCAACCAGGCGCACCAGGCCAACGGCGACCAGCCGCGCGCGCTGGCCAACGGCGTGCTGATGTACGCGCGCAACATCGACCGGCTGGAGCAGCTCGGCGGGCTGGTCAACCAGATCATCCAGAAGCATGTGTCGCTGCAGATCGAGGCGGCGCATTACCCGGTGGTGGGCAGCTGCCTGCTGCGCGCCATCCGCGAGGTGCTGGGCGCTGAAATCGCCACCGACGAAGTGATTGCCGCCTGGGCTGCGGCCTACCAGCAGCTGGCCGACATCCTGATCGGCGCGGAAGAAAAGATTTACGCCGACGTGGCCGCCGCCCCTGGCGGCTGGCGCGGCGGACGCGCGTTTCGCGTGGCGCGCAAAGTGGCCGAAAGCGCCGAGATCACCTCGTTCTACCTGGAGCCGCAGGACGGCGGCGCACTGGCCGATTTCGAGCCCGGCCAGTACATCGGCCTGCGCCTGGTGGTGAACGGCCAGGAAATCCGCCGCAATTATTCGCTTTCGGCCGCGCCCAACGGCAGCGACTACCGCATCAGCGTCAAGCGCGAGCCGGGCGGCGTGGCCTCGAATTACCTGCATGACCAGGTGCATGAAGGCGATGTGCTGGAGCTGGCTCCGCCGGCCGGCGAATTCGTGCTGGCGGACAGCGACAAGCCGCTGGTTCTGATCAGCGGCGGCGTCGGCATCACGCCCACGCTGGCCATGCTGGACGCGGCCTTGCTGGGAACGCGGCCAGTGCATTTCATCCACTTTGCGCGCAACCGCTCGGCGCATGCGTTTCGCGCCGCCATCGAGGCGCGCCATGCCCGGCATGCCCAGCTCAAGCGCTTTTATGTCTATGACGAGCATGCGGACGAAGCGCAGGCGCCGCACGCCATTGGCCTGCTCAGCAGCGCGCGGCTGGCCGAATGGCTGCCGGATTCGCGCGACGTGGACGCCTACTTTTTAGGCCCCAAGCCCTTCATGCGGCGCGTCAAGCAGCAGCTGCGCGAACTGGGCGTGCCTGAATCGCAGACCCGCTACGAGTTTTTCGGCCCGGCCAGCGCGCTGGAATGATGCGCTGAACACTATTGTTTTGATAGCTTCCTGCGCCCGTCCCGCTTGCGCAAAAGGCATTTTTTATCAATAAACGTGACTGCGCGGCGTTTCCGGTCAGACCGGCATCCATCAATACGTACCGATGTAGTCCTTCTTGCCCACTTCCACGCCGTTGTGGCGCAGGATGGCGTAGGCCGTGGTGGTGTGGAAAAAGAAATGCGGCAGGCCGTAGCTGAACAGGTAGGACTCGCCGGTAAAGCGCTTTTCCTTCGGCGTTCCGGCCTGCGTGACGATTTCGCGCGTGGCGGCTTCGTCGAACAGGGCCGCATCCAGGCCTTCGATGAACGCCAGCACGGTGGCGATGCGCGCCTGCAGCTCGGCAAAACTCTGCTCGTCGTCGGCCAGCTTGGGCACGTCCACGCCGGCCAGCCGGGCCGAGACGCTCTTGGCGAAGTCGGTGGCGACCTGGACCTGGCGCAGCATGGTGAACATGTCGGGGAAAAGCCGCGCCTGCAGCAAGGCGTTGGGGTCGATGTTTTTCGCGGCAACATGCGCGTCGGCCTTGGCCAGCACCCCGCTGAGGCCGCCCAGCATCTGTTTGAAAACGGGAATCGAGGCAGTGTAGATAGCGCTGGTCATGGAATCTTTCGGTAGGGAGTGCAACAAGGAAGGCGGGCCGCCGGTAGAGGCGAGCCCGCAAACCCAGGGGATTCTCGCCGGCTTGCGCCCGACGCGTTGTGTCGGCTCCAATGGCCTGAAAATCATCGGCCTATCCACGAACCTCAGAAACCTGCCACCACCCCGGCCAGCCACGCATCAATCAGCGCCGGGTCATTCACCGTCCTGATCTGCTGATAGGCGATTTCGGCCTCGGGAAAACGCCGGCGCAAGAAATTGAGCCACTGCTTGAGCCGGCCGGCGCGCGAGCGGGCATCGAGCCGGGTGCAGACGATGTGCCAGAACTGGGCCAGCAGCGGCACCAGCTGGGGCCAGGCAACGCCCGCAGGCGATGCAGCGCCGTTCATGGCCGCCTTGATCGCCAGCCCCAGCCCCGGATCGGTCACCACACCGCGCCCCAGCATCAGCGATTCGCAGCCCGACGCCTCGCGGCAGCGGCGCGCATCATCGACCGTCCAGATTTCGCCGTTGGCCACCACCGGAATGCGCACGGCGGCGCGAATGTCGGCGATGCGCTCCCAGTAGGCGGGCGGGCGGTAGGCCTGCGCCTTGGTGCGGGCATGCACCACCAGCTCGTCCGCGCCAGCGCCGGCAATCGCCAGCGCGCATTCGACCGCGCGCGAGTCGTCGTTGAAGCCCAGCCGCATCTTGGCCGACACCGGCATGTGGTTTGGCACGGCGCGGCGCACGGCGGCGACGATGGCGAAAACGGTTTCCGGCTCGTCGAGCAGCGCCGCGCCGCCGCCATGCCGGTTCACTATTTTTGCCGGGCAGCCGAAGTTCAGGTCGATGCCGGCCGGCCCGAGTTCGGCCAGCCGTCCGGCGTTTTCAGCCAGGCAGACCGGGTCGGAACCGAGCAGTTGGGCGCGCACCGGCACGCCGGCCAGCGTGCGGCCGCCGTTGTGCAGCTCGGGAACGATGCGGGTGAACACGCGCTCGGGCAGCAGCTGGTCGGTGATGCGGATGAATTCGGACACGCAGCGGTCAATGCCGCCCACACGCGTCAGGATGTCGCGCAGCACGAAGTCGAGCAGCCCTTCCATGGGCGCGAGCAGGATCATGGCTTCGCTAAATTGCGCGACAGGCGGTAACTGAAAGTCAGGCCGCGCCCAGGCGCCAGAGCGACGTGACTTCGGCGGCACGCGCCTTGTGCAGCGGGTTGCTTGCATCGGCCGCCTTGGGATGATCGGGCTTGGCGTCGATGCGGCCTAGCACCTTCAGGCCGCTGGCCTTGATCGCGGCGAGCAGCTCGGCGCGCGTGCGCAGGCCCAGCTGTTCGGCGAAATTGGACAGGATCAGCCAGCCTTCGCCGCCGGGGGCCAGATGCGCAGGCAAGCCCTTGAGGAAACCGAGCAGCATGCGGCTGTCTTCGTCGTACACAGCGCCTTCGAGCGGCGAGCCGGGGCGCGCCGGCAGCCATGGCGGGTTGCAGACGATGACCGACGCTTGTCCCTCGGGAAACAGGTCGGCCTGCATCACCTTGACCGGGTTCGGCAGTCGCAGGCGGTAGATGTTTTCGCGCGCGCATTCGAGCGCGCGCGGGTCCAGGTCGGTCGCGACGACCTGATCGACCTCGCTGCGCAGCGCCAGCACGGCCGACAGCACGCCGGTGCCGGTGCCGATGTCGAAGGCGACGAATTTCGAGCCTGGATTGGCGGGCAAGGGGGCGTTGGCGACCAGATCGACGTACTCGCCGCGCACGGGCGAAAACACGCCGTAATGCGGGTGGATGCGGTTGTTCGGCGCCTTGCCCAGGGCGGGAATTTCAACGCCCTTCTTGCGCCACTCGTGCGCGCTGATCACGCCCATCAGCTCGCGCAGCGACGCCACGCTGGGCTGGGCGCCCTCGCCGACAACGCCCCAGGCTTCGGCGCAGGCCTGTTTGGCATCGGGCGCGCGGCGCAGGTCAATGCCGTAGTCGGCGCCAAACTCGATCAGCACCATGCCCAGCACGCGCGCGCGCTGCGACTGGGCCTGGCGGTGCAGGTGGAAATCCTGGCCGGCCGGAACGCCCGAGGCGGCGTTGTCGGCGGCTTTCTTGATCGCGACGCGGGCCAGCTTGGAGGCTTTGGGCGGCTTGTCGATGCGCCGGGCCAGCGCCTGCACCATCTGCCGGGCGTTCTGGAAATCGCCGCGCCAGAGCAGGCCCGTGCCTTCGCAGGCCAGCCGGTAGGCGGTGTCGGCGGCCATGGTGTCGTCGGCCTCGACGATGCGCCGGGGCGGCGCCGCGCCGCGTTCGGAACGCCAGAGCGCCGAATGCTCTACCCCTGCTTCTTTCCACTGAATAAGGGTTGAGGCCGGGGCGGCTGATTCGGCAAGCGTGACGGCGGTCACGGAAAAGAAGGTAGGCATGGGCAAGGCAGTCAGAAAGAAAAGACCCAGTGTTTTAACAGATGGCCATCGCTTTCCCGGCAAAAAACCCTGCCGGCGGCATTTCCTGAGAGAAAAAATAGCTTCTGCGCAAGCAGGACGGGCGCAAGCAGCTATTAATTACATAGCATCCCCACCGCGCCTGATTTTTTCTCAGGCCCAGCCGCCGCCCAATGCGCGAATCAGCCCGACCGTTGACAGGTATTGCGCGGCTTTCACCTGCAGCGCCTGGCGGCGGTTGCGCAGCTCGCTGCGCTGGGCGTCGAGCAGTTCGAGCTGGCTGACAAAACCGTTGCGGTAGCGGGTATCCGACAGCAGCGTGGCGCGGCTGCTCGATGCCACCGAGCGCGATTGGGCTTCGGACTGGTCGGCCAGCAGCCGCAGGGCCGACAGCTGGTCTTCCACGTCGCGGAAGGCCACCAGCACCTGTTCGCGGTAATTGGCCAGCGCGATGTCGAGCTCGGCATTGGCGCTTTGCACACCGGCTTCGCGCTGGCCGCCGTCAAAAATCGGCAGCGACAGCAGCGCGCCTATGCCCCAGGCGCGCGCCGACAGCTTGAACAGATCGCCCACTTCAGGCGCGGCGTAACCGCCGGTGGCGGTCAGCGAGATGCTGGGAAACCATGCCGTCTTGGCCACGCCAACGCGCGCCTGCGCCGCCTGCAGCGTGGTTTGCGCGGCGGCGATGTCGGGCCGGCGAACCAGCACGCTGCTGGGCACGCCGGCCGGAATCACGGGCAGTGCCGTGGCCCATTCGACCGGCGCAATCTGGAAGGTCGAGGCGACCTCGCCGATCAGCACGGCCACGGCGTGCTCAAGCTCGGCGCGGCGGCGCTCCAGCGCCAGCGCATCGGACTCGGTGGAGGCGACTTCGCTGCGCACGCGGGCCACGTCCAGCTCGGCCACGTCGCCTTCGCGAAAGCGCACTTCGGTCAGGCGCAGCGTGTTGCGGTAGGCCTGCAGCGTGCTGTTGACCAGCCCGCGCTCGGCGTCCAGCGCGCGCAGGCTCAAATAGGTCTGCGCCACGTCGGCCTGCACCAGCAGGCGCGTGCTGCGCAGCAGCGCCTCGCGCGAGGCGGCGTCGAGCGAGGCGGCATTCGACGCGCCCGCCAGCTTGCCGAACAGATCGACCTCGTAGGACAGGCTGGCACCGGCGCTGACCACGGTGGCGGGCACATGGCCGGTGCTGGCGTTGGTCTGCCGCGTGGCGCCGGCGCCCAGGCCGACTTGCGGCGCGCGGCCGGCATCGGTCTGGCGCGCAATCGCCCGCGCCTGCAGCAGCCGTGCGGCAGCGACCTGCACGCTGTTGTTGCTGCGGCTTGCCTGCTCGACCAGCTGATTGAGCACCGGATCGGCAAAAACGCTCCACCACGCGCCCTGCCCGACGGCTTCACCCGAGGCAGGCGTTGCCGCTGCGGCGGAACTGGCTTGCTCCTTGAAAGCGCTTGGCGTTGCCGGAACGCTGGACATATCGAGCGGCGTGCGGGTCGCGCAGCCGGCCAGCAGCAGCGCGGCAAACAGCAGCGAGAACGCCGGGGCCGATGAAAATAAACGGTTCACAGTGAACTCCTCAAAAAAATGGTGCTTTGATTTCGTCGTGCTTATTCGTGCAGCTTCAGTGCCGCAGCGGGTTGCGCATGCAGCGCCGCGCCGCCGGCCGGATGGCCACCGCTGACAAACCCTTCAAGGTGCGGCACCTCGCCATGCAGCTTGAGCGGCCGGTTGCCGGCCAGGCGGCGCAGCAACACGTAGAACACCGGCGTCAGGAACAGGCCGAAGGCGGTCACGCCGATCATTCCGGAGAACACCGCGATGCCCATCGCCTGGCGCATCTCAGCCCCGGCGCCGGTGGACAGCACCAGCGGCAGCACGCCCATGATGAAGGCCAGCGAGGTCATCAGAATCGGGCGCAAACGCAGCCGGCTGGCCTCGATCGCCGCCTGAACCGGCGTGCGCCCGGCGAACTCCAGCTCCCGCGCGAACTCGACGATCAAAATCGCGTTCTTCGCCGACAGCCCGACCAGCACGATCAGCCCGATCTGGGTGAAGATGTTGTTGTCGCCGCCTGTCAGCTTGACGCCCAGCATGGCGGCAAACAGGCCCATGGGCACGATCAGGACAATGGCAATCGGCAGCGTCAGGCTTTCGTACTGCGCGGCCAGCACCAAAAACACCAGCAGCAGCGCCAGCGGAAACACCAGCATGGCCGAGTTGCCGGCCAGGATTTCCTGGTAGGTCAGCTCGGTCCACTCATAGCTCACGCCCTTGGGCAGCGTTTCGCCGGCGATGCGCTTGATCGCATCCTGCGCCTGGCCCGACGAATAGCCGGGCGCCGGGCCGCCGTTGATGTCGGCCGACAGGTAGCCGTTGTAGCGCATGGCGCGTTCCGGGCCGAAGCTGGAACTGACCTTCATCAGCGCCGACAGCGGCACCATCTCGCCGCTGGTCGAGCGCACCTTGAGCAAACCCACGTCCTCGGCCCGCGCGCGGTAAGGCGCATCGGCCTGCACGCGCACGCTGTAGGTGCGGCCGAACTTGTTGAAGTCGTTGGCGTACAGGCTGCCGAGGTAGATCTGCATGGTGTCGAAGATGTCGGTGACCGGCACGCCGAGCTGGCGCGCCTTGGTGCGGTCGATGTCGGCGAACAGCTGCGGCACGTTGACCTGCCAGCTGGTGAACATGCCGGCCAGTTCGGGCGTTTGGTAGGCCTTGGCCATGAAGGCCTTGACGGCCGCGTCCATGCCCTCGTAGCCGACCGAGCCCCGGTCTTCGAGCTGCAGCTTGAAGCCGCCGGTAGTGCCCAGGCCCGCAACCGGCGGCGGCGGGAACATCACGATGAAGGCATCCTGGATGCCGCCGAAGGCCTGGTTCAGCTGGCCGGCCACGGCGCCGCCGCTCTGGCCGGCGCCCTTGCGTTCGTCGAAAGGCTTGAGCGTGGCAAACACGATGCCCGAGTTCGAGCTGTTGGTGAAGCCGTTGATCGACAGGCCGGGAAAAGCCAGCGCGTCCTCGACATTCGGGTTCTTCTTCATGATCTCGCCCATGCGCTGGATCACGTCTTCGGTGCGGTCCAGCGTCGCGCCGTCGGGCAGCTGCGCAAAGCCGATCAGGTACTGCTTGTCCTGCGCGGGAACGAAGCCGCTGGGCACCGACTTGAAGAGGCCAAAGGTCACGCCGACCAGCGCCAGGTAGACCGCCAGCATCAGCGTCTTGCGGCCGATGACGCGCTTGACGCCGCCGCTGTAGGCTTCCGAGCCGCGATGGAACATCCGGTTGAAGCCGCGAAACAGCCAGCCGAATGCCTTGTCCATGCCGCGCGTTAGCGCATCCTTGGGCTGGTCGTGGCCCTTGAGCAGCAAGGCGGCCAGCGCCGGGGACAGCGTCAGCGAGTTGATGGCCGAGATCACGGTCGAAATCGCGATGGTGACGGCGAACTGCTTGTAGAACTGGCCGGTCAGGCCGCTGATGAAGGCCAGCGGCACGAACACGGCGACCAGCACCAGCGCAATCGCGATGATCGGCCCCGACACCTCGCGCATGGCGCGGTAGGTGGCGTCGCGCGGACTCAATCCGGCCTCGATGTTGCGCTCGACGTTCTCGACCACCACGATGGCGTCATCAACGACGATGCCGATGGCCAGCACCAGCCCGAACAGGCTCAGCGCATTGATCGAAAAGCCCAGCAGGTGCAGCACGGCAAAGGTGCCGACCACCGACACCGGCACGGCCAGCAGCGGAATGATGGACGCGCGCCAGGTCTGCAGGAACAGGATCACCACCAGCACCACCAGGGCGACGGCTTCGAGCAGCGTGTGGACCACCGATTCAATCGATGCGCGAACGAACTGCGTCGGGTCGTAGGCGATGCGGTATTCCACGCCCTCGGGCATGTTTTTGGCAATCTCGTCCATGGTGCTGCGCACCTGCGCCGAGATGTCGAGCGCGTTGGAGCCCGGCGCCTGGAACACGCCCATGCCGACGGCGGCCTTGTTGTTGAGCAGCGAGCGCAGCGAATAATCGGCCGAGCCGAGCTCTAACCGGCCGATGTCGCGCAGCCGGGTGATGGCGCCGTCTGCGCCGGTCTTGACGATGATGTCGCCGAATTCCTCTTCACTCTGCAAACGGCCCTGCGCGTTAATGGACAGCTGCATGTCCACGCCCGCCAGTCCCGGCGAAGCGCCGACCACGCCGGCCGCCGCCTGCACGTTCTGGCCGCGAATCGCCGCGACCACGTCGCTGGCGGACAGGCCGCGCTGCGCGACCTTCTGCGGGTCGAGCCAGACGCGCATCGAATAGTCGCCGCCGCCGAAAATCTGCACCTGGCCCACGCCCTGGATGCGCGCCAGCCGGTCCTTGACATTGAGCACCGCGTAATTGCGCAGGTAGGTCATGTCGTAGCGGTCGTTCGGCGACACCAGGTGCACGACCATGGTCAGGTCGGGCGCGCTCTTGACGGTGGTCACGCCCAGGCGCCGCACTTCCTCGGGCAGGCGCGGCTCGGCTTGCGAGACGCGGTTTTGCACCAGCTGCTGCGCCTTGTCGGGGTCGGTGCCGAGCTTGAAGGTCACGGTCAACGTCATGACGCCGTCGGTGGTGGCCTGGCTGCCCATGTAGAGCATGCCGTCCACGCCGTTGATCGATTCCTCCAGCGGCGTGGAGACGGTTTCGGCAATCACCTTCGGGTTCGCGCCGGGGTACTGGGCACGCACCACGACGGACGGCGGCGCGACTTCGGGGTATTCCGAAATCGGCAGGCTGCGCAGCGCGATCAGGCCCGAGATCAGCATGAGCAGCGACAGCACGCTGGCAAAGATCGGCCGGTCGATGAAAAATTTGGAGAGATTCATGGGGTTCTTCTTCAGGGGTTCCCGCTCAGGGCTCAGGATTTGGCGGCTTCGGCCACGACGGCCGGCTTGGCCAGTTCGGCCTTGGCCGACATGTCCACGGTCTGCGGAGCGACCAGCGCGCCGGGACGGATGCGCTGCAAGCCATTGACCACGATGCGTTCATTGGCCTGCAAGCCGGTTTTCACGACGCGCAGGCCCTCGACGGCCGCGCCCAGCGTGACTTCGCGGTATTGCGCCTTGTTGTCAGCGCCCACCACCATGACGAATTTCTTGTTCTGGTCGGTGCCGACGGCGCGCTCGTTGACCAGCAAGGCCTTGGCCGCCGTCGCCTGGCCCATGCGGATGCGGGCAAACTGGCCGGGCATCAGCTGGCCGTCCGGGTTGTCGAACACGGCGCGGGCGCGCACCGTGCCGCTCTTGGCATCGACCTGGTTATCGACCAGTTGCAGCTTGCCCTCGAACGGCGTGTCGGCGCTGGCGGCCGTTCCCATCCGCACGGGAATCCGCTCCAGGTTGCGCGCGCCCGCAGTGCCGCCGCCGGCGTCCTTCAGGGCCTTGGCCACGGCCTGCTCGTCGGCGTCGAAACTGGCGTAGATCGGGCTGACCGACACCAGCGTGGTCAGCACCGGCGCGCCCGGTCCGGCGGCGACCAGGTTGCCGATGGTCACTTCGAGCCTGCCGACCCGCCCGGCCACCGGCGCGCGCACCTGCGTGTAATCCAGGCTCAGGCGCGCCGTCTGCAGGGCCGCCCGCGCGCCGCGCAGGTTGGCGTCCGCTTCGCTCTGTCCGTTCACGCGCTCGTCGAATTCACGCTTGGAGATGGCCTGCTAGCTCCACAGGCGCTGCGAGCGCTCATGCTCGCCTTTGGCCTGCGCCACGCGGGCCTGCGCGGCGGCGACCTGCGCATCGGCGCGCTCGACCTCGGCGGCATACGGCGCGGGGTCGATGGTCAGCAGCAAATCGCCTTTCTTGACCAGCGCGCCTTCGCGAAAATGCGTGGCCTGGATGGTGCCGGCCACGCGCGAGCGGATGTCCACGCGCTCGACCGCCTCCAGCCGGCCGGAAAACTCGTCCCACGCCGCCACGTCGCTTTGGACCACGGCGGCGACGGAAACCGGCGTGGCCGGCGCTTCAGCCACCGCGCCTGCCGCCGCATCGGTCTGGGCGCGGGAAGCGGACACGCCAAAGACCGCCACCGACACGCCGGTGACGACCAGAACGGCCAGCGCAACGGCGAGCAAACGGTTTTTATGGGATTGCAGGTGGATGGATGGCATGGTGGATTCCCTCGAAAAATGAAAAAGCTGACTGAACTGGATGGACCGGATTCATGAAACTGAAATCGGCGTTGAAGAAGAAAAAAGGCCGTTCGCAGCGTCCCCGCTTGCGCCGCTGCCTGAAAGGTCGCGAAAAAAGTTCTTGAACTGCTGCTGCACGGCCGGCGCCCAGGCGGCCTCATGGCTGGCGGGCTGCAGGTAGCTGCCGGGCCAGCCGGTCGGGCCGGGCAGCACGGCACCGTGCACCACGCGGCCGGCGCTGCGCAGGCGCCCGGCGTAGGCCAGCGATTCATCACGAAACGGGTCGTCCTGCGCCGTCAGCAGCAAGGTCGGCGGCAGGCTGGCCAGTCGCGTTGCAGCCCCGGGCGCGGCATACGGATGGCCGGCTTCGTCGAGGCGCGACAGGTAGTCGTGCCAGCCGTCAGCCCAGGTGCAGCCCACCGGCCCGGCCTCGGCACAACGCAGCGACGCGGTGGCCATGCAGGCGTCGAGCATGGGCGACAGCAAGATCTGGCCGGCCAGCGCTGGCGCCTGCTGGTCGCGCGCCATCAGGGCGACCGCCGCCGCCAGGTTGCCGCCGGCTTCTTCACCGGCCACGAACACCGGCGCGCCCTTGCCGGCCAGCTTGTGGCGCGCTTTCCAGGCCCACATCAGCGCCGCATAGCCAGCTTCGAGCGCTTGCGGAAACGGATGGCTTGGGGCCAGCGGATAGTCGAGCGACATCACCACGGCGCCGGCATCGGCCAGCAGGCTGGGAATGCAGGAGCCGGTTTCGAGCGAACCGGCCACAAAAGCGCCGGCATGGAAATGAATCACCAACGGCGAAACGCCCCCGGCCCGGTTGCTGCGGCGGCCGTAAAAGCGCACGCCAAGCGGCTGCTTGGGCGCGATGTCGATCTGTTGGTGGGTCCAGGGCGGCCCGGCCGGGGCGGGGCTGAAACCGGGGGCGGAAAAGCTTGTCATCTGCTTGGAGCCCGTCAAGGGCTTCAATTTGTTGCGGTGCAGCAGAAGATACGTGATTGACCTGAATCAATAAATAGCGGTTTTGCTTATACTTTGTTTCACTATAGAAACAATCGCTTAACAAATAGCGGTTTCTTTATCTGGAAATCCCCGTTAACCATTGAATAAATGGACCTCACATGGACAAATTTTCTGCAATGCAGGCTTTCGTGCGCGTCGTGGAAGCCGGCACCTTCACCAAGGCGGCCTATTCGATGGGCCTGCCCAAACCGACCGTCACCCGCCTGATCCAGGAGCTGGAAAAAGAGCTGGACACCAAGCTGCTGAACCGCACCACGCGCAAGGTCACCGTCACGGTCGATGGCGCCGCCTACTACGAGCAGGCCAGCCGCCTGCTGGGCGAGGTGCATGAGCTGGAGGCCAGCATGTCGCGCGCCAAGGCCAGCCCGCGCGGCAAGCTCAAGGTCGATATTCCGTCTTCGCTCGGGATGGCGGTGATCATTCCGGCGCTGCCCGACTTTTATGCGCGCTACCCCGACATCCAACTCGAACTGGGCGTCAGCGACCGGCCGGTGGACCTCATTGCCGAGAACGTCGATTGCGTGATTCGCGGCGGGGAAATCACCGACCAGTCGATGGTCGCGCGCCGCATCGGCGAGTTCTACATCATGTCCTGCGCCTCGCCGGCCTACCTGAAACGCCACGGAACGCCGCTTCATCCGTCCGAGCTGGACGATGCGCATTATTCGATCCGCTATGTGTCCGGGCGCAACGGCAAGCTCTACACCTTCAAGATGCACAAGGACGGCGAGGTGGTCGAGGTCGGTGGGCGCCATCAGGTTTCGGTCAACGACTCGAATGCCGGCGTGGCCGCCGGCCTGGCCGGCTTGGGCGTGCTGCACACGCTGAGTTTCCTGGTGCAGGACCACATCAGCAACGGCACGCTGGAGCCGCTGTTTTCGGGCTGGTGCACCGAGCCCAAGCCGATTCATGTGGTCTATCCGCCCAACCGCCACCTGAGCAACAAGGTGCGCGTGTTCGTGGACTGGGTCGCCGAGCTGTTCGCGCAGCACGACCTGATCCAGCGCAAAAGCTCGCTGCCAAAATTCATGTGCAGCGCCTGGGCGGCGTCTGCGGCGGCCTTGCCCGAGACGACCGAGAAGCTGGATGCGCTCAACTATTCCGTGCAATCAATGTCTTGACATCCTCCCCCGCCTGAAGGCGGGGGATTCCTACGGCGCTAAACATGAGTTGCCTCTTGCATAGCCGCTTCGGCGGGTTCCTGCTTCACCGAGGCTGGTTTCGTCTTGCGCTTGCGCGCAAGGCCAGAGCCGTCCTCTCCACAGGCTGCTGCGCGGTATCCCCGCGCCAATATATTCATCGCGCCGACGACATCGGCGTGGTTCTCGTAGCCGCAATCGACGCATTCAAACTTCGCTTGCGTTTTTCGGTTTTCTTTGGCGACATGCCCGCAGCACGGACAGGTCTGGCTGGTGTACTGGGGCGGCACGGCAATGAGAATGCCGCCGTTCCAATCGAGCTTGTATTGCAGCTGCCGCCGGAATTCAAACCAGCCTTGATCGAGGATGGACTTGTTCAGTCCCGACTTCGCGGCTACGTTTTTGCCCGGCTTGTCTGCATTGCCCGCTGCCGATTTGCTCATGTTGCGTACCTGCAAATCTTCGACGGCGACCACGCGAAAGTTTTTGCTGAGGGCGCTTGTCGTTTTGTGCAGGAAGTCTTTTCGGGCGTTGGCTATCCGGCTGTGGACTTTCTGAACCTTTCTTTTGGCTTTGTGCCAGTTTTTGCTGAATCTGGTTTTGCGGCTCATGCGCCGCTGGTATTTCGCCAAGCGTTTTTCATGCTTTTTGAAACTGCACAGCGGCGCAACAAAGCTGCCGTCGCTCATGGTGGCGAAGCGCGCTATGCCCACATCAATGCCAATGGCCATCGTTGCGACTGGAATCGGTTGTTCCACCTCCCGCTCAGTCTGGATGCTGGCGAACCACTTACCGCCTGCTTCGCTGATGGTGATGTTTTTGACCGTGCCCAGGATGTCGCGGCTGTTGCGATAGCGCATCCATCCCAGTTTGGGCAGGAAGATGCGGCTGTTGGGCTGGTCGATCTTGAAGCCTTGCGGGAAGCGAAAACTTTCGCCACGGCCTTTCTTTTTGGGACGAGGAAAGCTGGCGCGTTTGGCAAAGAAGTTTTTCCAGGCTTTGTCCAGATCCTTGAGCGATTGCTGCAGGGCCTGGGAAGGCGATTCCTTGAGCCAGGGGGATTCCTGCTTCCAGGCGGTCAGGTGCTTGCCCATCGCAAAATAGCCGATGAACTTGCCTCCACTGGCGTGATGGGCCTGCTGCAATGCCAGTGCCTTGTTGAACACAAAGCGGCGCGCTCCGGCAAAGCGGCGCATATGGCGTGTTTGTTCGCCGCTGGGCATGAGTTCGTATTTGAAAGCCTGGAGCCGCTTCATGCTGATATTTTAGGCAGTTGTTACCCGAAAATGACAGCAAAGCTGTCCGCGCTCTGCGTCACCACCCTGAAGGACGGTGCTTTCCGCGCAATTCCGGTAAACAGCCATCAAGCATCCACGCTGATTTGTGGAGAGCGAGGCATTTGGCGTTCTGCGTCCCGTTGGTGGAACGCATAGGCGCCACCCGGCACCCTGCTTGCGCAGGTTGAATGCCCGTTGCGTTTGCGCAGTGCCGACTGTCGGCATTGCCAAAAACATCACAGCACATGTTTTGCGAAAGTGTGTATGATAAGCATCATGCGAAATACGAAACACAACGTCAGAACAGCAGCCAAGGAAGCCTCACACGAGCGCATTGTGTCCGCAGCTGCGCGGGCGATCCGTCGTAGCGGCTACGACGGTACCGGAGTCGCCGACATCATGAAGGAGGCCGGCCTGACCCATGGCGCCTTTTATGCCCATTTCGCGTCGCGCGAAGCCATGCTGGCGGAAGCAGCGAGTCGGGCGTGCGCGGAGTCAGCCGCCGTAGTGTCGGAGCTTGTCGCCAGTGTGCCCCCCGAGCAGGCTTTGGCATCCATGCTTCGCACCTACCTCTCGCGGGAGCACCTGGAGCAAGTGGAGCTGGGATGTCCCCTGGCCGCGCTGGGCTCGGAGACAGCGCGCCAGGCACCCGAAGTGCGCCGGGTAACCACCCGGCACATCAAGGAAATGATCGATCTTGTCGCCCGTCAGTCGCCTGACTGGGGGCAGCCCGGTGCCCACGAACGCGCCCTCGTGACCGTCGCCACCATGGTGGGCACATTGCTGTTGGCCCGTGCAGTTGACGAGCCCGCACTATCGGACAGCCTGTGCGCGGCCGCATTGAAGCACCTGCCCCCCGCCTGAGCCCACTGAGATCCACCGATTTTTCGTTCGCCCAAACATATGACAGTCATCATGCGAAATAAACATAATGCCATTCAGGCGAGCCCTTCTGTTCGGCAATGCATCCCGCATGCCGACGAGTTCCGAATCCCACCTGCTGAAGGAGAAACGCCATGAACATGAAGATTGCCCTCGTGACAGGGGCCTCCTCGGGCATTGGCGAAGCGACTGCGCAGCGGCTTTCGAAGGCCGGCTACAAGGTGTACGGCACCAGCAGGCGCGGCGGCCCGGCGGGTCAACAATCGTTCGAGATGCTGCCCCTTGATGTGACCCAGGGCGAGTCGGTCGAAGCTGCGCTCCAGAAGCCGATGCAGTTGGAAGGCCGCATCGACCTGCTGCGCAGGTTTGCGCCCGCCAGCGTGCTGGATGCGGGGGTTCGAAGAGACCTGCGGCTCGCAGCGTAGTTGGCCACGCCGCCTCGCGTGGCATCGCCTTCTCCAATTCGGACCACAGCGCACCAACTCAATGAGCCCTGGGTACGCCAGGAATAAGGAAAAAAAACATGAAAGCATTTGTTCTCGAGCGATATGGAAAAAAGCGCGCGTTGCGGTTGGCAGACATGCCGCAGCCGGAGTTGCGCGATGACGAGGTCTTGATCCAGGTCCACGCCGCTGGCGTGAACCTGCTGGACTCCAAGATCCGGGGCGGGGAGTTCAAGCTCATCCTGCCCTATCGCCTGCCTCTCATCCTGGGCCACGACGTTGCTGGGGTGGTCGTCAAGGTCGGCCCGCGCGTGCGGCAGTTCAAGCTGGGCGATGAGGTCTATGCGCGGGCGGATGATTTCCGGATCGGCACGTTCGCTGAATTCGTACCCGTCAAGGAGGCTTCCCTGGCGCTCAAGCCCAAGGGGCTCACGATGGAAGAAGCCGCTTCTATTCCCCTGGTGGCTTTGACGGCCTGGCAGGCACTGGTCGAGAAGGCCAAACTGAAGAAGGGGCAGAAGGTCTTCATTCAGGCTGGCTCCGGCGGCGTAGGCACTTTTGCCATCCAGCTGGCCAAGCATCTGGGCGCAACCGTCGCCACGACGACGAGCACGACCAATGTCGCGCTCGTGAAGAGTCTGGGCGTAGACGTCGTCATCGACTACAAGACGCAGGACTTCGAGGATGTCTTGCGCGACTACGACGTGGTGCTGAACAGCCAGGATGGCAAGACGCTCGAAAAATCCCTGCGCGTGCTCAAGAGCGGCGGAAAGCTCATCTCCATCTCCGGACCGCCCGATCCCGCATTCGGCAAGGAAAGCGGAGCCCCCGGGTTCGTGAAACTGGTCATGCGGCTGCTGAGTTCAGGCGTCAGACGAAGGGCGAAAGGCCGAGGCATTGACTACTCGTTCCTCTTCATGAAGGCGAACGGGAGCCAACTGCGCGAGATCACCCGTCTCTTCGATGCTGGCGTCATCCACCCCGTGATGGACCGGGTCTTCCCGTTCGAATCAACCAACGAGGCCATGGCCTACGTCGAAGCAGGCCACGCAAAAGGCAAGGTCGTCGTCAAGATCAAGTGAGTTTTGTCCATGTCAGTGTTGCTGGAAGACCTGAAAGCCGGCAGCTGAATCTGTTTGTCCCCCTCTTTGGAGATTCCCATGAAGATTGAAAATTCTGTTGTCCTCGTCACGGGTGCCAATCGCGGCATCGGCCTGGCATTCACGCGCGAGCTGCTCGCCCGCGGTGCCCGCAAGGTCTACGCGGCCGCACGCGACCCCGCGACCATCACCCAATCCGGTGTGCAAGCCCTGCGACTCGACGTCACCAAGCCGGAAGACGTGGCGGCCGCCGTAGCGCTGGCGCCGGATGTCACGCTGGTGATCAACAACGCCGGCATTGCCCAGTCGGGAGGTTTTCTCGCAGCCGATAGCGAAGACGTCGCACGGCGCACCTTCGAGACCAACTTCTTCGCCGTGTTGCGCATGAGCAAGGCCTTCGCGCCGATTCTCAAAGGCAACGGCGGCGGCGCCTTGCTCAACGTCCTGTCGGTCGCCTCGTGGGTGAACGGCGGCGAGTTGGCCGCCTATTCGGCCAGCAAGTCCGCAGCCTGGTCGCTCACCAATGCGCTGCGCAACGAACTGGCGGCGCAGAAGACGCAAGTGCTGGCGCTGCACATGGCCTACGTCGATACCGATCTCACGCGCGGGTTCGATGTCCCGAAGTCCAGCCCCGAGGAGATTGTCAAGCGTGCGCTCGACGGGCTCGAATCGGACCTCGACGAGGTGCTGGCCGATGAACTCACCCAGCAGGTCAAGCACGGGATGACGGCGGCAAGGCCCAGCTACCTTCCGCAGGCGTCCTGAACCCGAAAAACAACCATCCCCAGGCTTTGCCGGGGGATGGTTATTTATGCCGTTTGCGCATAGCACAAATGCACATACAGCTATTTATTTAATAGCAAGTTAGCGAACCCGCCAGCCAAAACGCTGGACCCGCGTCATATTCAAACGCAAGGCTCCAGGCTAGGGATAGTTCCTCAAGCTCTCGGGATTCATGAGGTCTGCGATGCCAGCTCATCCTACGCCCAGCCTCAATCAGCGACTACAGCAGCAAGCCCCATCCGGCGGTTAAGGTTTAAGCCTGATTCAGGGAGACCGCAAGATGCCAAGATTCAATGCCCCGCCACCCAATGGCGACAGCCGCAAAGCCATCCAGCAGCGCGCCCGGGAGGCCACCCGGCCGGCTGAACCCGAAAAAAAGGGCAGCTGGCCGTTTTGCGCCAACAAATGCATCATTGGCACGGGGCCTGCTGCCAGTTCCGGCGAGGCCAAAAAACCGGATTGATGCGCCTGATCAGCCTCTGATGCGCTTGACGCCGCTGACCACCAGCAGGACCAGCGCGCCGGCGGCCACGCCGACCAGGGCGTCCATCAGCAGCGGCGTGATCGCGCCCAGCACAGCGCCGACCCCGTTCACATCGCTGGCCCACTGGGTCACCACGTCGATCAGATGGTGCAGGGGCGTGAATCCATGCGTCAGGATGCCGCCCCCGACCAGGAACATGGCGGCCGTGCCGGCAACCGACAAAAACTTCATCAGCCAGGGCGCCGACAGCAAAATACCGCGTCCCAGGCTGCGCTGAAACCGGCTCCAGGCGCTGCTGCCCGCACGCTGGCTGAGGTAAAGCCCGCCATCGTCGAGCTTGACAATGCCGGCCACCACGCCGTACACGCCAACCGTCATGGCCAGGGCAATGCCGCCAAGCACCGCCAGCTGAGTCATGAAAGGGCTGTCCTGCACCGTTCCCAGCGTGATGGCGACGATTTCCGCCGACAAAATGAAATCGGTGCGGATGGCGCCCTTGATCTTGTCTTTTTCAACTTCGCGCAGGTCCACGGACGGATCAGCCAGCGCGTTGACCAGCGCTGCATGCTCGGCGGCCTGCTCGGCCTGGCTGTGCAGGAACTTGTGGGCCAGCTTTTCAAAGCCCTCATAGCAAAGATAAGCGCCGCCCACCATCAGCAGCGGCGTGACGCCCCAGGGCGCAAAAGCGCTGATGGCCAGCGCGGCGGGCACCAGGATCGCCTTGTTGATGAACGAGCCCTTGGCCACGGCCCAGACCACGGGCAATTCGCGCTCGGCCTTGACGCCGGAGACCTGCTGGGCATTGAGCGCCAGGTCGTCGCCCAGCACACCGGCGGTCTTTTTGGCCGCCACCTTGGACAGCAGGGCCACATCGTCCAGAACGCTGGCGATGTCATCAATCAGGGCAAGAAGACTGGTAGCCATAAATTATTCTTGATAGTTCGGCGTCAAGCCGGGATTGAAAGAAGACGTTGCAGGCGAAGGCATTAAAAAGCCGCCCTTGGGCGGCTTCGGACTTCAGGGTTGCAAAATCCGCAAAGCTCAGCGTGCCGTCAGGCGTCCGATGATAAAGCCCAGGGCGAGCGCCGCGCCGACGGCTTCAAGCGGCTTGTCCTGAACCCAGGATTTCGAGCAGTCGATGGCCCGGCTTGGCGCTTCGGCGACCCGGGCGGCCTGCTCGGAAAAGCGGTCAACCACATGCGCCGCCCCGCTGGCGAGCTTGTCAACGGTTTCATGCGCCGCTGTCGAGGCGCGGTTGACGGTGTTGCGGGCCGGGTCGGCCACCTTGTCGATCGTGCTGTGCAGCGCCGAGCCCGCCGATTCCACGCTGCGCTGAACGACACCGGCGGCATCGGTGGCGTCAGGAGTTCCGGAACTGCCCTGGCCGGGTTGTGAAGTCGAGTTTTCCATCTTGTTTCCTTTAAAAAGATCAGTACATTGCGGATTTAGCCAGTATGGGCTTCGACGAGCAGCAGCCTGGGGGTAAAGCAGGAGTCATGCCGATCAGGTGTGAAAACCGACTTTAGGAGCCAGAACGAGGTTTGCTTGTGCGGCGCCGCAGGGACCGCATGTAGGACAGGAAAGACAAAAATGATTCAGAAGGCGTTGAGCGCACATTGCGCCCAATAATCCGTTGTTGGCGCGCGGCGCAAACCCAAGACTCTTGAGAACTGAAAGGAATTGACCATGCATCATTTTTCAAAACCCGTCCTGCAATCGAGCCACATCGGCCCTGCCGGTCATGGCCTGCCGCGCAAGGGACCGGACGAGGAAGCCGGCGAGGACGAAGAGGGCCTGGAGCTGCCGGTCAATCCCGACGAGGGAATCCCCCTCATTCCCGACGAAGAAGGCGTGGTCACCGTACCCAGCTGAGCGGCGAGCTGAAGCACGCATTCAGGTGCCGCAGGGCCGGCCGCGTCAGTCCACCGCGCGCTTGAGGCGTATTTCCTCAAGCTTGACGCTGCCAAAATCGACCGTCTTGAGCGACGGCATCTCGCGCTTGAAGCCGGCGGCATGCTCGCAAAACTGCAGCGCGCGCTCGTTGCCCAGCAGCACCCACATCGTCACCTGGGTGCAGCCTTCGTCTTTCAGGCCGTCGCGCGCGCCATCCCACAGCAGCAAGCCCACGCCCTTGCCCCAGTGCTCGGGCGCCACGTAGATGGCCCAGATTTCGCCCACGGTGGAGCGGGTCTTGGGGTCGCGCGAGCGGTCGAAGCCGACGAAGCCGACGAGCCGGTCGCCGTCGGTGGCCACCAGCACCTGCGGCTCGCTGTACTCAATCGCTTCCTGCCAGTAAGCCTGGCGCTTTGCCACCGTCATCTTGTTCAGGTAGTCATCAGGCATCAAGTCCTTGTAAGCGGCTTGCCAGGTGGCAACGTGGATTTCGGCAATGGCTTTGGCATCGCGGGCAAGGGCAGGACGAACGGAGTAGCTGGACATGGACAAAATCGCTTGTGAAGATCTAAGGGAAGGCTCGGGAGGCAGGATTGTCGCGCAAATCAAATGAGCGACTGGCGGGACTGGGGTAAATTCAGCCGCTCCCCCTGCACAGCACCACCGTCCAATCCTCCAGCCCATGCCCATCCCGACCACCCCGGCGGAAACCGCCAGCCCCGTGTTCAGCGCGCGCATTGAACCCGGCGGCGCCTTGTTTGAAGCGCCTGCATCGCTGCCGCTCCTGCTGGCGGCCGAGAGGGCCGGCCTGGCCCTGCTGGACAGCTCGTGCCGCAACGGCACCTGCCGCGTCTGCATTTGCCGGCTGGTCAGCGGCCAGGTGGTGTACCGCATCGACTGGCCGGGGCTGAGCCTGGATGAAAAGCGCGAAGGCTGCATCCTGCCCTGCGTGGCGTATCCGGCGTCCGATGTGGTGATTGCGCTGGCGCGATAGGCTTGCCGCCGGGCATCCCCCAAAAAGAAAGCCGGGCGCGGCGCATGCCTGTGTCAAACAACTGTGCAAGGATGGCGGCATGGACTCCCCGCATCCTTCTCTTGCCCCCGTCAGCCTGGTTCCCACCCGTGAGGCCGGCGCGACCTTTGACGAGTTCGAGGAACTCAAGGCGATTTTGCGGGCTGGCGGCACGCGCTTCGAGCTACGGAGCGTGGGCTGCGTCAACGCCGCAAGCAGCACTTTTCCGCTGCTGACCGCCAGCATCGGCTCGCCCGATCCGCAGGCGCCCGCCGTCGGATTTTTTGGCGGCATTCACGGGCTGGAGCGCATCGGCACGCAGCTGATCCTGCACTACATGCGCGCGCTGCTGTTTCGCCTGGAATGGGACGAGCTGCTGCGCCTGCAGCTCCAGAAAATCCGCCTGCTGTTCATGCCCATCGTCAATCCGGGCGGCATGTGGGCGCACACCCGCAGCAACCCCGGCGGCGTGGACCTGATGCGCAACGCACCGCAACGGGCCGAGGGCCGCGTGCCTTTCCTGGCGGGCGGGCAAAGCCTGAGCCCCGTCCTGCCCTGGTATTGCGGCCGCTCGGGAACACCCATGGAAACAGAAAGCACGGCCCTGCTGCAGGTGGTGCGCGAGCAACTCGCCGGCCGGCCCTTCAGCCTGGCGCTGGACTGCCATTCGGGCTACGGTTTCAGCGACAGCCTGTGGTTTCCGTATGCCAAAACCCGCCGGCTGATGCCGCACCTGCCGGAAATGTTCGCGCTCAAGACCATGCTGGAGCAGTCCTACCCGCACCATGCCTACCGCTTCGAGCCGCAAAGCAACCAGTACCTGCTGCATGGCGACCTGTGGGACCACGCCTATGACCTGGCGCCGGCAGGCCATGTGTTCTTGCCGATGACGCTGGAGCTGGGCTCGTGGCTGTGGATACGCAAGAATCCGCGCCAGCTGTTCTCGCGGCAGGGTATTTTCAACCCCATCATGGCGCACCGCACCCAACGCGTGCTGCGCCGCCATGCCGACCTGCTGGACTTCCTGACGCGCGCCGCCTATGCCGCGCCGCACTGGCTGCCGGCCGATGACCGGCGCGCCCAGCTGCTTCAGCTGGCCAAAGCGCACTGGCGCCGCCGGCCTGCCGCATGAACCCGGAAAGTCCCATGACCTGGATACTCTTGCGGGGCCTCACGCGCGAGGCCAGGCACTGGGGCGAATTTCCCCGCCAGCTGGCACTGCTGCTGCAAACCCAGGCCCCGCGCATCGCGCAGACCTTGCCGCTGGTGTGGCCGCTGGACCTGCCGGGCAATGGTGCGTTTTACCAAGAGGCTTCGCCGTCGTCGGTGCCCGGCATAGTGGAGTTTGCACGCCAGCAGCTGAAGGCCAGGGGCTGCCGGCCGCCGTACAGCCTGCTGGCCATGTCGCTGGGCGGCATGGTGGCGGCCGACTGGGCGCAGCAGTATCCGCACGAAGTGGCCCGGCTGGTGCTGATCAACACCAGCCTGCGGCCTTACAGCGGCATGACCGAGCGCCTGCGCCCCGACAACTGGCTGCGCCTGGCGCTGCTGGCCGCGCGCTGGCAGGGCGGCGAATCTTCGGACTATGTCGAGCAGGTGATTCACCAACTCACCTGCCAGCGGGTTGACGCCCGCGATGCCGATGTGGCGGCGTGGGTGCGCATCCGCAAGGACGCCCCGGTGAGCGCGGCCAACGCCTGGCGCCAGTTCTGGGCCGCCGCGCGGTTTTCGAGCGCGAAAGTGCCGCGCTGCCCGGTTCTGGTGCTGTCTTCACGCGGCGACCAGCTGGTGCATCCACGCTGTTCAACGCATCTTGCCCAGGCCTGGCAGGCAGCGCACCACGAACACCCATGGGCCGGCCACGACCTGCCGCATGACGACCCGGACTGGGTTGGCCAGCAGGTGGCTGGTTGGCTGGCTGAAGGACAGGTGAATTCGTTTTTTTGATCGCTGACAGCGTCCATGGACGAATGAACACCGTCCAGGGCCTGTCACCCTATTTTGGTAGGGCATGATTCGCCCCATGACAACAACGACCTTTTCGTATATACGCAGACTGATGATCCCCGGCGTCATGGCGGGCATGGCCTGGATGGCGGCAAGCGCCGCGATAGCCGCCGCGCCGTTCGAAGACAGCATGGCCCAGCGCACACTGGCCTGCACCGCCTGCCATGGCCCGCAGGGCCGCGCCGCGCCCGACGGCTACTACCCGCGCCTGGCCGGCAAGCCGGCCGGCTACCTCTACAACCAACTGCTCAATTTTCGCGAGGGGCGCCGGCACTACGGCCTGATGACCCAACTGATCGACCCGCTGAGCGACGCCTACCTGCTGGAAATCGCGCAGTATTTTTCAAGCCTCGAAGTGCCCTACCCCGCGCCGCCGCCCAGCACGGCTTCGGCCGACGTGCTGCGCCGGGGCCGCCAGCTGGTGACCGAGGGCGACGCAGCGCGCAAGCTGCCAGCCTGCGTGCAGTGCCACGGCCAGGCCATGACCGGCGTGGCACCTCACATTCCCGGCCTGCTCGGGCTGCCGCGCGACTACCTCAATGCGCAGCTCGGCGCCTGGAAGGCCGGCCAGCGCCGCGCCCATGCGCCCGACTGCATGCAGGACGTGGTAAGCCGCCTGAGCCTGGAAGACATTAACGCCGTGGCCAGCTGGGCCGCCGCCCAGCCCTTGCCCGCCGACACCCATCCCGCCACTTCGCTGCCTGCCGTGGCGCCGGGCAGCGAAGCCGTCCGTTGCGGCAGCGCGCCGCTGCCGGCCCGTGGCACGGTCGAGCCGAAAGCCAAAAAATGAAAACAGGATTCAGAGTTGCATTGGGAATGGGCCTGCTGGCGGCCTGCGCGGCGGGTGTCATCTGGGCGCTGAACGTGCGCGACGAGGTCGATGTCAAGATAACGGCGGCGTTCGCCCCCAGCGACAGCCTGATCGCCCGTGGTAGATACCTGACGCTGGCCGGCAACTGCATGGCGTGCCACACAGCGCGCGGTGGCGAGCCTTACGCCGGCGGCTTGGGGCTGGCCACGCCCTTCGGCACGGTGTTCACCTCCAACCTCACGCCCGATGCCAATACCGGCATCGGCAGCTGGTCATCGGCCCATTTCTGGCGCGCCCTGCACAATGGCCGCTCGAAAAACGGACGCCTGCTGTACCCGGCCTTTCCCTACACCAGCTACACCCAGGTCACGCGCGAGGATTCGGACGCGATGTTTGCCTTCCTGCGCAGCCTGCCGGCGGTGAAGCAGGCCAACCGGCCGCACGCGCTGCGCTTTCCCTTCAACTCGCAGGCCGCGCTGGCGATCTGGCGCGCGCTGTACTTCACGCCGGGCGTGTACCAGCTTGACGCCGGGCGCAATGCCGAATGGAACCGGGGGGCCTACCTGGTCGGTGGCCTGGGCCACTGCAGCGCCTGCCATTCGCCGCGCGACGCGCTGGGCGGCATCCGCGACAGCCTGACGCTGGCCGGCGGCCTGATCCCGATGCAGAACTGGTACGCGCCTTCGCTGGCTTCACCGCACGAAGCGGGCGTGAGCCACTGGGACCGCGAGCAGATCGTCGGCCTGCTCAAAAACGGCGTGGCGCCGGGCGCCTCGGCGAGCGGCCCGATGGCCGAGGTGGTGCTGCGCAGCACCCAGTACCTGACGCACGAAGACCTGGGCGCGATGGCGCAGTACCTCAAGGCGCTGCCCGGCCCGGCGCCCGAAGCACCGGCCGCGCCGCGCCAGGCCAGCGCGTCGTTCAACACCGCAAAAGCCGCCAAGCTCTACGAGCAGCATTGCGCGCAGTGCCACGGCGACAAAGGAGAGGGCGTGCCCGGCGCCTACCCGCCGCTGGCGGGCAACCGCGCGGTGACGATGGCCGCGACCGACAACCTGGTGCAGATGGTGCTGGGCGGCGGCTTTGCGCCGGCCACGGCGGGCAACCCGAGGCCGTTCGGCATGCCGCCCTTCGTGCTGGTGCTCGATGACAGCGAAGTGGCCGATGTGATCAGCCATGTCCGCACCGCGTGGGGCAACCAGGCCGGCGCCGTCACGCCACGGGAAGTCAACCGCATCCGGGCCAACCAGGGGCATTGACCGCGCCCTGGCGCTAAAAGGCCCGTCAGCGTAGCGCTGATGCGTCGGTCATGCGGTCGCGGTCTGCCAGTTCAGGAAAGCCCTTGAGCCAGAGCACCGCCACCAGCAGCGTTCCCACCCCGCCCGCCACCACCGAGCCGACCGGCCCCAGCAAGGCCGCCGTCGCGCCGGATTCAAATTCGCCCAGCTGGTTCGATGCGCCAATGAACACCGAGTTGACCGCGCTGACGCGGCCGCGCATGTCGTTGGGCGTTTCGATCTGCATCAGGGTCTGGCGCACCACCACGCTGACCATGTCGGCGCCGCCCGAAACAGCCAGCGCCACCAGCGACAGTACAAAGCTGGTCGAAAGGCCAAACACCAGCATGCACACGCCATAAACACCTACAGCCATCAGCATGATGCGGCCGACCCGCCGGTCCAGCGGCCAGCGCGTCAGCAGCACCGACATCAACAAGGCGCCGGCCGCCGGCGCCGCGCGCAGCAGGCCCAGCCCCCACGGTCCGACCTGCAGGATGTCCTTGGCGAACATCGGCAGCAAGGCCGTGGCGCCGCCCAGCAGCACCGCGAACAGGTCCAGCGACACGGCGCCCAGCAGCGCCTTGCGCCGCCAGACGAATTCCGCCCCGGCCAGCAGCGTGCGCAGCGACACCGGCTCGCGCGGCGGCGGCACATGGTCGTAGCGCAGCACCGCGATCAGGCCGCAGCCGATGGCAAAAAGAAAGGCGCAGGTCGCATACACCGCCGAGGCGCCGGCGACAAAAATCACCCCGCCCAGCGCCGGCCCGCTGATCACGGCGGCCTGCATGCCGGCCGAACTGAAGGCCATGGCGCGCGGCAGCATGGGCGGCGGCACCAGCATCGGCGTCAGCGCCTGCTGGGCCGGCATCTGAAAAGCCCGCGCCACGCCCAGCATGACCGACACGCCCAGCAGCAACTCGCGCGAGGCCCAGCCCGACGCGGCGCCCCAGCCCTGCGTGGCGGCCACCAGGATCAGCGCCACGCTGGCCTGGGCGACAAAGCAGGCCGCCACGATGCGGCCCCGGTGCAGCCGGTCGGCCACATGGCCCGCAACCAGCGTGAGCAGCAGCGCAGGCACGAACTGGTACAGGCCGACCAGCCCCAGGTCCCAGGCGCTGCCGGTCAGCTCGTACATCTGCCAGCCGACGGCCACCATCAGCATCTGGTTTGCGGTGGTGCCAAAAAGGCGGGCAAGCCACATGCGCATGAAGGCGCGCTGGCGGATGAGTTCGGTGAAGCTGTGGGTGGGCATGGGCGCTGAAGCTTACCAGCCGGCAAGCCCCCTGAATCGGTATCATGCCTTTGTTCGCCCTTATTTTTTGCTCCTTATTTAATAGCATCTTGCGCCCGATGCACTTGCGCTACAGGCCTGTTTCGCTTGAAAATAAGCTCATCAGTCCGTCAGCGGGCGAAGTTGCCGCCTCACCACACCATCCATTCAGGGAGAAACCATCCATGCACCGTTTTGTAATCGTCGGGGGAGGCGCGGGAGGCCTGGCGCTGGCCACGCAGTTGGGCAAGCGGCTCGGCAAAAAGAGGCTGGCCCACATCACCCTGGTCGATGCCGCCCGTACCCATATCTGGAAGCCTTTGCTGCACCAGCTGGCCGCCGGCAGCTATGACACGCATGCCGAAGAAATAGAGTATTTGGCGCAGGCCCACACCAACCATTTCCAGTTTCGCCTGGGCAACCTGACCGGCATGGACCGGGACAAAAAAGAAATTCACCTGTCCGCCAGCCATGACGAAGGCGGGCGCGAAATCACTCCGGCCCAGACGCTGGGCTATGACACCCTGGTGATTGCCGTGGGCAGCCAGACCAACGATTTCGGCACGACAGGCGCGGCGGCGCATTCGATCAAGCTCGACACGCCGCAAGCCGCGCGGCTGCTGAACCAGCGGCTGATCAACGCCTGCATTCGCGCGCAAACCGTGCCCAGTCCCCGGCTGACGGTGGCCATCGTCGGCGGCGGCGCGACCGGCGTGGAACTGGCGGCCGAACTGCATGCGGCGGCCAGCGTGCTGGCCAGCTACGGCTTTGACCATATCGACCCGGTCAAGGATCTGAAGATCGTGCTGATCGAAGCGGCGCCGCGCCTGCTGGCCCAGCTGCCCGAGCGGCTGAGCGAATCGGCGCTGCGCGAGTTGCGCAAGCTGGCCATTGAAGTGCATACCAGCGAGAAAGTGGTCGAAGTGACCGACGACAGCTTGAGAATGGCCAGCGGCAAGGTGATTCCCTCGACCATCACGGTGTGGGCCGCCGGCGTGAAGGCGGCCGATTTCCTGAGCACGCTGGGCCAGGGCGAAGCGCTGGAAACCACGCGCATCAACCAGCTGCTGGTCAACGGCAACCTGCGCACCACGCGCGATGCCAGCATTTATGCGTTCGGCGACTGCGCCGCCTGCCAGCAGTCCGACGGCACCTGGGTGCCGCCGCGCGCCCAGGCCGCCTTCCAGCAGGCCATGTACCTGGCGCGCGCCCTGCCCCTGCTGGTCAAGGGGCAGGCGGTGGCGCCGTTCAAGTACCGCGACCAGGGCTCGCTGGTGTCGCTGTCCGAATACTCGTCGGTTGGCAGCCTGATGGGCAGCCTGAGCAAGGGCAGCTTTTTTGTCGAAGGGCAACTGGCCAAGCTGATGTACTGGGGCCTGCATAAACAGCACCAGCTGGCGCTCGGCGGATTCACCAAAACCGCACTGATCACGCTGTCTGAAATGATTGACCGCACGCACCGGCCACGGATAAAGTTGCATTGATCGGAGTGCGCGGCAAACCTCGCCCTTTAGGGCGGGGAAGGATAGCGCGGACACCGCAGGTGTCCGCTGCGGCGGTTAATGTGGCGTTTGCTGTTGTTCTATGTACTGGCGTATGACGGCGATGGGCGCACCCCCGCAACTGCCTGCAAAGTAGCTTGGCGACCACAGCGCAGCGCCCCATAGTTTTTCCCGAACGCTGGGGTAATTTCTCTGTCGAATCATCCGGCTGGACACGCCTTTCAAGCTGTTCACCAGCGCCGACACGGAGACCTTGGGCGGGTAGTTCACCAGCAAATGCACATGGTCGTCCTCCCCGTCGAACTCCACCAATTCGGATTCGAAGTCCTTGCACACGCTGGCAAAGATGGCTCGCAGATCGTCTATGACTTCTTTGGTGAACACGCCATGGCGATATTTTGTAATGAAGACCAAATGCACATGCATCAGAAAAACGCAGTGTCTGCCGTGGCGAATATCCTTGTTGTCTCTCATAGGCCAAAGTATAATTCAAGCCATGAAACGCCTGCAAGCCTTCAAATTCGAACTCATGCCTGACGGCGGGCAGCAGCAGGGCATGCGCCGCTTCGCCGGGGCGCGCAGGTTTGTCTATAACCGGGCTTTGGATATTCAAAAGGCCAACTACGCAGCAGGCGGCAAATTTATCGGCTATGTGGATATGGCAAACCGCCTTCCAGAGTGGAAAAGAGCGTTCGAATGGCTCAAGGAGTCGCCATTTCACACCTTGCAGCAGTCGCTTAAAGATGCCGAGCGGGCCTTCAAGAACTTCTTTGAAAAACGCGCAGGATTTCCGCGCTTCAAGAAAAAAGGCAGCGGCGAGAGTTTTCGTTTTCCTGACGCCAAACAGTTCGCAATCGACCAGGCCAACAGCCGCATCAAGCTGCCCAAACTGGGATGGATGCGCTTTCGCAATAGCCGGGATATTGTGGGCACGGCCAAGAACATCACCATCAGCCAAGCAGGCGGCAAGTGGTTTGCCAGCATCCAGACTGAACGAGAGCTGGAACAACCCGTACCCATAGCCACCAGCGCCATCGGCATTGATGTGGGAATAGCCCGTTTTGCGACCCTGAGCGATGGCAGTTTTGTTGCGCCGCTGTGCAGTTTCAAAAAGCATGAGAAACGCCTGGCCAAATACCAGCGGCGCATGAGCCGCAAAACCAGGTTCAGCAAGAACTGGCACAAAGCCAAAAGGAACATTCAAAAAGTCCACACAACAATAGCCAACGCCCGAAAAGACTTCCTGCACAAGACGACAAGCGACCTCAGTAAAAACCACGCGATGGTCGCCGTCGAAGATTTGCAGGTACGCAACATGAGCCGGTCGGCTGCGGGCAATGCGGAAAAACCGGGCAAGAACGTCGCCGCCAAGTCCGGACTGAACAAAGCCATCCTCGACCAAGGCTGGTTCGAGTTCCGACGGCAGCTGGAGTACAAGCTCGCTTGGCGCGGCGGCATTCTCATTGCCGTTCCAGCGCACCACACCAGCCAGACCTGCCCATGCTGCGGGCATGTCGCCAAAGCAAACCGCCAAACGCAAGCGAAGTTTGAATGCGTCGATTGTGGCTACCAGAACCACGCCGATGTCGTCGGCGCGATGAACATATTGGCGCGGGGATACCGCGCAGCAGCCTGTGGAGAGGACGGCTCTGGCCTTGCGCGCAAGCGCAGGGCGAAACCAGCCTCGGTGAAGCAGGAACCCACTGAAGTGACCATGCAAGAGCCCGCTCATGCGTAGCACCGTAGGAATCCCCTTCCTTTAGGGAGGGGAAGGATGTCAAAATCAGCCCTCAACTTATCAACTTACTGGAGAAACGTCATGGCAAAAGGTCAGCAGAACAACGACAAAATGGTCAAGAAACCGAAGAAAGACACCTCGCCGCCCAAACTGGTGTCGCCCGACGCGGTTCGCCCGACCGTGGTCACGCAGGTGCCGGTGCGCGGCAAGCTGAAAAACAAATAAGCCGGCCATGGTGCTTCCCGCCGGTCCTTCAGCCACCCCTGCGCCAGAGCCTGCAATGGCAACGGGCCAGCCGGGCAATCCCTTGCACGGCGTCAAGCTCGAAGCCATCGTCACCGCGCTGGCGGCCCATTACGGCTGGGAAGGCCTGGGCCAGCGCATCAACATCCGCTGCTTCACCAGCGAGCCCAGCGTGGCGTCCAGCCTGAAGTTTTTGCGCCGGGCGCCCTGGGCGCGCGAGAAGGTCGAAAGCCTTTACCTGTTCATGCTGCGCGAGATCCGGCGCAGCAGCCCGACGGTGCACAACTTTCCACCGCCCAAGCCTTGATTTCCGACATCAAGGCGGTGCGACCCGGCACCCCGGCCAGAGCGGATTCCATCCCCCTTTTCCAGATCATTCACGCCGACGACAGCCTGCTGGTGCTCAACAAGCCCGCGGGCCTGCTGGCCGTGCCCGGGCGCGGCGAGGACAAGCAGGACTGCCTGAGCCGCCGCGTGCAGTCGCTCTACCCTGACGCGCTGATCGTGCACCGGCTGGACATGGCCACCTCGGGCCTGATGCTGATGGGCCGGGGCATCGCCATGCAGCGCGCCCTCGGCCAGTTGTTCGAGCGCCGCGAAGTCTATAAGCGCTACCTCGCGGTCGTCGATGGCCGGCTGGCACCCGCGCCCGAGCCCGGTGGCTGGGGCCTGATTGACCTGCCGATTGCCGTGGACTGGCCGCGCCGCCCGCTGCGCATCATTGATGCCGCCAGCGGCAAGCCCAGCCAGACGCGCTGGCGCAGCGTGGCGTTTGATGCGGCGGCCAACAGCACGCGCGTCGAGCTGGAGCCGCTCACCGGCCGCTCGCACCAGCTGCGCGTGCACCTGCAGGCGCTGGGCCATCCGATCCTGGGCGATGCGCTGTATGCGCCCGAAGCGGTGCAGGCCAGGGCCGCGCGCCTGCTGCTGCATGCCTGCGCCCTGCGGCTGCTTCATCCGGCCAGCGGCGCCCTGCTGTCTGTTGAAAGCCCACCCGGCTTTTAGCGCTGCTGCAGGGCCGGGTGCTTGCCGCTACCATGGGCGCATGGCACGAAACCTTTTCATACTCACCGGCGCATCGCGCGGCATGGGCCTGTCGATGGCGCGTCAGCTGCTGACCAAGGGCCATACCGTGCTGTGCATCTCGCGCACCGAGCAGGCGTCGCTGACGCAGCATGCCCGGCACTCTGGCGCCAGCCTGATGCAGTGGTCTCACGACCTGGCCGACAGCCGCACGCTGATCGACCGGCTGGACGGCTGGCTGCGCGAACAGGGCCATGCCGCCTGGCGCAGCGCCACGCTGATCAACAACGCCGGCGTCCTTGCGCGCATCGCCCCGCTCAGCCAGGCCGATGCGGCCGATCTCTTGCAGGCCTTGCGCGTCGGGCTGGAAGCGCCCATGCTGCTGACGGCGGCATTTTTGCGGGCCACCGAAGGCTGGAAGGCCGAACGCAGGGTGCTCAACATTTCATCGGGCCTGGGCCGCAGGCCGATGGCGTCACAGGCCGCTTACTGCGCGGCCAAGGCCGGCATGGACCATTTCAGCCGCTGCGTGGCGCTGGAAGAAGCGCTCAAGCCCGGTGGCGCAAAAATCTGTTCGCTGGCGCCCGGCGTGATCGACACCGGCATGCAGCTTCAGCTGCGCAGCGCGGACCCGGCGGACTTTCCGGACCGGGACAGCTTCGAGAGCCTCAAGAGCGGCGGCAAGCTGACCTCGCCCGACGAGGCAGCCCGCCGCGTGCTCGCCTGGCTGGCCCGGCCCGACTTTGGCGCGCAGCCGGTCGCCGACGTCCGGGACTAAAAACCGCTCAATAAACCTCGGGTACCACGATGTCCTGCGGCACCGGCTGGCGCACGTAGTCCTCATGACGAATCCGCTCGGGCAGCACCACGGGCGGATGCTGGGTTTCCTGGTAGGGCATTTGCGCCAGCAGATGGTGAATGCAGTTCAGCCGGGCTTTTTTCTTGTCATCGGCATGCACCACCCACCACGGCGCCTCGGCGATGTGCGTGCGCTCCAGCATGATTTCCTTGGCCCGGGTGTATTCCTCCCAGCGGCGGCGCGACTCCAGGTCCATCGGGCTGAGCTTCCACTGCTTGAGCGGGTCGTGGATGCGGCCCAGAAAGCGCAGGTTCTGCTCGTCGTCGGAGATCGAAAACCAGTACTTGATGATCTGCACGCCCGAGCGCACCAGCATTTTTTCAAACTCCGGCACGGTGCGGAAAAACTCCTCGTACTGCGCATCGGTGCAAAAGCCCATCACCCGCTCGACGCCGGCGCGGTTGTACCAGCTGCGGTCAAACAGCACCATTTCGCCGGCGGCGGGCAAATGCGCCACATAGCGCTGAAAGTACCATTGCGTGCGTTCCCGGTCGTTGGGCGCGGGCAGCGCCGCCACGCGGCACACGCGCGGATTCAGGCGCTGGGTGATGCGCTTGATGACGCCGCCCTTGCCGGCGGCATCGCGCCCTTCAAACAGGATGACCACCTTGTGGCCGGTGGCAATCACCCAGTCCTGCAGCTTGACCAGTTCGCCCTGCAGGCGAAACAGCTCGCGAAAATACTGGCGGCGGCGCTCCTTGTCCTGCTCGCTTGAGTTGATGGGTTCTTCCCCTGTGAGCTGGGCCACCGTCTGGTCTTCAAGCTCCATCTCCAGTTCTTCGTCGTAGCTGTCGATCAGGTCATTGCGGATTCGCCGCATCACATCTTCGTCAATTGAATTCATGGCGCGCTCCGGAACACTGCAAGTTGATTAACTTGCCAGCGTAGTGCTGCGATGTTTCAATTTGATGAAAAAATGGCTTGTCTGAAAGAAAAATTTGAAGCGGAGTGTTCCTGCGCTACAGTGCTACTTTTTATATAGCATGCTATGCAATACCAGCATGCGCAAAGCACTGATTTCATGCCTAAACAGCGGCCATGGACCGGCTAATCGGCTTTCAAAAGCTGGTAAATCGCGTCCTTGAGTTCGAGCCGCTCTTTCTTCATCACTTCCAGCGCGTCATCGGCAATCGCGGTCTTGCCCTGCTCGTACTGGGTAATCGTGTGGTTGTGGGCATCGTAGCGTTCGCAAAGCGTCGAAAAATGCGCGTCAGAGGCCTTGAGGCCACTCATTTTTCCAAGGTACTGTGGAAACTCATGCGTCAAGTCGTGATTCAGCAATTCCATGACAACTCCTTCTTGGGACGAAAAATTCAACAGGACTACTCGCGCACCACCAGCACCGACAGATGGGCATGCGACAACACCTGGGCCGTGACGCTGCCAAGCACCAGTTTTTCAAGCCCCCGGCGGCCGTGCGAACCCATGACGATCAAGTCGGCATTGATGGACTCGGCGGCATCCAAAATAGCCTGGTACACCGAATGTCCTTCGACGACAGAGCCCTGGATGACCAGCCCGTTCGCCCCGAAAACCTGCCGGGCGGCGCTGATGGCTTGATCGGCTTCCGCCGTGGCGGCGCTCAGGTATTCGGCCTGGCCATAGGAAAAGTCGGCGCCCACGCCAGAGAAGGCATAGGGGTCGATGACATAAATCACCGTCACCGCGCTTTGGAACGCCACGGCAATGGCCACGGCCTTGTCGATGGCATGGCGCGCCGTGAGCGATCCGTCAACGGGAACCAGAATGTGCTTGAACATATTGCGCTCTCCTTGTGATGCAAAAACTTTCACGCACCTCGCCTGATGGGACGATGCCCGGCCTTGCGGCCGCTCAAGGTTCGATCTTCACGCCTTTCCAGAAAGCGACATGGCCCTTGATGTTCTCGGCCTCGGGCCGGGGGTCGGGGTAATACCAGGCGGCATCGGTGTTCATCTCGCCATTGACCAGCAGCGAGTAGTAGCTGGCCTGCCCTTTCCATGAGCACATGGTGTGGTGGTTGCTGAATGTCACATGGTCGCGGTTGAGCGAACTTTCAGGGAAGTAGTGGTTGCCTTCAAGCACCACGGTGTCATCGCTTTGCGCAATGAGGGCGCCATTCCAGATTGCCTTCATGTTTTTTTTCCTTGCGTAGTGTTCGCCTGGATCTTCGCATAGTGCCGGCGGCAGCGGCCTGACTAACCCTTGTCGTGGCCCTTTCCGTGGCCATTGCCATTGCCATGACCATTGCCGTGTTTTTTGTCATGCTTGTTGCCGTGATGGTCGCCGCCGCGATAGTCGCCGTGGTCATTTTCGTAGCGGCGATAGTCGTTGCCGCCATGGCGCTGCTGTTCATAACGGTCATCGCCGCGCACCCTGACGAAGTAAACCGGGCGGTTGCAGGCGTTGTAACGGGAGCAATGCTTTGACCATTTCTTGGCATGGCCGGGCGGCACATGCAAATACAGCGGCTGTTGCCGCACATACACTGGGGCGGGCGGGCGCTGAATAATGACCGGCTGCGCGTAAATCAGGGGCGGCGGCGGCGCATTGCCGATGTCGATGCGCCCGTACACGCCCGGCGCCAAGGCGCCTTCCACCGTCGCATGGGCAGTAGCCGCCTGGGCGGCACCGCCCAGCAGGGCCGACAGGGCAACAAGCCCCGCCATCAGCAAGGGTTTGGCAGTTGTTTTCATGGTTTCTTTCTTCAAGCGGTTTGCGTCTGGTTTTATCGGGCCGGCCGTGTCATCGAGGCGATTGCGCCGCAATTGCCACGCATCAGCCTTGGTTGTAACAGGCGCCACTCCTGCCTCGCGTAGGATAAGGTGACAGTTGCAAGCAAACATTTCCCGCGAAAAAATCATACGTTTGCACAAGGGCGCTTCCAGCCGCAGCGCATCCTGCCGCGCAAGCCCGTCGCGCTCAAGGCTTTTTCCAGGGCACCGGCCCATTTGCGCCAAAATCCCCCCATCACCTTTGCCTGGATTTCCCCATGACTTCTCCCCTGCCCGATATCGAACTGTCCGAAGAACTGATCCGCAGGTTCGACACGCTCGGGCCGCGCTACACCTCCTACCCGACCGCCGACCGCTTCCACACCGGCTTTACCGAAGCCTCGTATCAGGACCACCTCGCGCAGCGTGCCGGCAAGCCCGGCAACCCGCCGCTGTCGATCTATGTGCACCTGCCGTTTTGCGAATCGCTGTGCTACTTTTGCGCCTGCAACAAGATCATCACCAAGGAACATGGCCGGGTCGCCGAATACCTGCGCTACCTCGACAAGGAAATGGCGCTGGTGGCCGCGCAGATCGGCCCCGACCGCAAGGCGGTGCAGTTGCACCTGGGCGGCGGCACGCCGACCTTCTTCAACGCCGACGAACTCGGCCAGCTGATGGCCATGCTGCGCCGGCATTTCGACTTCACGCCGGATGCCGAGTTGGGCGTTGAGATCGACCCGCGCACGGTGGGCGAAGGCACGCTGGCAATGCTGGCCGGGCTGGGCTTTAACCGCAACAGCTTCGGCGTGCAGGATTTCGACCCGGCGGTGCAGCAGGCCGTCAACCGCATCCAGCCGCTGGAAATGGTCGAGAAAGCCGTGGAGGAAAGCCGCAAGGCCAACTTCCAGTCGATCAATGCCGACCTGATCTACGGCCTGCCCAGGCAGACGCTGGAGAGCTTTGGCCGCACGCTCGACAGCCTGATCCGCGTCGCGCCCGACCGCATCGCGCTGTACAACTACGCGCATCTGCCCCGGCGCTTCAAGGCGCAGCGGCTGATCGTCGAAGCCGACCTGCCTTCGGCCGAGGAGCGGCTGCAGATTTTCCTGATGTCGATGCAGCGCCTGCTGGACGCCGGCTATGTCTATATCGGGCTCGATCATTTCTCGAAACCCGACGATGAACTGAACAAGGCGCGGCTCAACAAGAGCCTGCACCGCAACTTCCAGGGCTACACCACGCGGGCCGAATGCGATCTTGTAGGCTTTGGCGTGTCGGCCATCAGCAAGGTCGGCAACTCCTACAGCCAGTCGGTGCGCACCGTCAACGCCTACTACGAGCACCTCGACCAGGGCCACCTGCCGATTGAAAAGGGCTTTGAGTTGAGCCAGGACGACGTGCTCAGGCGCGAGATCATCATGACGCTGATGTGCAGCGCGCCGGTGGACATAGCGGCCATCAACCAGGGCTACGGCATCGACTTCAACCGTTATTTCGCGCACGAACTGAGCCTTTTGAAGCAGTACGAGGAAGCCGGTCTGATCACCATCGACCCGCAAGCCATCCGCGTCACCCCCAAAGGGCGGCTGTTCGTGCGCGCCAGCGGCATGGTGTTCGACAGCTACCTGACCCAGCCGACCACATCGACCTATTCCAAGCTGATTTGAGGGTGAAGGGGGCGGCAAAAAGGCTGTTCCAATAGAGGGTTTAACGCCAAGCTCCGTGGCCGCCTGTCAGGCGCCCGGGGCTTGCCACCCGAGAACGATTCCCATGGCCATCAAAGCCACCATTCACAAAGCCCAACTGCAAATCGCCGACATGGACCGCGGCATCTATGGCGACCACAACGTCATCATTGCCCGCCACCCGTCCGAAACCGACGAACGCATGATGATCCGCCTGCTGGCGTTCGCGCTCAACGTGCCGGGCGACGACAAGCGCGGCAACCTTGAATTCGCCAAGGACCTGTGGGACGTCGATGAGCCGGCGCTCTGGCACAAGGACTACACCGACGCGGTGCTGCACTGGATCGATGTCGGCCAGCCCGACGACAAGCGCCTGATGCGCGCGGCCGGCCGGGCCGAACGCGTGAGCGTGTACAGCTTTTCCAGCAGCACGCCGGTCTGGTGGAAAGGCATTGAAAGCAAGCTGACACGCGCCGCCAACCTGATCGTCTGGCAGATCGAAGCCGCCCAGAGCCAGGCGCTGGCCAAGCTGGCCGAACGCGGCATGCAGCTGCAAATCACGATTCAGGACGGCACCGTGTGGATGAGCACCGGCAGCGAGTCGGTGGAAATCACGCCGCGCCGGCTGACCGCTGGCGGCTGATCCACAAAGTTACCGAAAAATCAGGACGCTCGCCCGGGCGCAGGCGCGTCTGGCGCCAGTTCATGCTGCTGGTAGACCGGCAGCCTGGCGCCGCAGTGAAGGCAATAAGTGGCGTCAGGCGCATGGCCTTCGGTCAGGCACTCGTGGCAGGTGCGCGTGGTGGTCGCTTGCGTCAGCTGCATGCGCCGCTGCGCGGCCATTTCCGCCGACACGATGCCGGTGGGAACGGCCAGGATGCCCCAGCCCAGCAGCATCATGAAGGAAGAAACCAGCCGCCCCAAATCGGTCTTGGGCGTGATGTCGCCAAAGCCAACCGTCGTCACCGTGCTGATGGCCCAGTAAACCGAGGTGGGAATGCTGGTAAAGCCGTTGCCGCGGCCTTCGACCACGTACATCACCGTCCCCATGACCAGCACCATCATCAGCACCGCCGACAAAAAGACCATGATCTTGCGGCGGCTGGCCGCCAGCGCCTGACCCAGCGACTGGTATTCGGCCACATAGGCGGTCAGCTTGAATATCCGGAACACGCGCAGCAGCCGCAGCACGCGCACATCAATCAGGGCGTGGAGTTCGGGAACAAACAGCGCCAGGTAGGTCGGCAGCAAGGCAATCAGGTCAATGATGCCGAAAAAGCTGGTGGCGTAACGCCAGGGCTTGCGCACGCTCAGCAGCCGGGCGATGTATTCGAAGGTGAAAAGCAGCGTGAATATCCACTCGAACACCGCAAATGCCCGGCCGTGCAGGCGATGGACAGACTCCACGCTGTCGGCCATGACCACCGCGATGCTGAGCAAGATGACGCCGATCAAGGCCTGGTCAAACAGCCGGCCGGCGCGGGTGTCGGCCTCGAAAATCACCGTGTACCAGCGCAGGCGCCAGCCTTCCAGGGGCTTTTCAGGCACGGAACTCGGGGGGTTGCTGTCAGGTGGGGCCATGCTTGCAGGCAGCGCTCGTCGGCGCCGCGATTTATTCAGTTCAGGGGGCGGCCAGAATAACCCAGACAGATCTTGCCGATGGAATCGGCCCACCACACATCAGGATCAACGTGATGCTGCGGCCTTTTGCATCAACCCGGCGTTGATTTTTTGAGTTTGAGTTTGAGTTCGTGTTTTCGCCGCGCATAGCCACGCAGCAAGCATTCTCTTGTTGTTGCGTCGGGTGCCAGCGCCGCCGCGCACGCCAGCGCGTCCTGCTCCAATTCAAGAGGCAGCTCGTCTGCTGCGTGGCCCTCGGCGTGGCGCTGAAGCATGCCGCACCAGTGCTGCGCGAGACTCGTGATGGCCCTGTTTCCATGAAACCCAAGGTTGTCAAACGCTGCCTCGGCTTGCAATGCCCATACCAAGCTGCCCAATACATTGGGCTCGGCAGTCGGCGCATAGTTGACGCCGTCCACCGTCAATTGCCAGCCGTCGTCCCGGACCGCCGTGAGCCTTGCCGGTTCCCCCGGAAGACGGATATCGGGCAAGCCGGCGGGAACTTCAGCCGGCAACTCCGGCAGCTCTAGCGCAGAAGGAAGGCGCGGCGGCTGATGACGCATTGCTTGCAGCGCGGGGTTGAAAAAACCGTGCATTTTCTTGAATGAGCGAGCCGAATTCTGTGCCTTGGAGGCCGATTTTCGCGTCATGTGTGTACTTTTTTGGGCTATTCGCAGTGCAGCCGCAGTGCGAAGCATTAAGCGGGCCAACGAACGGCTCGCGATTGCCCTGGATTCACTGGGCGGCTTCAGTCACTGCAAGCGCAAGGCTGCTGGCCGCATTGGCGCTCATGCGTCAAGGCTGTGTGCAACTGCTCCATGGCCGATATGCACTCCAGCACGACAACCTTGTTGCGGGCCGCTGTTTCATGCGTGAACAGCGCAAGTGGCGCTCCGGGCTTGTCAGCCACCATCGCACCCAGCCGTTCCTCGATGGCGCGAAAGAGAACGTCCCAGTCCTCAGTCGCAATGTCCTGAAGGCTTGGCGCTGACGCTCCAGCCGGATGAGGAAGGACAGGCCAGTCGATGGCCGCCTCGGTCGTCGCCCATGGAAGGTCGAGGGCGGCCCTGAAGGGCGTCAGATGACGGCATGTTGCGTCCTGGGCAAAGTCCAGAAAACCCAGCATTTTTTGGGCTCTGCGCGTCAGATTTTTCATTTTCGAGGCGTGTATGGCAGCTTGCTGCGTCATGTGGAAGCTCTCGGTAAGTTGCTGCATGGCGCTGCAGCGGCGGTAAAGAGCAGGCGGACGCAGCCAAGATACGGTTGGGATTGCCTTCTCAGGCATTTATAGATGAGCCAGTAAATTTGCTCTGTGCGGTGACGCACGGAGCCAGAATTAAATCGCCAGCGCTCGCATTTGGGGCATAAACAAAGCCCCAGCCGGAACCTTTTGCGCTATCGTCTATCATTTACCCATGCGCGCCCTGCTCTTCGTCCTCATGACCGCCCTGCTGCTTTTTCGCGGCTGGACGGGCGATGCGATGGCCAACGACATGGCGCTGGCTTCGCTGCAACACCGGCACCCGCCCCAGACATCCCAGCAATCCACTATAAAAACAATAGCTGCTCACGCGCATGCGATAAGCGCAAAAGCCAATTTTTACCATGAATCGGCAATGCCGGCAGCGCCCGATGCCGCACAGGCGGCGCACGACTGCGCCGGGCACGCGGCTGATAGCGAGGCGCCTGTCGCGCACGGGCATTGCCAGTCCTGCGACGCCTGCCAGGCGTGCCACGGCCTCGCGCTGACCCCGGCGGCCGTGGATGCAGCCCCGGTTTTCGATTCGCGCACCCGAGCCCACGCCAAAGCCGCCCGCTTCGCCAGCGCCGAAGCGGCACCCGGCCACAAGCCACCCATTTCCTGATTCCCAGGCCCGTACTGGGCCTGTACTTGCCTGCGGCACGGTCTTTTCAAAGGCCGGCTTGCCGCCCACCGGCGATGCTCCGCATCGTCCCGCTCGTATTTCAGGAGATTTTTGTGAACTTCCCTTTCATGCCGAACCGGCCCGCCCGGCTGACGCTGCTGGCTGCGCTGGCACTCGTGGCATATGCTGCCCCGGCGCAGGCCATCCTTTATCCCACGCTTGACCCCGAGCCGACCGCGCAGGCGGCCAGCCCGGACACGCCGGTTCCGGCCGCGCTGTACCGCTCGGCGTTTGCCGGCGTTCCCGCCGGCATTGAACAAACCAGCGTGGACTGGAAAAAAGCCAATGCCGATGCAGGCCAGTTCAAACGCGGCCATGCCGACCTTTTGAAATGGGAGCAGGAGCAGGCCAAAGCCGCCAATCCCCCGTCCAGCCCGGCCCCTGCACCCACCCGTTGAGGCGAACCATGACCCTACTCTTGAACCCACGCGCCACCCCGGCGCAGCGCCTGGGCGCCATCGCCAGCGTCGTGCTGGCCCTGACAGGACAAGCGGCGCTGGCGGCAACGCCCGATGCCGATGGCGGCGTGGCCGGCCTGCAGCAACTCGCCGCTGGCAAGGCCCTCGGGCTGGGCAGCGCCGCCGTGCCGATTCCACGCCCCGGCGCAGACCCCACGGCAGAGGTCAACGAATTGCTGAAAGCACCGCTAACCGCCGAAGCAGCCGTGCGCATCGCCCTGCTGAACAACCCCGGCTGGCAAGCGTCGCTGGCCGGCGCAGGCGTCAACATTTCAGACACCGCGCGCGACAACAACCCGGCCAAACTCAAGGCGCGGCAAGACCTGACGCTGCTGTCCGCGCAGGCGCGCAAGGCGTGGATCACGGCGGTGGCCGCCGCCCAGGGCGCGGCCGCCTTGCTGCAGGCGCAGGAAACGGCGCAGGCCGCAGGCGATCTGGCCCGGCGCATGACACAGGTCGGCAACCTGAGCAAACTGCAGCAGGCCAAAGACCAGCTGATGCTGTCCGAAGCCACGCTGCAGCTGGCCCGGGCGCGGCAGGCCGCGTTCAATGCGCGTGAGCAACTCATCGCCGTGCTGGGCCTGTGGGGCGGGCAGACCGGCTTTGCGCTGCCCGCCGAGCTGCCGGCGCTGCCGCCCGAGGCGCAGGAGCTGCCCGATGTCGAAAGCCGGGCCGTGCGCGAGCGCATGGAGCTGCGCCTGGCCCACTCCCGGTGGCAGCGCCAGCGGGCCAGCAGCCCGCGCCCGGCCAGCGCCGACGCCCTGTGGGACGCGATGGGCGACGCCGCCGGGGTGCGCGCGCTGGCCGTCAGCACGCGCAGCGAAGCGCGGCAGGTTTACAACAACTACCGCACGGCTTACGACGTGGCGCGCCACTACCAGAGCGAAGTGCTGCCGCTGCGCAAGTTCATCAACGACGAGACGGTGCTGCGCTACAACGGCATGCTGCTCAGCGTGTTTGACCTGCTGGCCGACAGCCGCGCGCAGGCGCTCAGCGCGGGCAGCGCCATCGAAGCCCAGCGCGATTTCTGGCTCGCCGAGGCCGACCTGCAGACCCTGCTGGCGGGCGCGCCGGTGGCGCTGCCATCCGGGGTTCAGGGCGCCCAGGCGTCCAGCCCCTCGGGCACCGCCGCCGCTGGCGCGCACTGAACCCGCACCGCCACAACGATAAAAATCTCAAGGATGTTTCCATGAATCGACGCAATTTTTTCAACGGCGCGGCGCTCACTGCAGTGGCCGCCGCCTCGGTCAACCGGGTGGCGCTGGCCGCCCTGCCCGAGCCGGTCCTGATGACCGGGGCGGACACCGCGCCGCCCCTGGTTCCGTCCAGCGGCCGGCCTTACAACCCGGTCGTCACCCTCAACGGCTGGACCCTGCCCTGGCGCATGAACAACGGGGTGAAGGAATTTCACCTGGTGGCCGAGCCCGTGGTGCGCGAGATGGCGCCCGGCTTCAAGGCCCACATGTGGGGCTACAACGGCCAGAGCCCCGGCCCGACGATTGAAGTCGTCGAAGGCGACCGGGTGCGCGTGTTCGTCACCAACCGGCTGCCCGAGCACACCAGCGTCCACTGGCACGGCCAGCGCCTGCCCAACGGCATGGACGGCGTCTCGGGCCTGACCCAGCCGTCCATCGGCGTCGGCAAGACGTTTGTCTATGAGTTCGTCGCCCGGCGTCCCGGCACCTTCATGTACCACCCGCACGCCGACGAAATGACGCAGATGGCCATGGGCATGATGGGTTTCTGGGTCACGCACCCCAAGGCCAGGCACCCGCTGATCGACGAGGTGGACCGCGACTTCGTGTTTTTGCTCAGCGCCTACGACATCGACCCCGGCACCATGACGCCGAAAATCATGACCATGACGGACTTCAACCTGTGGACCTGGAACAGCCGCATCTTTCCGGGCATCGACACCTTCAACGTGCGCCAGGGCGACAAGGTGCGCATGCGCATCGGCAACCTCACCATGACCAACCACCCGATGCACCTGCACGGCCACGAGTTCAAGGTCACCGGCGGCGACGGCGGGCCGTGGCCGCTGGCTGCGCGCTGGCCCGAAGTGACCACCGATGTCGGCGTGGGCCAGATGCGGCAGCTTGAATTCGTGGCCGACGAGGAAGGCGACTGGGCGTTTCACTGCCACAAGAGCCACCACACCATGAACGCCATGGGCCACGCCATTCCGACGACGATTGGCGTGGACCATCGCGGCCTGGTCGGCAAGCTGCAAAAGGCCATGCCCGACTACATGGTGATGGGCGAACGCGGCATGGCCGACATGGGCGCCATGGAAATGCCCATTCCCGAGAACACCGCGCCGATGATGACCGGCACCGGCCCTTACGGCGGCGTGGAGATGGGTGGCATGTTCAGCGTGCTCAAGGTGCGCAAGGACCAGAAACCCGGCGACTACAAAGACCCCGGCTGGTTCAGGCAGCCGCCCGGCACCCGCGCCTTTGAATGGACCGGCGCGCTGCCCGATCCGGCGCGCATGAAACCCAGTGCGGCCACGCCCGCCCCGGCAGGCCCGCAGACCGAAGTGCAAATCCGCAAACCCACGGGCCATGCGGGCCATTGACTCCCCCAGCCACTCACTTTCAACCCAAGGAAACACCATGAAAACCACTCTCAAAACCATAGCTGCTTGCGCACTGCTGGCATGCGCAACAGCCACTTTTGCCGCAGGAAACCACGCTGGCGGGCATGACCACGGCCCCGCAAAGGCGCAAAGCATTGGCGAAGCCGGCGTGGCCGCCAACGTCACCCGCACCGTCGAGGTGGACATGAGCGACGCGATGCGCTTTACCCCCGCCGCCATTCAAGCCAAGCAGGGCGAGACGATCCGATTCGTGGTGAAAAACAGCGGCCAGCTCAGCCACGAGTTCGTCCTCGGCACGGAAAAAGACCTCAAGGCGCACTACGAAGTGATGAAAAAGAGCCCGCACATGGAGCACGCGGACGACAACATGCTGACCGTGGCGCCCGGCCAGAGCGGCGAGTTGCTGTGGCGCTTCACCCAGGCGGGGAAAGTTGACTTTGCCTGCCTGCATCCGGGCCACTATGACGCCGGCATGAAAGGCGCGGTGGCCGTGGCCTCCAGCGGCCAGCCCGCCAAGCCCGCCATGGGCATGAGCGGCATGAGCGGCACGAGCGACATGACCAAGGTCAACGACGTGAACAGCCCGGCCCCGAAAATGGACATGAAGGGCATGGAGATGAGCAGCGGCGAGGTGAAGAAAATTGACAAGCAAGCGCAAAAAATTACCCTCAAGCACGGCCCCATCAAAAACCTGGACATGCCGGGCATGACGATGGTGTTCAAAGTCGCGGACCCGTCCTTGCTGGACAAGGTCAAGGCCGGCGACACGGTGAAATTCACCGCTGAAGACCAGGGCGGCGCCATGGTCGTCACGGCGATTGAAGCCGTCAAATAACGGGACAAGACTCAAGGAAACCATGATGCAAAGACGATTTCTGCTTCAAGCCCTCGCCAGCCTGGCGGGCAGTGCAACCCTCGCGCCCGGCCTGATGGCGCAAACCCGGCCCCAGGTCGAGGTCTGGAAAGACCCGGACTGCGGCTGCTGCAAGGACTGGGTCAGCCACCTGGAGGCCAGCGGTTTTCAGGTCAGGGTTCACGACAGCGGCAACGCGCAGGCCAGAGCCCGGCTCGGCGTGCCCGACAAGCTGGGCTCCTGCCACACCGCGCAGGTCGGCGGCTACGCGCTCGAAGGCCATGTGCCGGCGCGCGACATTCAGCGGCTGCTGAAGGAGCGCCCCAAGGCCGTGGGCCTGGCCGTGCCGGGCATGCCGGTCGGCTCGCCGGGCATGGATGGGCCGATCTACAACGGCCGCAAGGATCCGTATGACGTGCTGCTGATCCAGGCGGACGGCAGCAGCCGTGTGTACCAGAGCTACCGCGCCTGAACTCACCGTGCCCGCTCGCGGCGGCGCGCTCTAGACGCGTCTGTTTCGCAGCCGCAGGGCGTTGCCGATCACCGAGGCCGAGCTGAAGCTCATGGCCAGCGCCGCGATCAACGGCGACAGCAGCCAGCCCGTCAGCGGGTAGAGCACGCCGGCGGCAATCGGGATGCCCAGCGCGTTGTACAAAAAGGCGAACACCAGGTTCTGCTTCATGTTGCCCACGGTCGCTTCGGACAAGGCGCGTGCAATCGCGATGCCGCGCAGATCGCCCTTGACCAGCGTGACCTGCGCGCTGTTCATCGCCACGTCGGTGCCGGTGCCCATGGCCACGCCAACATCAGCCCGGGCCAGCGCTGGCGCGTCGTTGATGCCATCGCCGGCCATCGCCACCACACGGCCTTCCTGTTGCAGCTTTTCCACCAGCAGCAGCTTGTCGGCCGGCTTGACCTCGCCATGGACTTCGTCAAGCCCCAAGCGGGCTGCAACGGCTTTTGCCGTGCTCAAGCCGTCGCCAGTCGCCATGACGATGCGCAGCCCGGCCGCTTTCAGGGTTGCCAGCGCCTCGGGCGTGCTGGCCTTGATGGGGTCGGACACGGCCAGCAGGCCCATCAGCTGGCCATCGGCCGCCAGATGCATCACGCTGGCGCCTTCCGCGCGCAAGGCTTCGGCCTGCGGCTCCAGGGTCGCGACCGAAACACCGATCTGCTCCATCAGCGTGGTGTTGCCCAGCGCCAGCCGGCGCCCCGCCACGGTTCCGCGCACGCCGATGCCCGAGGCGGATTCAAAGTTCTCGGGCTTGTCCAGCAGCATGCCGCGCTCGCGGGCGGCGCGCACGATGGTTTCGGCCAGCGGATGCTCGCTGCCCTGGTCCAGGCTGGCGGCCAGGCGCAGCACCTCGTCGGCGTCACAGCCGGGCGCGGGAATGGCGCGCTCAAACGTCGGGCGGCCTTCGGTCAGTGTGCCGGTCTTGTCGATGATGAGGGTGTCGATCTTGCGCAGGTTCTCGATGGCCGCCGCATCGCGGAACAGCACGCCGTGCGTCGCGCCGCGTCCGGTGGCGACCATGATGGACATCGGCGTGGCCAGGCCCAGCGCGCAGGGGCAGGCAATGATCAGCACCGACACCGCATTGATCAGGCCGAACACCCAGCGCGGCTCGGGACCGAACAGGCCCCAGCCGAAGAAGGTCAGCACGGCAATGCCCACCACCGTGACGACGAAGTAGCCCGCCACCACGTCGGCCATGCGCTGCATCGGCGCCCGGGAGCGCTGGGCCTGGGCGACCATCTGCACGATCTGCGACAGCATGGTGGCCGCGCCGACGCGCTCCGAACGCATGACCAGCGCGCCGCTGGTGTTGAGCGTGGCGCCTATCACCTTGTCGCCCGCGTGCTTGGCCACCGGCATCGGCTCGCCCGTGAGCATGGATTCATCGACCGCGCTGCCGCCCTCAAGCACCACGCCATCGACCGGCACCTTCTCGCCCGGGCGCACGCGCAGCACATCGCCCACATGCACATGCGTCAGCGGCACGTCTTCCTCGGTGCCGTCCTCCCGGATGCGGCGCGCCGTCTTGGGCGCCAGGCCCAGCAGCGACTTGATCGCCGCCGAGGTCTGGGAGCGGGCCTTGAGTTCGAGCACCTGGCCCAGCAGCGTGAGCGAGATGATGACGGCGGCCGCTTCAAAGTACACGGCGACGCGGCCCATGGAGATGAACGAATCGGGGAAAACCTGCGGCGCGATGGTTGCCACCACGCTATAGACAAAGGCCGCGCCGGTGCCAATACCAATCAAGGTCCACATGTTGGGGCTTCGGTTCACCACGGATTGCCAGCCGCGCGAGAAGAACGGCCAGCCGGCCCACAGGACGATGGGAATCGACAGCGCCAGTTCGACCCAGCTCTGCACGGCCATGTCCATCCACTGCAAACGGTGGCCCAGCATGGCGAGCACAAAGACAATGGCCGTCAGCGGCAAGGTCCACCAGAACCGGCGCTGAAAGTCGCGTAACTCCGGGTTTTCATCGTCGCCAAGCTCAGGCAGCAGCGGCTCCAGCGTCATGCCGCACTTGGGGCAGTTGCCCGGATGGTCCTGGCGGATCTCGGGGTGCATCGGGCAGGTGTAGATCGTGCCGGCCGCCGCTGGGGGCGCATTCACCACTGGCGTGGGCGCGAGGTATTGCAGCGGGTTCGCCGCGAATTTGCCCTGGCACTTGGCGCTGCAGAAATAGTAGGGCCGGCCTTCGTGCGTCAACTTGTGGGCAGACTGCTGCGTGACGGTCATGCCGCACACCGGATCCTTGAGATCGGTTGGCGAGGATGGCTTGGCTGGAGGGCTGGCATTGTGATGCTGATGCATTTTCATGTCCATCGGGCGACTCCTTTGTGTCGCTGCTTAGAGTTGCCAGCGAAAGATACGTGGCGCCGATTCGCCCGGCCGGTCGATCCTGAGTTCAATCGCGCCTGGCCGAGGCGCCGGCACCTCGAATGCCAGCACGCCTTCACGGTGGTGGCCGCCCGGTGGCGCGCCGAGCCAGCCCGTGGGCTTGAACGTGCGGCCGTCGTCGGTTGTCAAGGTGGCGCTTTGGCTCAGGTCGTCGCTCAGGTCGGCACTGTGCGTGTCCAGCACGACAGCGAACTCCCAGCGGCTGCCCACAAGTCCCATCGACTTCGCAGTCACCTTGAGCGTCACGCCCTGCTCGCTCGACGACTGGGTGGCGGCCGGTTCAAGGCTTGTTTGAGCCAGTGCCACCCAAGGCGATGTCGCCAGCCCGAGGCCAGCGCAAGCCATCGAGCCCGCGAGCAACCATCGTTGTCCCATCCTGCAGCCTCCTGTGCAAACCATGCCGATCTCCCGTAAAAAAACACTTAGCGGCCGGCCTGCGAGACTTCCGTCAATTTTCCACCCGCAAGTTTGAAATGAAACTTGGCGCTCACAGGTTTGGACCACAGATCTTTGTCTTTCAGTTCGCGCTGGAACGTCGGGACATCGGCTGTCACCGTGGCGGCGTAGGTACCGTCCCCCAGAAGCGCGCTGTTGGCCGAATAGTGAAGGCCACTGCTGCCCCACATCGGCGGCAAAGGCAAGGTGAGGGTCTTGCCGGTTTCCTTGTTTGTCGCTGCAAAGTTGATGTTTGCGTAGGGAATGCGCGTCTTGCTCTTCGGGTCTGTCAGCTTTAACTCGACGTGGTAGCGCTCGTCGGCGGCGGGTTGGTGTGCCTCCCAAGTGGGCGGATTGCCCATCTGCATCCACATCGGCTCCGAACCCTCAAGCTCCAGTTGAAACAGCATGTTGCCTGTCGCGACACGGCCGACGAGCACCGCCTTTTTCAAGGGGTCGGCCGCAACGGCGAGCTTCTCGACCTTGGGCTCGGCAAGCTGCGCCGCAGCGCTTTTCGGACTATTTTGAGAGGTCTGCGCAGAGGTTTGAGCCCATGCGCCCGCACAGGCTGCGGCAAGAGCGAAAGTCAAGAGGGTGTGACGAAGAGGCAGCATGGTGAACTCCATTTGGGAAAGTCGAGGTGAAAAGAAATACGCGCTTCGGGACAGCCCCAACAGGCCACGCGAAGAGAGATGCAGGAAAAGGTGAAAGTCATCAGCGGCATTACCGTCAAGGGGGTCTGATGTTTGAATGATTTGCCATGAACTTCTCCCGATAAATTTTGGAGCATGTCGGGGTCAATTGCTGGTTGACCGACGAAGCAATCGTGGAAGGAAGCGCGGTGTACGCTGCGCATAACGATCAAAGACGTCACCAAATTGCGCACGCATCTCAGCCTCTTCAGTCAGCGCCAGGCGCCCGTACATCACCAGCAAGATGGGGAACATGACCAGGGTCAGCAGCGTCGGCCATTGCAGCAAGAAGCCCAGCAGGATCAGGACAAAAGCCACGTACTGTGGATGCCGAATCACGGCATAAGGCCCGGTGGTCGCCAGCGCATGCTGGCGCTGGGCGTGGTACAGCACATTCCAGGCGCTGGACAGCAGGATGAACCCCCCGGCCAGAAAGAGGTAGCTGGCAAGATGCAGGACACCAAAGTGAGAGTTACCTTTCTCGCCCAGCAAGGTGGCCCACAGGTGACCGGTGTCGTGGGACAGGAGGTCAAGACCCGGATACCTGGTCTGCAACCATCCAGACAGCAGGTAGATGGTCAACGGGAAGCCGTACATCTCGACAAACAAGGCCACGACAAAAGCGGCAAAGGCCCCAAAGGTTCGCCAGTCCCGGGCCGTTGCCGGCTTGAAAAAGCTGTAGGCAAACAGGATGAAAACGGCTGAATTGAGGGCAACCAGGAGCCACAGTCCGTAGGCCGGCTGGTCATGGGTCATGAGGGATCCCCCTGATTCGGTTGGGCTGGCTGCTCCAGCCCTGATTTTGTTTTGCCAGGGCCATGGTGACGGCCATGACCCCCATGGCCGTGATGCATGAACACATGCATCAGCGGGCAGGCCAGGAGCAGCAGGTAGGGCAGCGCACCCAGCAAGTGGGCGCGGTGCTCGCTCAGCAAAAAGTAGGCGGCGACGGCACCGAACACCACCAGGCCCAGGCCGTACCTGGAGCGCCAAAATGGCGGCGCGTTAGTCTGGCCTGGCTGTAGATCGTGGTCGTGGCTCATTTGGAAACCTCCTGGTCTGAACGGGCTAAAGCCTGCGCATCGGGCCGCCTTCAGCCCTGCAGAACGCCTTGCGGGATGGTTGCGCCTTCCCAAAGCGGGAGTTGATCAACGCGCCAATCGGCTGGACAACCAGACAAAGAACACACCGGCAAAAAAGGCCCAGATGCTCAGAACGAGGAGCGCCGTCAGGAACCCCGTCCACGCGAATGGCCGCGGCTGCACCATGCTGCTGAAGTCCATGCCATGGAACAGGTTGTTCATGAAGCCCAGAAACGGACCTGGCGCCAGAGCCCAGATCAGCGCGCACAGGGCATAAAACAGCCCGACGGTGATGGCTAGCGCGAGGCCCGTGCGCAGCGGTGTCATGGCATGGGCTCCTTTATTTCGCCGGCGCCACCGGCATCCGGTCCATCATCATTTTCATCATGGTCTGCATCATCTCCATGCGCTTTTCCATCATCTGCTGATGCGCGCCCATGTCGCCCTGCATGCCTTTCATGCCTCCCATGCCGGCGCCGCTCATGCCCTCCATCATGGCCATGCCGTCCTGCATGGTTTTCATGTGTTCGGCCATCAGTTTGCTGCGCTCTTCCGGGGTCTTGGCGTTCATCATCTTTTCGTGCATGGCCTGCATGGTCTTCATTTGCGCATCCATCTTGCTCATGGAGCCGGGCGTGGCCATGCCGCTGGCAGGCGCGGCGCCCATGGGCATGCCCGGAGCCGTGTTGCAGGCAACCAAGGCGCTGGTGGCGGCAAGGGCAATGGCGAGGGGAACGAATCGAAAACGGGTCATGAAAAACTCCTGGTTAGGTGGCGAAAACGGAAACGGAAATGGAAATGCGGTTGCTTGCGGGAAACACCGACGACGCTGGCGCGATGTCTGACTGGATTGAGAAATCCGCGAAATGAGCGCGGACCGCCGGGCGCAAGGCTCGGGGCGCAAGTGCAAAGGCGGGCTAGAGTGCCAGCCGCGAGTAGCGGACCCGCAGAGGCAGCCCAGGCGTGGCGGGCTGCATGTCATCCATTTGGCCAAGCGCCGGAACGACGGGCGCCGCTGCGGTCCAGAGAACCACAAGCAGGGGCGCCGGACCTGGATCGGTCTGGGCAACCTTCAGATCCGGCTTGGGTACAGAGCGTGAGCCCTCATCGCAAACCTTCAGGCAGGGCGCCGTGGAGGCGTGCGAATCATCGCCGTGGCTGGCAACGGCGCCCGCATGGGCGGGCCATGGGGCGGGCGCATGCGCAATCCCGGAAAATTCGGCTGTAGCAATGCCATGGGAGTGCGTTTCCTGCGCTTGCAGAAGACACGCGTTGGCAAGCCCTGAAGCCAGCGCAAACAGCCACACCAGCAACACCATGAATGCGGTGCTGCGCTTGGCGCGGGTGTTTGAAAAAAGCTTCATAAGGACATGAGTCACGGTTGGCTCATGCTACGCAGGCCGCGCGATGAAGTATTGACTTTTGTCAACCGACAAGTTTTACCTTTCCCTGTCCAGCGCGCCAAGCGCTGATGGGGCGGTGCGTTCTCAGTATTTATATTGCTATCAAAAAAGTAGCTGTATATGCTTACTGCTATTGCGAAAACACCTATTTTCATCATAAAAACAAGCGCTGGGATGCCTGACGGCGCCCGGCCCATGCTAAGGTTGCTGCATGAGCAAAACCATCCGCTACACCCTGCTGTCGCTGCGCGATCTGGCGGTTTCCGCCGGTCCCTTCCTGGTGCTGGCCGTCACCCTGCTGACGCTGGCCTACTGGTGGCTGGACCCGAACCCGCCCAAGCGCGTGACGCTGGCCACCGGCCCGGCGCAAAGCGCCTATGAGGAGTTCGGCAAGCGCTACGCAAAAATCCTGGCCCAGGACGGCATCGAGGTCGTGCTGCTGCCGTCGCAAGGCTCGGCCGACAATTTCCAGCTGCTGCGCGAAGGCAAGGCCGACCTGGGATTTGTCCAGGGCGGCACGCGTGAAGCCCGGCCCGAGGACGAAGCCATGCTGGAGTCGCTGGGCAGCCTGTTTGTCGAGCCGGTGTGGCTTTTTTACCGCAAGGATGTGCTGCCAAAATCCGCCGGCGCTTCGCTCGATGCGCTGACCCAGCTGCAGGGCTTGCGCGTGAACATCGGCACCGCCGGAAGCGGCATTCCCAGCCTGATGAACAAACTGCTGGCCAGCAACAACATCGATCCGTCCAGCCTCAAGCTCTCCGAGCTGGAGCAGACGCCGGCCACCGTTGCCTTCCTGGAGGGCCGGCTCGATGCCATCGTGTTCGCGTCCGCGCCCGAATCGCTGATGGTGCAGATGCTGCTGCAGACCCCGGGCGTCGGGCTGATGGATTTTCCGCAAAGCGAAGCCTATTCGCGGCGCTTCGCCTTTCTGAGCCCGGTCGTGCTGCCGCGCGGCGTGGTCGATCTGGCGGGCAATATTCCATCGCAGGATGTGCGGCTGGTCGCCCCGACCACGGCGCTGATCGACCGCAAGGAAACCCATCCGGCCCTGCTGCAGCTGTTTGTTCAGGCGGGCAAGCAGATCCATGGCGGCGCCGGCTGGTTCAGGCGCGCGCGCGACTACCCCAACCTGGCGAACAACGAATTGCCGATTGCCGCCGAGGCCGAGCGCAGCATCCACAGCGACAAGCCTTTCCTGCAGCGCTACCTGCCCTTCTGGGTCGCCAATCTGGTGGAACGCATGTGGCTGGTGATGGGCATTATTTTGGCTGTCATGCTGCCGCTGTCGCGCATCGTGCCGCCGCTGTACGAGTTTCGGGTGCGCTCGCGCATTTTCCGCTGGTACGGCCAGCTCAGGGACATTGAAAACCGGGTTGACAGCGCCGACGAGCCGCACGCGCTGCTTGACGAGCTGACCCACCTGGAACGCCGCGCCGAAAAAATCAGCGTGCCGCTGTCTTACGCCAGCGAGCTGTATGCGCTGCGCAACAACATCCAGCTGGTGCGCAGGAAACTGCAGGGCCGGCAAAAACACCCGGGCGTAGCATAAGCACCGCCCAACCCGGAGCTGCGCTTTGACTTGCCGCCGTTGTGCGCTACGCTGGCAAATTTGAACAGGCTGCGCATGACCTCAACGACCCAGGCTGCGGCAAACGAAACTCCCTCGGCGGCGCCATGGCATGCCCTGGCGGCCGAACAGGTGCTGGCGCAACTGGCATGCGACCCCGCATCGGGACTGAGCGCCGCGGAGGTCGCCCGGCGGCGCGCGCAGGGCGGCGCCAACACCCTGCCCGAGCCGCCGCGCCGCTCTGCGCTGCTCATCATCGCGCGCCAGTTCCAGAGCCCGCTGATCTACATCCTGTTTGCGGCGGCGGTGCTGGCGGTGGCGCTGTCGCACTACGGCGACGCGGTGGTGATCCTGCTGGTGGTGCTGGCCAATGCGCTGATCGGCTCCCTCCAGGAGGGCCGCGCCGAGCGCTCCATGGCCTCGCTCAGGCAACTGTCTGCGCTGCGTGTTCGCGTGCTGCGCGGCGGCCAGGAAGCATCGGTCGAGGCGCGTGAGCTGGTGGCTGGCGATGTGCTGCTGCTGGCGGCAGGCGACGCGATTGGCGCCGATGCACGACTGATCGAGCAAGCCCAGCTGCAGGTCGCCGAAGCGGCCCTGACCGGCGAGTCGGTTCCGGTCAGCAAGGCGACGCTGGCCCTGCCGGAAGCGACCGGCCTGGCCGACCGCCACAACATGGTGTTTTCAGGCACCTACGCCACCGCCGGGCGCGCCCGGGCGGTGGTGGTGGCGATTGGCAGCCAGACGGAAGTCGGCCGCATTGCCGGGCTGACCGAAACCGCGACCGAACCCAAGACCCCGCTGGAGCAGCGCATCGAGCAGTTTGGCCGCTGGCTGGTGGCGGCGGCGCTGGGGCTGTTTGTCACGGTGGTCGCGCTAGGTTTGTGGCGCGACCTGCCGCTGGCCGAGGTGCTAATGGTGGCCATCAGCCAGATGGTGTCGATGGTGCCCGAAGGCCTGCCGGTGGCCATGACCATCGCGCTGGCCGTGGGCATGCAGCGCATGGCCGCGCGCGGCGCCATCATCCGCCGGCTGTCGGCGGTCGAGACGCTGGGCTCGACCACCGTGATCTGCACCGACAAGACCGGCACCCTGACGCGCAACGAAATGACCGTCAGCCAGCTCTGGCTGCCCGGCGGCATCACGGTAGCCGTCAGCGGCATCGGCTACGCGCCCGAGGGCCAACTCAGCGCTGACCATGCGGGCACCCTGCCGCTGCTGCAGGCCGCCGCGCTGTGCAACGATGCGCAACTGCTGCCGCCCGGAGAAGCCCGCGCCCAATGGTCGGTGCTGGGCGACCCGACCGAAGGCGCGCTGATCGTGCTGGCGGCCAAGGCCGGGATTGACCTGGAGCAGTTGACCCGCGACGCGCCGCGCGAAGTCGAGCTGCCTTTTGACTCCGACACCAAGATGATGGCCACGCGCCACCGCTTTGCCGATGCGCCGCGCCGGGTGTTCATCAAGGGCGCGCCCGAAGCGCTGCTCTGCCTGTGCGCCACCAGCGATGCCGCAGTGGTCCAGGCGGCGCGCACGGCCGCCGAAGCCATGGCCGGTCGCGCGCTGCGCGTGCTGGCATTTGCCGTGGTGGACGACGACCCGCTGGACGCCGGCACGGGCTTTTGCGCCCTGGCAGGACGCGTGCGCCTGCTCGGCCTGGTCGGCCAGATCGACCCGCCGCGCGAAGAGGTCAAGGCCGCCGTCGCCGAATGCCGGGCCGCCGGCATCCGGCCGGTCATGGTGACCGGCGACCACAAGCTCACGGGACTGGCGATTGCGCGTGAACTCGGCATCGCCCGCGAAGGAGATCACGCGGTCGATGGCGCCGAACTGGAGCGCATGGGCGAGGCGGATTTGCGCAGCGACCTGGACCGCATCGCCGTCTTTGCGCGCGTGCATCCGGCGCAAAAACTGCGCATCGTCGAGGCCCTGCAGGCGCGCGGCGAGGTGGTCGCCATGACCGGCGACGGCGTCAACGACGCACCCGCGCTGGCGCGCGCCGATGTCGGCATCGCCATGGGCATCACCGGCACCGAGGTCGCCAAGAGCGCGGCCAAGATCATCGTCACCGACGACAATTTTTCGACCATCGTCGGCGCTGTCGAGCAGGGGCGCGTGGTCTATGGCAACCTGAAAAAGGTCATCCTGTACCTGTTCGCCACCTCGATGGCCGCAGTGCTGGTGCTGATACTGGCCCTGCTGGGCGGCTACCCGCTGCCGCTGGTGGCGGTGCAGATCCTGTGGATCAACATCGTCACCGAGGGCACGCTGACCGTGAACCTGGTGATGGACCCGCCCGATGGCGACGAGATGAAGCGCGCGCCAGTGCCACGCGATGACCCCTTGCTCGGGCACGCGATGCTGGCGCGCGTGGCGCTGATGACGCCGCTGATTGCCGGGATCACCTTTGGCTGGTTCTGGTGGCGGCTCGGGCAAGAGGTGCAGATCGGGCTGGTGCGCACCGAAACCTTCACGCTGCTGGCGATGTGCGCGTGGTTCAACGTGCTGAACTGCCAGTCGGCCAGCCGCTCGGCGCTGGCGCTGGGCGTGCTGAAGAACCCCTGGCTGCTGGGCGGCCTGGGGCTGAGCCTGCTGCTGCAGGCACTGGTGCTGTATGCGCCGCCCATGAACACCCTGTTTCATACCGTGCCGCTGGCGCCCGCCTCGCTGCTGCCGCTGGCAGCGCTGGCCAGCAGCGTGCTGTGGGCTGAAGAGCTGCGCAAATTCATCGTGCGCCTGGGGCGCGGGCCTGCGCCATGACGCTTCAAGCATCTACCCTTCTTCGTGCAAGCCTGGCTTCAAACTCATTTTTAAAGGTGCTCAACGTGAAAATTATTGACTCCCTCGCCTCCGGGGCCGCAGAAATCGCAGCCGTTCGCCGTGACATTCATGCCCACCCGGAACTGTGCTTTGAGGAACTGCGCACGGCCGACGTGGTGGCCCGTCAATTGACCGGCTGGGGCATTCCGGTTCACCGGGGCATGGGCACCACCGGCGTGGTCGGCATCGTGCATGGCCGCGACGGCGGCGCCTGCGGGCGCGGCGTCGGCCTGCGCGCCGACATGGACGCCCTGCCCATGCAGGAATTCAACACCTTCGCCCATGCCAGCCAGCATGCGGGCAAGATGCACGCCTGCGGTCATGACGGCCACACCGCCATGCTGCTGGCCGCCGCGCAGCATTTGTCAACGCACCGCGACTTCGACGGCACGGTGTACCTGATCTTCCAGCCAGCCGAGGAAGGCGGCGGCGGCGCCCGGGAGATGATCCGGGACGGCCTGTTTGAAAAGTTTCCCATGGAAGCTGTTTTTGGCATGCACAACTGGCCGGGCGGCGCGGTCGGCACTTTTGCCGTCAGCGCCGGTCCGGTCATGGCCTCCAGCAACGAATTCAGGATCGTCATCCGTGGCAAGGGCAGCCATGCGGCCATGCCGAACATGGGCATCGACCCGGTTCCGGCCGCCTGCCAGATGGTGCTGGCCTTTCAGACCATCATCAGCCGGAATAAAAAACCGCTGGACACCGGCGTCATCTCGGTCACGATGATTCATGCCGGCGAAGCCACCAATGTGACTCCTGACTCCTGTGAACTCCAGGGAACCGTGCGCACCTTCAGCACCGGGGTGCTGGACCTGATCGAGCAGCGCATGAAAGCGATTGCCGAACACACCTGCGCAGCTTTCGAGGCGCAGTGCGAATTCGAGTTTTCGCGCAACTATCCGCCGACCATCAACGCTGCGGCCGAAGCTGACTTTGCACGGCAGGTCATGGTGGACATCGTGGGCGCGGACAAGGTGCTGGCCCAGGAGCCCACCATGGGCGCCGAGGATTTCTCCTACATGCTGCAGGCCAAGCCAGGCGCTTACTGCTTCATCGCCAACGGCGAAGGCGAGCATCGGGAGATGGGTCACGGCGGCGGCCCCTGCACGCTGCACAACCCGAGCTATGACTTCAATGACGAGCTGATTCCCCTGGGCGGCACTTACTGGGTGCAACTGGCCAGCCGCTGGCTGAACACGCCCGCCAGGGCTTGATGCTTAACCGCCCTTGCGCTGCACGCTGTTTTGCATGGCGGTGCGAGCCACACTGTCGAGTGCGCCTTCAAACACGCCCTGCTGGCTGATCACCTTGACCAGGTTCAGCTTCAGCAGATGACGCAGCACATGGGAAGTCATCGAATGCTTGCGCCCGCCTTCGCTGGTGAACATGAACAAGGTGCTGCGGGGGCTGATCCATGTCAGCTGCGCACGCAACCATTGCATGTCCACGAGCAAGTCAACCCAGTCGCCCAGATTCAGGCCAATGCTCTCGCCCAGCCCAGCCAGTCCGGATATGGCGGCACTGACGCTGTCCTGCGGCTCAAGCATGTCGTTCCTGGGCTCTCCCGCCACGGACGGACCATCCCAGTCCTCCATGAAGCCTGAATGCTGGGCCTCGGAAGGCGCCATCCACAGCGGCGCGACATCCTGGTCTTCAGCTTCGGCAAACATTTTCTCCAGCACATGGGTCTTTTTGGGCGCGTCCGCAGGCACTTCGGGCCGGGCCTTGAGCGCAACCCGGTGCACAGCCATGAGTTGATCAAAAAATGGGCGGGATTGTTCAACGGGGAAATCGATCGATGCCAGCCCCTGCCTGAGCGACTGGAGCATGTCCGGGATCATTTTAAGAAGCCGCTTTTGATGGCTTGCGACCGGCGCAATATCAAGACTCCAGAGTACATCGCCCAGCGTCAGGCTGAATACGGCCTGGCTGGTGCCAAATGTTTCACTCTGGCCAGCCAGCCGTTCCCGCGCCATGACCTGCGCCCAGGGGCCGGTGAGGAAGGCAGTGATGGTGCGGCTGCTTTCGACGAAATCGGGGCGCGCCCTGATTTCATTCGCAATTTCTGCGGCCATCAGGTTGCGCTGCTCTGCCTGCAGCAACGCCTGTACCGCCAGACGCTGGGCCTGTCGGTGTTCCGGGGTATTGCGGTTCTGCCGGCGCTCGAAGTCCTGAAGCAGCTCGGCAAAATGCTGGGCATCGCTGACCTGGCTCTGCGCAAGCAGGACGGCAACCTTCTGCAGGTTCTGCATGAATTCTGAAAAACCCGGTGCGTTCTCGCTGGCATATCCCAGGCTGGCACTGGTGATGGTTTCCAGCAGTTTTCTGGCAGGATGGGTTTTGTCGCTGAAAAACCGGGGGTCGGTCACCGCCAGGCGCAAAAAGGCCGGCTCGATGCTCGCAATGACCTGCCTGACCGGCGCCAGGAGCCGCTCGTCATTGGCCATCTGCTCAATCATCAGTCCAACCACTTCAATGGCCAGTGACTGGCCCAGGGTTTTGGCGTCTGTCTTGAGGCGCGCGCGTAATTGCGCGACAGGCGGCGAGGGAGCAGGCCGCGTCAGTTTCGTTCTGGCGGAAACCAGTCCCTTCTCTTCAAGTTCAGTCAGAACGTCAAGCGCGGCGGGCACGGTATGCGAAAAGTCCTGATGCACAAGCTCTTCGGTTCCGAAAGCCGAAAACGAAGTGGGTTCATGGGAAGAATTTTCATAATCCCCCACCAGCAGATGGTGCAGGTGGTCGAGCGTGAGCAATGGCTTGCGACTGGCTTGCGCCGAGTCATTTTCAACAACTTCAGGCTTGCCATACCCTGTATTGGCCGGTTCAGGAAAATCTGGGGACGCCTGGAATCCCTCCAGCCTTCCGGTCGGCCAAGCCCTTCCAGTCCTGCCTTGAGGCGCACCGACGACGCCGTAGGCAGCCGGCTCGATGCCCTGGCCAGCCAGGAAATCATTCAGCAACACATACAGCGCCTGCAACTCTTCGCCCATGATCCCGGCGCCATCGAGCAGCCAGCAGGCACGCGTCTGGCTGGAAACGGGAAGTGACTGCAACAACTGAATCAAGGCCAGGGTGATGACTTCGGGACGCAGTGGGTTGCTGTCGCCCTTGACCACCAAAAATCCCTGCGCGGTACTCAGGCGCGCGGAAAAACCGGCCAGCCCTGATTCGCAAGCCAGCCTGACGAGTTGCTGCAGGCGCGCGCTTTCCACGGCTTCCTGGACCTGGTTGTCACCCATCAGTTCCAGTTCGTCAAAGCTCACGGATGACAGCGAACGCCGGGGATTGAGCGATTTCCTGACCGTACCGGCAGCGGCATCATCGGCAATGGCTTTTTTCAATTTTGCTGAAAACCCTTGCTCAAACATGAGCCGGTTCTTCTTGAGCACTGCGATGGCAGCCTGGATCTGATGCCGTTCCGCAGGCTCATGAACGGCCAGGGAGCGCTCGTACATCGCGCTCACAAGTTTTGAAGACCAGCGGTCAATCAGGAAGGCCGACTGCCTGAGTACCTCGTCAACACACGACTGGAAGGCCGCAGTCGGAGCTTGTGATGAAGTCGTCATGGCGTTTGGTACCCCCCTTTAGGCGAAATTTGCAATAACACAACAAGACAGGCGGACAGAAGGTAAAACCCTGTTTTGCCCAGTACGGTCCATCTCAGGAATGCAGACCCAGATCCCGCCAGCCGGAATGCCCCAGCTTTTCCAGTGTCTTGATATTCTCTTCAAAAATGGCTTCGGCTTGCGGAAAAGCCTGCACCGCGCGGTCTATGCTTTCCTCGCGCAGCAAATGAAGCATAGCAAATGGCGCACGATTGGTGTAATTGCTGATGTCGTCTGGCTCGGTGCCGTCAAACTGGAATTTCGGATGAAAACTTGCCAGCTGCACCACGCCTTCGAGCGCATGCTCGTCCAGCACGCCTTCGGCGATTTCCAGGAAATCATTGAAGTCCAGAAAATCATCAAACAGCGTCGGGTGAATCAGCAGCGTCGTGTCGATTTCCTCCGCCGGCGTGGCCACCAGCAGGTCAAGCTCGCGGTCCAGCTCTTCGAGCAGGTCGTCGGCATGGCGGGCCTGGCTGACGACCAGCCGAACCTGGTTCTTGACGTAAACCGCCTTGGCAAACGGGCACAGGTTCAGGCCGATCACGGCTTTTTCAAGCCAGTGACGGGTCTGCTTCAGGACATCCTCGTCGGTCATGCTCACGCCCGGATTACTTGAGGTTCTTGAAGCGCATGCGTTTGGGCTTGGCGCCCTCTTCGCCCAGACGCTTCTTCTTGTCGGCTTCGTATTCCTGGTAGTTGCCGTCAAAGAAGGTCCACTGGCTGTCGCCTTCGGCGGCCAGGATGTGCGTGGCAATGCGGTCGAGGAACCAGCGGTCATGGCTGATGACCATGAGGGAGCCGGCGAATTCGAGCAGCGCGTCTTCCAGCGCGCGCAGGGTTTCCACGTCCAGGTCGTTCGACGGCTCATCGAGCATGAGCACGTTGCCGCCGGCAATCAGGGTCTTGGCCAGGTGCAGGCGTCCGCGTTCGCCGCCCGACAGCGTGCCGACGCGCTTTTGCTGGTCGCCGCCGTTGAAGTTGAAGCGCCCGCAATAGGCGCGGCTGGGCATCTGGAACTTGCCGACGTTCAGGATGTCCAGGCCGCCCGAAACGTCTTCCCAGACGGTTTTTTCGTTTGCCAGGTCATCGCGGTGCTGGTCCACGAAGGCCATGCGCACGGTCGAGCCGATCACCACTTCGCCGCTGTCGGGCTGCTCCTTGCCGGCGATCAGCTTGAACAGCGTCGATTTACCGGCGCCGTTGGGGCCGATGATGCCGACGATGGCGCCGGCCGGAATGGTGAAGCTCAGGTTGTCGATCAGCACGCGGTCGCCAAACGACTTGGTGACGTTGTGGAACTCGATCACCTGGCTGCCCAGGCGCTCGGCCACCGGAATGAAAATCTCGTTGGTTTCAACGCGCTTCTGGTATTCGAAATCGGACAGTTCCTCGAAGCGTGCCAGCCGGGACTTGCTCTTGGCCTGGCGCGCCTTGGGGTTCTGGCGCGACCATTCGAGTTCCTTTTTCAGCGCCTTGGCTCTAGCTTCCTCGCCTTTTTGCTCCAGCGCCAGGCGGTCGCCCTTCTGGCTCAGCCAGGAGCTGTAGTTGCCCTTCCAGGGAATGCCGTGGCCACGGTCAAGTTCCAGAATCCATTCGGCGGCGTTGTCGAGGAAGTAGCGGTCATGGGTAATAGCGACGACAGTGCCGGGATAGCGCTGCAGGAACTGCTCCAGCCAGTCCACCGATTCGGCATCCAGGTGATTGGTCGGTTCGTCGAGCAGCAGCATGTCGGGCTTGGACAGCAGCATGCTGCACAGGGCGACGCGGCGCTTTTCACCGCCCGAGAGCAGGCCGATCTTGGCATCCCAGGGCGGCAGGCGCAGCGCGTCGGCGGCGATTTCAAGCTGGTGCTCGGAGTCGGTGCCCGCCGTGGCGATGATGGCTTCCAGCCGGGCCTGCTCGGTCGCCAGCGCGTCAAAGTCGGCATCGGGCTCGCCGTAGGCGACGTACACCGCTTCAAGCTGGGCCTTGGCCGTGAACACCGCGCCCATGCTGGCTTCAACGCTTTCGCGCACCGTGTGTTCCGGGTCGAGCTTGGGTTCCTGCGGCAGGTAGCCGATGTTCAGGCCCGGCATCGGCGTGGCTTCGCCTTCGATATCCTTGTCCAGCCCGGCCATGATCTTGAGCAGGGTGGATTTTCCGGAGCCGTTGACGCCCAGCACGCCAATCTTGGCGCCCGGGAAAAAACTCAGGGAAACGTCCTTGAGAATCTGTCGTTTGGGCGGCACGATTTTGCCGACCTTGTTCATGGTGAATACGTACTGAGCCATCAGATCACTTTGGTAAATAAAAACAGGTAAAAATAAATTGCCCGCGAGCCGGCCGGCAAATCAATGCAGTTTTCCGCAGGCTTGAGCGCACACCTTGGCGCGTAAATTAAAGCTGGAATTCTGGCGCGAATCCACTGATTATCGTTCCATGAGACAATGCGTGGGTTGCAGGGCTCCAGTTGCCCTCAACATTTGGGCACATCCCGGTACTGGCTCAGCCAGGCTGCCGACGATGCTCTAGCCCGACTTCCTGATCCCATCTGCCTATGACTGGCGGGTTGCCTTCAAACCAAGGCGCCCAACAGGCCGATCTTGAGCGCCACAGCGGCGCAACTACCCATGAAATTTGAAGAATTGAATCTGGCCCCGGCCATTTTGAAGGCCGTGCTTGAGCAGGGCTACGATACCCCCACGCCGATCCAGGCACAGGCTATTCCCGCCGTGCTTGCTGGCGGTGATTTGCTGGGCGGCGCCCAGACCGGCACCGGCAAGACGGCGGCGTTCACGCTGCCGCTGCTGCAGCGCCTCTCGACCGAACCGCGCCTGACCAACCGGCGCGGCGTCAACGCGGTTCGCGCCCTCATCATGACCCCGACGCGCGAACTCGCCGCGCAGGTCGAGGAAAGCGTTCGCACCTACGGCAAATACCTGGACCTCACCTCGATGGTAATGTTCGGCGGTGTCGGCATGGGCGCGCAAATCGAAAAACTGCGCCGTGGCGTGGACATCCTGGTGGCCACCCCCGGCCGCCTGCTGGACCATGCCAGCCAAGGAACGCTGGACCTGAGCCAGGTGCAGATCCTGATCCTCGACGAAGCCGACCGCATGCTGGACATGGGCTTCATCCATGACATCAAGAAAGTGCTGGCACTGGTGCCCAAGCAGAAGCAGACGCTGCTGTTTTCCGCCACCTTCAGCGATGAAATCCGCGAACTGGCCAATGGCCTGCTGCGCAACCCGCTGTCCATCCAGGTCACGCCGCGCAACACCACGGTGCAGCGCATCACGCAGACCATCCACCCGGTCGGCCGCAGCAAGAAGAAAGCCCTGCTGACGCACATCATCAACGAACACAACTGGAGCCAGGTGCTGGTGTTCACGCGCACCAAGTTCGGCGCCAACAATGTGGCCGAGCATCTGACCAAGGCCGGCATTCCCGCCATGGCGCTGCACGGCAACAAGAGCCAGACGGCCCGCACGCAAGCCCTGCAGGGCTTCAAGAACGGCGACATCCGCGCGCTGGTGGCAACCGACATTGCCGCGCGCGGCATTGACATCGACGAGTTGCCACACGTCGTCAACTACGAAATCCCGAACGTCAGCGAAGACTATGTCCACCGCATCGGCCGCACCGGCCGCGCCGGCAACAGCGGCCAGGCCGTCAGCCTGGTGTGCCTGGACGAAGAAGGCTTCATGCAGGACATCGAGCGCTTCACCAAGCAGAACATCGAAAACATCGTCGTTCCCGGCTTCGAAGCCGAACCCGGCGAAAAAGCCGAGCCGCTGGCCATGGGCCGCCAGACCATCTGGGGCGGCCTGGGCAAGCCGCCAAGCCGCGACGTGATGCAGGCCGCCGCCAAGGCAGCCCGGTCCGAAATGATGACCCGCATCCGCGACACCAAGGGCGCCCAGCCTGCGCGTGGCGGCAATGCCGGCGCGGGTGGACGCGGTGGCCGCGCCCCTGCCGGCAACAGCGCAGGCGCTGGCCGTGGCGGCAATGGCGGTGGCGGCTTCGCCGGCAACGGTGGCGGCAATGCCGACCGCCGTGGACCGGCACCGCGCCAGAATGCCAGCTACCCACAAGGCGGCCAGCCCGCTTTCAGCCAGCCACGAAGCGCGCATGCCCCGGCGCCGCGCCAGCGCGACAGCGAGTCCCGCAATGACTTCGACAGCCAGCAGCCGGCCAGCCACGCGTCGTCCGGATTCCCGTCGTCAGGCCAGCCCACAGGCAACCGCAACAACTTCCGTGGCGGCCCCCGCACCGGCGGCGGCGCGGGTGACCGAAGCAACGGACCTCGCCGTTCAGGCGGCCCGGGCTCGTTCACCGGCCGATAAGCAGCATTCGGCGGTTCGCTGAGTCACTGATTCACTGAATTAACCGCCGCGCACCACGCATCGCCCGACAGCCTCTGTGGCTGTCGGGCGTTTTGCGTTGTGGCCTGTCCATCTCGCGGATTCATGACCTGGATCAGCCTCGGGTAACCGGCCATTCATTAAGCTGGCGGATTCCCAAAACAGGAGCTTTTCCCCCATGTCCAATCTTGAATGGTCCGATGCGCTGGCGCTCAATCTCCCCGTCATGGACGACACGCACCGCGAGTTTGTCGAATTGCTCGCCGTGGTCGAAACCGCCAGCGACGAGACGCTGCTGTCCCACTGGCGCACGCTGGTGGATCACACCGATGACCACTTCGGCCGCGAAGACCAGTGGATGCAGGCCACGCGCTTTTCATCGACCAACTGCCACAGCGTGCAGCACAAGGTCGTGCTGCAGGTCATGCGCGAAGGCATTACGCATGCATTGGCCGGCGACCTGGGCGCCATTCGCCAGATGGCCCGCGAACTCGCCATCTGGTTTCCGCAGCATGCGCAGACCATGGATGCGGCGCTCGCCCTGCACCTGCGCGGCATCGGCTACGACCCCGCAACCGGCATTGTCGCCATGCCCGAGGCGCTGCCCAACAGCATCATCCACGGCTGCGGCGGCGCCAGCTGCTCCGACAGCGAAACACCCGAGCCCGCAGCACAGGCTGCATGACCCGGCCCCGGCCGTGGCATTCAAAGCCTGGCGCTCAGCACCAGCGCGACGGAGATCAACAGGCCATGAAGATTCGCGGCAAGAATGGTTGCCTTGATGGCAGGCGCGAGCCGGACCGGCTTGCCTGCATCGGCAAGCAGCCGCCGGCACGCCATGAAAGACAGCGCGGCCGGCACAAGCCCCAAGGCCGACCAGGCCGGCAAGGCGCCCGCCATGACCGCGACCGCCAGCCAGAGATAAGCCGCAGCCGTCAGAACCAAATAACCCCAGCGGGCTTTTTGCGTTCCCAGGCGCACGACCAGCGTGCGCTTGCCGGCGCGGGCATCGCCCAGCGCATCAGGAAACTGGTTCATATAAAGAATGGCTGCCACCAGAAGCGCAAAAGGCAGGCCGGCAATCAGCGGGCGTGCGGAAAATTCTCCACGCTGGACAAAATCAGTCCCCAGCACCACCATCAGCCAGCCGCCGGCAATCGCGCCTTCGCCCACACCGCGCGCCATCAGTTGCAGGGGCGGCGCCGAATAGGCCCAGGCGATCAGCAGGCCGGCCAGGCCGATCCAGATCAGCCCGCCAGCTGAATGCGCCGTCAGCCAGAGACCCGCCGGAATCACTGCGGCCAGCAGGCCATAACCGAAAAACCGGGTTTCGCGCAGGCTCAGGACGCCGTTCTGGATGAACCGGCTGCCGCCGGTAAAGGGAAACAGGCGTTCGTGATTGCCCGCATCCGCACCGCTCAGGGCATCGTGGTAGTCGTTGATGACATTGGCTCCTGCGTGGGCCACGAGCGCGAACAACACGGTCAGCAGTGCCTTTCCCACGTCAATCACCAGGCCGTCGGCGCTGGCGCTGCCCAGTCCGATCAGGGCGCCGGCAAGCGTGACGCTGAGAAACGCAGGCCGTGTCGCCGCCAGGTACCGGACCAAGGGATTGGCAAAACGCTGCCGGCTGGGTTCAGGGGGGTTCATTGAATCAATACTCCGGTTTCTTTTCATGGCGCAAAGACTCGCACGGGTCCATAGTGGACCTTTATTGGGCACTCAAATGACAGGCCAGCGGGGTGCATGAACGCATGAAGCATTTTTCCCAGACCTGCCCGCCAGCGCTGCTGGCGCTTAATATGGCGTCAATGCGAAGACCATAACTATTAAATTCATAGCTATAAACACAGATAGGATAAGCGCATGAGCAATAAATCATCAACAATTTCCTTCGGACTGGCGGGTCGGGTGTGCATCGTCACCGGCGGCGCGCAAGGCATTGGCGAGGCGTGCATCCGCCGCTTTGCCCGCGAAGGCGCTCAGGTCGTGGTTGCCGATATCGACGACGCTCGCGGCGCCGCGCTGGCGGGCGAACTGGGCGGCTTGTATGTGCACTGCGATGTCGGCGACAAGGCGCAGGTGGATGCGCTGGTGGCGCAAGCCATGGCGGCGCATGGCCGCATCGACGTGCTGGTCAACAACGCCGGGATTTTCAAGGCAGCCGATTTCCTGGAGGTCACCGAGGCCGACTTCGATGCCGTGCTGCGCATCAACCTCAAGGGCTCGTTCCTCGTCGGCCAGGCGGTGGCGCGTGAAATGGCCAAGGCGGGCCAAGGCAGCATTGTCAACATGAGTTCGGTCAACGCCGTGCTGGCGATTCCCACGATTGCCAGCTACAACGTCAGCAAGGGCGGCATCAACCAGCTGACGCGGGTCATGGCGCTGGCCCTGGCCGACAAGGGCATACGCGTCAACGCCGTGGCGCCCGGCACCATCGCCACCGAACTGGCCGCCAAGGCGGTGCTGACCAGCGAGGAAGCCAAGGCCAGGATCATGAGCCGCACGCCCATGAAGCGCCTGGGCGAGCCGTCGGAGATTGCCGACACCGTGGCCTACCTGGCCAGCGACGCGGCGAGCTACATCACCGGCGAGATCGTGGTGGCCGATGGCGGGCGCATGACGCTGAACTACACGGTTGCGCTCTAGAGCGGCTTCACCCTGACCCGCAATAGCCACAGTGGCGAACGTAGCGCTCGCACTCGGCGCTGCCAAACCGGTCGAGCAATTGGCCAATGGCGCTCCACAAGGCATCGACGGTTCTGGCCTGGGTCTTTCGCAGCATCGCCTTGAGCTTGGCAAAGACCTGCTCGATGGGGTTGAAGTCCGGGCTGTAGGGCGGCAGGTACTTCACCGTCGCCCCGGCTTGCTCGATGGCCGCCTGGATGCCGGCGACTTTATGGGCGCTGAGGTTGTCCATTACCACGATGTCGCTGGGCCGCAGTTCGGGCACGAGAAACTGCTCGACCCAGGCGCGAAAGGCAGGCCCGTTGAGGGGGCCGTCAAGTACCAGGGGCGCCCGAAGCCCCTGGGTGCTCAGCGCGCAGACAAACGTGGTGGTGCGCCAGTGGCCGGCGGGCGCAAAGCCCCGGCAGCGCTGGCCCCGCGGCGAGCGGCCCCGCGTCGGGGCCATGCCCGTGGTTGCCCAGGTCTCATCGAGGAAGATCAGCCGAGCGGCCGGCAGGCTTGGTTGTCTGGCGCTCCAGTCCTGGCGGGCCTGGGCGACGTCGGGCCGCGTTTGCTCGGCCGCGTGCAGGGTGATTTTTTTTTAGCGTCAGCCCGAACCGCCTCAGGGTCTTGAACATCGTGGTGGTGCCTACCTCGATGCCGTGCTCGGCACGCACCCACTGACGCAGCTCGCGCAGCGTCTGCGCCGGCGCTCTGGCGACCTGCTCGCGCAGCGCGCCCTCCAGCGCGGCCAGGCGCAGCGGCATGTGGTTATGCTGCGCGCCCGGGCCCGTCTGGCCGAGCCGCTCGCGGCGTGCCCGCGCCCGGCAGACATAGGCCTGGCTCACGCCAAAGCGCTCGGCGACCTCGCGCAGCACGCCTGGCGCGGCCAGCACCCGGTCGCGCAAATCCTGTGCATAGGCTTGTCCATTTCGCCACGACATGATCGATGACCTCCAAATCAGCCTTTGATCGACCTGGCCGTTCTCAGTTCCTTTGCTGGTTACAACGAAACCGCTCTAGCAGGCCCGTGGCTCAACAATTTTCCTGATCTGGCTGGGGAGCCGGAAAACATTCTTCGCGATGTTTTCCGCCTGGCGCGCCCAGACGTCAGGAGCAGGTGCCAATCACGTAGTAATTGCTGCCCGTCATCTTCAGCGTCGTGCTGGCGTAGATATTCCACAAGCCCATGTACTGGCCAGAGCCGTTGGCATAGGTGTAGCCACCGAGCACATACGCGCGTCCTGCCATGGTGTGCGCGTAGTTGGACGCGGTGTAGCAGGTCGCCGTGGGCGGCGGTGTTCCCGTGGTGGTGCCCGCAGCAGCGGTGGACGCCACGCTTTGCGCGTTGCTGCCGTCCACCGCCGTGACGGTCCAGCTGTAGGTGGTGGCAGCGGCCAGGCCCGTGTCGCCGTAGCTGGTTGCGGTCACCGGCAGGGCATTGGTCTTGCTGGCGTTGCGATAGACGTTATAGCTGGCGGCGCCCGTCACGGCATTCCAGCTGATGGTCATGCTGCTGGCCGTTGCATTGGAGGTGGCAACCCCGGTCGGTGCGGGCAGCGCGGCCGGAGGCGGCGTGGTGCCGCCTGCGGAAACCTGGTCCACCATGGCCTTGATCGCGGCCATCTGCGGGCCGGACTTTTTGGCGTAGCTGGCGTTGTCGTAACCCCACCAGTCCCAGCAGCTGTTGGTGGCCTGGGTGCTGGTCTGCGGATAGATCATCACCAGGTTGTTGCTGTCGGCCCAGCGGTTGTAGCCGGTGTTGCGCACGTACTGCTGCTGCACCAGCGTGACGTTTTGCTGGCAGCCGTGCAGCACCACATGCACGCGGCACTGGCTGCCCGCCGTGCAGGCTTGCGGAATGTAGGCCCAGCCGGTGGGCGCCATGCCGTGGCCGGTGATGAACTGGCTCTGGTTGAATTCCACGAAGTTGCCAGCGGCCAGCGTGCCGCTGTTGCGCGGGTTCAGGGTGCCGTAGAAATGCGCCAGCATCGCGCCGGCCAGGTCGAAATTGCAGTCGTTGATGTAGGGCGAGCCCTTGGTCGAACAGGTGCTGCCGTAGTCGTCGGTGATCATGGCGTGCTCGGCGGCGATGTCCTTTTTATAGACCACGTTGGCAGCCGGCACAAAGCTGTTGTAGTAGGTCTTGAGCGCATCCATCACGCCCGTCTTGACGGTGCTGTCGATGGAGCCTGAAAACAGGTACACCTTTGAACTCTGAAGATTCACCACCGGGTCGATGATGCCCTGGCTGGCCCAGCTGTTGGTGGTGCTGACCAGCGTGCTGGTGGGGATGCCTGCGGGACTGGCCATGCAGCGCCCGGTGGCATTCACGATGGAGCCCTCGGCGCAGTAGAACGGCCCGCCGGCGACGATGCCGGCGCCTTTTGCGAAGGTCGCGGAATACGCCACATGCAGTTGCGCCGCCATGAAGCCGCCGGACGAAAGTCCTGAGACGGTGGTCTGCGTGGTGTCAATGTTGAGTTGGGGCAGATTGACGGCAGCCTGTGCCGCACCGCCCAAGAGTGCCGCTACTGCGGCAAAAGTACTTAAAAACCTGGATGTCATCTCGGTTGTCTCCTGTCATTTTTTTAAATAAAACGAATAGGGCCTCCATGTTTCCAGAGGTTTTCAGTACTTCCCTTGCCGGGGAAAAATTACCGGCGCCAAGGGCTTTGCCCGGTGCGCCCGGTTCAGGCTTTGAGCTTGAGCAGGTAGGTCATCACCCGCGAAGTGGTCAGGTCCAGGTCGATGAAGTTGGTGAAGCCGGGGCCTGCCAGCCAGGACGATTCCCAGTGGTTTTGCTTCAGCGTTTTTTGCCACGACTCGTGGGTGATGGCGAGCTTCATGGCCTCGACCATCCCGGCCTGACGGGCGGCGCTGACGCCCTGGCCGGTGAACACGCCGCGCCAGTTGGCCATGTCGGCATCAATGCCCTGCTCGCGGATGGCGGGAATGCCAAACATCGAGCGCTTGGACGACACGCCGATGGCGCGCAGCTTGCCACTGGCGAGTTGCTCGCTGAATTCGCTGTAGCCGGAAATGCCGGCGACGGCCTTGCCGCCCAGCACCGCCTGCACCACCTCGGCGCCGCCCGCAAAGGGCAGGTAAACCAGTTCCTCCGGGCTGGTGCGGGAGCCGCGGGTGAACACGCCCGCGAACACATGGTCCACGCCGCCGGCCGAGCCACCGGCAATCGGCACCTCTTTCGGGTTGGCGCGCATGCGCCCGGCCAGGTCGCCGACGTTGCGAATCGGCGAGCTGGCCGCCACCACCATCACCAGGTAATCGCTGGTCAGGCGGGCGATGGGCTGGATGCGGCTCATGTCCACCGCCGGCTTTTGCAGCGCCACCGCCCCCACCATGACCATGCCGCCCATCAGCAGCGTGTTGGGGTCGTTGCTGTATTTGTCGGCGTAATAGGCCAGCCCGACGGTGCCGCCCTTGCCGCCCTTGTTTTCATACTCGATCTCATCGGCCGCGCCTGAACCGAGCAAGGCCGTGCCCAGCGCGCGGCCGGTCTGGTCCCAGCCGCCCCCGGCATTGGCCGGGATCACGATGCGCAGCCGGGGCGCCAGCTTGAGCGCATTGGCATTGGGCGCTGCACTGGCGACGGATTTGGCCGTCTGCGCCCATAGCGGTGTAACCCCACCCAGTGCGGCGATGGCCAGCCCGCCCAAAACGCTGCGTCGTTGAGTTTTCAGCATGATGTCTCCTGGTTTTTTTAGAGGCTTGTTGCCCACAAAATCATGCCAAAGCCTTGCGCGCCACCCAGCGCTTGGCCAGGCGTGGCAGCACCAATATCGCCACCACCACCACGATCAGGATCAGCGACACCGGGCGCTGGATGAACACCATCGCGCTGCCCTCGCCAATCGACATCGCATTGCGCAGCTGCGCCTCGGCCAGAGGCCCGAGGATCATGCCGACCACGACCGGCGCGGTCGGAAAGTCGAAGCGCCGCATGACCACGCCCAGCACGCCAATGCCGTACAGCAGGAACAGATCAAACGCGCTCTGGCGCATGCCATACACACCGACGGTGGCGAAAATCAAGATGCCGGCGTAGAGGTAAGGCTTGGGGATTTTCAGCAGCTTGACCCACAGGCCGACCAGCGGCAAGTTGAGCACCAGCAGCATCACGTTGCCGATGTAGAGCGAGGCAATCAAGGCCCAGACCAGCGACGAGGAGGTCGTGAACAGCTGCGGGCCGGGCTGGATACCGTAGTTCTGGAAGGCGCCCAGCAAAATCGCCGTGGTGTTCGAGGTCGGAATGCCCAGCGTCAGCAGCGGAATCATGGCCGCCGTTACGGTGGCATTGTTGGCAGCTTCCGGGCCGGCCACGCCTTCAATCGCGCCGGCCTTGCCGAACTCGGCGCGGTCTTCTGGCTTGGCCATCTTCTTTTCGGTGGCATAACTCAGAAAGGTCGGAATCTCGGTGCCGCCGGCCGGAATGCAGCCAAAAGGCACGCCAATGGCCGCGCCGCGCAGCCAGGCAGGCCAGGAACGGCGCCAGTCCCTTTTCGTCATGTGAACCCGGCTCAGCTTGTTCTGCGACTCGACAATGCGGCCTTCGTACAGCACTGCGTACATGGCTTCGGCCACGGCAAACAGGCCCACGGCGACCAGCACGATTTCAATGCCGTCGAGCAGTTCGGGAACACCGCCGGTGTAGCGCGCCTGGGCCGAAATCTGGTCCAGCCCGACCAGGCCCGCGGCCAGCCCGACAAACAGCGCCGTCATGCCGCGCACAGTGCTTTTGCCCAGCACCGCGCTCACGGTGGTGAAGGCCAGCAGCATCAGCATGAAGTATTCGGGCGGTCCCAGCTTGACGGCCAGGTCAGCCACGATGGGCGCAAACAGCGTGACCATCACCGTGGCAATCGAGCCGGCGACAAAGGAGCCGATGGCCGCCGTTGCCAGCGCCGCCCCGGCCCGGCCGCTCTTGGCCATCCGGTTGCCTTCCATGGCGGTGACCATGCTGGCCGTTTCCCCCGGCGTATTGAGCAGGATGGACGTGGTCGAGCCGCCGTACATGGCGCCGTAATAAATGCCGGCGAAAAAGATCATCGACGCCGTGGCCTCGACCTTGACGGTGATCGGCAGCAGCATGGCCACCGCCACGGCCGGGCCAATGCCGGGCAGCACGCCAATGGCGGTTCCCAGGGCGCAGCCGACAAAACACCAGATCAGGTTGATGGGCGTGGCTGCGGTGGCAAAGCCCTGCAGCAGCTGGTTGAAAATATCCATGAGTGCCTGGCTTAAAGCCATCCAGTTGAGGTGAGTCCTGGCAGGTTGATGGCCAGGAATTGCGTGAACATCCAGTAAACGGGGGCCGCGATGGCCATGCCGATCAGCACGTCTTTCAGCCAGGCCACGGGTCGCCTGTCCGGGCGGCCCTCGGCGCTTTGCAGGCCCTGAACCGCCAGCACAAAGCACAAGGTGCAGCTGAAGATAAAACCGATGGTTGTGATCAGTGCGGCATTGGCCAGCAAGCCGGCCGACATCCACGCAAAGCCGGTCCAGTACGGCGCGGGACCGTCGCCGGCATCGTCCATGGCGCGAAAACCGCCGGTCCGGGATTCCCAGACGATGAAGCCGCCGCAGACCAGCAGCGACAGGGAAACCATCCAGGGCAGAAAGTTCGGGCCGACGCCGCCGTAGCCGGAAGCCGACGGAATGCTGAACGCACCCACGGCCAGCCCCAGGCCGATCAGCACGACGCCCAAGCCGACCAGCGTCTGCAGCAGGAAGGGATTTTTTTGTTGTGTCATGGATTTTTACCTTCTGATCTCATTTCCCCGCCGCACGGCGCCGTCATACCCGCGCAGAGCCTGCCCTCGACCTGATCGGGTGCGGGTATCCAGTGCGGTGGTTCAATAAGCGTTGCGCCTGGGTAGTGCGGCTGGATTCCCGCCTGCGCGGGAATGACGGGAAGTTATTTGTTTGCCAAGTCCTGAATACCTGCCAGGACAGGCCTCAGACCATGCCGGACTTGACCATGGTGGCGCGCAGGGCGGCAAAGTCGTCATCGACGAATTTCTCGAAGGCCGGGCCGGTCAGCACGGCGGGCGTCCAGTTGTTTTTCTCGGACGCTTCGATCCAGGTTTTGGACTTCAGGGCCACGAGGATCATGTCGGTCAGCGCCTGGCGTTGCGCCGGCGTGATGCCCGGCGCGCCATACACGCCGCGCCAGTTGCCGATCACGACATTGATGCCCTGCTCCTTGAGCGTCGGGACATTCACCCCCTTCAGGCGCGCCTCTGAAGTGACGGCCAGCGCCTTCATCTTGCCGGTGTTGATGTATTCGGCGAACTCGCTGTAGCCGCTGCCGCCCACCGTCACGTTGCCGCCCAGCACGGCGGCCGTGGCTTCGCCGCCGCCCCGGAAAGCGACGTAGTTGATCTTGGCCGGATCAACGCCGACTTCACGCGCAATCATGGCCGCTGCGATGTGCTCGGTGGAGCCGCGCGAGCCGCCGCCCCATTTCACGCTGCCGGGGTCTTTCTTGAGCTGCTCGATCACTTCCTTCATGGACTTGAAGGGCGAGCTGGCCGGCACCACGAACACGTTGTATTCGCTCGACAGGCGGGCAATCGGCGTGGCCTGGCTCAGGCTGACCGGCGGCTTGCCGGTGATCAGGCCGCCCAGCATGACCGCGCCCATCACCATGATGGCGTTGGGGTCGCCCTTGCTGCCATTGACGAACTGCGCCAGGCCCAGGGCGCCGGCGGCGCCGCCCTTGTTGTCATAGCTCACGGTGGCCGCCGCGCCGGAATCGGTCAAGGCCTTGCCCAGGGCGCGGCCGGTGGTGTCCCAGCCGCCGCCCGGATTGGCCGGAATCATCATCTTGACATTGGCGGCGGCAAAAGCCGACAGCGGGAAGCTACCTGCAGCCGCCAGGGCCGCCATGGATTTCAAAAAAGTGTCGCGACGCATGGATGTCTCCTTGTAGTGGTGTCAACACCTTGATGATGCGCGCCGTGGCTGTCAAGTGGCTGTCCTGAAACCTAGGGGAAAGTGCTAATGTCCAAGCCATGACCTTGACCCTGAAACTGCTGCTGATTGAAGATGATGCCTCCATGCAAACCGCCCTGCAGCGCGCCCTGAGCCGGCGCGGCATCGACGTGTGCGCCTGCACCGACGGCCGGCTGGCCGTGGCGCAATGGACGGCGGCCCAGCCCGACGTGGTGGTGCTAGACCTCAGCCTGCCCGGGCTGGACGGCCTGCAGGTGCTGGAGCAGGCGCGCCGCCAGGGGCTGGCCACGCCGGTGCTGATCCTGACGGCGCGCGGCACCGTGGGCGACCGCATCATCGGGCTCAATACCGGCGCCGACGACTACCTGCCCAAGCCCTTCGATCTGGACGAGTTGGAGGCCCGGCTGCGCGCCCTGAGCCGCCGCCGCCCTTCTTCAAGCACCGAATCAGCCTCTACCGCTTATCTGGCGGGAACACTTCGCTATGAAAAAGAGAGTGGCGCGATCTACCACCAGGGCCTGGTGCTGGAACTCACGCCGCGCGAGCTGGCGCTGCTGCAGGCGCTCATCGTCAAGCCCGGCCATGCGGTGTCCAAGGAACGGTTGTTCGAACTGGTGTTTCCGGGCGAAGCCGAGGTGCAGTACGAGGCGGTCGAAGTCGTGGTGTACCGGCTGCGCAAAAAACTGCTGGGCACCGGCGTCAAGCTGGTCACGCTGCGCGGCCTGGGCTACTTGCTGAAGGTGGATGCGTGAATCATGAAGTGAAAAGCGTGGGGGCCATCTCACTCAGGCGTTATCTTTTGATCGGCATTCTTTTGCCGGTCGGCCTGCTCGTCATCATGAACACCGTGGGCTTGTACCAGCAGGCCTTCAGCGCCATCAACACCGCCTACGACCGCACCTTGCTGGCCTCGGCCAAGTCGATTGGCGAGCAGCTCGACGTGACCGGCTACGACGAACAGTCCACGCTACGCGTCACCGTTCCCTACGCCGCGCTGGAAGCCTTCGAGGCCGACAACCAGAGCCGGCTTTTCTACCGCGTGTCCAGCCTGGGCGGCGACATGGTGTCGGGTTTCAGGGAGCTGCCTTTCTGGCGCGGCCGCATCCAGGCCAGGCCGCCGTATGCGGCGCTGGTGGATTTTTACGACGATGTTTACCAGGGCGAAGCAGTCCGCGTGGCGGTGCTGCTGCAGCCCGTTGCCAGCGGCACGGGGCGCGGCATGGCCGTCATCCAGGTCGCCGAAACCCTGGAGCTGCGCACCACGCTGGCGCGCAAGATACTGGTTGACACGCTGTGGCGCCAGGCCCTGCTGCTGGCCGTGATTGCGCTGGTGGTGGTGATCGTGGTGCAGCGCGCCACCCGCCCGGTGCGCCGCCTCAGCGCCGAGTTGCAGGCCCGCCCCGAAGGCGACCTGACGCCCATCAGCGCGCGCGATGCACCGCGCGAGTTGCTGCCGCTGGTCGAGGCCACCAACGAGGTCATGGGCCGCCTGCAGCATCTGCTGGAGAACCAGAAACGCTTTGTGCGCGACACCGCCCACCAGTTGCGCACCCCGCTGGCAGTGCTCAAAGTGCAGGTGCAGTCGGCCCTGCGCGGCGACATGGACGCGCACGAAGCGCTGGCCGACATCAGCCAGACCGTGGACCGCGCCACGCTGCTGGCCAACCAGATGCTGGCCCTGGCCAAGGTCGAGCAGTTGCGCCAGCAGCCCGAGCAGCAGGCCATCGACCTGGCGCAAGTGGTGCGCCAGGTGGCGCTCGATGTGTCGCCGCTGATTGCCGAAAAGGACATTGACTTCAGCATCGAGACGCAGCCCGCCCGGGTTCAGGCGCATGAATGGATGCTGGGCGAGCTGACGCGCAACCTGCTGCACAACGCCATCAGGCACACGCCGCCGGGCGGCACGCTGACGGTGCGCACCGTGTGCGATGCCAGCCACGCGACCTTGAGCGTCAGCGACAGCGGCCCCGGCATTGCGGCCGAACTGGCGGCGCGCCTGTACCAGCCGTTTTCAGCCGGCAATGTGCACCACGGCTCCGGGCTGGGCCTGGCGATCTGCCGGGAAATCGTGCAGGCGCTGGACGGCAGCATTGCACTGGAAAATCGGCATGGTCATGGTGGGGTGATGGGCCTGGACGCCACGGTGCGCCTGCCGCTGGTCCAAAATAAGACTACAGGAGGATATTGAATGGATAAATTGCGTATCGACAAATGGCTCTGGGCCGCCCGGTTCTACAAGACGCGTTCACTGGCGGTCGAGGAAATCGACAAGGGACGGGTTCGCATCAATGACCTGGAAGCCAAGCCGTCGCGCGAGGTCAAGGCCGGCGACACCGTGACGCTCAGGCAGGGGCCGCTCACCCGCACGCTGCTGGTGCGCGGCATCAGCAGCCAGCGCGGGGCGGCGCCGGTGGCGCATCAGCTGTATGAGGAAACCCAGGAAAGCCTGGCGCTCAAGGCCCAGGCCGCCGAACAGCGGCACCTGGCCAGCGACCCGGCCAGCAGCCTGGAGCATGGCAGGCCGACCAAGCGCGACCGCCGCAGCATGGACAAGGCGCAAGGCAATGGCTGGGGCAGCCGCTGGAGCGCATCGACCGACCGATAGACCGACCGATAGCCCTTTCAATATCGGTCGGAGCAGCCCCTGGCGGCACGGTGCGGCGGGCCTGGCTTATAGTGCATCTCCTCATCGTTCATCCTGCGCGCAAGCCCCAAACCCATGAAAACCAAAGCCGCCGTCGCCTGGAAATCAGGCCAGCCCCTGACCATTGAAACCGTTGACCTCGAAGGCCCGAAGTTCGGCGAGGTGCTGGTCGAGATCAAGGCCACCGGCATCTGCCACACCGACTACTACACGCTCTCGGGCGCCGACCCGGAAGGCATCTTCCCGGCCATCCTCGGCCATGAAGGCGCGGGCATCGTGGTCGATGTCGGCCCCGGCGTGACCTCGCTGCAAAAAGGCGACCATGTCATTCCGCTCTACACGCCCGAATGCCGCCAGTGCAAGTTCTGCCTGTCGCGCAAGACCAATCTGTGCCAGCTGATTCGCGGCACCCAGGGCAAGGGCCTGATGCCCGACGCCACCAGCCGCTTCAGCCTGGACGGCCAGCCGATCTTTCACTACATGGGCACCAGCACCTTCAGCAACTACACCGTTGCGCCCGAGATCTCGCTGGCCAAGATCCGCAAGGACGCGCCGTTCGACAAGGTTTGCTACATCGGCTGCGGCGTGACCACCGGCATCGGCGCGGTGATCTTCACGGCCAAGGTCGAGGCTGGCGCGAATGTCGTCGTGTTCGGCCTGGGCGGCATCGGCCTGAATGTGATCCAGGGCGCGAAGATGGTCGGCGCCGACAAGATCATCGGCGTCGATCTGAACCCCGAGCGCGAAGCGATGGCGCGCAAGTTCGGCATGACGCATTTCATCAACCCCAAGGAAGTCGAGAACGTGGTCGATGCGATTGTTCAATTGACCGACGGCGGCGCCGACTACAGCTTCGAGTGCATCGGCAACACCAAGGTCATGCGCCAGGCGCTCGAATGCACGCACAAGGGCTGGGGCCGCTCCATCATCATCGGCGTGGCCGAAGCCGGCGCCGAAATTTCGACCCGGCCGTTCCAGTTGGTCACCGGCCGTAAGTGGGAGGGCTCGGCCTTCGGCGGCGCGCGCGGACGCACCGACGTGCCCAAGATCGTGGACTGGTACATGGAAGGCAAGATCAACATCGACGACCTGATCACGCACACCATGCCGCTCGAAGACATCAACAAGGGGTTTGAGTTGATGAAGCGCGGCGAATCGATTCGCGGCGTCGTGCTTTACTAAGAAAATCAGCCTTCTGCGCATGCTGGATATGCGCAGGCAGCTATCAAATCAGTAGTATCTACATGAATCCCAACTCCTTGACGCTGCTCGGCGAGCACGCCTGCTTTGGCGGCGCGCAGCGCTTTTACCAGCACGAGTCCCTTGAGATCGGCCTGCCGATGAAGTTCTCGGTGTTTTTGCCGCCGCAGGCATCCACAGGCCCGGTGCCCGCCCTGCTCTACCTGGCGGGCCTGACCTGCAACGAGGAAACCTTCATGGCCAAGGCCGGCGCCCAGCGCCTGGCCGCCGAGCTGGGCCTGGCGCTGATCGCGCCCGACACCAGCCCGCGCGGCGCGAAGGTGCCGGGCGAAGCCGACAGCTGGGATTTCGGCGTGGGCGCCGGGTTTTACCTCGACGCGACGCAGGCGCCGTGGTCACGCCACTGGCGCATGGAGAGCTGGATCACCGCTGAATTGCTGCCGGTACTGGCGGACAGGTTGCCGATTGACGCAGGCCGCATCGGCATCTTCGGCCATTCGATGGGCGGCCACGGCGCCTTGACGCTGGCGCTGCGGCACCCTGATCTTTTCAAGTCCGTCTCGGCTTTTGCGCCCATCTGCGCGCCCAGCCAGTGTCCGTGGGGCCGCAAGGCCTTCACCGGCTACCTCGGCACCGACGAATCCGGCTGGCCGGAGCATGACGCCAGCACCCTGATGCAGCGCAGCAAAAGCGCGCCCTACCCCGGCGGTATCCTGATCGACCAGGGCCTGGGCGACAAATTCCTGGCCGAGCAGCTGCATCCCGAACTGTTCGAGGCCGCCTGCGCCTCGGCCGGCCAGCCGCTCACGCTGCGCCGCCATGCGGGCTACGACCACGGCTACTACTTCATCGCCACCTTCATGGATGAGCACCTGAAGCACCACGCCCGCCAGTTGCTGCCTTAAGCGGGAACTAAGCCGGCACTTCTACAATGCCGCGCTATGCTGCTGCGCTCGACCCTTCCCGATCCATCCTCCGCCAAACCCGGCACTCATCCTTCCGGTTTGAACACCGGCATGCGCCCGCTCTGGGTGGTTGTGCTGGCCAGTTTCTGGATCGCCACGGTGTGCAACGTGGCGCTGTGGCGCACGCTGGCGCGCCTGCCTGACCTGAGCAGCGGCCAGGCCATCACCGTCAGCGTCGCCCTGGCGCTGGTGATCGGGCTGGCGACGGCGGGCTTGCTCAGCCTGCTGGCCTGGCGCTGGACGCTCAAGCCGGTGATCATGCTTTTTTGCGTGTCGGCGGCGTTTGGCGCCTACTTCATGCTGGCCTACGGCATCGTCATCGACAAGACCATGATGGTCAACACGCTGCAAACCGACCTGCGCGAGACGCGCGACCTGCTCAACTGGCGCCTGCTGGCCACGGTGCTGGTGCTGGCGGGGCTGCCCTGCGTGCTGCTGTGGCGCCAGCACATCCGGCTGCAAACGTCCACGCGGCAGGCCGTCTCCAACCTGGCAGCCCTGCTGGCCACCTGCGCCCTGCTGGTGCTGGTGCTGGTGCTGTTCTTTCAAAGCCTCGCCTCGGTGATGCGCAACAACACGCAGCTGCGCTACCTGATCAATCCGCTCAATTCCTTCTATGCGCTGGGCTCCATCGCCGCCAGGCCGTTCCAGCGCGACGAGTCCGCCATCCTGCCTTTGGGCACAGACGCCAAACTGGGCGCCAGCTACACGGCGCAGGCCAGGCCGCCGCTGCTGCTGCTGGTGCTGGGCGAGACCGGGCGCAGCGGCAACTTCGCGGTCAACGGCTACGGCCGCCCGACCACGCCCGGGCTGGCCAAGGAGAACATCGCCAGCCAGCGCAACGCCTGGTCGTGCGGCACCAGCACGGCAGCTTCGGTGCCGTGCATGTTTTCAAATTTCGGACGGGCGAACTACGAATCGCGCCCGGCCAATTACGAAGGCCTGATGGATGTGCTGCAGCACGCTGGCCTGGCCGTTCTCTGGCTGGACAACCAGTCGGGCTGCAAGGGCGTCTGCGACCGCATTCCCAATGCCGACACCAGCCAGCTGAAAGTGCCCGGCCTGTGCGATGGCGGCGAATGCTTCGATGAAGTCATGCTGCACGGCCTGGACGAGCGCATCGCCGCCTTGAGCGCCGAGCGCCGGGCCAAAGGCGTGGTAGTGGTGATGCACCAGATGGGCAGCCACGGCCCGGCGTATTTCAAGCGCTCGCCGGCCGCGTTCAAGAAATTCCTGCCCGAATGCACCAACAATTCGCTGCAAAGCTGCGAGCCGCAAGGGCTGGTCAATGCCTACGACAACAGCATCGTGTATACCGACCACCTGCTGACATCAAGCATCCAGTGGCTCAAGGCGCAAGAATCGCAGAACGCGCCTGCCATGCTCTACCTGGCCGACCACGGCGAGTCGCTGGGCGAGAACAACCTCTACCTGCACGGCATGCCCTACAGCGTTGCGCCCGACGTTCAAAAGCGCGTGCCCTGGATCACCTGGCTGTCGCCCGGATTCGAGCAGCGCAGCAAGATCGCCACGGCCTGCCTGCAGCGGCAGCTTGACGCGCCCATCAGCCACGACAATTATTTCCATTCAGTCTTGGGCCTGATGAACGTACAGACCAGCGCTTACCAGCCTGCACTGGATATTTATGCGCACTGCCAGACGGGAGTGCCTCCAGGACAGCCCTGATTTTCCAGCGGGCCTGGCCGTTGGCGAACCCGGATCAGCCCCCCGTCAAGCTGCAATAAGCCCTGCGCGTTTCGGGCGCCACGGACTCGACCAGCTGCTCATAAGAGGTTTTTTGCCGGGCCAGCATGCGGGCAGAAGCGACGGTCTTGGATTTGCAGAACCAGTGGCAGGTATGTTGCAGCAAGAACAGCTCGGCCGACACGGTGAAGGCCTTGGCCTTGGGGCTGCGGTTGGCTTCATTGCGCACCGCGCGGTTGATGCCTTGCGCATGGATGGCCAAGGCCTTGCGAAGGTCAAACGTGGCGGCGGGAAACAGCTTGTCGGCATACGGAATGGCCACGGGCAGTTTGCTGACCCGTGCATCGGCTTCATCGACTTTGGAAAACTCGACGGCAAGGCGGCCGAGCTGGTCGCACAGCGATGCCTCGGTGCTGCCCAGCAGATTGAAGATCTGTTCGCGGCGCGAGCCATCGGCCTCCCCCAGCGCGCGCATGTAGCCGTCCGTCAGCGTTTCCATCAGTTTTTCAATCTGGTATTTCCCGAGATGGCTGCCCAGCAGGGCAATGCGCCGGCTCTGGTACTTCGACTTGAACATGTGAGCGCCAATGGCGACAAACATCGCCAGCATAAAAATATCCATGGGTACGCGTTTTCCGGGAGGATTGAAAGAGGGAATCGAAGCCAAGAGTGTAGTCACCGCTCCAGGACAAAGGCCGGGGTTATCCATGGAGCTTGTTTTGCCGGCGTTGACCTGCACCTGTTGCCCATGACCCGGCGCCCTCAAAACCTCTACAGCCACTACCACGCCCACGTTTACTTCGGACCGGCGACGCTGGCGCAGGCCAGGGCGACAGCAATGCTGAAACTGCTATTGATTAGATAGCTGTCTGCGCTTGCCAGCCGTGCGCAAAAGGCCTTTCTGGCTTAAAAAACGAGCAACTGGCCAGCCCGGCTTACTGCGCCAGCAGCCTCTGGCGCGCGGCTTCGTACTCAAGCCTGAGCTGGGCGACGAAGGCCGCCGTGCTTTGCACCTTGCTGATCGAGCCGATGCCTTGGCCGCAGCCCCAGATGTCTTTCCAGGCCTTGGCCTTGTCGCCGCCGAAGTTCATCTGGCTCGGGTCGCTCTCGGGCAGGTTGTCCGGGTCCATGCCGGCGGCGCGGATCGACGGCGCCAGGTAGTTGCCGTGCACGCCGGTGAACAGGTTGCTATAGACGATGTCGTCGGAATCGCCTTCGACAATCGCCTGCTTGTAGGCGCTTGACGCGCGCGCTTCCTCGGTGGCGATGAAGGCCGAGCCGATGTAGGCAAAGTCGGCGCCCATGGCTTGGGCGGCCAGCACGCCGCCGCCGGTCGAGATGGCGCCCGACAGCGCCAGCGGGCCGTCGAACCACTGGCGGATTTCCTGGACCAGCGCGAACGGGCTTTTGACCCCGGCGTGTCCGCCCGCGCCGCAGGCCACCGCCACCAGGCCGTCGGCGCCCTTTTCAATCGCCTTGCGGGCGAACTTGTTGTTGATGATGTCGTGCAGCACGACGCCGCCCCAGCCGTGCACCGCCTGGTTCAGGTCTTCGCGCGCGCCCAGCGAGGTGATGACGATGGGCACCTTGAAGCGCGCGCAGACTTCCAGGTCGTGTTCGAGCCGGTCGTTGGACTTGTGCACGATCTGGTTGATGGCGAAGGGCGCGGCCGGCTGGTCCGGATGGGCCAGGTTGTAGGCGGCCAGCGTCTCGGTGATCTCGGCCAGCCAGTCTTCGAGCTGCGCGGCCGGGCGCGCATTGAGCGCCGGCATGGAGCCGACCACGCCGGCCTTGCACTGCTCGATGACGAGCCGGGGGTTGCTGATGATGAACAGCGGCGAGCCGATGATGGGCAAGGGCAAGTGCTTCAGGGCGCCGGGCAGTCTGGACATGGGGTCTCCGTGATCTATTTTTAAGTTAAAAAGTGCTTTTGCGCACGGCTAGCATGCACAGTCAGCTATCAATTAAGAAGCAAATACTGAGCCGCGCTCAAAACGCGTCCAGTGCCAGCGCATTCACGCTGCCTGCGCCTTCGACGATGCTGTCGCGCATGCCGGGCGCTTTGGTCAGCAGGTGGTCGGCGTAAAACCGGGCGGTGGTGATCTTGGCCTGCATGAAGGCCGCATCGACGCCCTGCGCCAGTTGCTCCTGGGCCACCAGCAGCGAACGCGCCAGCTGCCAGCCCGCCACCACATTGCCCGCCAGCATCAGGTAAGGCACGCTGCCGGCAAACACCGCATTCGGGCTGGTCCGGGTGTTGGCGGCGACAAACTCGACCACTTGGACAAAGGCCTGGCGCGCGGCCTTCAGGCGCTTGGCCACGGCCAGCGCGTCGGCGCTGCCCTGCGCCAGCAATTCGTTTTCGGTCGCTTCGATCTGCGCGGCGATGCCTTTGGCAATCTGGCCGCCGTCGCGCGCGGTCTTGCGGCCGATCAGGTCGTTGGCCTGGATGGCGGTCGTGCCTTCGTAAATCGTCAAAATCCGGGCGTCGCGGAAATACTGCGCCGCGCCGGTTTCCTCGATGAAACCCATGCCGCCATGCACCTGCACGCCCAGCGAGGTGACTTCCTGGCTCATCTCGGTGCTGTAGCCCTTGACCAGCGGCACCATGAATTCATAAAAAGCCAGGCTCTGCTTGCGCACCTCGGCATCAGGGTGGTGATGCGTAGCGTCGTAGGCGGCGGCAGCCACCGAGGCCATCGCGCGGCAGCCTTCGGTATAGGCGCGCATGGTCATCAGCATGCGCCTGACATCGGGGTGGTGAATGATGGGCGCGCTGGCCTTGATCGAGCCATCGACCGGGCGGCTCTGTACGCGGTCTTTGGCAAAGCCCACGGCTTTTTGGTAAGCGCGCTCGGCAATCGCGATGCCCTGCACGCCGACGGCGTAGCGCGCCGAGTTCATCATGATGAACATGTATTCGAGGCCGCGATTTTCTTCGCCGACGAGGTAGCCGGCCGCGCCGCCGTGGTCGCCGAACTGCAGCACGGCCGTGGGCGAAGCCTTGATGCCGAGCTTGTGCTCGATGCTGACGCAGTGCACGTCGTTGCGCTCGCCCAGCGTGCCGTCGGCATTGACCAGGAACTTGGGAACGACAAACAGGCTGATGCCCTTGACACCTTCGGGCGCGCCGCTCGCGCGGGCCAGCACCAGATGGACGATGTTCTCGGCCATGTCGTGTTCGCCGTAGGTGATGAAAATCTTGGTGCCGAAGACCTTGTAGCTGCCGTCAGCCTGCGGTTCGGCGCGGCTGCGCACGGCGGCCAGGTCGCTTCCGGCCTGCGGCTCGGTCAGGTTCATGGTGCCGGTCCACTGGCCGCTGATCATTTTTTCCAGATAGACCGCATTGAGCGCCTCCGAGCCGGCCGTCAGCAGGGCTTCGATGGCGCCGTCGGTCAGCATCGGACACAAGGCAAAGCTCATGTTGGCCGAATTGGCCATTTCGCCGCAGGCCGCGCCAATCGTCTTGGGCAGGCCCTGGCCGCCGAAATCAGCGGGATGCTGCAGGCCCTGCCAGCCGCCTTCGACGTACTGTTTGAAGGCTTCCTTGAAACCGGGCGTCGTGGTGACCACGCCGGACTGAAAGCTCGACGGGTTCTTGTCGCCTTCCCAGTTCAGCGGCGACAGCACGCCTTCGCTGAACTTGGCGCATTCTTCGAGCACGGCCTGAGCGGTGTCGAAACCGGCGTCTTCAAAGCCGGGGATTTGCGCGATCTGGTCGATGCCCGCCAGGTGCTTGATATCAAACAGCATGTCCTTGAGGGGTGCTTTGTAGCTCATTGTGTCTCTCCAGTCAGGTCAACAGTTGCCCGGCAACCCAGGCAGTACAGATAAAAAAAAGGCGTCCATCACGACGCCCTTCTTGTCTTTTTGCCTTACAGCGCGGCAATCAATTCCGGCACGGCCGTGAACAAGTCGGCCTCCAGCCCGTAGTCGGCGACGCTGAAGATGGGCGCTTCGCCGTCCTTGTTGATCGCCACGATAACCTTGGAGTCCTTCATGCCGGCCAGATGCTGGATGGCGCCCGAGATGCCCACGGCCACGTACAGCTGCGGCGCGACGATCTTGCCGGTCTGCCCGACCTGCCAGTCGTTGGGCGCGTAACCCGCATCGACGGCCGCGCGGCTTGCGCCCAGGGCTGCGCCGAGCTTGTCGGCCAGCGGGATCAGGACTTCATTGAACTTCTCGCTCGATCCCAGCGCCCGGCCACCGGAGACGATGATCTTGGCGGCCGTCAGTTCGGGACGGTCGCTCTTGGCGATTTCGGAGCCGAGGAACGAGGACTTGCCGCTGTCGGCCACGCCGGCCAGCGTTTCAATCGCTGCCGCGCCGCCCGTGCTCGCTGCCGCGTCAAAGCCGGTGGTGCGCACGGTGATGACCTTGATAGCGTCCAGGCTCTGCACGATGGCAATGGCGTTGCCCGCGTAGATCGGGCGCTCGAACGTATCGGCCGCATCGACCTTGGTGATGTCGGAAATCTGCCCCACGTCGAGCAGCGCCGCGACGCGCGGGGCGATGTTCTTGCCCGACGCCGTGGCCGGGAACAGGATGTGCGAGTAGGCGCTGGCGATGGAAATCACCTGCGCGGCCATGTTCTCGGCCAGGCCGTGGGCGAAATGATCGCCGTCCACATGGATGACCTTGGTGACGCCGGCAATCTGGCTGGCGGCTTGCGCTGCGGCGGCGGCATCCTTGCCGGCCACCAGCACATGCACCTCGCCGCCGCACTGGCTGGCGGCGGTCACGGTGTTCAGGGTGGCGGGGCGGATGCTGGCGTTGTCGTGTTCTGCGATGACTAAAGAGGTCATGGTGTGTTGCTCCGTTGTTCTGCTTCTGATTTAGATGACTTTGGCTTCGTTCCTGAGCTTGTCCACCAGCGCGGCGACGTCAGCGACCTTGATGCCGGCGCTGCGCTTGGGCGGCTCGCTGACTTTGAGCGTCTTGATGCGCGGGGCCACATCGACGCCCAGATCGGCTGGCTTGACATTTTCCAGCGGCTTTTTCTTGGCCTTCATGATGTTGGGCAGCGTGACGTAGCGCGGCTCGTTCAGGCGCAAATCCGTCGTGATGATCGCCGGCAGCGTGAGCGAGAGCGTCTCCAGCCCGCCATCGACCTCGCGCGTGACCCGGGCCACGCCATCAGCCACTTCGACCTTGGAGGCAAACGTCGCCTGACCCCAGCCCAGCAGGGCGGCGAGCATCTGGCCGGTCTGGTTGCAGTCGTCATCAATCGCCTGCTTGCCCAGGATGACGAGTTGTGGCTGTTCTTTATCGACCAGCGCCTTGAGCAGCTTGGCCACGGCCAGCGGCTGCAGTTCTTCGCCGGTCTCGACCAGGATGGCGCGGTCCGCGCCGATGGCCATGGCCGTGCGCAGGGTTTCCTGGCACTGCAGCACGCCGCACGAGACGGCGATGACTTCAGTGACAACGCCCTTTTCCTTGAGCCGCACGGCTTCCTCGATGGCAATCTCGTCGAACGGATTCATGCTCATCTTGACATTGGCGATATCGACGCCGCTGCCGTCGGATTTGACGCGGACTTTGACGTTGTAATCGACTACACGCTTGACAGGGACCAAGACCTTCATGACGGGGCTCCAAAGTTTATTGATTAATTGACGTTGACGTAAACGTAAGCCATGCATTCTATGCCGGGGCACTCGTGATGCCGTGATGCCGGTCCGCGCAAAAAGCGTAATATCTTGCGGCAGGAATAAAAAAGAACGGTCGTTCTATTTATTATAAACGGCTGTTTTGGCTTGATTGCAGCATGCTTGCTCACTATTTTTCTGTGGGCGCCAGCGTGACCGGCCCGGGGGTGGCGGTGCGCGCTGGCGTATCGGGATTGTCCTCTGCGGCCGGACTGGCGCGGGTGTGGATGACCCGCTGCGGATACGGAATATCGATGTGGTGCTCGCGCAATGATTTCAGGATCGCCAGGTTGATCTGCGAGCGCACATTCTGCTGGCCGTTTTCAGGGTCGCAAATCCAGTAATTGAGCGTGAATTCCAGCCCGTCCGCGCCAAAGTTCGTCAGGTTGGCGCCCGGCTTCGGGTCGGCCAGCACGCGCTCGCGGCCCGCAGCCGCCTCAATCAGCAGCTCCATCACCTGCGCCACATCGCTGTCATAGCCCACCGACACCACGGTGGACTGCAGCACCCGCGTATCGGTAAGCGACAGGTTTTCAATGCGGTTGATGATGAACATTTCGTTCGGCACGATGGATTCGCGCCCGGACGGCGCGCGCACCACGGTGTACCTGGCCTTGATGTCGGTGATGCGGCCTTCAAAGGTATCGACGCGTATGTTGTCGCCGATGCGCACGCTGCGTTCGGCCAGCATGACAAAACCGCTCACATAGTTGGAGGCCAGCTTTTGCAGGCCAAAACCCACGCCCACGCCAATCGCGCCGCCCAGCACCGACAGCGCCGTCAGGTCGATGCCCACGGACGACAGCGCCAGCAGCAGCCCCACGAACATCAGCCCGGCCCGGCTGGCATTGCTCACGGCCTTGCGCAGGGACAGCTCGCTGCCGGTGGCCGCGCGCAGCAGCCGGCTTTCAATCGCCGCCGAGATCCACAAGGTGATCAACAGCACGACGCCGGCTGTCAGCGCACCCTGCAGCAGGGCGCGCACCGACAGCATCGAGCCGCCGACCTTCCACTTGATGCTGTCCAGCTCATCAAGGATGATGGGCAGCAGGCCGCTGATCCAGAGCACCATCAGCGCCCAGGCCAGCCAGGAAACAGTCCGCTCCAGCACACGCACCACCGGCGCGTCCTTGAAAGCCACCTGCAGCACCTTGACGCTCAGGCGAATCACGGCCAGCGCCAGCAGCACCGGGATGGCCACCTTGAACAGCGCCAGCGGAAACAGCCGCGCCAGCAGCGTCTGCATGACGTAGGCCAGCGACAGCAGCAGCAGCGGAAACAGCACGCCATCGACCAGGCGCCGGCCAAAAAGAATCGACGCGTCGTTTTTCAGATGCTGCGTGCGGCTCAGTGCCCGCGCCAGCAGCCAGGCCAGCAGCACGCAGGCCAGCAGCGCGGCCAGTTCGGTCAATGCGCTGGGCTGGGTCAGTGCCGTCAGCCAGCCGTCCAGGCCCTCCAGCCGGGGTGCGGAAGCCGCCGGGTTCACGGCGTCGGCACTGGCCATTGCGGCTTTCTCTTGTCGATAAAGGCCTGCACGCCTTCTTGCGCCACGGGGTGCATCATGTTGCAGGCCATGATCTGGCCGGCCAGTTGGTAGGCGGCTTCGACGCCGGTTTCACGCTGCTTGTAGAACAGCGCCTTGCCCATGGCGACCGCCTCGTGCGGTTTGGACAATATCGCCTGGACCAGCTTTTCAACCTCGGCGTCGAGCGCTTCGAGCGGCACGACGCGGTTGACCAGGCCCCGGGCGCGCGCCTCGTCGGCGGTGATGAACTCGCCGGTCAGCAGCATTTCCATGGCTTGCTTGGCCGGCATGTTGCGCACCAGCGGCACGCTGGGCGTGGCGCAGAACAGGCCGACATCAATGCCGTTGACGCCAAAGCTGACCTGGCTGGCGGCCACCGCCAGGTCGCTTTGCGCCACCAGCTGGCAACCCGCAGCGGTCGCCAGCCCTTGCACCCTGGCAATCACCGGCACCGGCAGGTTCTGGATGCTGAGCATCATGCGGGTGCATTGGGCAAACAGCTTCTGGTAATAGGCCAGCCCGGGCTGGGCGCGCATTTCCTTGAGGTTGTGGCCGGCGCAAAACGCCTTGCCTTGCGCCGACAGCACCACGATGCGGGCCGATTCGTCCAGCGCAATCGCATCAAGCGCGGTTTGCAGCGCGGCCAGCATTTCCTCGCTCAGGGCGTTGAAGGTGGCCGGCCGGTTGAGCACCAGGCGGTGAACGCCGCGCTCGTCACGGGTATGGAGCACCGGCGGCGAAATGTCGGCCAAAGAGCCGGCCAGAGAAATAACACTCATGAACAAATTCCTATAAATCAGCCAGCACGCGGATATGCGCCTCAACGCTGCGCCCCAGCGCGCCGAGGTTGTAGCCGCCTTCAAGCGCGGACACGATCCGGCCCTTGGCGTGGCGTTTGGCAACATTTTTGATGCGCTCGGTGATCCAGGCGTAATCGGCTTCGTTCAGGTTCATCTGGCCCAGGTCATCGTCGCGGTGGGCGTCAAACCCGGCGCTGATGAAGATCATCTCGGGCTTGAAGGCTTCCAGCCGGGGCATCCACATCATGTCGATCAGCTCGCGCACCTCCATGCCCTTGGTGTAGGCCGGCACCGGCAGGTTCACCATGTTGGGGGCCTGCGTGCCGGCGCCGCTGAAGGGAAACAGCGGGTGCTGGAAAAAGCTCACCATCAGGATGCGCTCATCGCCCCGGACGATGTCTTCGGTGCCGTTGCCGTGGTGCACGTCAAAGTCCACAATCGCCACGCGCTTGAGGCCGTGGCGCTCCAGCGCGTATTTGGCGGCAATCGCAATGTTGTTGAAAAAGCAAAAACCCATGGCCTTGCTGCGTTCGGCATGGTGGCCCGGCGGGCGCACGGCGCAAAAGGCGTTGTCCATCTCGCCGGCCATCACGGCGTCGGTGGCCGCAATCACCGCGCCTGCCGCGCGCAGGGCGGCGTTCCAGGTGTGGACGTTCAATGCCGTGTCGGGGTCGATCTGGACATGGGCCGGACCGCCGGCCCGGATGTCATCGGCCAGCTGGTCGCTCAGGCCGCGAATCGCCGCCACCAGCATGCGGTCGTGCGCCAGTTCGATGTCGCCGATGGCGGCCAGCGGAGCCTCCTGCAGGTCCAGCGCATCCTTCACGCCGGCCGCCAGAAGCTGGTCTTCAATCGCATCCAGCCGCTCGGGACACTCGGGATGTCCCGGCCCCATTTCATGCTTCCAGCAGTCCGTGTGGGTGAAATAACCCGTTTTGTTCATAACAAGTAAATCATGTTAAAAATTACGCTATGGTTCCAGTCATGCATGTCAAAGAAAAACTTCAAGCGCTTCTTAATCAGCTTAACACGGTGATTGTGGGCAAGTCCGCGCAGGTCAGCGACTGCGTGGCCTGCCTGCTGGCGGGCGGCCACCTCCTGATCGAAGATGTTCCGGGCGTCGGCAAGACCACGCTGGCGCATGCGCTGTCGCGCTCGTTCGGGCTGCAGTTCTCGCGCGTCCAGTTCACCGCCGACCTGATGCCCAGCGACTTGTCGGGCGTGTCGATCTACGAGCGCCAGAAGGAAAGCTTTGTGTTTCACCCCGGGCCGATGTTTGCCCAGGTGCTGCTGGCCGACGAGATCAACCGCGCCAGCCCCAAGACCCAGAGCGCGCTGCTCGAAGCCATGGAAGAAAAGCAGGTGACGATTGAAGGCCAGACGCGCCCGCTGCCGCTGCCGTTCTTCGTCATCGCCACGCAAAATCCGCAGGACCAGCTCGGCACCTACGCCCTGCCCGAGTCGCAGCTCGACCGCTTCCACATGCGGATTTCGCTCGGCTACCCTGACCGGGCCGCCGAACGCGAACTGCTGCGCGGCGCCGACCGGCGCGAAATGCTCGATGTCCTGCCGGCCAGGCTGGCGCCGCACGAATTGCTGGAACTGCAGCAATTGGTCCAGCAGGTGCATGCCGCCGAGCCGCTGCTGAACTACCTGCAGGATCTGCTGGCCGCCACGCGCTCGGGCCGCTGGTTTTTGCAGGGCCTGAGCCCGCGCGCCGGCATTGCCATCATGCGCGCGGCCAAGGCGCAGGCCTTTTTGAGCGGGCGGGACTATGTCGCGCCCGACGACATTGCCGCCATCCTGCCGCAAACCGCCGCGCACCGCCTGATTCCGGTCAGCGACGCGGGCCGGGGCGCGGTCGGGCAGGTGCGCGCCATGCTGGATGCCGTGCCGCTGCCCTGAGCCGCAGGCCTGCTTTTTCATGGCCGCGTTCGCCTTCCTCCCCAATCCAATGCCGCTTGTCAGGGCACGCTTGCAGCGCTGGTTTGAAGCGCGCCTGCCATTGAGCGACAGCGTCCTGCTCACCCAGCGAACCGTCTATATCTTGCCGACGCGCCCCGGCCTGATGCTGTTCCTGACGCTGCTGGTGCTGCTGGTCGCCTCGATCAACTACCAGCTCAACCTGGGCTATTTGCTGACCTTCCTGCTGGCCGGCACCACGCTGGTCGGCATGCATGTCTGCCACGGCACGCTGCGCGGGCTTGCCATGAATTTAATAGCACCTCATGCCCACTACGCGGGCGCAACCACTGCTTTTGACATCAAACTCACGAATGCGCGGCGCGCCGTGCGCCACGGCATCGGCCTGAGCGTGTGGAACCCCCATCCGGCAGTTGCCCAAAAAGGCGCCGAGCCGCACTGGGCCTGGACCGACGTGCCCGCCCAAGGCAGCTGCCTGGTGCAGGTGGCCTTCACGCCAGCCCGGCGCGGCCTGCACCGCCTGCCCACGCTGACGGCCGAAACCCGTTTTCCGCTGGGCACCTTCCGCGTCTGGACGGTCTGGCGGCCCGCCGCGCAGGTCATGGTGTATCCGGCGCCCGAGCTGAGCGCGCCGCCGCTGCCGCCGGGCGAGCCGCGCGCCCAGGGCGCGGGCAGCGCCGCCCGTGCGCAAAGCAGCGGTGAATTCGACGGTGTGCGCGCTTACCGGCGCGGCGATCCGCTGAAAAACGTGCTCTGGAAAAAGGTCGCCAAGGCTGGCGAACACAGCGGGGAAAGCGGCGGCCTGGTGGTGCGCGACACCCAGCAGGCCCAGCGCCATGAACTCTGGCTCGATGTGCGGCAGGCGGGACCGCTGGGCCTGGAGCAAAAACTCTCGCGGCTGTGCGCCTGGGTGCTGCAGGCCGACCGGCTCGGGCTGGACTACGGCCTGCGCCTGAGCGCGCTGGAGATCAAACCGGCCAGCGGCGAAGCCCACAAGCGCCGTTGCCTGGAAGCGCTGGCCACATGCTGAGCCCCGCCGCAGCCCCATCGACCCAACTGCCGACCCTGGCGACGCTGCGAACGCTGCCGCGCGAAGGCCGCGACACGCTGTTCCTGCTGGCCGTGATTGCCTGGCTGCTGCTGCCGCAGGCCGGCCGCTTGCCGCTGTGGTGCAGCCTGGGCGCGGGCGCGGTGCTGCTGTGGCGCGGCTGGCTGGCGCTGAATGCACGCGCCCTGCCCCGCAAGGCATGGCTGGTGCTGCTGCTGGCGCTAACCATGGGCGCCACCTACGCCACGCACGGCACGCTGATCGGGCGCGACGCCGGCGTGACGCTGCTGGTGGTGCTGCTCACGCTCAAGACGCTGGAGCTGCGCGCCCGGCGCGATGCGTTCGTGATTTTCTTCCTCGGCTTTTTCTGCATGCTGAGCAACTTCTTCTATTCGCAGTCGCTGCTGACGGCCTGCAGCATGGTGCTCGGGCTGCTGGGCCTGCTGACCGCGCTGGTCAATGCCCACATGCCGGTCGGCAAGCCGCCGCTGGCGCAGGCCGCCCGAACCGCCGGCTCGATGGCGCTGCTGGGCGCGCCCATCATGCTGGTGCTGTTCATGCTGTTTCCGCGCATGGCGCCGCTGTGGGGTGTGCCCAGCGATGCCATGACCGGCCGCAGCGGCCTGAGCGCGCGCATGGAAGTCGGCACCATGGCCACGCTGGCGCTGGACGACAGCGTGGCGATGCGCATCCGCTTCGAGGGCGAACCCCCGCCGCAGCGCGAGATGTATTTTCGCGGCCCGGTGCTCTCCAGCTTTGACGGGCGGCAGTGGCTGCCCCTGAACTCCAGCCAGTCGCCCGTGCATGCGCTGCCGGCCAACCTGCAGGCAAGCGGCGAGCCGGTGCATTACGAAGTCACGCTGGAGCCGACCCAGCGGCCCTGGCTTTTCGTGATGGAAGCCGCCTTGCAGCGCCCCGAGGTGCCCGGTTACCGCAACTTCATGGAAGACGACTTGCAGTGGCTGACCAGCCGGCCCATCACCGAGCTGGTCCGCTACAAGGTCAGCAGCTACCCGGCCTTCACCCACGGACCCGCGCAGCCCATGCGCGGGCTGCAGGAATATGTCGATTTGCCGCCGGGCTTCAACCCGCGCACGCTGGCCCTGGCCGCCGAGATACGGCGCGACCCGCGCAATGCCAAGGCCACTACCGCTGGCCTGGTGCAGGTCGCGCTGGAGCGGCTGCGCACTGGCGGCTATACCTACACGCTGGAGCCCGGCGTGTATGGCCGGGACACCGCCGACGAGTTCTGGTTTGACCGCAAGGAAGGTTTTTGCGAGCACATCGCGTCCAGCTTTGTCATCTTGATGCGCGCGCTCGACATTCCGGCGCGCATCGTCACCGGCTACCAGGGCGGCGAGCGCAACGGCGTTGACGGCTTCTGGGTCGTGCGGCAAAGCGATGCCCACGCCTGGGCCGAGGTCTGGCAGGCCGGGCGCGGCTGGGTGCGGGTCGATCCGACCTCGGCCGTGGCGCCGGGACGCACCGGCGCCTTCCAGCGGCTGGCCGCGCCCCGGGGCGCCGTCGCGCAGGCCTTCGGCAATTTCAGCCCGACCCTGTCGGCCCAGTTTCGCGCCACCTGGGAAGCGATCAACAACGGCTGGAATCAGTGGGTTCTCAATTACACCCAGGGCAAGCAGCTCAGTTTGCTCAAGAACATCGGCTTTGAAACCCCGGACTGGCTGGACCTGACCCGCCTGCTGATAGGCGCGCTGGTGCTGGCCAGCATCGCGGGCGGCGGCTGGGCATGGTGGGAGCGCAGCCAGCACGATCCGTGGCTGCGCCTGCTCGGCCGGGCACGCAAGCGGCTGGCGCAGGCCGGCATTGAAAGCACGCCCGCCACCTCGCCGCGCCAGCTGGCCCGGCAGGTGCTGCAACAATACGGCGACCAGGGGCAAGCCCTGCACGACTGGCTGGTGCAGCTGGAGGTGCAGCGCTATGCCCCGACGGCCCAAACCGCCAGGCCATCCACCCCGCTGAAAAGCCATGTCCGCCAGCTGGACCAGCTCCGGCAGCAATTCAGCCGCCTGCGCTGGCCTGCTTAAAATCCGCTTTTCAGCCCACCCACCTTCCGCGCATGACACTTCACACCGCTTCCTTTCACTTCAAGCTTGCTCTGTTTTTAATAGCTGTCAGTGCAGGCGCAGCAAGCGCAAAGGACGTAAAATCCTTAAAAACCAAGGTTTCCGCCAGGGCCGAGCAGGCGCAGGGGCCGCTGTACGCCACGCGCGCCGACGCCATGCAGTTTGCCGACGACCTGGCCAGCCGCCGCAGCCTTGACCCCGAGTGGGTGCGCCAGGCCATCGGCCAGTCGCGCTTCAACCCCACGGTGGCGCGGCTGATGCAGCCGCCCACAAAGGCTTTCGTCAAGAACTGGCGCGTCTATCGCAGCCGCTTCATCGACCCGGTCCGCATCCAGGCCGGCGTGAACTTCTGGCAGGCCAACCGCAGCACGCTGGCGCGCGCTGAAAAGGAATACGGCGTTCCCCCCGAGATCATCGTCGGCATCATCGGTGTCGAAACCATCTACGGCCGCGACACCGGCAGCTTCCGGGTGATGGATTCGCTGGCCACGCTGGCCTTCGACTTTCCGTCCAGCCACCCGCGCGCCCAGGAACGCAGCGACTACTTCAAGGGCGAGATCGAGCAGTTCCTGACCATGGAAAGCCGAAGGAACGCCGACCCGTTCGAGCCACGCGGCAGCTACGCCGGCGCCATGGGCATGCCGCAGTTCATGCCGTCGAGCCAGGCCAAGCATGCGGTGGACTTCGACGGCGACGGCAACATCGACCTGTGGAACAGCCCGGCCGACGTGATCGGCTCGGTCGCCAGCTATTTCAAGGCCTACGGCTGGCAAAGCGGCATGCCGACGCACTACCCGGTGCGCTTCGACGCCAGCCGGCTGGACATGGACGCGCTGATGGCGCCCGACATTTTGCCGACCTTCGGCGTCGCCAGCTTCACCGCCAAGGGCGCGGTGCTCGAAGGCCCGGCCTTGGAGCACAAGGGTCCGCTGGCGCTGGTCGAACTGCTCAACGGCCCGGACGCGCCCAGCTACGTGGCCGGCACCGAGAACTTCTATGTCATCACGCGTTACAACTGGAGCAGTTACTACGCGATGGCGGTGATTGAATTGGGGCGGGAAGTAGCCGGGCGACTCGCGCCGTGAATGGCTGGGTCATTCGGTCTTGAGCTTCACGCCCCGCTTTGAGGTTTTGCAACGCTTCAATGCGCTGGTGCCTTCCAGCGAACACAGCAGAACCGTGCAATCCTTCGGCAACATCTACCGCGTCAATCTTGACGCAGTCAGTATTTCAGCAGCCTGCCAGTCTCGCATCACTTTCAGTTAAAACCGAATCCATGACAACAACAACAAGCTGCGTCCAAGACTGGTTTGGCCCCGAGTTTGAGCGTTTGCACCCGCTCCTGCAGCACTTGCACCTGCATGGCGGCGTGTTGGTGGGAGACGTGCATATTCAAGTTGGGCGCGGCTTGGCGGGTGTGCTGGGGCGGCGCTTGGCGCACAAGATGGGCATCCCCATTGACCAGCCGCACCGCCACCTGCGGGTTGTCATTTCGCACCGCGCGCAGCAACTCCATTGGGCGCGCAGTTTTGGCACAGGCGCGGGCAGCGCCAAAGAAGTGCTGTCGGTGTTTGACGCCGTGGGCCAGCACCCCAGCGGCTACTGGGTGGAGCGCACCGGGGCCATGCACTTCAAAATGACGGTCGATGTGATTGACGGTGGCTGGCACTGGCGCGCGCTGGGTGCCAGCTTGCACGGCCTACCCCTGCCCATCAGCTTGCTGCCGCGCTCGCGCGCCTACAAGCACATAGAAAACGGTGCCTACCGCTTTGAGGTGGCGTTTGTGATGCCACTGCTGGGGCCGCTGTTTTCGTATTCAGGCTTGCTACAGCAGGAAGACGTTTAGTCCCGCAACCACTATAAGCGCACAATTCCGCATGCCCTCAGAGTCCCCCAAGCCAGTCAACAAGAAGACCGGAAGCAAAAGCCAAAAAGCCTTTCTGGAATATCTAAAAATAGCGATCACCCCCCAGCCAGCGAGCAAGATCATCAGAAGAAAAGGCCAAAAAACGTACAGTCCACGCCATAACAGGTACAGCGCACCCCAAAAGTAAGTGAGGGCCACCGTATCCTCAAACGTGACGTGCTTCCTTTGCGAAAGTTGTTGCGCTAGCTCCTTGCGCTGTATTTCGAGTTCGGCACGGTGTTTGTCAATATAGGCATCAAAGGCAGGCATGAATTCCCCCTTGCTGTTGATGATGCGCTCCCTGCCGTTTTCCATCACCCAGGCCAGGCCGTTGGGCGCGAAACCTAGACCTCTCGGTTGCTCGTTTCTACCTTCTCTAAGACTTAGGCTGCCGCTTGGCTCAAACAATGGCGGCACAACCCATTCGCCTTTTATATTGATCATGCCACCGGTACCGGTAATGCTGGCCAGTGCCCAGCCATTCGCATAGAAGCTGCTTATATAAGAAAATTTCGGTGGAATTACCCACTTGCCCTGCGCGTTGATAAATCCCCACTTCTCGTTGACCTTGACTGCTGCCAGCCCATTTTCAGCAAATCCCAGCACATCGCCCGGCTCGAATGTCGGCGGAATCACCCATTCGCCCTTGACATTGATAAAACCGTATTTTTCCAGCGTTCGGGAAAAAGATTCCAGTTTCAGCAGGTGCGGCTCCGATGCAAGCGCCAGGCCGTTGGCGGCAAAGGCATGGGCACTGTAGAACCGGCGCTCAATCGCCCAACGTCCTGTCGCATCGACATAGCCCCAGTAGCCCACGCCCTGCGCCACCTCCCGTGATGGAGTTTTATATTCGGCAGGCGCCAGCCCGTTGGCGCTGAAACTCGACGGCTCTATTGATTTATCTGAAAAGACCCATTCGCCCCTGGCATTGATTGCACCCTGTTTTCCTGTGTCCTTTTCCGTCACCACCGCCAGGCCGTTGGGCGCAAAGCTATGGGCTGCCGTAAACCGGGGCTTGATGACCCATTCGCCCTGAAGGTTGATAAAACCGAAATCTCTCACACTGTATCCAATGATCCCGCCCATTCCTTCCATTTTTATTACTTGCGGATTCGCACCGGCCAGCGCCAGGCCGTTACTGGAAAAGGGCTCCAGCTTTTCAAATTTGGCGGGAATGGCCCATTCGCCTTTTTCATTGATGAATCCATATTTATCGCGATATTTGACGAGCGCCAGCCCATTTTCCGCAAAACGTCCGGCGATATCGAAGATCGGCGCAATCACGACTTCGCCCTTTTGATTGACATAGCCGTAAGGGCCGTTGTCAAAGCCGAATTCGCTCAGTTCCTCTCTTGGGTTGCCGGCGAAAGCAAAGGCCGCATGCAGGGCAACCATACCCAACATCACTGCCTTCAGGGATTGATTCAGTAAACGCATTTTTTTTGCCGATCATGTTTCATTGCAGTTTAAGGAACCACGGGGTCAGGTCTCCCATTTTGCAAACCTGCCCGCAGGCACAAGTCGAATTCGATCCTGATATCTCATGCTCCCCCGCGTGCCAAGCCGCGCCCTTACCCGGCAGTTCCGCCCGCGTCCGGCAAGCTGAAGGGATCAAACACCCGCACACCCGTCAGCTCGAAATCCTTCACATTGCGCGTCACCACCGTCAGGTTGTGGCACAAGGCCGTGGCGGCGATCAGGTTGTCAATGCCCTTGTTGCCGGTTTGCACGCACAGCCGCCCCCACAGTTTGGCAATCGCCGGGGTTACTGGCAGGATGAAAGGGGCAAATTGCAATTCCATCAACGCCAGCCACCGGGCAAGCTCCCCGGCAAATTCAGGCGCCACGCGGCGCTGCCTTTCAATGCCCGCTTCGATCTCGCCAATGGTCAAGGCGCTTAGAAAAACAGTCTCGGCAGCCTGGCTTTTCAAATACGCCACCACGCCCGGGTTGGGCCTGGCTTTGCGCAGTTCGGACAGCACCACCGTGTCCAACAACATCATGAAAAATCAATATCGCGCGGTTGCACATCTTGACGCGGCGAGTCAGCCACTTCGCTGGCGGGCGCTTTGGGCATGGCCAGCAAATGCTCGACAAAACTCGCGGGCTTGTCCGCCCTGCCGGCCGCGCTGCGCTGCAAAGCTTCAAAGTCCTGCTCCGACAGCACCACCACCGCCGGCTTGCCGCGCCGCATGACATGCTGCGGCACGCCACGCAGGGCGTTGTCCACCAGGGCGCTGAATTGCGCCTTGGCATCTTGCAGCCGCCAGGCTGATGCTGTTGTTGGGGAGTGTGGGGTTGGCATGAATTTTTAGACTGGTTTACTAAACTAGTCTGATTTTATGCACCATCCTGGAAGCTCTGTTCATTGACGGAAAGGCGCTGCAAGCGGGTCAAAATTTCAGCATCAGACCCGCCAATTTTTTAAAAAGTGCATTTTGCGCAATATCCATGAGCGCAAGTAGCTATGCTATCAATAGCAAATTATGCCCGCCGCCATCACTCTACCAAGCGCACCTGGCCCTCGATGTCCACGACGAGTTCCGAGGCGATCAGGCGGTTCATGGCCTCGTTGGCCCGCGCTTCGGCCTCTTCGGGGACGCGGCTCATGCCCAGCAGCAGGCAGACCGAGCGCGCAGCGTCCTGCCGGGACGACGTGCCGGCTTGCTGCAACACGTGGTGGGCCAGCGCGGCAAGCTCTTCAAGGCAGACCTCGTCAACATGGCGGCGCGACGGCTCGCTGGCGTCGGCGATGCGAAACTGTTCCCATGAAGCGGTATCGGATTGCGCCGGCCAGTAAAAAATCGCCTCTTCCTCGATGGTGCGAACGAAGCGCTCGGGCGTCAGCGTTCTGAGCCGCTCGGATACCTTGGCGCCAATGCGCCCGATTCCCCAGGCATGGGCGACCTTTCGAAACAAGGCCGTTTCGGTGAGCGGACCCTCGGCTTCAATGACGTGGGCGAGGTGCTCCTCCAGGTCCGGCAAGGCGCTGGCGTCATGAAACATCAGCGGATCGCCTGCGGGCAGGCTGGCCGGGCGGTAGATGGCCAGGATCTCTTCTTCGCCGGGAAAGCCGTCCGGCTCCATCGGTAAACCCTGCGCTGCCTCGCTTTCAGGGGCCGGCTCAGGATCAGCCTGAAGCGCCGCAGGAACCTGCACCGCGCTGGCCGCCTGCGCGTCGTCCGGCATGACCACGATGGCCTTCAGCCGCTGGCTGATTTTTTCAATCTCGCCTTCCGGGTTGAGCCACCAGTCGGTGGACCAGATGCGCAGAATGTGCCAGCCCAGGCCTTCGAGCACATGCTGGCGCAGGCGGTCGCGGTCGCGCGCGGTGGCGGCCGAATGGTAGGTCGCGCCGTCGCATTCGATGCCGGCCAGGTAGCGGCCCGGCGCGCGCGGATCGACCACGCCGATGTCTAGCCGATAGCCCGAGCAGCCGACCTGCGGATGCACCTCCCAGCCGTGCTTGCGCAGCAGGCGGATCACCGCGACCTCGAACGGGCTGTCGGGCTCCTGGCCGGTCGGCAGGCTCTGCTCGGCCAGCGCGCGGTAGCCCTTGATGGCGAACTCCAGGTAATGCTTGAGGTCGCGCACGCCGGCGGCGCGCACGCGGGCCAGGTCGATCTGCTCGGGCCTCAGGGTGCTGTAGATGACGACGGCTTCGCGCGCCCGCGAAATCGCGACATTGAGCCGGCGCTGCCCGCCCTCGCCGTTGAGCGGCCCGAAGTTCATGGTCGTCTTGCCGGCCGCGTCCGGGCCGTAGGTGATCGAGAAAAAGATCACGTCGCGCTCGTCGCCCTGCACGTTTTCCAGGTTCTTGATGAACAACGGCTCGTTGGCGCGCGCCGCGATGGCGCGGTCGAGTTCCGGGCTGGCGCGGCGCCGGGCATCGACCAGCGTTTCAATCAGCAGTTGCTGGGGCTGGTTGAAGGTCACCACGCCAAGCGTCAGGTGCTTCTTGTGCGGCGACAGGTAATGCTCGGCGATGCCCTCGACAATCGCGTCGGCTTCAAGCCGGTTGGTGCGGCTGCCGCCCCGGTCATAGACCCCGGCTACATGCTCGAAGCGCACCGCGCTGTCGTCGGTGACCGGCGAGGGAAAGGTGATCAGGCTGGAGTCGTAGTAGTTGACGTTGCTGAAGGTGATCAGGCTTTCGTGGCGGCTGCGGTAATGCCACTGCAGGCTTAGCCGGTTCATGCCGGCGCCCAGGCATTCGTCGAGGATGCTTTCCAGGTCTTCCACCGGCTCCTCACCCATGCCATGGGCTCCGCCTTCCGGGTCGCCTGACTTGCTGAAAAAGCTGGTCGGCGGCAATTGCTTGGCATCGCCCACCACCACCAGTTGCCGGCCACGGGCAATCGCGCCGATGGCATCCCAGACCGGAATCTGCGAGGCTTCGTCGAAGACCACCAGGTCAAACGGCGCGTAGCCGGCGTCCAGGTACTGCGCGACCGACAGCGGCGACATCAGCAGGCAGGGCTTGAGCTTGGGCAGCAGGGTCGGCAGGCCGCGAACCAACTGGCGCACCGGCATCTGCCGGCTCTTTTTTTGCAGCTCGCGCCGCAAGCGGCCCAGCTCGCTGTCGGGGCCGACCGCGCTGCCAGCCAGCGAAGGGATATGCCCGGACAGGGTGGCGACGATGTAATCCTCGGTCAGCTTCTGGAAGCGCACATCGGCATCACGGAACTCGTGGATCTTGCGCGCATGGTCGGCGCTGGAAAAGCCGCGCAGCAGCGGGTCGCGATCAATGGTTTTTTTCAGCCACCAGTTGCGGTAGCTGAACTTGAAATGCGACTCCACCTCGCCCAGGGGCACTTCCCCGTTTTCAAGGCTGGCGACCAGCGCCTGCAGGCCCTGGTCCATCGCCTGCTCGCGGACATTGCGCCACAGGCACCAGGGCTGGATCAGCCGCCGGTTGAGTTGCCAGGCGCTGAGCACGCCCTGGATGCGTTCCAGCGCGCCTTGCGCGCCATCAGGCCCCTGCAAGGGATCGACCGGCTGGGCCAGGGTTTCCAGCGCATCGAATTTCTGGCTGAATTCCCGCCAGGCGTCGCGGTAGGCCAGCAGCGCGCGGCCGGCCTGGCCGCCGGCGGCCAGGGCCGCGCGGTTGCTCGACACCAGCGGCGCCAGCGCCTGATGCAGCGGATTGACCTGCGCCAGATCAGCCCCGGCCACCCGCGTCACCGCATCGGCGAACTTCTTCGCCCACAACTCATGAGCGGCCAGGCTGGCCCAGTCGGTCTTGAGGCCGGCGTAAGACTCCTGCAGCAGCGCCTCGGCGTCCGCCTGCAGGCTGCGCAGCACCCGGTCTTCCTCATTCAGCGCCGCCAGCGGTGCCAGCAGGGCCTGCACATCGGCCTCGCCCGGGCGCTGGCTGTCGGTGCGAAATCCGCTCAGGCGACCGATGAGGGCGCGCTGGGCCAGCATGGACTTGGGCCACCAGTCGGAGCTGGCCTGCGCCCATTGCCCCTGAAGCTCCACCGCATTGAGCGTGGCGACCTGCTCCGTCCAGCCGGGGCCGATTTGCTGCCAGTGCTGGTTGCGCGCCAGGCCGTGCTGCGCCAGCGCATGCACGCGCGCCCGCGCGCCCGGGTCATGCGCCTGCCCGGCCAGGCCTGCGGGCACGCCGGGCGCCAGCAGCAGCACGTCGGCCAGCTGGTCGAGCGCGGCATAGGCGTCCAGGCTCAGGCCGGTGGTGGGCTGGCCGGTCAAACTTCCCAAGGCCGGTGATTTTTCCTGCAGGGAGCGAATGGCGGCTTCCAGCGCCTTGGCGGCGCCCAGCAACTCGTCCTGCCATGAATTCGACCAGTCGGTCTGCCCGATGAGGGACAGAGGATGATTCTCCAGCGTCGGCAGCGCACCGGCCAGCGAGGCCATGCGCCGGGCGGTTTCCTCCAGCCGGTCCAGGTCGGCCCGGTCGTGCGTCAAGGGATCAAGCCAAGGCATGGCCGAAGCTTCCTTGCCGGTATGGGCTATGCAGGTTCCGGTGGCTTCAAAGACAGTGAAGCCATTCGGGTACTCGTGGTGCAGCGAATCGACCAGCCCGTTGAGCGACTGGCGCATCTGCCCCAGCCGCCCGGCTTCGCGCGCCCAGTCATCGGCCGTGCGCTGGGCGCTGATGGCCAGCGACTTGCCGAGCTGCTGCAGCACGTCGGTCTTCTTGGCCTTGGACGAATGCAGTTCCAGGCAAAACGGTCCCAGCCCGATGCTGGAGAGGCGCCGGTGCACCACTTCGAGCGCCGCCATCTTTTCCGACACGAACAGCACCGTCTTGCCCTTGGCCAGGCTGTGCGCGATCAGGTTGGTGATGGTCTGGCTCTTGCCGGTGCCCGGCGGGCCTTCGAGCACCAGGTCGCGCCCGGCATCAACCGCGCAAATCGCCTTGAGCTGCGACGAGTCGGACAGCAGCGGCGTGAGGATGTCCTGGGGGCGATGGGTGATGTCGAGCCGGTCGAATTCGCCGTCCGTGCCTTCGCGCGCAAATGCCTCGCCGGGCTTGTCGATCAAATGCCTGACGACGCGGCTTTGCTTGAGCTGCTCGGTGCGGTCCTGCAAATCCTTCCACATCAAATACTTGGTGAACGAAAAAATGCCCAGGTGCGCCTGCTCCAGCACTTCCCATTGCGCAATCTCGCGCACCGCCAGCCGGAAGGACTGCAGCACCCGGGCCACATCGACGCCCTTGTCGTCGGTCGGCACCACATCCAGGCCGGCCACCTTCAGCTCGAAACTGGTTTTCAGCAGATGCAGCAGCGTCGGGTTGACGATGGCCTCGTCGTCATGCCGTATCAATCGAAAGCCGCTGCGCACCGACTGGCGCTGCAGCGTGACCGGGATCAGGAGCAGCGGCGCCAGATGCACCGCATCGGCCTTTTCGGCTTCGGTCCAGCGCAGCAGGCCCAGCGCCAGGTACAGCGTGTTGGCGCCGCCCTCCTCCAGCCCGGTGCGGGCGGCGCTGTAGATGGCCAGCAGGTTGCCATCCAGCGCATCCTTTGAAGCCCGGGCGAGCAATTCCCGGTTGCCCAGCGCTTCGAGCGCCATGTCGTCCAGCGGCGTGCTTCCGGCGCGCTGGGTATGCAGCTCGGCCATGCGCGGATCGGCGCCTTCCATGAGGTCGGGCAGCGGCCTGATCTTGAACTCGGCGCCGTCGGCCAGCGCGTCTTCGAGCCGGGCCAGCTCGGGCGCCACCAGTTGCAGCGTGGCCTTGGTCGGCTTGAAATTGAGCAGCCGGTTGCGCAGCGTCAGGTCGAGCAGCCGGGATTTCCAGGTGGACAGCCGGCCTTCGGGCGTGTCGTCTGCGCGCACATCCAGCGGCGCCAGCGAATCGGAGTCCAGCGGCGGCAGCAGCGGCATCGGCTCGATGGCCGCAGGCGCATCCTCGGGCGCCAGCTCGCCCGGTATCAGGGGAAGCGCGCGCGACGGCAGCGGCTTGATCTGCACTTCGCGGGCGCGGTGGATGTCAATCGCATAGCGAAAGCTGGCGTCTTCGAGCAGGTGGGCGTGGCCCTGCTCCATGGCAATCCGCAGCGATGGCCGCGAACTGGCATGCCGAGCCGCGCCCGTGGTTTCAAACACCAGGAATTCACCGCTGTCCACCCGCTTGCGGATGGCCTGCACGTCGTCGATCAGCGCGTCCGAAAAAGACGCCAGGTGCAGCCAGACGCCGACCCAGGCATGGCCCTCCTTGAGCAGAATGACCGGGCGCAGGCCGGCCTGCTCCAGGCACGAGGCGAACAGCATCGCCAAATCCAGGCAGGTGGCGACGCGCGCATCCAAAATGCGGTCGGGCATGCGGATTTTCTGGCCGTCGGCGCCGAACGAGGCCGGCGGCTCCACATACTGCAGGTTCTCGGCGGCAATCGTGCTGTAGATGCTGGAGACCTGCTTCCAGACCACATCGCGGTTCTTGGACTGGTAGCCGTTCATCGACAGCTCGGGATGGCTGGCGCGCAACAGCCTGGAGGCCTTGCCGATCAGCACATCGACGGCCGGGTTGTTGGGCATGCAAAACGCCGCCAGCAACTCGGGCAGCGCGCGCGTTCCGGCCCACTGGTCATAGGCCAGCACCTGGACCGGCTGGGTGGCGCTGGCCAGTTCCTGGCCGCCGGCTTCGGCCACGACCCGGATCGAGGCGTTGACCGACTCCTTCAGGTCCGCCAGAAAGGCATGGTCGGGCTGCAGGTCCAGCGGCGAGATGCGGCGCGTCTCGCCAGCGGCCAGCTTGTCAAAGCGCAGCTTCAGGCCCCGGGCAAACGCCGGGCTGCAGGACACCACGACCTCCAGGTTTTCAACCGTCTCAGCCATCAGGTTGGTCAGCCGAAGCGCCCGCACGACCGGAACGGCGTTTTGTATCGCGGCATAGCCGGTCGTGGCATCGGCCTCGATGTCGATCCGGATTTGTGCTTCAGGGGCGGCGGCGGGATCGTCCGCCATCGCGCCGTTCATGGCCAGGGGGTCGTTCTGCAAATAACTCATCGGGACTCAACTTTTTCGGGGAATTTTCGGCGGGACGAATGTCCCGAATTCAGGGGCAACGCACGGGCGTGGAGGACAGCGGAATTATGCGGCGAGTTGCATCGTGAAACCGGATGCGCCCGCCGCAAGGACAAGAAACAAAAGTGGGCATTGCATCGATTCTGGCGCTGTACGATGTTTGCGCGATCAAGCCGAGAATTCAACAACGAAGACCCAAGGAAATCACATGTTCAAAGCCCTGCTGCTGACAAAAACCCCGGAAGGCGCCACGCTCGCTGACATGGCGTCGCTTGACGAGGCGCAGTTGCCCAAAGGCGAAGTGCTCGTCGATGTGGCGTATTCGACCGTCAACTACAAGGACGCGCTGGCCATCACCGGCAGTTCTCCGGTGGTGCGCAAGTTCCCGATGGTGCCCGGCATTGACTTTGCCGGCACGGTGGCCGAAAGCCTGGATGCGCGCTTCAAGCCGGGTGACGCGGTGCTGCTCAACGGCTGGGGCGTCGGCGAAGGCCACTGGGGCGGCCTGGCGCAAAAGGCGCGCGTCAAAGCCGACTGGCTGGTGCCGATGCCAAAAGGCCTGGATGCGCGCCAGGCCATGGCCATCGGCACGGCGGGCTACACGGCGATGCTGTGCGTCATGGCCTTGCAGGACCGGGGCGTCACGCCGGCGGCCGGTCCAGTGCTGGTCACGGGCGCGAACGGCGGCGTGGGCAGCATCGCCATCGCGCTGCTCGCCCGCCTCGGCTTTGAAGTGCATGCCTCCACCGGCCGGATGGGCGAGGCCGGGCATTTGAGGCAGCTCGGCGCCACCGAACTGATAGAGCGCGCCACCTTGAGCGCACCGGGCAAGCTGCTGCAAAAGGAACGCTGGGCGGCAGCCGTGGACAGCGTGGGCAGCCACACGCTGGCCAATGTCTGCGCCAGCCTGAAATACGGCGGCACGGTGGCGGCCTGCGGCCTGGCGCAGGGCATGGACCTGCCGACCAGCGTGGCGCCCTTCATCCTGCGCGGCATCACGCTGGCAGGCGTTGACAGCGTGTATGCGCCCATGGCCAGGCGCCTGCTGGCCTGGGAGCGGCTCGCCAAGGAACTGCCGGCGGACCTGCTCGAAGCCAACACCGAAACCATCCCGCTGAATGCGGTGATCGCGCTGGCGCCGCGCCTGCTGGCGGGCCAGGTGCGCGGCCGGGTCCGGGTGGACCTGGCTGCCTGAAAGAAGCGCAGATACGCGCCCGCTTCGCAAACTCCTGGAGCCGCTTTTTCACGCTGCAGACACAAAACTCTTCTGTAATCGCGCTTCCATCAACAGGAGTTTGAAGCATGTCAGAAGTTACCAGCCGCCGTGAGTTTTTGCTGAAAACGGCAGCTGCCGTTGTCGCGGGCAGTTCAGTCGTGGCCTGCGGCGGCAGCGACGACAGCACGCCCGTGCCTCCGGCGCAATTCACCTATGGCGTGGCCAGCGGCGACCCACTGTCTGATCGCGTGATCCTGTGGACTTACGCCAAAGTCGCTGACAGCAATGCCTCCGTGCCGCTGACCTGGCAAGTGGCCACTGACAGCAGCTTCGCCAATATCGTCAGCTCCGGCTCGGTCGAGGCGCTGCCGGCCAACGGCTTCACCGCCAAGGTCGATGCCACCGGCCTGAGCGCAGGCGCGAGTTACTTCTATCGCTTTCGCGATGCGGCCGGAACCACTTCCACCGTCGGCGCCACGCGCACCCTGCCGGCCGCATCGGTGGCGAGCGTCAAGTTCGCCGTGTTCTCCTGCTCGCTGTACTCGGAAGGCTACTTCAATGCCTACGCCGATGCCGCCAGGTCAGACGCGCTGTATGCCCTTCACCTGGGCGACTACATCTACGAGTACGGCTCGGACACGGCCAAATACGGCAACAAGGACGCCGTGGCGCTGGGCCGCGTGGCGGCCCCGGCCAGCGACATCGCCAGCCTGGCCGACTACCGCCAGCGCTATGCGCAGTACAAGTCGGATGCCGATCTGCAGGCCCTGCACGCCAAAATGCCGTGGATCACGATCTGGGACGACCACGAATTCGCCAACAATGCCTATAAGGATGGCGCTGAAAACCACAACCCGGCCACCCAAGGCGACTGGGCCACGCGCAAGGCCATGGCCGCGAAGGCTTACCACGAGTGGTTGCCGATCCGCACGGCCGACACGGCCAATCTGCTGAAAATTTACCGCCACTTCGATTTCGGCAAGCTGCTGTCACTGCACATGCTCGACACCCGCATCGAGGGCCGCGACCGCCAGTATGACAACTTCGGCGACGCCGATGGCGGCATCGGGCGCTACATCACGGGTCTGACCCCGGTGGGCGGCGTCCTGCCCGACGCCTCGCGCCGCATTATCAGCACCGCGCAGCAGGACTGGCTGACCGCTGGCTTGGCCACCTCCACCGCCACCTGGCAGTTCCTGGGCAACCAGGACATCATGGCCCGCATGTGGTTTCCGGCGTCGGTGCTGCGCAAGCAGGCGGCCGCCTTCGCCTCGCCACCAACAGCCACACTGGCCGATGTGACAGCCGCCATCAATGATTACCTGACCGCCAAGGCCACGCGCGCAGCCGCTGGCCCGGGCGCGCTGACGCCAACCCAGGCCGCCCTGCTCGATCCGGCGATCAACCCGACCCTGCCCTACAACCTGGATGCCTGGGACGGCTACCCGACCCAGCGCGATGCGATTTTGACCACTGTGAAAAACATGAACAAGCAACTGGTGGTGCTGTCGGGCGACTCGCACAACGGCTGGTTTACCCAGCTCACCACGCTCGCGGGCGTCAAGGCGGGCGTCGAGTTTGCAGGCAGCTCGGTCAGCTCGACCGGATTCGAGGCCGTCGGCCTGGGCGAACTGGCGTCTTCGCTGGACGGATCGGTGTTGGTGCCGCAACTGGGCACGGCGGCCATCGGCGCCGGCCTGGGCCTGGTGGACGACCTAGGCTACGTCGATACGAAGCGCCGGGGCTACCTCTTGATGACGGTGACCGCAGCCAGCGTCAAGGGCGAATATGTGTTCGTCAATACGGTCAAGTCAAAGACCTACACCGCCAGCATCGGCAAAACCATCACGGTCACCAGCGCGGGCGTCGTCAGCTACGGCGACGCCTGAGCGCGGCTGCGGGTTGCGAACAGGCTCCGTGCGTGCAACCCTGACCGGACAGGTCAGTCTCAGGCCGGCTCGATGGTGATGCTCACCGTCATCGATTCCTCGCCGCCGCCGTGCCGCACGCCCTTGCTGGGCGGGCAGGCGTTGTAGTCGGTGCCCATCGCCAGGCGCACATGGCGCTCGTCGATCAGGCAGCTGTGCGTCACGTCGATGCTGACCCAGCGCCGCGCGGCCATGTCCAGGCAGACATCGGCCCAGGCGTGGCTGGCCAGATCGGGCTCGTTGGCGGCGTAGAAATACCCGCTGACGTAGCGCGCCGCAAGCCCCAGGCTGCGGCAGACCGCCACCATCACATGCGCCTGATCCTGGCACACGCCGGCGCCGGCCTCGAACGCCTGTAGCGCCGTGGTGGTCACGTTGGTGCTATTTTTTAGATAGCTGACAGCGCCCGCCACGCCTGCGCTAAGGGCCAAAAGCTCATGTAAATCAGCCTTTGCGCCCGGCTGCGTGGTGATGAAGCGCCGGCCGAATTCGGCCAGGCGCGGATGCGGCTGGGCCAGCGATGAGGCGCGCAGGTAAAGCTGCGGCAGCGGCATGCTAGGGTCGTCGGTGAATTCCGCGACGCCCAGGGTTTCCACAATGCCGGCCGCATTGACCAGGCTCCAGCGCACGTTGTCGGACAGTTCGCCGACAAAGGTATAGGAGTGGATGCTGTTGCCAAAGGCGTCATGCTGGGCAAACAACTCCCTGGGCGCGCCCAGGCTCCAGAAATTCACGGTTTGCGCCGACCCGGTCAGCGGCGTGAGCCAGAGCGTCTGCAGCGCATAGCGCAAGGGCTCGGTGTAGCGGTAGTCGGTGGTGTGCTTGACGTGAAGCTTCATCGCAAGGCCTTTACAGGGGCGCCGGCCAACACCTTTTTCAACGCGTGACCGGAACCAGGAACTCCCGGCTGATGTGCGCGCCAAGCTCATTGACGCGGTCCAGGAACTGCATCAGGAAGGCATGCAGGCCGGCCGACAGAATCTCGTCGATGCGGGCGTACTGCAGGTCCGAGCGCAGTTTTCCGGCGCGGCGCTGGGTTTCGCTCTGCGGGTCGCTGGTGACCATGGACAGGTTCATGATGACCTCGTTGAGGCAGCCCAGCAGCGAGCGCGGCATGTCCGGGCGCAGGATCAGCAACTCGGCCACCCGCTCGGGCTTGATGACGTCGCGGTACACCTTGCGATAGACCTCGAAGGCCGAGACGCTGCGCAAAATCGCGCTCCAGTGGTAAAAATCATGCTCCTGCTCCTCCTCGCCGGCAACGCTCGGGAAGTCGCTTTGAATCGCATGGAACTTCACATCGACCAGCCGGGCGGTGTTGTCGGCGCGCTCCAGGAAGGTGCCCAGGCGCAGGAAGTGAAAGGCTTCGTCCTGCAGCATGGTGCCGGCCGTCACGCCGCGCGAGAGGTGCGAACGGAACTTGACCCATTCGAAGAACTTGCCCGGGTCGCGCTCGAAGTCGCCGTGGCGCAGCATGCGGATGACTTCAAGGTAGGTCTGGTTCTGGGTTTCCCAGACCTCGGTGGTCAGCGTGCCGCGCACGGCGCGCGCGTTCTCGCGGGCGTTGCGCAGGCAGGACACGATGCTGGACGGATTTTTTTCATCCCGCACCATGAAATCCATGACATCTTGCGCGGTGATACTTTCGCCGTACTTGGCGGCATAGGCGGGCTTGAGTTCGCTGATGCTGAGCAAGCCGCGCCAGCCGGTTTGCACGTCGGCCGTGGATTGCGGCAGCAGCGAGGTCTGGTAGTTCACATCGAGCAGGCGGGCGGTGTTTTCGGCGCGCTCGGTGTAGCGCGACATCCAGAACAGGTGATCGGCGGTGCGTGACAACATTTTCAGACTCCTACGGCGATGGATTGCGACTGCGATTGCGACTGGGTCGCCGAGGGGATGGAAGGCGCCGAATCCGATTCCAGAATCCAGGTGTCCTTGGTGCCGCCGCCCTGCGACGAATTGACGACCAGCGAGCCGTCCTTCAGCGCCACGCGCGTCAGGCCGCCGGGCACCATCTGCACGTCCTTGCCGCTCAGCACGAAGGGTCGCAGGTCGATGTGGCGCGGGGCAATGCCGCTTTCGACATAGGTCGGGCAGGTCGAGAGGCTCAGCGTGGGCTGGGCGATGTAGCCCGACGGATTGGCCAGCAGCGCGGCGCGGAAGTCTTCGATTTCGGCCTTGGTCGAGGCCGGCCCGACCAGCATGCCGTAGCCGCCGGCGCCATGCACTTCCTTGACGACCAGGTCTTTCAGGTTGGCCAGCGTGTACTTCAGGTCGTCGGGGTTGCGGCACATGTAGGTCGGCACGTTCTTGAGGATCGGTTTTTCGCCGAGGTAGAACTCGATCATCTTGGGCACGTAAGGGTAAATCGACTTGTCGTCGGCCACGCCGGTGCCGATGGCGTTGCAGATGGCCACGTTGCCGCTGCGGTACACATTGAGCAGGCCCGCGCAGCCCAGCGTTGAATTGGGCCGGAACGCCAGCGGATCAAGGAAATCGTCATCGACGCGGCGGTAGATCACATCGACGCGCCTGGGGCCGCGCGTGGTGCGCATGTACACAAAATTGTCCTTGACGAACAGGTCCAGGCCCTCGACCAGCTCGACGCCCATTTGCTGGGCCAGAAAGGCATGCTCGAAATAAGCCGAGTTGTGCATGCCGGGCGTCAGCACCACCACGGTGGGCTCGGCGGTGGCCGGCGGCGCCATGGCGCGCAGGGTTTCGAGCAGCAGGTCGGGGTAATGCTCGACCGGGGCGACGCGGTTCTGGCTGAACAGCTCGGGGAACAGCCGCATCATCATCTTGCGGTCTTCGAGCATGTAGCTCACGCCGCTGGGCACGCGCAGGTTGTCTTCGAGCACGTAGTACTCGCCCTCGCCTTGCGCGTTGGGCGCGCGCACGATGTCGATGCCGCTGATGTGCGAATAAATGTTTCCCGGCACTTTCACGCCGATCATCTCGGGACGGAACTGCGCGTTCTGGAAGATCTGCTCCGACGGGATGATGCCCGCCTTGATGATCTCCTGCTCGTGGTACACATCGTGGATGAAGCGGTTCAGCGCGGTGACCCGCTGGACCAGGCCTTTTTCCATCGACGCCCATTCGTGCGCCGGAATGATGCGGGGAATCAGGTCAAACGGAATCAGCCGCTCGGCGCCCGAGCCGTCTTCGTCCTTGTCGCCATAAACGGCAAAGGTGATGCCCACCCGGCGAAAGATCATTTCCGCTTCGGCGCGGCGCGCCTGCATCACATCGGCCGGCTGCTGGGCCAGCCAGCGCTGGTAGCCCTGGTAGTGTTTGCGCACGCTTTCAGTGCTGGCATTCATCTCGTCAAACATCGGTCGGCTCATAAGCTTAAATTTCCGTCTAGGTTTGGAATCAGTAAATACTTCCACCATAGCTTAGCAAGTTATGCGCCATATAAGTGCATGAAGCCGCATATTTAAAGGCTCAAGAGGACTGCCAGTAACGCTGGCCGGCCTGGCGCTGGCAGGCAATCTCGGCGGGCCTCGGGCTTTGCCAGGTGGCCGCGCCACACTGCGGCGAGCGCACCAGCCGGATGCCGCGCTCGTCGTAACGCGCCGCCACCACGGCCACCGGATGGCCGAAACGGTTGCGGTAGCCGGCCTGGGCCAGCGCCAGCCGGGGCTGCACCGCGTCGAGGAAAACCGCGCTCGACGAGGTCTTGCTGCCATGGTGCGGCACCAGCAGAAAGTCGGCCTTCAGGCGCTCCGGGCTGCTTGACACCAGGCCGAGTTCCTGCGGCGCTTCGATGTCGCCAGTCAGCAGCGCCGTCTGGGCGCCATTGGAGATGCGCAGCACGCAACTCATGGCATTGGATTTTTTCGCCAGCGCGTAGTCGGCGGCCGCCGGATGCAGCACCTCGAAATCCACGCCGTCCCAGGCCCAGCGCTGGCCGGCGGCGCAGCGGGTTGACGGGCGCAAGGCCTGCAACTCATGGCCGTCCTCAATCGAACTGAGCAGACTGGCCTGCGGCTGCATCGCCAGCACGGCCGGCGCGCCGCCGCTGTGGTCGCTGTCGCGGTGGCTGAGCATCAGGATGTCGATGCGCGCGCCAAGCGCCCGCAGCAGCGGCACCAGCACGCGGTTGCCGGCATCGCTTTCGCGCGAAAAGCGCGGGCCGGTGTCGTACAGCAAGGCATGCGTCGCCGTGCGAACCAGCACCGCATTGCCCTGACCGATGTCAGCGGCCAGCAGTTCAAACTGGCCGGGCGCCACGCGCGCGGGCTGCCACAGCAGCACCGGCAGCAGCAGCGGAATGCCGAGCGCGCGCCAGTGCCAGGGCAGCCGCAGCGCCAGCAGGCCACCGCCCAGCACGCCCGCAACGGCGCACCACAGCGGTGCAGCAGCGACATCGACCGACGCCAGCGGCCAGCTCGCCAGCCCCTGCAAAAGCCCGGTCAGCAGGCCGACGGCCCAGGCGGCCGCATCCCACAGTGGTGCATAAAAAACGCCCAGCATGGCCAGCGGCGTGACCAGCAGCGTGACCCAGGGAATCGCCAGCGCATTGGCCAGCAGGCCGACCAGCGACACCTGGTTGAACAGCAGCAGCGACAGCGGCGTCAGCGCCAGCGTGACCACCCATTGCTCGCGCGCCGAGCGCAGCAGGCAGGCCAGCGGCCTGGCCAGCCACCAGGGCAAAAATTTTGAATCAAACTGGCCTTCCGCGCTTGCCGGACGGGCGCGAGTAGCTCCTGAATCCGTAGCAAACAGCACGCCGACCGCGACAAACGACAGCCAGAATCCGGCCTGCATCAAGGCCCACGGATCGAGCACCGCCACCACCGCCATGGCCAGCAGCCAGGCTTGCTGCCACGGCCACTGCCGGCCGCTTTGCCGCAGCAGCACCACCGTGGCCAGCATCAGGATGGTGCGCTGGGCCGGCACGCCCCAGCCCGAAAACAAGGCATACAACGTCGCCAGCAGCAGTCCGCCCAAGGCCCCGGCGCTGCTCGCCGGCAGGGCCAGGCACAGCCGGGGCGTCAAGCGGGCCGAGCGCCGCCACAGCGTGCCGATCAGCAGCGACGCCACCCAGGCGAACATCGTGATGTGCAGGCCCGAGATGCTCATCAGGTGCGCGACGCCGGTCGCGCGGAACACATCCCAGTCGGCACGCTCGATGGCGTTCTGGTCGCCGACCACCAGCGCGGCCAGCACCCCGGCCTGTTGCCGGTCGTCCACGCGCGCATAAATCGCCTCGCGAACCGACTGGCGCGCGCCCTCCACGGCATGGCGCCATGGGCTGCTGGACAGCCTGGCGGGCGGCGCATCGTGCGGTGAGGCGCGCACATAGCCGGTGGCCTGGATGCCCTGCTCCCACAGCCAGAGTTCGTAGTCGAAGCCATGCGGATTGCTGTTGCCGTGCGGCGCCTTGAGCCGCACCGTCATCTGCCAGCGCTCGCCGGCGCGCAGCGGCTGCGGCTTGCGCTGCAGCTCCAGCGCCAGCTCGGACGCATCGCTGCTTTCAACCGACGAGTTTTTCGTCTCGCGCCCGATGAAGCCCGAATACCAGCCCAGCATGATCTGCGGCGGCAGCGCCACCGCCCGGCCGTCAAGCCGCGCCGATTCGATGCCGAGGCGAAAGCGCAGCGCGTCTTCGCTGAACTGCGGCATGGCCAGCACCGTACCCGTGACGGCAATGTCGCGCCCTTCCAGCGCCGGGTCCAGCGCCGTCGCCTGGAAAGCGCCAGCCCGCCAGCCGGTCAGGCCAAAGCCCAGCAGGACGGCAATGGCCAGCACCATCAGGCGGGCGCTGACCGAAGCCGGGCCTTGAAAGCGCATCAAGGCTTTGACGCCCTGCCAGCCGCCCGCCAGGACAACAGCCAGCGCCACCAGTGCGGCATAGCCGCCGGATGGCCACAGCGCGGGCTGCTGCAGCTGCACGGCCACGCCCGCGACGAGTCCGGCCAACGCAAGCCCAAGGCTGGCCGGGCTGGCAGCCGGCCGGGCGACAACGGAAAAACCCACGGGTTTGCCTTTCCTGGCTTTTTTTGACTGCTTCGACAGGCTTGCACCGGCTCAACAAAGCGGGCGAATGGCAGAGCTTACCGCGCGGCATCCGGCGGGCCGGCTGGGGCCTCAAGCGGTAGCCCAAACCCTGTCCGGCGCGGGCCTGCAGTGCGTTACCATGCAAAATCCCGAAACCGGCATTCGCTCTTTTATTCATAGCATGTTATGCATATGAATAGTGCGCAAACACCGTATTTGATTCATTTTTATCCTTCACACGGACCACCATGACCACCCCCACCCACCCTGTTTACGAAAAGCTCAAGTCCCTGAACATCACGCTGCCCGAAGTGGCCGCGCCGGCCGCCGCCTACCTGCCGTTCGTGCAGACCGGCAAGCTGGTGTTCCTGAGCGGCCACCTGGCCAAGAAGGACGGCCAGGTCATCGTCGGCCAGCTCGGCAAGAACGTGACGACCGCAGAAGGCAAGGCTGCGGCCCGGCTCATCGCCATTGACCTGATGGGCACCTTGCACGCGGCCACCGGCGACCTGGGCAAAATCAAGCGCATCGTGAAAGTCATGAGCCTGGTCAATTCGACCGGCGACTTCACCGAACACCACCTGGTCACCAACGGCTGCAGCGAACTGCTGGGCGAAGTGTTCGGCGACGCCGGCAAGCACGCCCGCAGCGCGTTCGGCGTGGCGCAGATCCCGCTGGGCGCCTGCGTGGAGATCGAGCTGATCGCCGAGGTGGAGTGAAGCTTGCCAGCCCTGTGATTTGGAACGGCCGGGCGGCCGTTTCAAATCATGAAGTTTGTAAGACTTGTCAAGGCGCGGCTGGAGCCCGGTTTTTTCTCCTTCCCCCGCTGGGGGAAGGCCGGGATGGGGGCCAGCGAAGGTCGTGCTGCCAACGCTGTCCGATTCGCGCATCAGCCGCCAAAGGCCAGAGGCGTTTTACACGGCAGGCAGGGTAACGCCCCGCATTGAAACCTCATCCTGCGGGTGTAGAGTGGGCGCCCACTCGTCACACGGGGATGCGCCATGCCGACACCCACATTCCAGCGTCTTTCGCCGGAGCAGTTCGAGCAGCTGCTGCAGAACTTTCCCTTCACCCGGAAAATCGACGCGGTGCACATGCACCACACCTGGCGGCCCCGGCATGCCGACTTTCGCGGCCACGACACGATTGTCTCGATGTGGCGCTTCCACACGCAGGTGAACGGCTGGAGTGACATCGCGCAGCACATCACCATCGACCCCGAGGGCATGATCTGGCTGGGACGCAACTGGAACCTGCCGCCGGCCAGCGCCGCCGGGCACAACGGCAACAAGGCCTTCGGCCCCTTCATGTTCGAGATGATCGGCGACTTCGACCAGGGCCGCGACCCGTTCGACGGCCTGCAAAAGGACACCGCGCTGCGGGTCGTGGCGCTGGTGCAGGCGCGCTTTCACCTGCCGGCCGGCAGCCTGCGCTTTCACAACGCCATGTCGCCCAAGTCGTGTCCCGGCAGCGCGCTGGTCTACAACGACATCCTGGCCGAGGTCGAACTCCTCAGGCAGGAGCTGCAGGCGGCGGGCACGCGCGAACCCGCCCGGCAGCAGCCTTTCCCCGAGGAAACCGACCGGAACATCGCCGAGGCGATCCGCTCACTGTCGCGCATCACCGACAACGCCGGCGAGTCCGGCGACGCCGAACTGTCGCATGACGAGCGCGAAGCCGGAGCCGCCCCGGCGGCAGGCGCCGGCCCCGCCGCCCCCGTGCAAAGCCGTGATTCAGGCCTGAGCACGGCAGCGCTGAACGCCCTGCGGCCGCACCTCGTCAACCTGAAGGTCGGCCGCCTCTCGGGCGAGGGCGAAGCCAGCTCGACCCCTGAAGACATTGACGCGATCTTCGAGCAGCATTTGCCGCAGGCGGTCAGCGAACTGCCTGCCGGCCAGAAGCTGCGCCTGCTGTTTTACGCGCACGGCGGCCTGGTGTCCGAAGCCAGCGGGCTGCAGATCGCCAGCAAGCACATCGACTGGTGGCGCCGCAACGGCGTCTATCCGGTCTATTTCATCTGGGAAACCGGCTTTTTCGAGACCATCGGCCAACTGCTCGGCCGCGCGCAGCAGGGCAGCCGCGCGGTGTCGCGGGGTCTTGCCGACTTCACGACCGACCCGCTGCTAGAAATTGGCGCGCGCGTCCTGCAGGGGCCGCGCATCTGGGGCGGCATGAAGTCGAGCGCCGAGCATGCGGTTGATCCACCCTCAGGCAGCGGCGACATCGGCGGCGGCGCGCACTATGTCGCCCGCCAGCTGAAGGCGTTCTGCGACGCCCACGCCGGGCAGGTTGAACTGCATGCGGTCGGTCACAGCGCGGGCTCGATTTTTCACAGCCACTTCCTGCCGCTGGCGCACGGGCTGGGCGTTCCGGCGTTCAGGACGGCGCATTTCCTGGCGCCTGCGGTGCGCGTCGATACCTTCAGGCAGCACCTGCTGGAGCACATCGGCCCGGGCCGGGCGGTGGAATCCCTGACGCTCTACACCATGCGCAGGGATTTCGAGCGCCAGGACAACTGCGCGCAGATCTACCGCAAGTCGCTGCTCTACCTGATCTTCAACGCCCTGGAAGACCGGCGCGCAACCGCCATCCTCGGGCTGGAGGAAAGCCTGCGCGGCGACGCCGACCTCAAGCGCCTGTTCGGCCTGGGCGCAACGCCGGCAACACCTTCGAGCGTGGTCTGGTCGCCCACGCCGGGCGACACCGGCCGCTCGGCCAGCACGTCCCAGTCGCACGGCGGCTTTGACGACGATGCGCCGACCATGAACAGCGTCGTGCGCCGGGTTCTCGACAAGCCCGACGCCGCCGACATCGCCGGCTATCCGGCCGCGCGCGCCGCATCGCGACCCTGGATCGAGGAGGTTGACTGGCCCGCCGACTTCGACTTCACGGCAGGCGCTGGCTACGCGGCGCCGCCCATCAAAACGCAGGTTCCAGCGCTACCTTACATGCCGCCTTCGCCCGCGCTGTTGCCTGCCGTGCCACTGGCAGGCAATGGCAATGGCGGCGGCCGGCGCTTGGCGCTGTGCGTCGGCATCGACGCCTACCCGGCGCCCGAGCACCAGCTCGCCGGCTGCGTCAACGATGCGCGCAACTGGGGGCGCACGCTCGCTGGACTGGGCTTTGAGACCCGGCTGCTGCTCGATGGCGATGCGAGCCGGGCCACGCTGGAGCGCGAGTTGAGCCGGCTGGTCGATCAAAGCCGCTGCGGCGACGTGATCGTTTTCCAGTACGCCGGGCACGGCACGCAGGCGCCCGACCTGAACGGCGACGAGGACGACAACATCGACGAGGCGCTGTGCCCGGTGGACTTCGCCAGCGGCGCGCTCTACATCGACGACGACATCGCCGCGCTGTTCGCCCGCATTCCCGACGGCGTCAACATGACCTGCTTCATGGACTGCTGCCATTCCGGAACCAACACCCGCTTTGCCGTGGGCCTGTCGCCCGGCGAAATGGCGCGGCCGCCCGGCACCAAGGCGCGCTTCGTCAAGCTGACGCCGGCCATCATCGAGGCGCACAAGCGTTTTCGCCAGCAACTGCGCGGCGCTTCGCGCGCCATCAGCAGCGGCGGCGCCCAGCGCATGCGCGATGTGAAGTTCTCGGCCTGCCTGGACCACCAGGTCGCGCTTGAAAGCGAAGGCAGCGGCGACTTCACCCGGCGCGCCACCAAGGTGCTGGCAACCGGCATCCAGGGCATGAGCAATGAGGAGTTCCTGCGCCGCGTGCTGGCCGAGTTCGGCGGCGCAGCACGCCAGGCGCCGATGCTCGATTGCGCCGACGACGCGCGCACGGGCGCACTCCTGCAGCCGCTGGCCGCCGGCAGCCGGGCGCCCGCAAGCCGGGAACCGGCCACGACTTCAGGCCCGCCCGGCGACGCCGCCTTGCTGCAGGCCGTGAACGGGCTGGCCAAGGCGGTGCAGGCGCTGGCCGCCCGATAGCCGGCGATGGGCGCTCCGGACACCCCGCTGTCCACCGCGACGACCACCGAGGCGGTCGCCGCCGATGCCGCGAGCCGCGAAGAAGCAAGCGCCCTTGCCGGCTCGCAGGCGGTGCGCCGCTATCCCGGCGAAAGCGAAGACTACGCCATTGGCTCGGGCGTGCGCCAGCCCCCGGTGACTCCTTATGAGCGCCAGCCGGGCGACCCACTGTACCGCCCGCTGCGCATCTACACGGTCGATCCGTCGGTGTCGCGGCTCGAAGGCTCGGTCGCCACGGTCAATGTCCCCTTCGAGCCGCTGGAGCCGGGGCCGGTGGGCACGCTGTTCGAGGTGGACCCGAACGACGGGCAGCTCGGCGTTCGCTACCGGGCGGCCGACCTGGAGGAGCGCAAGGTGCTGATGACCGACGGCTACGACCCCTCGCCCTCGGACCCGCGCTTTCACCACCAGATGGTCTATGCGGTGTGCAGCAATGTCTATTCGACCTTCAAGACCGCGCTGGGCCGCAACCTGGGCTGGGGTTTCGGTGACGGAAGAAATCCGGCCCGGCTGGTGCTCAGGCCGCACCACGGCCAGGAGCAGAACGCCTACTATCAAAACTGCATCACCACCGGCGAGCTGCGTTTCGGCTATTTCCCGGCGAGCGAAAAACCGACCACGCGCACCATGCCGGGCGGCTATGTCTTCACCTGCCTGTCGCACGACATCGTGGTTCACGAGGTGACGCATGCGCTGCTCGACGGGCTGCGCGCGCACTTCATCGTGCCGACCAACGCCGACGTGGTCGCGTTCCATGAAGCCTTCGCCGACCTGGTCGCCATCTTCCAGCACTTCAGCTACACCGAAGTGGTGCTGACCGCGATCCGGCGCTGCAAGGGCGCCTTGCAGCATGCCGACCTCCTGACGGAGCTGGCCGGCGAGTTCGGGCACACCACCGGCCAGAACGGCCCGCTGCGCAGCGCGGTCGAAAAAGACACCGGCAACCCGAGGCGCTACCAGCCCGGCCTCGAGGCGCACCAGCTCGGCTCGGTGCTGGTGAGCGCCGTGTTCGATGCCTTCGTGCAGGTGTACCGGCGCCGCACCGAGCGCTTCGTGCGCCTGGCCACCGGCGGCAGCGGCCTGTTGCCGGCGGGCGAACTCTCGCACGACCTGCAGAGCATCCTGGCCGAGCGCGCCAGCAAGCTGGCCAGCCAGTTCCTGGGCATCTGCATCCGCGCCATCGACTACTGCCCGCCGGTCGGCATGACCTTCGGCGACTACCTGCGCGCCCTGATCACCGCCGACTACGACCTGGTGCCCGACGACCCCTGGGACTACCGGGGCGCGCTGATCGACGCCTTCTGGCGGCGCGACATCTATCCGCGCACGGCGAATCACCTGTCGCAGGACGCGCTGCTCTGGCACCGGCCCCGGATGGACCTGCCCGAGGTGCCGGGACTCGACTTCGGGACGCTGCGCTTTCGCGGCGATCCGGCCAACGCGGCCGACCTGGACGAGCGCCACCGGCAGGCCTGCATGCTCGGCTACTACGTCACGCGCCCGGGCCGCCTCGAAGAATTCGGTCTGGTGGCCAACGGCGACCCGCGCCTGGACGGCGACACGGTGAGCCTGCCCTGCGCCGAGTCGATACGCACCGCCAGGCGCGCCGGCCCGAACGGGCAGATCGTCTTCGACCTGGTCGCCGAAATCACGCAGGAACGCCATGTGCGCGCCTCGGCCGAAGGGCCGGCCTTCACCTACTACGGCGGCTCGACGGTGATCCTCGGGCCAACCGGCGAAATCCGCTACGTGGTGCTCAAAAGCGTCGTCGGATCGGGCCGGCTGCAAAGGCGGCGCGCATTTTTTGAAACCGCCTGCGGCCAGAAATACTGGCACCTGGAAGGCCAGCGCTGGCAGCCGCGCGAGCGCCTTTTCGCGCTGGTGCATGGCGGGTGTTGAAGGCTTGCGCCGGTCTTGCAGCAGTGGATGACAGCGCTGGAACGCCTGGCAGACCAGCCGCTATGAAATAAATAGCTGCCTGCGCCCGTCAACATTGCGCAAACAGCCTATTTCATCACTCAACCCGGACAATTCCGGTCGGCTTGAAGCCCAGATCGGCCGACTTGCCCTTGCGGGCGCGTACGGTGCGCGCGTTGTTCAGGCTGCGGATTTCCAGCGTTTCCTCGCGCGGCTTGGCGCCGCGCCCGATGCCTTCGATGCGCACGCTGCGGGTGTAGGCGGCCGCGCCGGCCAGTGTGTCCTTGTCTTCCAGGTCGATCAGCATCAGGCCGCGCCCGCCCTTTTCCATCTGCTTGATCTCGCCGATGTCAAACGTCAGGATGCGCTGGCCGGTCGAGGCGCAGGCCACATGCGTGGCGGGCGGCAAGGGCTGGCTGCCCGAGGCGCCGCTGACATGGGACGGGCGGCACAGCGTTTCGCCCTCGGCCAGCGTGATGAAGGCCTTGCCGCTGCGGTTGCGCGAAACCATGTTTTCCACCGTCGCCAGGAAACCATAGCCGCCTGAACTCGACAGCAGCAGCATGGCCGAGGCCGGCCCGGCAAAGTAGTGCAGCAGCTGCGTTCCCGATTCCAGGTCGATCAGCGTTGTGACCGGCTGGCCGTCGCCGCGCGCGCCGGGCAGCATGGCCACCGGCACCGAATACAGCCGGCCGTTGCTGCCAAAGGCCAGCAGCGTATCGACGGTGCGGCATTCAAACGTGCCGTACAGCGCGTCGCCCGCCTTGAAGGCAAAGCTGCTTGGTGCATGGCCGTGGCCGCCGCGCGCGCGCACCCAGCCCTTGCTGCTGACCACGACCGTGACCGGCTCGTCGAGCACCTTGACTTCGAGCACCGATTTTTTCTCGGCCTGGATCAGCGTGCGGCGCGGGTCGGCGAACTGCTTGGCGTCGGCCTCGATTTCCTTGATCATCAGCCGGCGCAGCGCCGTCGGGTTGCCCAGGATGTCTTCGAGCCTGCCCTGCTCCTCGCGCAGGGTTTTCAGTTCCTGCTCGATCTTGATGGCTTCGAGCCGCGCGAGTTGGCGCAGGCGGATTTCCAGGATGTCCTCGGCCTGCCGGTCGCTTAAGGAGAACCTGGCGATCAGCGCCGACTTGGGCTCGTCCGACTGGCGGATGATGGCGATCACCTCGTCGATGTTGAGCAGCACCGTCTGCCGCCCTTCGAGGATGTGGATGCGCGCCAGCACCTTGTCGAGCCGGTGCTGCGAGCGTTTTTCAATCGTCGTCTGGCGAAACGCGATCCATTCGTTCAGCATCTGGCGCAATGACTTTTGCGTCGGCCGGCCATCCAGGCCGATCATGGTCATGTTGATCGGCGAGGAACTCTCCAGGCTGGTGTGCGACAGCAGCGTGTTGATGAGTTCGGCCTGGGCCGTCCGGCTGGTCTTGGGCTCGAACACCAGGCGCACGGCGGCGTCCTTGCTCGACTCGTCGCGCACCACGTCAAGCACCGCCAGCATGGACTGCTTGAGCTGCACCTGGTCCAGGCTGAGCGCCTTCTTGCCGAGCTTGATCTTGGGGTTGGTGATTTCCTCGATTTCCTCCAGCACGCGCTGGGTGCTGACGCCGGGCGGCAGTTCCTGCACGACGAGCTGCCACTGGCCGCGCGCCAGCTCTTCAATCTTCCAGCGCGCGCGCACCTTGAGCGAGCCGCGTCCGGTGCGGTAGGCGGCGGCAATCTCGGCGCCGCTGGAGATGATCTGGCCGCCGCCCGGGTAGTCGGGGCCGGCAATCAGCGTGTACAACTCTTCATCGCTGAGCTTGGGCGTCTTGATCAGCGCCACGCAGGCATCGGCGACCTCGCGCAGGTTGTGGCTGGGAATTTCGGTCGCCAGCCCGACGGCAATGCCGCTGGCGCCGTTGAGCAGCGTGAACGGCAGGCGCGCGGGCAACTGGCGCGGCTCCTCGGTCGAGCCGTCGTAATTCGGGATGAAATCGACCGTGCCTTCGTCGATCTCGTCCATCAGCAGCGTGGTGATGCGTGCCAGCCGGGCCTCGGTGTAGCGCATGGCGGCGGCGCCATCGCCGTCTCTGGAGCCGAAATTGCCCTGGCCGTCGATCAGCGGGTAGCGCTGCGAGAAGTCCTGCGCCATGCGCACCAGCGCGTCATACGCGGCCTGGTCGCCGTGCGGGTGAAAGCGGCCGAGCACATCGCCGACCACGCGGGCGCATTTGACCGGCCGGGCGCCGGTCGCGCCATTGGGGCCGCCAAAGGCCAGACCCATGCGCGCCATGCTGTAGAGAATGCGCCGCTGGACGGGCTTCTGGCCGTCGCAGACATCGGGCAGCGCCCGGCCCTTGACGACGCTCAGCGCGTATTCAAGGTAGGCGCGCTGGGCGTAGGCCGCCAGACTGTCCTGGTCGGCGGGTTCCGGAATGTCGGCTTCGACAGCGGGTGTGAATAGGTCCATCGTGGTGTGCTCGAATTGGTGAGGCGGGCCTGCGCGCAAGGTGGGGGCTGGCCGCCATGGTTATCGGAAAAAGCTGCGTTGGCAGTCTGCGGGAATTGTGGCCCAGGAGAAAACCGGGGAATCCGTATAAATACCCGGAATGCCGCTCAATCCAGCCGGGCTGCGACCTCCGGCAATACAAGGGACGGCGACGCGGCCAGGGCCGCAGGCATGTTGGCCCGGCCGCTGGCGCCGCCCATCATTTCCATGCGCACCCGGCCCGAACTGACTGAAGTGCTGCGTCCCGTGCTGGCCGGCTTGAGCTGGTTGTAGAGCTGCATCACGGTTTTGACGTAATTTTTCGTTTCCGGGTAATTCGGTATCCGGTTGCCCGCCCGCTGGACCGCGCCTTCGCCCGCGTTGTAGGCCGCGATGGCCAGTTCAATCTCACCCGGGAAGAGCTTCATCAGGTCGCTCAGGTAGCTGGAGCCGGCCCGGATGTTGGTCCTGGGATCGGTCAGCTTTTGCTCGGCCTGGGCGGTTTTGTCGGATTTCACGCCGTAGCGCGCCGCCGTCGGTGGAATCAGCTGCATCAGGCCGACCGCGCCCTTGGGGGAAACCGCCTGGGCGTTGAAGCCGGACTCGGTGGCAATCAGCGCCTGCAGCAGTTCGTAATCAATGCCGTGCTTGTCCGAGGCTTCGCGCAGCAGATGCCTGACCGCCTTGTAGCCGGGAGACAGCTCGAAATACGCCCGCAGCCTGGGCGGCGTCGCGGCAACGCCTTGGGCGCCCTGGGCCGGGTTGCCAGCGGTTTTTCCCGTCGTGAAGCTTTCGCCACCGCGTGAAAAAAGCTCGTAGCGCTCATCGAGCTGCAGCGATGAAAAGTGCGTGACGCCCTGGCCATCGATATACGCCCAGATGTCAGCCCGCGCCGGGGGGGCATGCAGGGCCGTCAGCAGCACGGCCAGCAGCGGCAGGTTCAGCAACGAAAACAGCTTCAGGCGCATCCGGTCTCCTCTCAAACGTCAATTTCCACCGCGTCGCCGTGCAGTTCCATCAGTTCACGCCGCGCCGCCGCCTCGCCCTTGCCCATCAGCTTGGTGATGAGGCTTTCGGTCTGCCCGAAATCCTGGTTGCCCAACTGAACCGGCATCAGGCGGCGGGTGTCCGGATTGAGTGTCGTATCCCACAATTGTTCCGCGCTCATTTCGCCCAGGCCCTTGAAGCGGCTGATGCTCCAGGCGTTTTCGCGCACGCCGTCCTTGCGCAATTTGTCCAGGATGGCGGTCAGTTCGCCTTCGTCCAGGGCATAGACCTTGGACGCCGGCTTCTTGCCGCGCGCCGGCGCATCGACGCGGTACAGCGGCGGCCGCGCCACATAGACATGGCCGGTTTCGATGAGCTTGGGGAAATGCCGGAAAAACAGCGTCAGCAGCAGCACCTGGATATGCGAGCCGTCCACGTCGGCGTCGGACAGGATGCAGACCTTGCCGTAGCGCAGGGCGCTCAGGTCCGGCGTGTCGTTCGGGCCGTGCGGATCGACGCCGATGGCGACCGAGATATCGTGGATTTCGGTGTTGGCGAACAGCCGGTCGCGGTCCACTTCCCAGGTGTTGAGCACCTTGCCACGCAGCGGCAGCACGGCCTGGTTTTCCTTGTCGCGGCCCATCTTGGCACTGCCGCCGGCCGAGTCGCCCTCGACCAGAAACACTTCGTTGTTCGCCAGGTCCTTGCTTTCGCAATCGGTCAGCTTGCCGGGCAGCACCGCCACGCCCGAGCCCTTGCGTTTTTCGACCTTCTGGCCGGCCTTCTGGCGGCTTTGCGCGGCCTTGATGGCGAGTTCGGCCAGTTTCTTGCCGTAATCGACATGCTGGTTCAGCCAGAGTTCGAGCGCCGGGCGCACAAAACTCGACACCAGCCGCACCGCATCGCGCGAATTGAGCCGCTCCTTGATCTGGCCCTGGAACTGCGGGTCCAGCACCTTGGCCGAGAGCACGTAGCTGGCGCGGGCAAACACATCCTCGGGCAGCAGCTTGACGCCCTTGGGCAGCAGCGAATGCAGTTCGATAAAGCTTTTCACCGCCGTGAACAGGCCGTCGCGCAGCCCGCTTTCGTGCGTGCCGCCGGCGCTGGTCGGGATCAGGTTGACGTAGCTTTCGCGCACCGGCTGGCCGTCTTCGGTGAAGGCGACGCACCAGCTGGCACCCTCGCCTTCGGCGAAGGTCTCGTGCGCGGCATCGGCAAAGCCCTCCTCTTCAAACATCGGGATCACCGGGTCGGCGGTCAGCGTCTGCATCAGGTAGTCGCGCAGGCCGCCCTTGTAGAGCCAGGTCTGGACTTCCTTGGTTTTTTCATTCGTCAGCGTGACGGTCACGCCGGGCATCAGCACCGCCTTGCTGCGCAGCAGGTGCGTCAGCTCGGCCATCGGCAGCGCCGGTGATTCAAAATATTTGGCATCGGGCCAGGCGCGCACCGTGGTGCCGGATTTTCGGTCGCCATTGCCGTTCGGGCGCAGCACCAGCGGCTCGATCACGTCGCCGCCGGAAAAAGCCAGGCTGGCGACCTTGCCTTCGCGGTAGGAAGTGACTTCAAGCCGGGTGGATAGCGCATTGGTCACGCTGACGCCGACGCCGTGCAGGCCGCCCGAAAAACTGTAGGCGCCGCCCTTGCCCTTGTCGAACTTGCCGCCGGCATGCAGCCGGGTGAACACCAGCTCGACCACGGGCGCTTTTTCTTCCGGGTGCAGGCCGAACGGAATGCCGCGCCCGTCGTCTTCAATGCTGACTGAGCCATCGGTGTGCAGCGTGACCTTGATCTTTTTGCCGTGCCCGGCGAGCGCTTCGTCGGCCGAGTTGTCGAGCACTTCCTGAATGATGTGCAGCGGATTGTCGGTGCGGGTGTACATGCCCGGGCGCTGCTTGACGGGCTCCAGGCCCTTCAAAACGCGGATCGAGCTTTCGGAATAAGCGGGGGAAGCAGTGATGTTTTTTTCAGCCATGGCAGTTCAAGTGTTGTTTGAATTGTAGTCCGGACCCGCCAACTACCTGTACAAACATACAGTTATCAAAGACGGCGGAGGCCGGGCAAAAACCGCTGGCCGGCCAGGATGCGCGCAAGTGACTATCCTTGAGCATTTTCCTTAAAGTCCGCTCATGGCCTCAAGCCCCCTTTCTTCGCCCCCAAAACTCTCCATGCTCCAGGTGCTGGCCTGCGGCGCGGCCATTGTCACGCTGTCGATGGGCATCCGGCACGGCTTTGGCCTGTGGCTGCAGCCCATCACGCAGGCGCAGGGCTGGACGCGTGAAACCTTCGCCTTTGCGATTGCGGTGCAAAACCTGTCGTGGGGCATCTTCGGGATTTTCGCCGGCATGGTGGCTGACCGCTTCGGCGCGTTCCGGGTGATTGCGGGCGGCGCCGTGCTGTACGCGCTGGGCCTGGTGGGCATGGCGCTGTCGCCGACCGGCCTGCTGTTCACGCTGACGGCCGGGGTGCTGATCGGGGCCGCGCAGGCAGGCACCACCTACGCGGTGATCTACGGCGTCATCGGCCGCAATATTTCGGCCGACAAGCGCTCGTGGGCGATGGGAGTCGCCGCTGCGGCGGGCTCGTTCGGCCAGTTCCTGATGGTGCCTACCGAAGGCTTCCTGATCAGCAGCCTGGGCTGGCAGGCCGCCCTCCTGGTGCTCGGCGGCGCCGTGCTGCTGATCGTGCCGATGGCGCTGGGCTTGCGCGAAACCGGCTTTGCCGGCGCAACGCCCGCCAAGCGCGACCAGAGCATAGCCCAGGCGCTGCGCGAGGCGCTCAAATACCCGAGCTTTCAGATGCTGATGGCGGGCTACTTCGTCTGCGGCTTTCAGGTCGTGTTCATCGGCGTGCACATGCCCAGCTACCTCAAGGACAAGGGCCTGTCGCCGCAGGTGGCAGGCTATGCGCTGGCGCTGATCGGGCTGTTCAATGTCTTCGGCACCTACATTGCCGGCTCGCTGGGCCAGCGCATCGCAAAACGCAAAATCCTGGCGACGATTTACTTTTCCCGCGCCGTCGTCATCGCCGTGTTTCTGGCCGCGCCGCTGAGCCCGGCCAGCGTCTATGTTTTCGCCAGCCTGATGGGGCTGCTGTGGCTCTCGACGATTCCGCCGACCAACGCGGTGGTGGCGCAGATCTTCGGCATCCAGCACATGTCGATGCTCAGCGGCTTCATCTTCTTCAGCCACCAGATCGGCTCGTTCATGGGCGTGTGGCTGGGCGGCGTGCTGTACGACCGCACCGGCAGCTACGACATCGTCTGGTACATCGCGATTGCGCTGGGCGTGTTCGCGGGACTGGTGAACCTGCCGGTCCGGGAAGCGCCAATCGAGCGCAGCAGCCCGGGCGGATTGCCGCAGGGAGCCTGAAGTGATGCTGAAACTTGCGCTGTGGAGCCTGGCCATCGCCGCATCGCTGGGCGTGTTTGCCCTCTACACCCGGCCTGGCTTCCTGCTCACACTTGCCAACCAGCTGTGGAGCTGCTTTTAGCCGTTTCCTGACCTTGTTTGCAAGCTTTTTTTGGCCTTATGCGCAATACAGGCATGCATTACCAGCTATTAAAATGATAGTAACAACATCACCTCTTGGCGCTGCCGATAGCGCCACGGCGCCGCCTTCCGACTGGGTACGGCGCTGGTCGCACCTCGTGGCGCCTGGCGGCGTGGTGCTCGACGTGGCCTGCGGGCACGGCCGCCACGCGCGCTGGTTTCATGAACGAAATCACCCTTTGGCGCTGGTGGACCGTGCGCAGGCAGCTATTGATTCCATAGCAATTCCACCCTCCGCCTGCGAAGCCGTGGTGGCCGACATTGAAAACGGCCCGTGGCCCTTCGCGGGCCGGCAGTTTGCGGCGGTGGTGGTCACCAACTACCTGTGGCGCCCGCTCATGCCGACCTTGCTGGGCAGCCTGGCGCCCGGCGGCGTCCTGATTTACGAAACCTTTACGCAGGGCAATGAAACCGTGGGCAAGCCTTCGCGGCCTGACTTTTTGCTGCGCACCGGAGAACTGCTCGACACCTGCCGCGACCTGAGAATCGTTGCCTTTGAAGACGGTTTTCAGGAGGGGCCGCAGGGGCAGGCGCCGCGCTTTGTCCAGCGCATCGCCGCCGTCCGGGAAGCCGCGCATCCTGCCGGCCTGAGCGATGGCGCACCTTCGAGTCCCTGCGCGCCACCCAGATATCCGCTGCTTTAAGCTCTGGGTAGAATGCACAATTGGCTTTTTGGGCCGGTCGCCAAGTCCCTTGACGCCGCCCCACCACTCCAGCCATCACGTTACAAGCACGACATGAACCCCATTACTGGCAGCATTGTTGCACTGGCAACCCCTTTGCATGAAGACGGCAGCGTGGACTACGCCACCCTGCGCAAACTCGTTGACTGGCACATCGCCGAGGGCACCGACTGCATCGGCGTGGTCGGCACCACCGGCGAGTCGCCGACGGTCAACGTCGAGGAGCATTGCGAAATCATCCGTGTCGCGGTCGAACAGGCCGGCAAGCGGGTTCCCATCATGGCTGGCTGCGGCGCCAACTCGACGGCTGAAGCCATCGAACTCGCCAAATTTGCAAAACAAGTGGGCGCCGACTGCCAGCTGCAGGTCGTGCCCTACTACAACAAGCCGACGCAGCAGGGCCAGTACCTGCATTTCAGGGCTATTGCCGAAGCCGTGGGCGACCTGCCGACGGTGCTCTACAACGTGCCCGGCCGCAGCGTGGCCGACATGGCGCATGCCACCGTGCTGCGCCTGGCCGAAGTGCCCGGCATCGTCGGCATCAAGGAAGCCACCGGCAACATCGAGCGCGCCCAGTGGTTGATCAAGGAAGTGCCCAAGGGCTTTGCGGTGTATTCAGGCGACGACCCGACCGCCGTGGCGCTCATGCTCTGCGGCGGCCAGGGCAATATCAGCGTGACGGCCAATGTCGCGCCGCGCCTGATGCACGAGCTGTGCATGGCGGCGGTGGCGGGCGACGTCAAGCGCGCGATGGAACTTCAATTCAGGCTGATGCCGCTGCACCGCAACCTGTTCATCGAAGCCAATCCGATTCCGGTCAAATGGGCCATGGCGCGAATGGGCCTGTGCGGCAATACGCTGCGCCTGCCCATGACACCGCTTGAAACCAACAACGAAGCCGCCGTCGAAAACGCCTTGCGCGTGTGCGGCCTGATCTGATTTTTAAGGAATACACGTGAAGACATTGCCGAGATCAACCCAGCGCCCCGCCTTGCGCAAAGCCCGAAGCGCTGCCGCCCTTTCCGCGCTGGTGGCCGCAAGCCTTCTGGCCGGCTGCTCCACGATCAAGGACACCATGGAAGGTGAACGGGTCGATTACAAATCGAGCAGCAGCGCCAAAGCGCCTTCGCTGGATGTTCCTCCGGACCTGACCCAGCTCAGCCGCGACACCCGCTATGTGGTTCCCGGCGCGGCCGTCAGCGCCAGCAGCTACCAGGTCGCCCAGCCGACGCAGACGGTGACGACCGCGTCTAATGCAGTGGGCGATGTGCGCATCGAGCGCGCCGGCAGCCAGCGCTGGCTGGTGGTGGGCAGGCCGGCCGACAAGCTCTGGACGCCGGTGCGTGACTTCTGGCTGGAAAGCGGCTTTTTGCTGACGCAAGACCAGGAAAACCTCGGCATCATGGAAACCGACTATGCCGAAAACCGCGCCAAACTGCCGCAGGATTTCATTCGCAACACCTTGGGCAAGGTATTGGACAGCCTTTACTCCACCGGCGAGCGCGACAAGTTCCGCACCCGGCTGGAACGCCGGCCCGATGGCGGCACCGAAATCTACATCAGCCATCGCGGCATGGAAGAAGTCCTGACCGGCGTCAAGGGCGGCGCAGCCTCCGGTGACGGCACCATCTGGCAGCCGCGCGCGCCCGATCCTGAACTTGAGGCGGAATTCCTGCGCCGCCTGATGGTCAAGCTGGGCGTGACGCAGGAGCAGTCCAAGGCCTTGATTGCCGCCGGCGCGGCGCCGCAGCAGACATCCCGCGTGGCCTTGCTCAACAACCTGCCCGTGGTGCAGATGGACGAAGGCTTCGAGCGCGCCTGGCGCCGCGTCGGCCTGGCGCTGGACCGCACCGGCTTTACCGTGGAAGACCGCGACCGCAGCCAGGGCACCTACTTCGTGCGCTATGTCGAGCCTGTCGCCAACAAGAGCGAGCCCGGCTTTTTCAGCAAGCTGTTCAGCAGCGCCGCAGCAACGCCTGCACCGCTGAAATACCGCATCACCCTCAAGAGCGAGGGCGAAAAGACCACGGTTTCGGTGTTGAATGCCCAGGGCACGCCCGAATCGTCCGCCAATGCCCAGCGCATTGTCCAGGTGATTGCCGACGACCTGAAGTAAGCGCAGTCAGGCCTGCAAACCGGCGAGCGGATTTTTTGCCGTGTTGAGATTCAAAAGCCTGGGCAGCGGCAGCGGGGGCAACTCAACACTGGTTGAAGCTTGCGGCCTGGTGCCCTTTCGCATACTGATTGACTGCGGGCTGGGCATTCGGCAACTCGTACTTCGCCTGGCGGAAGTCGATCTGCGGCCTGAAGACATTCATGCGGTCTTCATTACCCATGAACATGGCGACCACATCGGCTGTGCGCTGACGCTGGCGCTGCGCCACCGGATTCCGGTCTGGATGAGCCAGGGAACCCATTCGGCCATAGGCGCGCCTGATTTCGAAGGTTTGCTGCATACCGCGCGGGACGAAAAGGCGATTGACCTGGGCGGCCTGCAACTGATGCCGTTTACCGTTCCCCACGACGCGCGGGAACCGCTGCAGCTCAGCTGCACCGATGGCTCGGCAAAACTGGGCATCCTGACCGATCTGGGCCATGCAACGCCGCATGTGATGGCGCATCTGCAGGCTTGCGACGCCTTGCTGCTGGAGTCCAACCACGACACCGAGCTGCTGAGCCAATCGGTTTATCCAGCCTTTTTAAAGCGTCGCGTGGGGGGTGATTATGGACATTTGTCCAATGCCGCAGCCGCTGGCATTGCCTGCGCCGCAAACCACAGCGGCCTCAAGCATGTGGTCGCCGCTCACTTGAGCGCGCAAAACAACCGGCCCGATCTGGCGCAGGATGCGCTGTCCAATGCTTTGGGATGCCACCGCAGCGATATCGTGGTGGCGGGTGCGGCCAGCGGCACACCGTGGCTGCAAATTTGAAAATCAGCAAGATTCAGCGCTTTGCCGAGCCATGAAAAAAGCCGCCCGGAGGCGGCTTTTCAGGAAGTCGGGAAGAATTACTTCGCGGCGGAAGCAGCGGCCGAAGCTGCGTCAGCAGCGCTGACAGCAGCAGAAGCGGCATCGGTAGCGGCGCTCACGGCGGCACTGGCGGAGTCAGCAGCAGCGGAAGCGGCGCCGGTGGCAGCAGCAGCAGCGGCGCTGGCGGATGGAGCTTCTGCAGGAACCACGACCACTGAAGGTGCAGGTGCAGCGGCTTCTTCTTTTTTACCGCAGGCAGCCAGGGCAAGAGCGGCAACAATGGCGGCCAGTACGAGGGACTTGTTCATTTTTTACGATCCTTGATGATATTTAAGAAAACAATTTCCGGAAATTGTCAAAACCCAAACCCAAATCCAAATTCAAGTTATGTCCTGACCTGGAGGAAAGGACTCAAACTCTTTCTACTCAGTTTTAAATTATATGCTGCCAGCACAAGCATGAAAACCCTTAGCCCCCTGAAATAAGAGTCAGGCACTGGGAAGTGCAACCGGAAAACCACACTTACAGTCCCAGAACCGTCGCCGGAAAGGCCGCTGAACTGTTGAGCAGGAACTCGTTCAGGCGCTCTTTCAGGGCGATGCGGCGGGCGGCATCGGCGCTGGCCACGCCGGTGCTGCGCTCCATGTCCAGCCGTTCAAACGTCCAGCCCGGACTCCACAAGGCGCTGGGCATGCTGCCCACCGAAGCCGTTGCGCTCCTGCGGCATTCCACCACATGCGACCAGGTTCGCCGCCATGCCACGAAACGCGCATGCTGCCGGGGAACGGCGTCGTAATTGGCAGCCAGCATCGTGAGCTTGCGGCCGCTTCCGGCCCAGTCGTTCAGCGCCTGCGCCACCAGGCGCTCGCCCAGGGGCCAATCGGCAAAGTCCGGATCACACCAGATGATTTCACGCCATCCCTGCACTGCCGCTGCCGCCAATGCCTGACGGATCAGCCCGGCAAATTCGTTACGGCCGTTGAACCGGCCTTCGAGCAAAGGCGCAGCGCCTGATGGCCCGGAAGTCATGTCCGTCATATCCATCTCCTTTTCTCTGATTGAATTGGGGCGCGGTACGCACGCGTCAGGGCCTGTTCGCATCGCCCGACGCTTGCTGCCCGATTTGCTGCACCCAGCCAGCCTCGTGCCAGTCGCCAAGCAGTTCGATAGCGCTTGCGCCCGCCTTGCGCAACTCGCTCGCCAGCAGGCATCGCTGGTTCGCCAGGCGATGCATCAGGCTGGCGTCGGCACCCTTGGCGCGGTAGCTTTCGCCGTTGATGAAAATGTGGTCGCTGTCATACATCATGCGGGTACGCGCATCCAGCGCAATCGCCATCTGGCCGGCTTTGGCGGCATCGCCATCCCAGGCTTGCTCAGGCTCGTCAAACCAGACGCCAGGCTTGGGCTCGGTCATGTATTCACCCAGCGCGCAAGCCAGCGCCAGTGGATCCTTGAGCGCTTCGAGCACCGCCTGCCCGGCAAAATCGGCCAGTCCGGCCGGCATGGCGGCTGGCGTTTCGGTGGCAGGCTGGGTCGGGTCCCGGTACATGGGCTGTGCACGGGCGGGCTTGCGGCCGGCTTCAGCGGCACAGGCCTCTTCTGCCGCATCCTCGCCCATTTCAGCCAGGCGGTGCAACAGTTCCGAAGCCAGTTCGGTCCGGGCCGGCGAACGAAAACCGATGGAATACGTCATGCAGTCGGCCGGTTTCCCGTTTGTCCCGACACTGGCCTCGGCAATACCGTCATGCGCATAACGCGGCGGCAGGTAGAGCATGTCGCCCGCTTCGAGCACAAACTCCTCGTCGACCTCGAAATTCTGCAAAATCTTCAGCGGCACGTCGGGCTGCAGCGTGAAGTCTTTTTGCAGGCCGATTTTCCAGCGCCGGCGGCCGCTGGCCTGGAACAGGAACACGTCATAGCTGTCAAAGTGCGGACCCACGCCGCCGCCTGGCGTGGCAAACGAGATCATCAGATCATCCAGCCGCGCATCGGGAACAAAACGAAATTGCTGCAGCAGCGCATGCCCGGCAGGCTCATGCAGGTCCACGCCCTGCACCAGCAGCGTCCAGCCCTCCTGGCTCAGTGGCGGCAGGCTTTTGGACGCAAACGGGCCTTTTTTCATGCCCCAGCCTTTGGCCTGCTGGACAATCAGGCGCGATTCGACCTGCTCGCGCGCCGCCAGCTTGAACAGCGCGGCACGGCTGAGAAAAGGCTCAAAGCCGGCAATGGCCTGGCGCACCAGGAGCGGCTTTTTTTGCCAGTGGCGGCGCATGAATTGGGCGGGGGTAAGACCGGCAAGGAGGGGGAGGGGCTGATTGACATCCATGGGACAATTGTCCGATGAAAATCACCCCGCAATGCGTCGTAGCCCTGACATGGACGCTGAAAGATACTTTGGGCGATGTGCTGGACGAACTGGACGAGCCGGTCGAGTTTTTGCTCGGCGGCAATGACCTTCTGGCCAGCATCGAAGAGGCCGTGCAAGGCCATGCCGCCGGCGACACGCTGGAGTTGCACCTGGAGCCCGAAAACGCCTTCGGCGACTACGATGAAAACCTGGTTTTCCTGGAGCCCCGCAGCATTTTTCCGGCCGGGCTTGAAGAAGGCATGACCTTTGACGGCGCGGCCATGCCTGCAGGCGCCACCGCGCAGATTCCGCCCGAGCACATCTACACGGTCACCGACATTTACCCCGAGCATGTGGTGCTGGACGGCAACCATCCGCTGGGCGGCATTGCCATCCGGCTGGCGCTCAAGGTTGAATCAGTGCGCGAGGCGACTGAACAGGAAGTCGGCCAGGGCTCGCTGGGCACCGGGTTTTTCAAGCTGCAGCCCCTGACGCCGGGCAACGACACACTGCACTGAACCCACCTTTTTTCCGCCCATGAAAAAGCGGCGCTGCAGAAAAACCGCAACGCCGCTTTTGCGTGAGGGATAAGGGAATCAATAACGGAACAGCTGGCCGTTTTGAACCCTGACGCGGTCACCGATGCGCAAGTCACCGGTGGCCGGAACGTCATAGGCACGCGCGCCGCCATTGTCCAGCTGGACCGTAATGCGGTAGGCCTGGCTCACATTGGGATTGCGGTTCTTCTCGATGGCATTGCCGGCCACGGCGCCACCCACGGCGCCAGCCACCGTCGCAATATCGCGGCCGGTGCCGCCGCCAATCTGGTGGCCGACCACCGCGCCGGCCACGCCGCCCAGGATGGCGCCCAAACCCGAACCCTGGGCCTGCTGCTGGGTCTGGAAGACTTCAATGTTGTTGACGCGCCCGTATTCGACCTGGTTGCCCTGCTGCTGTTGGGCAGGATACTGGGTTTGCGCCGGATATTGGTTCGGGTACTGGTTCGGAGCCTGGCCCTGGGCGGGGTAGCCCGGCGCCGGATAGGACGACATCTGCCCCTGGGAATCCATGGGTGGAGCGACGCAGGCGGTCAGACCCACCAGCACAAGCGCTGACGAGGTCACTGAAATGAAGCGGGAAATACGGTGACGGTGCATGGAATTCTCCTGAGATAAGGTTGATGACTCTCCGACACACCTGTTTGCTTGTTTGTGATCCAGCAGATGTCGATGGAATTTCATGGGTTGATTAGAAGGGTAATGAGGAATGTTCTAGGTCAGGTCCAAAGCTTACGGGACGTGGGACACCCCAGCCAATCGGCGTAGGACAAGCCTGACGCCAGACGGGCCGCCGGCCCCAGGCTGCTTCAGCCTTTCCCGGTCGAGCCGTAACCGCCCTCGCCCCGTTCGGTGGCCACGAACTCGCTCACCACGTTGAAGCGCGCCTGCACCACCGGCACGATCACCAGCTGGGCAATGCGCTCCATCGGTTCGATGGTGAAAGGCACATCGCTGCGGTTCCAGGCGCTGACCATGAGCTGGCCCTGGTAGTCGCTATCGATCAGCCCGACCAGGTTGCCCAGCACGATGCCGTGCTTGTGGCCCAGCCCCGAGCGCGGCAGGATCAGCGCGGCATAGCCGGGGTTGTGCAGGTAAACAGCCATGCCGGTGGGAATCAGCTGCCAGGCATTGGCGCCCAGCGTCAGCGGCGCGTCCAGGCAGGCGCGCAAGTCCAGGCCGGCACTGCCGGGCGTGGCGTAGCCGGGCAGATTGTCCTGAAGGCGCGGGTCGAGGATCTTGATGTCGATGTTCATGGTTTGTTTTTTGAATTGGTTTGCTGGAGTTTTCTGGCTTCTTCGGCAGCGCGCCTGGCCACCTCGCCCAGTTCCCTGAAGAAAGCGCCCGGCGACTTGCGCCTGACCGTGAAGATCACCCATGCCGCATACAGCGCCAGCACGGGAATGAACAAAAAGCCGGCGCCGGGTACGAACCGGGCCAGCGCCTGCGTGGCAATCCACAACGCAACCACCCATTTGACATGCGTCAAAAAAGGAATTCGCGCCAAGGGTTCCAGGACAGCCTTGAGCGAAGGCCGGCCCGCAAGCGCGGCCAGCGGTGCATCGGCCGGCACGGCTTTTTTGGGATCAAAGAAGTTTTCCTGCGCGCCAGGCGCCGCCTTGCCGGCCGTCAGGCGTTCAACATAGCGCACAAAATCGCCGTCGGGCGGGGTGTTTGAAGGCAGCATCATGGGGTCGTGGCTTTCTGGTCCGTGGGCGCGCAAGCCGCCATCCGGCCGGCAATTTCACGGACCAGCTGGCGCGCCAGCGACAGCTTGGACGCCCGGGGCAATTCGAGGCTGCCCTGGGCGTCAATCAGCAGCAGCGCATTGTGGTCCTGGCCGAAGGTATCGGGGCCGATGTTGCCGACCAGCAGCGGCACCTTCTTGCGCAGGCGCTTGGCCTGGGCGTTTTCCAGCAGGTCATGGCTTTCGGCGGCAAAGCCGACGCAAAAGAGCCGTCCTGTTTGCGCAGCCGGCAAGCCGGCGACGGTGGCCAGGATGTCGGTGTTTTCGGTGAATTGCAGCTGCGGCGTCTGGCCGGAGCCGTCTTTCTTGATTTTTTGCGCCGAAGCGGCCGCCGGTCGCCAGTCGGCAACGGCCGCCGTTGCTATGAAAACAGTAGCTGACTGCGCATGCGCAGCCACCGCAGAGAGCATATTTGATGCTGATTTCACGTCAACGCGGGTGACGCCGCGCGGCGTGGCCAGGCTGACCGGCCCGGCGACCAGCGTGACCTCAGCCCCGGCCTCGCGCGCCGCGCGCGCAATCGCAAAGCCCATTTTCCCGCTCGACAGGTTGGTGATGCCGCGCACCGGGTCAATCGCCTCGTAGGTCGGCCCGGCCGTGACCAGCACGCGCTGGCCCTTGAGCACCTTGGGCATGAAGAACGCGATGATGTCTTCGAGCAGTTCGTCGGGCTCCAGCATGCGGCCGTCGCCGGTTTCGCCGCAGGCTTGAGAGCCCACGCCCACGCCCAGCACGCATGCGCCGTCGGCCTGCAATTGCGCCAGGTTGCGCTGCGTCGCCGGGTGCGCGTACATCTCGCGGTTCATCGCCGGCGCCACCAGCAGCGGCACACGGTCCAGCGGGCGCGCCAGGCACATCAGGCTGAGCAGCTCATCGGCGCGGCCCTGGACCAGCCGGGCGATGAAGTCGGCGCTGCACGGCGCAATCACCATCGCGTCGGCTTCGCGCGACAGGTTGATGTGCGCCATGCTGTTGGGCTCGCGCCCGTCCCACTGGCTGCTGTACACCGGCCGCCCGCTGAGCGCCTGCATCGTGACTGGCGTGATGAACTGCGCGGCGGCTTCGGTCATCACCACCTGCACGGTGGCACCGGCCTTGACCAGGCCCCGGCACAGTTCGGCCGACTTGTAGCAGGCAATGCCGCCCGACAGGCCGAGCACGATATGTTTTCCCGCCAGGTCGAGGGCTTCGGCGCCAGGCTCGTTTGCTTGATTTGTCATGGCTGGCAATGTAGCAGCTAAACCATGCCGCTCCCCTGCCTGCGACAGAGGCAGAACGCCGGTTTTAGCGACGCCAAGCTGGCGTGGCAAGCAATGGCCCGGTTTACTGAACTGGCCGGTCAGGGCCTGACATCCAACCCCTATAATCTCCGTTTACCACCTCAGCGGACTTGTGGTTCGTACATGGCATGACCAAATTTGTCTTCGTCACCGGCGGTGTAGTGTCTTCCCTGGGCAAGGGAATCGCTTCAGGCGCTTTGGCCGCGATCCTCGAATCCCGAGGCCTCAAGGTCACCCTCATCAAGCTCGATCCCTATATCAATGTGGATCCGGGCACAATGTCGCCGCTCCAGCATGGCGAGGTTTTTGTCACCGACGACGGCGCTGAAACCGACCTGGACCTGGGCCATTACGAGCGTTTCATCGAAACCCGGATGCGCAAGGCCAACAACTTCACCACCGGCCAGATCTACCAGAGCGTGCTGGACAAGGAACGCCGTGGCGACTACCTCGGCAAGACGGTGCAGGTGATTCCGCACATCACCAACGAAATCCAGGACTTCATCAAGCGCGGCGCGCGCTACGACACGCCTGACGCGGTCGATGTGGCGATTGTCGAAATCGGCGGCACGGTCGGCGACATCGAATCCCTGCCCTTTTTAGAGGCCGTGCGCCAGATGAGCCTGCGCATGGGGCCGAACAACAGCGCTTTCGTGCATCTGAGCTACGTGCCATGGATTGCCGCGGCCGGCGAACTCAAGACCAAGCCGACCCAGCACACCGCCAAGCAATTGCGCGAGATCGGCATCCAGGCCGACGTGCTGCTGTGCCGTGCCGACCGACCCATTCCCACGGAAGAGCGCGACAAGATTTCGCTGTTTTCCAATGTCCCGGCATGGGGTGTCATTTCCATGTGGGATGTGGACACGATCTACAAGGTGCCGCGCATGCTGCACGAGCAGGGGCTCGACGGCCTGATCTGCGACAAGCTGCGCCTGCACACACCCCCGGCCAACCTCAAGCGCTGGGATGATCTGGTCTATGCCACCGAGCATCCCCAAACCGAGGTCAGCATCGCCATGGTCGGCAAGTATGTCGATTTGAGCGACAGCTACAAGTCGCTCAACGAAGCCCTGCGCCACGCCGGCATGAAAAACCATGCCAAAGTGGTTATCACCTATGTGGACTCCGAAACCTTGACGCCCGATACGGTTTCCAGCCTGGCGCAGTTCGACGGCATCCTGGTGCCCGGCGGCTTTGGCGTGCGCGGCGTCGAAGGCAAAATCTGCGCCGCCCGCTTTGCGCGCGAGAACAAGATTCCCTACCTCGGCATCTGCCTGGGCATGCAGGTGGCCACCATCGAATTCGCGCGCCATGTCGCCGGCCTCAAGGACGCCAACAGCACCGAGTTCGACCCGCTGACGCCACATCCGGTCATCGCCCTCATCACCGAGTGGAAAGACGCCGACGGCACCATCAAGACGCGGCATGCCAAGTCCGACCTGGGCGGCACCATGCGGCTGGGCGCGCAAAGCTCCGATGTCTCGCCGAACAGCCTGGCGCACAGCATCTACGGCGATGTGGTGACGGAACGCCATCGCCACCGCTATGAAGCCAATGTCAACTACCTCGACACGCTGCGCAAATCGGGCTTGGTCATTTCCGCGCTGACGCAGCGCGAGCACCTGACCGAGATTGTCGAGCTGCCGCAGGACGTTCACCCGTGGTTCGTGGGCGTGCAGTTTCACCCTGAATTCAAATCGACGCCGTGGGATGGCCACCCGCTGTTCAATGCCTACATCGCCGCCACGCTGGAACAACGTAGCGCGCTCAGCCAGGCGAAAAAAGCCGAGACGGCAAAACCCCTGAAAGTGGTGGCATCGACATGAAACTCTGCGGATTTGACATCGGGCTGGACCAGCCCTTCTTCCTGATTGCCGGCCCCTGCGTGGTGGAGTCCGAGCAGTTGCAGATGGACACGGCCGGAACGCTCAAGGAAATCACCGCGTCGCTGGGCATTCCCTTCATTTTCAAGTCCAGCTACGACAAGGCGAACCGCTCCAGCGGCACCAGCTTTCGCGGTCCGGGCATGGAAAAGGGGCTTCAAATCCTGGCCAAGGTCAAGCGCGAGCTGGGCCTGCCGATCCTGACCGACGTGCATTCAGAAGCCGAGATCACCGCCGTCGCCGCCGTGGTCGATGTGCTGCAGACACCGGCATTCCTGTGCCGGCAGACCGACTTCATCCACGCTGTGGCGCAATCGGGCCGGCCGGTCAACATCAAGAAGGGCCAGTTCCTCGCGCCCGGCGACATGAAGAACGTCATCGACAAGGCTAGAGCCGCAGCGCGCGAAAAAGGCCTGGATGAAGACCGCTTCATGGCCTGCGAGCGCGGCGCCAGCTTTGGCTACAACAATTTAGTTTCCGACATGCGCAGTCTGGCCATCATGCGCGAGACGCGTGCGCCGGTGGTGTTCGACGCCACGCATTCGGTGCAGCTGCCCGGTGGCATGGGCACCAGCAGCGGCGGCCAGCGCGAGATGGTGCCGGTGCTGGCCCGCGCCGCCGTGGCCGTCGGCATTGCCGGATTGTTCATGGAAACCCATCCCGACCCGGCCAACGCGATGAGCGACGGCCCGAATGCCGTGCCCCTCAAGCACATGAAGGCGCTGCTGGAAACGCTGCTGGAGCTGGACCGGGTGACCAAGAAAAACGGTTATCTGGAAAACAGCTTCTCGGCCTGAGCCCGTGCGCGTAGCGGTTACGTACCCCGAACAATCGGCAGCACACCGCCCGCGCAGCCCAAAGCCATGCAAAAATCTGCTGTTGAGGCCCTGGCCCCTGGCCACGTCCGATTTTTATTTACCAAGGAAGACAAAAAATGAGCGCTATTGTTGATATCGTGGGCCGCGAAATTCTGGACAGCCGTGGCAACCCCACCGTCGAATGCGACGTGCTGCTGGAATCCGGCGTGATGGGCCGGGCAGCCGTGCCTTCGGGCGCCTCCACCGGCTCGCGTGAAGCCATCGAACTGCGCGACGGCGACAAGTCGCGCTACCTCGGCAAGGGCGTACTCAAGGCAGTCGGCTATATCAACAACGAAATCTCCGAAGCCGTGCTCGGCCTGGACGCGAGCGAGCAGGCCTTCCTGGACCGCACGCTGATCGAACTCGACGGCACCGAGAACAAATCGCGCCTGGGCGCCAACGCCATGCTGGCCGTCAGCATGGCCGTGGCCAGAGCCGCCGCTGAAGAAGCCGGCCTGCCGCTGTACCGCTACTTTGGCGGCATGGCTGCGGTGCAAATGCCCGTACCTATGATGAACGTCATCAACGGCGGCGAGCACGCCAACAACAATCTCGACCTGCAAGAGCTGATGATCATCCCGCTGGGCGCACCGAGCTTTCGCGAAGCCCTGCGCTATGGCGCCGAGGTGTTCCACGCCCTGAAGAAAATCCTGCACGACAAGGGCATCAGTACCGCTGTCGGCGACGAAGGCGGCTTTGCGCCCAACGTACCCGGCGGCCATGAAGCAGCCATCCAGATGATCCTGGAAGCGATTGACAAGGCAGGCTATGTGGCCGGCGAGCAGATCGCCCTGGGCCTCGATTGCGCCGCCTCCGAGTTCTACAAGGACGGCAAGTACGAGCTGTCCGGCGAAGGCCTGAGCTTGAGCGCGCAGGAATGGACCGACATGCTGGCGACCTGGGTCGATAAATACCCCATCATCAGCATCGAGGACGGCATGGCCGAAGGCGACTGGGACGGCTGGAAAATCCTCACCGACCGCCTGGGCAAGAACGTGCAGATCGTCGGCGACGACCTGTTCGTCACCAACACCAAGATTCTGAAAGAAGGCATCGACAAGGGCATCGCCAATTCGATCCTGATCAAGATCAACCAGATCGGCACGCTGACCGAAACCTTCGCCGCGATTGAAATGGCCAAGCGCGCCGGCTATACCGCCGTGATCTCGCACCGCTCGGGCGAGACCGAGGACTCGACGATTGCCGACATCGCCGTCGGCACCAACGCCGGCCAGATCAAGACCGGTTCGCTGTCGCGCTCGGACCGCATGGCCAAGTACAACCAGCTGCTGCGCATCGAGGAAGACCTGGGCGAAGTTGCCAGCTACCCCGGCCGCTCGGCTTTCTACAACCTGCGCTAACGCATTCGCCAGCACGTGGGCAAGCGCTTACTGGTTCCTGTCGTCCTGCTCATGCTGCTGGGGCTGTTCCATGCACAGCTCTGGAGGGGCCGGGGCAGCATTCCCGACGTGCATGAAATGCAGCAGCGGCTTGGCGAACAGCTTGCCAACAACAAGCTGCGCCAGGCTGCCAACGACCAGCTGGCCTCCGAAATCAAGGATTTGCAGGAAGGCCTGGAGATGGTCGAGGAAAAAGCCCGCAGCGAACTCGGCATGGTCAAGCCCAATGAAATGTTTGTGCAGTTCACCGATTAAGCCGCCTGCAAGACCGGCAATGGTCGCGCTTGCAGCGTCGCACCTTCAGCCATGGCAGCGCTGAAAGTCGCGCTGCTTGGCGCGTCCCGCACCCAGCTATCGGAACTTGCCGCAGCGCTGGATGAGGCGCTGAAAGCCTCGGACTGGCAAGCGCTGCTTGTGGTGGCTGCCGACGTGGCGACGCTGCCGGCTGACCTGGCCAGCTTTGGCCTGGTACTGCTGGCGGGCCTGCAATCCCCGGCCTCTTCCCTGTTTTTGGACAGCCACGCCTCGACGCTGGAGCCTGCGCAGGAAGCGGCAGACCAGTCGATCCGCGCCGCGCTGGCGCATGGCGCGCTTGCTTACCGGGTGCTCTATGGCACCCCTGATGAACGGCTGGCCCATGCGCTGCATGCTGTTCAAAGCCTGCTGACGCCGGCCCAGATACGCCCGAGCCCGAAAGCCGGATCGGGCAACACCAAAAACCAGCCTTGGGTCTGGATGTGCGACAAATGCAGCGACCCGCAGTGCGAGCACAAGCTGTTGACGGCGCTGCTGTCGCAGCGCTCGACTGGCAAGTCCGGGGGAAATATGGAAAACAAACAATTCGTATCGTTTATGAATCGTTGATCTTCCTGGAAACATTTCTTATCTCTATACCGTGATGCACCTGGGCGCTTGAATGACCTGTTCATCACTTTGTCATCAAATTTTAAAGACCGGCTACATACACTTACATTTTTAACAATTAAGCGTTCAAATGTTGCCCCTCTGTCCTCTTTTTTCTTCCTCACCAGCATTCCATTCCGCTGGAAAATTAACCGTCCTGTGCGTTCTGGTTGCCGCAGCACTAGCCCCGCTGGCCGCCGATGCGGCTACCGCGCGCCAAGCCTACGTGACACAAGAGGTTTACACCCAGAACCACCCCTACGCGGCACAGTTGCCTCAAGAGCTGTTCACCAAAATGGACAAGATGGCGCTGAGTCCTTTCATGTTCTTCCGGGGCACGGCCCATCTTTATCACAAGGACATGCGCACCGTGTCGTCGGCCTTCCTGACCAGCGGCACCTCGCTGGTCTGGCTTGATGGCGACATGCACCTGCAAAACTTCGGCGCGGTGCTCAATTCCGCAGGCAACGCTGTGTTTGACACCAACGACTTCGATGAAGGCGCCTGGGGTCCGTTCAACCTGGACGTTTACCGCCTGGCGACCAGCATCCAGCTGGCCGCCAAGGAAATGGGCGTGTCCAGCGCCGACCGTGACAGCCTCGTGCGAACCTTCGCCGAGAGCTATTCCAAAAAAATGACCGACTTCAAAGGCAGCGATGAAGAGCTGGGCTATGGCTTGAGCAGCAGCAACACCAGCGGCGTGGTGCAAGACACTGTCAACAAGGTGGCCGGCAATACACGCAGCAGCTTCCTGGGCAAATACACCACTTCGGCCAGCCCGCGCCGCTTTCAGAGCACGGCCGAGTTGATTGCCGTCTCCAGCAGCACCAGCAGCGCCATTGCAACAGCCATGTCAAGCTACATCGGCAGCATTCCCGCCAGCAAGCTGCCGGCCTCGGCCAACTACTTCAACATCAAGGACATCCGCCTGAAACTCGGCTCTGGCACCGGCAGCCTGGGTCGCTATCGCTACTGGATTCTGGTCGAAGGCGCCAGCAGTTCCAACAGCGATGACGTGATCCTGGAAATGAAGGAATCGGTGGCCAGCGCGGTCAATTTGTCCAACCAGAACACCATGCCCGCGAGCGTGTACAACAGCCACTTCGGCTACCGTGTGGTGCGCAGCCTCAAGGCGCAGACCAGTTACGCCGACCCGCTGGCGGGCTATGCCAGCATGTCGGGCAAGGCCTTTTTCCTGCGCGAAAAATCGGCTTTCGCCGAAGATTTTGACTACACCCTGCTCACCAGCTACGGCAAATGGAGCACCGCCGTGGACTATTTCGGCAAGGCGCTGGCCAAGAACCACGCCCTGTCCGACAAGGACTACGACCCCAACCTGATCAGCTCATCGGTTGACAAGGCGGTCAGCGATGCGGTCACCGGCTACACCTCGGCCTTCAAGGACGAAGTGATGTACTTCGCCAAGGATTACGCCGCCCAGGTGGAACTCGACTGGCAGGAATTCGTCAAGGCCAAGAACGCCGGCGCGACGCTGTATTAAAAAAGCAGAAAAGGCTGCCACGCGGCAGCCTTTTCGCTTGGCTATTAATCGAAGCGTTTACTGCACCGTCGAGGTCGGCGGCTGCTGCTGGATATGCTGGGTGAAAAGCTGCGCCGCATCGACTGGATCGAATTCGTACTGCGCGCCGCAAAATTCGCAGGCCACATCGACCTTGCCGCGCTCGGCAATGATGCTTTCGATTTCCGCCGTGCCCAGGCCGCGCAGCATGCTGCCCACCCGCTCACGCGAGCAGCTGCACGCAAAGCTGGGCGTTAGCGGCTCGAAACGCGTGATCGGCTCTTCCCAGAACAGCCGGCGCAGGATCGTATCGACATCCAGCGTGAGCAACTCTTCGCGCTTGAGCGTGCCGGCCAGCATGGCGATGCGCTGGTAGTCCTCATTGACGCCGATCTGGTCTTCATTGGCCTGGCGGTCCATCTGGCCTTCGAGGTTGCCCTGGCCCTTGACCGGCAGGCGCTGGATCAGCAGGCCGGCGGCCACGTTGCCGTCGGCGGCCAAAATCAAACGCGTGTCGAGCTGCTCGCTTTGCAGCATGTAATGCTCCAGCACCTCGCTCAGCTTCTCGATTTTTTCATGCCGGTCGCCAAACAGCGGCACCACGCCCTGGTAGGGCTGCTGGCCCGGAAACTTGTCTTTTGGGTCCAGCGTGATGGCGCAGCGGCCTTCGTTCTTCACGTTGACCAGTTGGCTCAGCGAACTGCCCTCGGGCACCTCGCCGGTCACTGTGGCGGTGGCGCGCAGGCTCAGGTCGGGCTGAACCTCGGCCACGGCCAGCTTGACCGGGCCATCGCCAAAAATCTGCAGGATCAGCGCGCCGTTGAACTTGATGTTGCTTTGCATCAGGGCGCCGGCCGCCGTCATTTCGCCCAGCAGCTGCATGACCTCGGCCGGGTAGCCGCCGGCAGACTCGCGGCGCTTGAGGATTTCCTGCCACGAGTCGGTCAGGCGCACCAGCATGCCGCGCACCGGCAGGCCGTCAAAGATAAATTTATGGAGTTCAGACATGGTTGGTTATAGCCCCCACGCTTTTCGCTTCGCGTAATGCGCTGCCCCCCGAGGGGGCGCTGCGCCTGCGGCCCGGCGAAGCCGGTTCCGCGGCCCCTGTTGGCTTGAGCGTGGTTTGGGATGGACGGATATTGAGGGTGCTCATGTTGTTGGTGCCGTTCAGCCCAGCTTCCTGAGCCCGGCTTTGTAGCGCCGGGCATTGTCCATATAGTGCTGCGCGCTCATTTTTAAACCCTCGATCTGCGCGTCAGACAACTGGCGCACGGCCTTGGCCGGGCTGCCCAGGATCATGCAGCCGTCGGGAAACTCCTTGCCCTCGGTCACCAGCGAGCCGGCGCCGACCAGGCAATGCTTGCCGATCTTCGCGCCATTGAGCACCACCGACTGGATGCCGATCAACGAGCCGTCGCCAATCGTGCAGCCGTGCAGCATGACCTGGTGGCCGACGGTCACGTTGTCGCCAATCACCAGCGGCATGCCCTCATCGGCGTGCAGCACGCTGTTGTCCTGGATGTTGGAGCCCTTGCCCACCGTGATGGTGTCGGTATCGCCCCGGGCCACCACGCCAAACCAGACGCTGCTGCCTTCGGCCAGCGTCACATTGCCGATGACCTGCGCGCTGTCGGCCACCCAGGCCGAGTCGTGAATGACAGGATGCAAATCGTCCAGCTGGTAAATGGCCATGGGGTTCCTTGATGACGGGTTGATGAAAACGGCTTTTGATTGTAAGGAAAGCCGCAGCGGCAAGCGCCCGGGCCGGGTTTCTGGCCGGCGGCAAGTGCATCACCGACAATCCGGCCATGACCGCCACGCCCCCCGTACCCGAACTGCGCCAGCTCGCCCTGCAGGCGCTGATGGAGCCTGATTCACAACAAAAAGTGCTGCTTGCGCAATACCTGTATGCGCAAGCAGCTACTATTTTCATAGCAGTTAATGAAACCCTTATGGCGCCCGCCGGCCTGCCCGGCTGCCCGGCGCGGCCGGAGTTGCGCACGCACCTGGACATGCCCAAGCGCTCGCCCTTCACCGCAGAAGGCCTGGCCGCCCTGCTGCATGCGGTCACCCACATCGAGTTCAATGCCATCAACCTGGCGCTTGATGCGGCCTGGCGCTTTGCCGGCATGCCGCGCGCCTATTACCTCGACTGGCTCAAGGTGGCGGCTGAAGAGGCCCGGCACTTCAGCCTGCTGCGCGCCCAGCTGCAGGCCATGGGCTACGACTATGGTGACTTCGCGGCCCACACCGGCCTGTGGGACATGACCCAAAAAACCGAAGGCGACGTGCTGGCGCGCATGGCGCTGGTGCCGCGCACGCTGGAGGCGCGCGGGCTGGACGCGACGCCGCCGATGCAGGCCAAGCTGCGCAAGGTCGGCACGCCCGATGCCCTGCGCGCAGTCAGCATCCTGGACATCATCCTGCGCGACGAAATCGGCCATGTGGCGATTGGCAACCGCTGGTATCGGTATTTGTGCGCCGAGCGCGGCCTGGAGCCGCAAGCCACCTATGCCGTGCTGGCGCAGGCTTACGGCGCGCCGCGCCTCAAAGGCCCGCTGAATCTGGAGGCCAGGCGCCAGGCGGGTTTTGACGATGCCGAACTCGCCTTGCTGGATGCCAGCGCCTGATGCGGCCTGGCACTTCGTTGATTGACTAACCTGAAACTGTGGGAATGCATAGTGAGCGCTTGTAGTCCAAACGGCTCAATCACTTTTTGCACAATGAAAGAGCATTCAGATACATTTAAAGCGCCAGCAAAAAATCCATTGACCTACTGGAAACAAGGAGACGCAAGATGATGATGAAGCAACTGATTCAAAAGGCAAAAGTCATGTTTTTTGAACCCGATGGAGCCAGCGGGGCCGCCGAGCAGCGAGCTTTCACCGCTCTCGACGCGGATGACCTGGGCCAGCCGGTCACTGGCCACCCGATGACCGCCGAGCAGCAACGCATCCAGTTCCTTGAAACCCAGAATCAGCAATTGCGTGCGGACATCGCCCTGCTAAAAAATAGTTCCATGGGTTTTGCCCATGAATTGCGAGAGTTGCTGGCAGATGTGTCGCAGCTGGGATTTTCCACGGGTGTCAGAACTTCCCAGGCCGTTGCACCTCAGGCTGAAATTCACTGACTCCTTTCGACAGGGCACGGGCTGCGCGTGCATTTTGTTGCGCAAAACAGGTGATGGCAGCGCGTCTTCAGGCGCGCTAGACTTTTCCAACACCGAAAGGAGTTGCGCATGTTCCAGTCCCTGGTTCCTGGTCACCCATCACACCTGTCCGGCCTGCCTCCAGAGATTGCCCTGCAGCTGCCGCAGGGGCAGCAACTGGGTGCGGCGGACGCGCCGGTCAGGCTGTCGTTCTCCAGATGGTCGAGCATCGCCCGCCTCAAGGCCGGCCAGATCGGCGCCCTGGCCGAGGACTATGTCGAGGGCAAGCTGCAGCTCGAAGGCGCGATGCGCGACGTGATGCGCGCCACGCTCAAGCTGCTGCCCGGCAATCCGGTTGAAAGCGATACCGGCTGGTGGACCGCCCTGCGGCACCGGGCCAAGTCGCTCACGGCGCACACGCTGGCCAGGGACGCCACGCAGATACAGTTTCATTACGATGTTTCCGATGCTTTCTATGCGCTGTGGCTGGACCCGCGCCGCGTCTATTCATGCGCCTATTACCGCGAAACCGGCATGACGCTGGCCCAGGCGCAGGAAGCCAAGCTCGACCACATCTGCCGCAAGCTGATGCTCCAGCCCGGCGAACATTTCCTCGACATTGGCGCCGGCTGGGGCGGGCTGCTGCTGTGGGCGGCCGAGCATTACGGCGTCGATGCGACCGGCATCACGCTGTCAAAAAACCAGCACGCGCATGTGCAGCAACTGATAGACGCCAAGGGCCTGGGCCAGCGGGTGCGCATCGAGTTGTGCGACTACCGCGACCTGCCGGAAAAAAAACCTTTTGACAAAATATCGTCCGTCGGCATGTTCGAGCATGTCGGGCAGGTCAACATGGATGCCTACTTTGGCAAGGTCATGCGCTTGCTGGCCCCGGGCGGGCTGGCCCTGAACCATGGCATTACTGCTGGCGGTGTTGACAACCGGCAACTGGGCGCCGGCATGGGCGACTTCATCGGCAAATACATTTTCCCGGGCGGCGAGTTGCTGCACATCAGCGCCGTGCTCGGGCATATGGCGCACTCCGGCCTGGAAATGGTCGATACCGAAAACCTGCGGCCGCACTACGGGCGCACGCTGTGGGACTGGTCCGATGCGCTGGAAGCGCGGCTGGACGAGGCGCGCGCCGTGCTGGCCGCCGATGGCGGGCTTGAGCGCGCTGAAAAAATCCTGCGCGCCTACCGCCTCTATCTGGCCGGCAGCGCCATGAGCTTCGAGCAGGGCTGGATCGCGCTGCACCAGGTGCTGGCAGCCCGGCCCGCCCTTGACAGGCAGGGCGAAACCATCAAGGGCGCGCAGTCAGCCTACCCCTTCAACCGCGAATTCATGTACCGCTGAAGGGTTCCGGCTTGCCGCCGTTCAGCACGGTCAGCCGCGCGGGTGATGCTCGGCATGAATCGACTTCAGGCGTTCGCGCGCCACATGCGTATAGATCGTTGTGGTCGAGATGTCGGCATGCCCGAGCAGCATCTGCACCGCCCGCAAGTCGGCGCCGTGGTTCAGCAAATGCGTGGCAAAGGCATGGCGCAGGGTGTGCGGCGACAGCGGCGAATGGATGCCAGCCAGCAGCGCGTACTTCTTGACCAGCATCCAGAACATCACCCGGCTCATGCCATGGCCGTGGCCGGTGACAAACAGGTCGTCGGTCTGCTGGCCGCCCAGGATGGCCGGTCGCGACTCGGCGATGTAGCGCACGATCCACTCGCGCGCCACCTGGCCGAAAGGCACCAGCCGCTCCGCGCTGCCCTTGCCCATGACGCGCAGCGCGCCTTCGTTCAGACCGACATGAAAGGTCTTGAGCCCGACCAGTTCGCTCACGCGCAGGCCGCTGGCGTACATCAGCTCCAGCATGGCGCGGTCGCGCAGGCCGAGCGGCGTGTCGTCATCCGGGGCGGCGAGCAAGGCATCGACCTGCGCCTCGGACATGACCTTGGGCACGCGCAAAGCCTGCTTGGCCGACTGGAGCTTGAGCGTCGGGTCGGCGGCGATCAGGTTTTCGCGCAGCGCCCAGCGAAAGTAGCGCTTGAACACCGTCAGGCAGCGGTTGGCCGAGGTGGCCTTGGTGGCCGCATGGCGGAATGAAAAATAGGCCTTGAGGTCGTCCTCGTCCGTGTCGTCGAGCTTTCTGTGCTGCTGCTCCTTGGCATGGAGCCAGCCCGCGTACAGCGACAGGTCGCGCCGGTAAGCGGCCAGCGTGTTCCTGGAAAGGCCGTCTTCGAGCCACAGGGCGTCGATGAACGCATCAATGCTGGACTGGCTTTGTGGGTGCATGGTGTGATGTGGGTGGCAGGACAATAAAAAAAGCAGAGGCGGGGCAGGCGTTCAATCCAGCCCGAGCGTTGAAGTATCGGCCACCTTCTTGTGCCCGTCGAACCTTGTTCGGATAGTCTGGAGGAATACACACAAGGGCAAACCCGGATGGATTGCGGTTATTCTTCGCCCGGTGATTTACGCGCAGCTTCTTCTTCCCGACTTTTCGCTCATTTTGTGCGGCTACCTGCTGTGCCGCCATACGCCCCTGAACCGCTCGGTCTGGAGCCAGGTGGAAAGCCTGGTTTACTACTTTTTATTCCCGGTGCTGCTGTTCCAGTCGATTGTCAAGACCCCACTCGACCTGGGCGCCACTTCCAGCCTGATCGGCGCCGGCCTCACGCTGGGGCTGGCGAGCATTGCGCTGGCCTACAGCCTGCCCTATCTGCCCGGGCTGCGCCAGCATATTGACCTTCGCGAGCATGCCGCCAGTGCCCAGGTGGCTTTTCGCTTCAACTCCTTCATCGGCCTGGCGCTGGCCGAACGGCTGGCGGGCAGCCAGGGCCTGCAGCTGATCGCGGTGCTGATCGGCGTGTGCGTACCGCTGTTCAACGTGGCGGCGGTGTGGCCCATGGCCCGGCACGCAGGGCGCGGCTTCCTGCGCGAACTGGTGCGCAACCCGCTGATCGTGGCCACCGCCTCGGGCCTGGCGGCGAACCTGCTGGGCTTCAGCCTGCCGGACTGGTCGGTGCCGACGCTGTCGCGCATCGGCGCGTCGTCCATCGTGCTGGGCCTGATGGCGGCGGGCGCCGGCATGCAGTTTGGGCATCTGTCGCAGGCCAAGACCCTGGCGGTGGCCGTGCTGTCGATACGGCATTTCCTGCTGCCCCTGATGGCGCTGGGCCTGACCCGGGCGTTTGGCCTGTCTGCCGTGCAAAGCACGGTGTTGATGGCTTTTTCGGCCCTGCCGACGGCATCAAGCGCCTACGTGCTGGCAGCGCGCATGGGCTACAACGGCGGCTACGTGGCCGGCCTGGTGACCCTGTCCACCCTGCTGGGCGTGGTGAGTTTGCCGTTTGCGCTGGGCCTCTTGCGTTGGTGACGGTTGATGGAGAGACAGCCTGTTTTTGCTATTTAATCAATAGCTGCTCATGCATACGCATCAAGCGCAAACGGCAATTTTGATGCTAAAAATCCGGCCTTGGCGGCTTCACTGGCCCAGCGCCCAGGCCACATGCTCGCGAACCACCTCGCTCGGGTGACCGGCCCGGCCCCGCAGGCTGGCCCGCAACCCAGCCTCGTCCGCAACGCCTGCGCGCAGGGCATTGCCCATGGCGACGGCAATGTTGCGCAGCCAGCGTTCATGGCCGATGCGGCGTATCGGGCTGCCTTCAGTGAAGCGCAAAAAAGCTTCCTCGGTCCAGCCGAACAGCGTCGCGAGCTGCTGCCCGCTCAAGCCCTGGCGCTCGTCGAAATCGGGCAGGCTGCTGCGCTGGGCGAACTTGTTCCACGGGCAGGCCAGCTGGCAGTCGTCGCAGCCGTAGATCCGGTTGCCCATCAAGCGGCGAAGCTCCAGCGGAATCGGGCCGGCATGTTCAATCGTCAGGTAAGAAATGCAACGCCGTGCGTCGAGTTGGTACGGCGCGATGATGGCCTGCGTCGGGCAGATGTCGATGCAGGCCCGGCAACTGCCGCAATGCGCCGTCACCGGCGCGCTAGGCGGCAGCGCAATGTCCACATAAATTTCACCCAGGAAAAACATCGAGCCCGCCTCGCGGTTGAGCACCAGCGTGTGCTTGCCGCGCCAGCCCTGGCCGCTGCGCGACGCCAGTTCGGCCTCCAGCACCGGGGCCGAGTCGGTGAAGGCGCGATGGCCGAACGGGCCGACATGCTCGCCGATCCGTTCAGCGAGTTTTTGCAGCCGCGCGCGCATCACCTTGTGGTAATCACGCCCCCGGGCATAGCTTGAAACGATGCCTTCGCCGGGCCGCTGCAGGCGGCTGAACTCCATCGCCTGCCATTGGCCCGGCTGGGTCGGCGTGGCAGCCGGCAAATAATCCATTCGCGCTGTGATGACGCTGACCGTGCCCGGAACCAATTCGGCGGGCCGCGCTCTTTTAAGGCCGTGCGCTTCCATGTAATGCATGCCACCATGAAAGCCTGCCGCCAGCCACGCCGATAATCCGGGTTCGGCCGATGACAGGTCCACCCCCGCGATGCCGGTTTGCGAAAATCCAAGCTCGCGCGCCCAGGTTTGAATGTGAGAGACGAATTGATGACTGTTCCACTGATTGCAGGTCGGCATCCGCTGATTGTAAAAAACATGGCCTGGCTAGATGAGGCCGCCACCGAATCGTTTGCGCGGGCGCTGGCCCGGCGGCCGGCCATTGGCCGCGCGCTGATCGAGCTGCAAGGCGACCTGGGCAGCGGCAAGACCACCTTCGTGCGCCACCTGCTCAAGGGCCTGGGTGTGCAGGGGCGTATCAAAAGCCCCACCTATGCGGTTGTCGAAGCTTACACATTGCCTGCAACTGGTCTTGACTCGGGCCACAATCGTGAATTGCTGATCTGGCATTTTGATTTTTACCGTTTCAACGATCCGCGCGAGTGGGAGGAAGCCGGGTTTCGCGATATTTTCGCCAGCCCCGGGCTCAAGCTGGTCGAATGGCCGGAAAAAGCAGGTGATCATTTACCCCAGCCCGACCTGGTGATGGCGATTGAGATGTTGCCTGATGAGTCCCGTTTCATCACCCTGACGGCCTATACCCCCACGGGGGCGGAGTTGCTCGCATGAAAAACAACAAGTCTCCCGAGGGTTCGAGTCGCCGCCATGTCCTGCAAATGGGCGGCATCGTGCTGTTGCTCGGCACTCAGCACATCGCGCGGGGCGCGACCATCGTCGCGGTGCGCGTCTGGCCGTCCAAGGACTACACGCGCCTGACCATCGAGTCCGACACCGAGATCAAGGCGCGCCAGTTCTTCATTCCCGAGCCGCCGCGCCTGGCGGTCGATATCGAGGGCATCGATTTGATCCCGGCCTTGCGCGAACTGGTGGCCAAGGTCAAGTCCGATGACCCGAACATCTCGGGCATTCGCGTCGGGCAAAACGCGCCGGGCGTGGTGCGGCTGGTGATGGACCTGAAAAAACCGATGCTGCCGCAGGTCTTCAGCCTGGCGCCGGTGGCCGCCTACCAGCACCGGCTGGTGTTCGACCTGTACCCGGCGCAGCCGGTGGACCCGCTGGAAGCGCTGATCGCCGAACGGCTGGCCGACAACACCGCCAAGCCGGCCGCTGCCGCTCCAGCGCCGGCAGCGCCCACGGCACCGCCACCCGCCATGGCCGCCACGGCGCCGCCGCCGAATCCCACTGCCGGCACGGGCAGCAATGACCCGCTGGGCAACCTGATGGCGCAGCAATCGGGCAAGGCCGCTGCCACGCCCTCGCCTTCCGCGCCTTTGGCTGCCGTGCCGCCTGCAAGCATCGCCGCCAACGCCGGCCGGCCGGTCATTCCCCGGCCGCCGGTGGTTGCATCGGTGGAAAAAGAGCGTCCTCCGGTCAACCTGCCGCCACCCAGGCCCCAGGTCGAGGCGCCAAGCTTTTCAGGCAGCGATTCGGCGCCTGACTTTGGCAACAAGACCGACCGACTGGTCATCGTCGCCCTCGACCCGGGCCATGGCGGCGAAGACCCCGGCGCCATCGGCCCCGGCGGCACGCGTGAAAAGGATGTGGTGCTGCAGATTGCGCACCGCCTGCGCGACCGCATCAACCAGCAGCCCAACATGCGCGCCTATCTGACGCGCGACGCCGATTTTTTCGTGCCGCTGCATGTGCGGGTGCAAAAGGCGCGCAGCGTGAAGGCCGACTTGTTCATCAGCCTGCATGCCGACGCCTTCTTTACCGAGACACCGCAGGGTGCCAGCGTCTTTGCGCTGAGCGAAAAAGGCGCGTCCAGCAGCGCGGCACGCTGGATTGCCGACAAGGAAAACTCGGCCGACCTGGTGGGCGGCATCAATGTCAAGGCCAAGGATGCGCAGGTGCAGCGCGCGATGTTTGACATGAGTACCACGGCGCAGATCAATGACAGCATGAAGCTGGGCAGCGCCATGCTGGGCGAGATCGGCAATGTCGGCAAGCTGCACAAGCCCCGGGTCGAGCAAGCCAGCTTCGCGGTGCTCAAGGCGCCCGACATTCCGAGCGTGCTGGTCGAAACCGCGTTCATCAGCAACCCGATGGAAGAAGCGCGGCTGCGCAGCGACGGCTACCAGATCCAACTGGCCGATGCGCTGATGCGCGGCATCTCGCGCTACTTCGCCAAAAACCCACCGCTGGCACGCAACCGCGCCCTGTAGAGCGGGTTGCCTGCACCCGGTTGCATTCGCAACAATACGACACAGGTCGGCGGCGTCCTCCTACAGTCCGGTTTACATGCGGACAGTAGACTGGAACTACAGGCTGCGCCGGGACTTCAAGACTTGATGGGTTCTGACGAATCAGTCTGGATCTACAGAAAAGGTGAATTTATGAACACGAAAATCCTGATGTCAGTCGCCGCCGCTTCGCTGATTGCCCTGACCGGCTGCGGCACCAGCCCGACCAATGCGCAAATCGGCACGGCAACCGGTGCAGTGCTGGGCGGCGTGGCCGGCGATGCCCTCTTTGGCAACACGATCGGAACCGTCGGTGGCGCAGCCGCCGGTGCCCTGATCGGCAACGAAGTCGGCAAAAAACGCTAAGCATTCAATCGTTTCCCCCGTCCAGGCGGGGCAGGCGGGCAACCCGTCCGGCTGATACGCAAAAAAAGACGACTCGCTGAAATTCAGGAGTCGTCTTTTTTGCCTTTCAACATCAAGGCCAGAAGCGCAAAGCCGGCCTGACGGCAGGCGCAGGCTTATCCGGCTGGCGTGCCGTTGCGGTCTGGCGAACGGTACATCGCATCGATCTCATCGGCATAGCGGGCCATCAGGTTGTTGCGCTTGAGCTTGAGCGTCGGCGTCATGAAGGTGTTTTCAATCGTCCAGGGCTCCAGCGTCAGGAAAATGGCGCGCGGCGCAGCATAGCGGGCAAAGTCGCGGGTCTGGATGGCAATGCGCGCCAAGGCGGCTTTGCGAACCGCCGGCTGACTCAAGCTGGCGGCAGCGATAGGGTCCAGCCCCAGGGACGCGGCCAGGCGCTGCCATTCGGCCTTGTTGACCACCGCCACGCAGCCAATGAAGGGCCGGTTCTCTCCCACCACCATCACCTGCGCGAACAGCGGATCGACCGCAATCGCCAGTTCCAGATCGCCGGGCGGCACCTTTTCGCCGGTCGAGGTGACGATGATTTCCTTGATCCGGCCCATGATGCGGATGCGGCCGTCCTGAATATCGGCCTGGTCGCCGGTGGACAGCCAGCCGTCCGGCGTCAACACGCGCGCCGTGTCCTCGGCGCGCTTCCAGTAGCCTTTCATCACCGACGGGCCGCGCACCTGCAGCTCGCGGTTGTCGCCGATACGCACCTCGATGCCGGGCAGCGCGCGGCCCACGGTGGCCGGGTCGTTGTCATCGACGCCGTTGGCCGCCACCACCGGCGAGGTCTCGGTCATGCCGTAGCCCTGCAGCAGCGGCACGCCCAGCCCCAGAAAGCAGCGTGCCACCGCATGCGACAGCGGCGCGCCGCCGCTCACGGCCACGCGCACCCGCCCGCCGAACTGCGCCCGCAGCTTGCGCGCGACCAGCCGATCCAGAAACGGCCACAGCAGCGGGTCCAGCATCGCCCAGGCGCTGCCTTCGCCGGCGGCCAGCGGCAAGCCCTGCACCTTGCAAAAGCGCCGCCAGCCCACGGCCTGCGCGGCATTGAACAGACGCGTCCTGAAGGCCGAGCCGGCCAGCGACTCGTGCAGCCTGGCAAACACCCGCTCGTAGATGCGCGGCACCGACACCAGCACAGTCGGGCGCACGGTCTTGAGGTCTTCGGCCAGCAAGGCCACCGAGCGCGCATAGGCCACGCAGCTGCCCACCGCCAGCGGCAGGTAGTAGCCGGCCGTGCGCTCAAAGGTGTGCGACAGCGGCAAAAAGGACAAGAACACGTCGCCCGCCGTCGGCACCACGCGCTCCAGGATGGCCAGCACGTTGGACACCACGTTGCGGTGCGTCAGCATCACGCCCTTGGGCTTGCCGGTGGTGCCCGAGGTATAGACGATGGCGGACAGTTCGTCTTCGGCCGGCGGCTGCGCGGCATGCGCCGTGCCCTGCCCCGCCGCCAGCCAGTCGGCCAGCAAGATGACGGACACCGGCCCGATGCCAGCGGGCAGGGCCTCGCGTGCAGTCACCACCACCTGCCTGAGCGCCGGCAGCGCAAGGCCCACACTTTCTATCGCGCGCCACTGCGCCAGCGACGGCACCATCAGCACACAAGCGTCGCAGTCCGACAGGATGTAGGCAATGCTGCCGGGGTTGTCGATGGCATGCAGCGGCACCGGCACCAGGCCCCGCGACAGCGCCGCCTGGTCGATGCACACCGCATCCAGGCCATTGGGCAGCAGAACAGCAATGCGCGCCTGCCGGGGCAGCTGCATGGCCGCCAGGGCCTGGCTCCATTGCGCGATGCGCCCACCGGCCTCAGCCCAGCGGGTAGCCTTCCACTGGCCGGTGGCCGCATCAAATTCGCGGTAGGCCTCGCCCTGCGGACTCTGCGCCACGCGAAAGGCCAGCAGTTCTGGCAGGGTGCGAAGCGCTGAAAGCTGTGTCGAAATCGTATTCATCCAGAGCCTCGCGCAGGCGTCAAGGCTGGACCGGCGCACCGCCAGCCTGCCGCCGCGCGCGCCAAGCGCCAACGATCACGAACAGGCCGGGAATCAAGATCATCGCCCAGATGATCTTGTCCAGGTTCGCCTTGACAAAAGGCACGTTGCCGAACGCATAGCCGACGGTGACAATGCCGCCCACCCACAAGGCGCCGCCGACGAAGTTGAACAGTGAAAACTTGCCCCGGCTCATGTGCGAGATGCCGGCCACGAACGGCGCAAAGGTGCGCAAAAACGGCATGAAGCGCGCCGCGATGATGGTCACGCCGCCATAGCGCTCGTAAAACGCATGCGCCTGGTTGAATGCTTTCTTGTTGAAGAAGCGGGAGTCTTCCCACTGGAACACCTTGGGTCCGATAGAACGGCCTATCGAATAGTTGCACTGGTCGCCCAGCACCGCCGCAGCGAACAGCACGCCCACGGCCAGCGGATAGCTCATCAGACCGACGCCGCACATCGCGCCGACGACGAACAGCAGCGAATCGCCGGGCAAAAACGGCATGACAACCACGCCGGTCTCGACAAAAATAATCACGAAGAGCAGCGCGTACACCCACAGACCATAACTGGCCACGAAGGTTTCGAGGTGCTTGTCAACATGCAGGATGAAATCAATGAGAAAGGCAGCTAGTTCCATGAAGCGGATTTTGACAGGTCGGCAAGCGCTTTTCCCCGATGCCCGTACCGCCAGACGGCATACAAAGGTCCAGCACCTTATGCATCAGGTAAAAAGTGTCCATATATCGGACGCATACCAGCCTAAATTCAGACGCATAGGCCTTGAGGCAAAAGCATAAAATCCAAGAGACTAGCTGTGCAAAGCGGACTTGCATTTGATATTCACCATCTTGGCACGAAGCATGCTTGAATTTCACCGCTAAAGGTGCAAGAGCGCATCGATCAGAGGTTTTGGTGCCGCACCTGAAAAGGTCGCCCACTGAAAACGACAAGCCTGTGATGTGATGAAGCCTCAATCCTGCTGGGGCGGACACTCCTGGCTGGACCGATATAAAGACAAAGACAGAGACAGGCATAGGAGACAACAAAATGCCAATCAGCATCTCAAAGCAAATGTTTTCATTGCCAGAAAACGATGGCCGCATCATGTCCGTGTGGGAAGATTTCCTGAACGGGACCGAAACGAATTCGAGCGCTCTGCGGCATCTGATCGACGAGTCATGGCGGCGATGCCAGCACGCCAGCGTGGATCCCAACCGCGCCCAGGCGCCAGTACCAATGGCAGGGCAATCGCTGCACACACTGCTGGACTATTGCGCGGAATTGCTTGATGTGAGTGCGCCAGTGATGGCGCTGGCGCGGGATTTCCTGGCGGAGACGGGTACGGTCATGGTCCTCACAGATCCGCGAGGGACTGTTTTAAACATGGAAGGTGATTCCACGACCCTGGATGCCGCTGAAAATTTGCATTTGATCACCGGGGCCGACTGGAGCGAGTCGTCTTGTGGCACGAATGCGATTGGAACCACTTTGGCAATCGGCCAGCCAGTTCAGATCCATTCAGCTGAACATTACTGCGAAGGCATCAAACGATGGTCGTGTTCTGCCACGGTCATCCGTGATCCTCTGGATGGCAGAACGCTAGGCGCGCTTGACGTGTCAGGATTGAATGATTCCTATGGTCGCCACAACCTGGCTTTGGTGGTGTCCACGGCGGCTCGCATTGAAAGCCAGCTGGCCAAGTCGGAACTCGATATCCGCTACAGCTTGCTGGAGGCTTGTGTCGGCCGTATTTCTGACAATTCTGGAGATGGCGTCATCCTGTTCGACCGTCGAGGCCGGGCGATCAAGGCCAATGGAAAGGCGACACTGATGCTGGGCGAACTGGAAGGACTGCATGGCAGCTCGTCGAGCGCGCGACTGGCCGAAATCAGGATCGGAAATGACCTCGCGTCCGCTCAGCTCCCCGCCTGGGCGAAAGAAGAATTCCTGGAGCCGGTCATGCTCAACGGGCGGCAAGTCGGCACCTTGTTGACCTTGCCCAATCGCCGTCAACGCTCCAATGGCACAAGCTGGTCCATTCCTGTTCCCATTGCCGCCCCCGCCGATAAATCCTTCGAGCGCATCATCGGCCAGTCCGAAGTCATCAAGCAGACCATTTTCCGCGCCCGGCAACTGGCCAAATCGCGGGTGCCCGTACTTCTATCTGGCGAAACCGGGGTGGGCAAAGAAGTGTTCGCGCGCGGAATCCATGAAGCCAACGCCGACAAAAATGCACCGTTCATCGCATTGAACTGTGGCGGCTTCTCGCGCGAATTGCTGACGAGCGAGCTGTTCGGTCACGTCGAAGGCTCGTTTACCGGCGCCAAGCGAGGCGGGATGACAGGCAAGATCGAAGCGGCCAATGGCGGAACCCTCTTTCTGGACGAAATAGGTGAGATGCCGATGGACCTTCAACCCTATTTTCTACGCGTGCTTGAGGAGGGGGAAGTTCATCGACTGGGTGAAACCCGGCCGCGCAAAGTGAATTTTCGCCTGATCGCAGCAACCCACCGTGATTTGAGAAAGGAAATACGCAATGGCAATTTCCGCATGGACCTTTTCTATCGCGTCTCGGTCACCAGTGTGAATATCCCTTCGCTTCGGGAGCGGGCCGAGGACATTCCTCTGCTGGCTGAGCACTACCTGAAACTGCTGTCCCGCCAGCACGGCATTGAAAATGTGACGATGTCAGCGGGTGTCATCAAGCGATTGATGAATTACGAGTGGCCGGGCAATATTCGCGAGTTGAAAAACGCGGTGGAAAGCATGCTGCTGACCAGCCAACACAGCGTGATCTCCGAGTTTGATCTTTCGCCCGAAATTCTTGGCCATGGAGCCGAGAATACGTTTTCGCCTGGAGACGATGGGCCGCATGGCAACGATTTCACACGCTTCAAGCAGGCCGAGCGCACTGCCCTGCTGAACGCCATCCGGCAATGCAATGGAAACGTGTCGGCAGTGGCCCGCAATCTGGGAATCGCAAAGAGCACGGTTTACCTCATGCTGAAGAGATTCGACCTTGAAGGCCTGGTAAGCGCATCACGGCACAGCACCGCGCCCTACACGCCGCTCTGACAGAGCGGTACCTGTACATCTATTCATCGGACACTGGCTGCCGTCCCCCGGGAAGGCAGTGTCCCTTTGAAAATCTCGTGTCCGGCTTGAAGCCCAAGCCGAAATAACCGGCCTTCAATGCCTTGGACTGCGCCGCACTGGCGAACGTCTCGCAGGCCTGCATCCACAACAACAAGGTCTCCAGGTGGAGATCAACCTTGCGGCCATGCACCCCAGCGTCAGTGAAATTCACAAGGATTCCCCTGCACAGCCGTGCCGGATGAATACGGCATGTGAATTTTCTCCTCAATAAATTTGGCGGAATAAAGACCGGCATTGCAAGCGCATGCCCGCAATGGCAAGCCGGGCATTCATGCTGCGTCGCAGCATGTCTTCAGGAGTCGCCCGCACCTGTCCGATATTCAGTCACCTGTTTATCCGAAAAAAACTTCTGATTGAAAAATATTCAATTAAATCAACAGCTTGAAAGCATATTTTCGTCTTTGAAAAGCAGGCATGCGATTTGCGAAACAGGGATACGCAGAAATTCACCGCGCTACCTTGTTTGATGACCGCGCCACAAGTCCGGCCTGACCCCAAGAAGTGCTTCGATCATGCGAGCGATGGGACAAACACCACTGGGTTAAGTGCGTGCCCTGGACATCAACGACAGGAGACCGAAGGAATATGACTTTGCAAATCAACATCGATAACGGTGGGACGCTCACCGATATCTGCATACGGACCGACTCGTCGGTCATGAAGACCAAGGTGCTGACGACGCCCTACGATTTAAGCAAATGCTTTTTTGAAGGCTTGCAAAAAGCGTCCGGCGTCATTTACGGCGCACCGGATGTCAAGCGCCTGCTGGAGGAAGTGGACCTCATCCGCTACTCGACGACGCAAGGCACCAATGCCATTTGCGAGCGCAAGGGGCAACGCCTGGGCCTCATCACCGACGCCAGTGCGCACGACTTGCCAACCCGGCTGGCCGCGCATGACCCCAGCCTGTTTCAGGCACTGGTCGGTGAGCGCGTGGTCTTGCTGGATGCCGAAACCGTCATGGGTGACGCGGCCGAGGTTGAAGTGGTCAAGGCCATCAATGCCTTGACTGCGGCGGGCGCCAGCCGCGTCGTCGTCAGCTTTTGCGGCAAGAACTTCATTGAAGTGGAAGAGAAATTTCGCAAGGTGGCGCTTCGCAAATACCCGCGCCACCTGCTGGGCGCCGTGCCCATGCTGTATGGCAGCGAGCTGAGCATCGATGCCGACCTCGTGCGCCGCACCTGGACGGCGCTGATCAACTCCTTTCTCCATCCCGCGATGGAGCATTTTTTGTTCAACGCCGAAAACCGCCTGCGCGCCTATCGCACCAAAAATCCATTGCTCATCTTCCGCAATGACGGCGATGCGTCGCGGGTCGCCAAGACGGTCGCGATCAAGACCTACGGCTCGGGTCCGCGCGGCGGCATGGAAGGGGTCAAGTCGTTCTCCAGAAGCTATGGTTTCACGGACGTGATTTCGGTGGATGTCGGCGGCACCACCTCCGATATCGGCCAGTACCTCAATGGCACCGTGGCCGAAGTGCGGCGTGGCCACGTCGAAGGCATCAGCGTCTCGTTCCCCTTGTGCGAGATCATGAGCGCCGGGGTGGGGGGCAGCTCGATTTTCAAGGTGAACCACAAAAAAATCGTGATCGGTCCTGAAAGCGTGGGCGCGGTTCCTGGCCCCGCCTGCTTCGGCCGGGGCGGGCAGTCGGCGACCATCACCGATGCCAGCCTGCTCTGCGGACTGTTCGATCCCAAGTCCTACTTTGGCGGCGGAATGGGGCTGGACCTTGACCGCGCCGCCACCGCAGTGATGCTCAACATCGCCACGCCAATGGGTTTGAAGCTCGACGCCGCACTGCAGGAAATGGAGCGTGCCTACGAGGAAAGAATCGCCCAGGAGGTGCATCTCTTCACCAAGGTGTCCAAGGATTCCGTGCTGCTGGCTTTTGGCGGCGCCGGGCCGCTCAATGCCTGCGGTGTCGCGGAAAAAGCGGGCATGACACGGGTCGCCATTCCCAAGATGGCCGCCGTGTTCAGCGCCTATGGCATCGGCGCTTGCGATGTTTCGCAACGCTACACGATTGCGCTCAGCGACCGCAGCCAGACCGGCCTCGAAGACGGGCTGGCGACATTGGGCCTGAAGGCGTCGCGCGACATGTTTGCCGAGGGCTACGCCAAAGGCGAGTACGAGCTTGAGTCCCGCCTGGTAGCCACCGACAGGCAGGGGCAGGAACAATCCCTGGTGCTCGGCGACGCGCCTCAATTCCCGGAACAATTTTCCCAGGCAGAGATTCTCGAACTGGAATTTGTCGCCATCAAGCGCCTGCGCGAGGGCTCCGACACTTCCACCGCTTTCCATACAGGCGCACCGGCCCAATCCAGCGCCACGCGCAATGTGCTCACACGCGGACAGGGTCGCATCGACGTGCCGGTTTACCAGCTGGCCAAGCTCACGGCGGGCGATCACGCCAGCGGCCCCGCCATCCTCGAAGAGGACTACTTCACCTGCCGGGTGCTGGACGGATGGACCTTCGTCATCAGCGACTGCGGTGACATCTTGTTGAACAAAAAGGACTAAATATCATGAAAGTATTGATGACTGAATACTTGCGGCTGGACCTGGATGCCGAGCAGTGGGAATGCCGCGTCTGCGATCACTCGATTGGTTCCGCCACCAAGGGCTACAAGGAAGGCCTGCTGGTCTATAACCGCGATCCGCGCGAAATCCACCCGCCCATCATTGATCCCGAGCAGTACCGCTTCACCTTCAGCCCGGACCCGGAATGGGTGCGCATTCTGGAGTACTACTGCCCCCATTGCGGAACGATGGTCGAGACCGAATATGCCATCCCCGGCCATCCGCCCCTGCATGACATGGAACCCTCCCTGCCCGCCATGCGCGAACAGTGGGCACGGCGCCAGGAGATCAAGGACACCGTGGTGGGCCCGGCAGTCAGCAGCGACAGCGACGGCCACAAGCACTAAATCAATCAATTCATAAATTCAGGAGACAACATGAGACGTGTATCTGTTGACATCGGTGGAACTTTCACCGACTGTTTCGTGGTCTGGGATGGTAAATACATCGAGGCCAAAGCACTCACCACCCACCACAACCTGGCGCTCGGCTTCAACGAAGCCCTGGGCAAAGCCAACAAGGTTCTTGGCCTGGAGCTGGAGACGATTCTGTCCCAGGTCGATTCGGTGCGCTATGCCACCACCCTGGGCACCAACGCCTTGATTGAGCACAAGGGTCCGAAAATCGGCATGCTCGTCACCGCCGGGTTTGAGGCCACCGTGCCCTTGAGCCGCGCACGGGGCTACGGCGAAGGCCTGGACAACCTGGGCCAGCAAGACATGCCCAACGCCCAGCGGCCTGATCCGCTGGTGCTGCCGCACATGATTCGCGGCGTGCGCGAGCGCATGGATTTTCAGGGCAAGCTGGTCATGCCGCTGGACGAAGACGACGTGCGCACGCAGATCCGGTCGCTGGTGGACATGGGCGCGGAAATCATCGTGGTCGCGCTGGTGAACTCGGTGGTCAGTCCGCTGCATGAGCAGCGCATCGAGGAAATCCTGCAGGAAGAGTATCCCTCCCATTTCCTGGGTGCGATTCCGATCATCCTGTCGCACCAGGTGGCAGGGCGCAAAGGCGAGTATGTGCGGGCCACGTCTGCGGTGGTGGACGGCTACCTGCACTCGACGATGTACCACGCGCTGTCCGCCCTGGAGCAAAACCTGCGTGCGCACCGCTATGAAAAACCGATGCTGGTGGTTCACAACTCGGGCGGCATGGCGCAGCTCAATTCCACCGATGCGCTGCAGACCATCCACTCCGGCCCGGTATCTGGTATCGGCGCCTCTGAACACCTGGCCAAGCAGGCTGGGCTGGGCAATGTGGTGGCCACCGACATGGGCGGAACCAGTTACGACATCGGCATTGTGGTGGATGGCGGCGTCAAGCACTATGACTTCAACCCGGTCATCGACCGCTGGCTGGTCTCGGTGCCCATGGTTCACCTGGTGACCCTGGGGGCTGGCGGCGGCTCCATTGCGAGCTATGACCGCATGTACGAGACCGTCAAGTGCGGACCACAGAGCGCAGGCTCCGATCCCGGCCCGGCTTGCTACGACCGGGGCGGCATGAAGCCGACCGTCACCGACGCCGACCTGCTGCTGGGCTACCTGGATGCGAAAAACTACGCAGGTGGGTCGATCCCGCTGAACCCGCGCCGTGCCGTCGCCGCCATCGAAGACACCCTGTGCGACGACCTGGACTGCTCGGTGATCGAAGCCGCCCTGCTGATCCGCGAAAAGGTGGACGACAACATGGCCAACGGCCTTTTCACCGAACTGCGCGCACGCGGTTACGACCCCAAGGACTTCACCATGCTGGCCTACGGCGGCAACGGCCCCTTGCATTGCTGCGGCATTGCCCAGAACCTGAACATCGACAAGATTCTGGCACCGCCCTTCAGCTCGGTATTTTCCGCCGTCGGGGCGGGCAATATGCACCAGTTGCACATCCATGAGCAGTCGCTGTACATGGTGCTCTACGACTCGAACACGCGCCACATTTTTGACGACTACGCGCGCTTCAACAGCATCGTGGCGGAACTGAAGGAACTCGGCACGCAAGACCTGCTGCGCCAGGGCATGCCGCGCGAGCAGATTCTGCACAGCCTGGAGCTGGACATGCGCTACGGCAACCAGTTGGTCCAGACCACGGCCGTGATTCCAAAACACGAGGTGCATGGCCCGTCCGATGTGCTGGCGCTGATCGCCCGCTTCTCGGAAGATTACGGCAAGCGCTTCGGCGAGGGCAGCCAGGCGCCAGAGGCGGGCATCCGCATCAACACGCTTCGCGTCGCCGCCTATGTGCAGCACGAAACAGTGCAGTTCGAGGACATCAAGCCAGTCGATGCCATTCATCGGATCAAGCCACCCAGGCCCGGCTCGCACCGCACCTGCCACTTCGTGGGCCTGGCCGGCGAAGTCCAAACGCCGGTGTGGGATCGCGCAGCCATAGAACCCGGCGTCGAGATTGCGGGGCCCGCCATCATCGCCTCGGAAGTCACCACTTTCCTGGTGAATCCGGGCTGGAACTTCGTGGCCGCCCGCCAGGGCGCCTCCTGGTTCCTGCGTGCCTGACAGGCACCGGACCAGCCTTCACCGACCTACAAAGAGACATCCAAATGAGCAACAAATCAATAGCACAAGGCACGGCCTTGCCCAGCGCGGACGAGATTCAATTGATCCGCAAATTCCTCAACGACACCACGCTGTTTCTGGGGCCGGACCCGGAGATCATGCAAAACCACGACATCATGCCGCGCACCGATGTCGAGGACGCCTGCATCCACAAAGTCAGCGATGCGCACACGGTGGCCAAGATCCGGGACCGCATCCAGGCCGGTTGCGATGAAGGCTACGAGATGGTGGAGCAGATGGGCGCGGCCCCCGGCGCCAAGTGGGGCGATGTGATCACCGGCGTGTACTCGGCCTCGGGCGACCTGGCCATTGCCAGTGCCGGTGGCGTCCTGATTTTCTCGGCCCTGGTGCATCACCCCATCAAGTTCATCATCAAGAACTGGATCAACGACCCCACGGTAGGTGTGCGGGATGGGGACGGCTTCATCCACAACGACTCCCGCTACGGCAACGTCCACAACACCGACCAGAGCATGATCATCCCCGTCTTTCACGACGGCAAGCTGGTCTGCTGGGTGGCCTCCACCGTGCACGAGGGCGAGAACGGCGCCATTGAGCCCGGAGGCATGCCCTCGATGGCCGAGAGCCCGAGCGATGAAGGCTTGAAGATGTCGCCGTTCAAGGTGGTGGAGAACTACCAGATCAAGCGCGACATCCTGACCTTCCTGCAAAACTCGGTGCGCGAACCCAAGCTGCAGTACGAGGACATGAAAGTCAAGCTGTTCGCCTGCCTGCGCATCAAGCAGCGCATCGAGGAGACGCTCAACACCGACGGCCCCGAGTCGTTGATCTCCACCTTGCGCCTGACGATGGAAAACGTGCGGGCCGAAGTCAAGCGCCGCGTCAGCGCCTGGCCCGACATGACGGTGCGCACCTACATCATCCAGGACTCCACCCTGCGCGAGAACTGCGTGGTGAAGATCAACTGCAAGCTCACCAAGACCGGCGACCGGCTGATCTTTGACTTCCGGGGCTCCAGCCCGGAATTCACCAACCGCGCCACCAACACCATCGTGGCCGGTCTCAAGGGCATGCTGGCGCAGGTGTTCCTGTGCTACGTCTGGCCGGACCTGCCGCGCGGCCAGGCGGCGTTTGCACCCATCGAGGTCATCACCGATCCGCACTCGATTGTCAACTGCTCCTACGATGCGCCGAACTCGCAGAGCCTGATGTCCATCTTCACCGGCTTCACGGCCGGCCAGCACGCGGTGGCGAAGTTTCTCTACAGCTGCCCCGAAAAGTACACCAAGGTTCACGCGCCGACCTTCAACATGATCAACACCTTCGTCTGGGGCGGTGTGAGCCAGCACGGCGAAACCCTTGGCAACCTGTGCGCCGACCTGAACGGCATGGGTGCCGGCGCGGTCTCGGACCGCGATGGCGAGCATGCCCTGGCGCCGATCTTTGCCACCATGGCCGACATTGGCGAGCAAGAACTCAATGAGGAGGAAGTGCCTTTCCTGCAGCTCGTCTCCAAGAAGATGACCCGCGACGCCATCGCCCCCGGCAAGTACCGGGGCGGACAGGGCTACACCATGATGGTGGCGACCAAGGACAGCGACCAGTGGGGCTTCATGACCGTCTGCCAGGGCGCCAAGATTCCGCCCCTGCAAGGCCTGTTCGGCGGCTATGCCTGCGGCACCTACCCGCTGTGCAAGGTCAAGGATGTGGATGTCTATGACGTGCTGCTCAACAAGCCGCACGAATTCAGGCACTCCATCGAGGAAATCATGAACGAGCGCCCGTTTGACGAGGCCAGCTACACCACCCACCACATGGGCATGGGCTTTGAAATCTCCAAGCGCGGCGAGCTGTTCATGATCTCCCAGGGGGCCGGCGCCGGGTATGGCGACCTGCTCGAACGCGACCCGGAAGCCGTGGTCAAGGACATCGAGGAAGGACTGATGTCTCCCGGCGTCGCCACGCGCCTGTACAAGGTGAAGTTCGACCCGGCCACGCTGGCGATTGACCACGCCGCCACGGCCGCACTGCGTGAGCAGGAGCGCCAGGCCCGCCGGGCGCGGGGCGTGCCGTATGCCGAGTTTGTCAAGACCTGGAATCAGCCCCGGCCGCCAGCCCATCTGCAGTACTTCGGCTGCTGGGGTGACGATGTGGGCACGCTGTACAGCGGGCATCCCGAGCTGACCCATCCGGCGGACCAGCCGCAGCCCAACTACATGACCAACCCCAAGGATGTGCGCATCGCCGAGCTGGAGAGTCGCCTGGCCGCCCTGGGCGGACTCAAGGAAGAAAAGCAATGACCGCCCCGTTCGCCGGGCAACTGCCGGGTTCGGCGGGCAATGGCGCGATTCGTGTCTGGCTGAAGTCCGCAGCCTACACCACGCGCGTGTTGCTCAGTGCCGATGGCGCGGACCCGTGGGTGAACGCGGCGCAGTACCTGGCCTATTTCTCGCAGGCGCACGCCTTGCTCAAGCCGGATGTGGCGGTGGTCGAGGTGGGCGACCTCTACGACTCCTGGAGCCAGCGCCACGGCGGGCTGGCGGGCAGCCTGGGCAATCGGCGGCGGCCCGCGACCGCGCTGCGCAAGCTGCTCGAACCCGAGGGGGCCAAGGCGGTATTGACCGAGGTGATCGTGGCGGTGCTGGCGTACTTGCGCGGGCAGACACCGCTGGTATTGGCCATGCCGTCACCGCGTCATTGGCTGCATCACGCCAACCGGCTGGCAGGACTCCCGGAGACTGCGCTGGACCCCGACACCGTCGAGGATGGCGCGATGTACCTGGCCGACTTGATCCGCTCGGTGTCCACGCTGCCGATTTCGGGCCTGCTGCTCGAAGAGCGGCCCGGCGACAGCGCTTTCGGCCCCGTTGACCTGGAGCGCTATCGTTCGGTGATCAACGTGGCGCGGCACTATCGCTGGTCGCTGGCCTCGCGCCTGCCTTCGGGCATCCAGATGCCGGCGGATGCGATGGCCGGTTTCGATGCGGTGATCGCGAAGCCCGGCGTTTATGCCGGCGCTTTGCCGCTGGGCCTGGATATCAGCGAAGCGTTCGCCACCGGCGAGGCACTGCCGGCCTTGGGCGCGGGCCAGTTCCACTTTGCCCAGATCGTTCCGGGGCAGCGCCCCGAGGCGGTGCTGGACACCGTGGCCAGACTCCGCGCGGCCAGGGCGTGATGGGAGCGACCGCCATGCCCCTTCCTGTCCTGCCCGGCGTGAACAAGGCCCCGGTGGACCGCATTCCGGTGACGCTGCTGACCGGCTTCCTGGGCGGCGGCAAGACCACCTTGCTCAACCATTGGGTACACCAGCCAGAGATGGCTGGCGTCGCGGTGCTGATCAATGAGTTCGGCGAGATCGGCATTGACCACCATCTGGTGGACACCGTCAACGACCAGATGCTGCTGCTTGAGTCGGGCTGCCTGTGCTGCAGCATCAGTGGTGATCTGGTGGCCGCCTTGAAAACACTGTTCGCGCGCAGTGCCCGCCGTGAAATTGCACCGATCACGCGCGTGGTGATCGAGACCACCGGCCTGGCCGATCCGGTGCCGGTGCTCTACACCCTGATGGAAGACCCCTTCGTGCGCGCCCGCTATGTGTGCGATGCCGTGGTGACCGTCATCTCCGCCACCCACGGCCTGACCCAGCTGCGCGACTTCACGGAAGCCCGGCGGCAGGTGGTGATGGCGGACCGGCTGCTGCTCAGCAAATGCGACCAGGCCACCACGCCCGAGCTGGAGCGGCTCGAAAACGAGTTGCGCACCTTCAACCCGCACGCCACGCAGGTCCGCGTGCGCCACGGCATCGCGGACCCCGGCGTTCTCACGGGTGCCGGTATCTACGGCAAGACGGACAGGCCGCTCAGCCTGGGCTCCTGGTTCGGAATCGAAGAGGAAGCCGGCGCCGTGGGCGAAGGCCGCTACCTGAAGCATGCGCGCGCGCCGCGCCAGCGCGGCGTCCCGGTCCTGCACACCCAGCGCGTCAGCAGCTTCGTCGTTACTTTCGAGCAGGCCGTGCCGTGGTACGGCTTCTCGGTGGTGATGGGACAGATCCTGCGCCAGCACGCTGCCGGGCTCTTGCGCGTCAAGGGTCTGCTGCGCTTGCAGGGCGAGCCGCGCCCGCAGGTCATTCAATGCGTGCAAGACCTGGCCTATCCCCCGGTTCACCTGACGGCCTGGCCGACGGACAGTCCTTTCGAAGATGGTCGCGGGCGGCTGGTCTTCATCGTCCGCGAACTGGAGCAAGCACACATCGACGCGATTCGCACGGCGCTGGCCCATCTGCCCGGCGACCGCGCCGCGCTGCGGGCCAGCGCGACCGACTGGACGCTGCCAACGCGTTGCTGGCTGTCGCGGCGCGTGTCGGTCACGGCGCCGGATGCGGTCGGGCACGACGCCTGGGTGATCCAGCCACGCCGGTTTCGCGCCGCCAACAGCCCCAACAGCCGCGTGTGAACGCATGGCTTATGCAAAAAATATTTGATTAAGGAAACTCCCATGACCCGTGAAGTAGTCGTTGTCAGCGGTGTGCGCACCGCCATTGGAACCTTTGGCGGCAGCCTGAAGGACACGCCGCCCACCGAACTGGCCGCGCTGGTCGTTCGCGAATCGCTCGCGCGCGCCGGCGTCGAAGGCAAGGATGTCGGCCACGTCGTGTTCGGCCATGTCGTCAACACCGAAGCGAAAGACATGTACCTCTCGCGCGTGGCAGCGGTCAACGGCGGCTGCGCCGAAGGCACGCCCGCGTTCAACGTCAACCGCCTGTGCGGCTCGGGCCTGCAGGCCATCATCTCGGCCAGCCAGTCGATTTTGCTGGGTGACGCCGACATCGCCATCGGCGGCGGCGCCGAGAACATGAGCCGCGGCCCCTACGCCAGCCTGGCCACGCGCTTTGGCGCGCGCATGGGCGACACCAAGATGATCGACATGGTGGTCGGCGCGCTGCACGACCCGTTTCACACCATCCACATGGGCGTGACGGCCGAGAACATCGCCGCCAAATACGGCATCAGCCGCGAAGAGCAGGACGCGCTGGCCGTGCAAAGCCACAACCGCGCGCAAAAAGCCATCGAGGCGGGCTACTTCAAGGAGCAGATCGTCCCGGTGATGCTGAAAAGCCGCAAGGGCGAGGTCGCCTACGACACGGACGAGCATTTCCGCCCCAACTGCACCATGGCCGACATGGCCAAGCTCAAGCCGGTGTTCGTCAAGGAAAACGGCACGGTGACCGCCGGCAACGCCTCGGGCATCAACGACGCGGCCGCCGCCGTGGTCTTGATGGAAGCGGGCGTTGCCGAAGCGCGTGGCCTCAAGCCCCTGGCCCGCCTGGTCGCCTACGCGCATGCCGGCGTCGATCCGAAGTACATGGGCATCGGCCCGGTGCCGGCCACGCAGCTGGCGCTGAAGAAAGCCGGCCTGACGGTCAGCGACCTGGACGTGATCGAGGCCAACGAAGCGTTTGCCGCGCAGGCCTGCGCCGTCACGCGCGACCTGGGGCTGGATCCGGCCAAGGTCAACCCGAACGGCTCGGGCATCTCGCTGGGCCACCCGATTGGCGCGACCGGCGCCCTGATCACCGTCAAGGCGCTGCACGAGCTGCAGCGCATCGGGGGCCGCTACGCCTTGGTCACGATGTGCATCGGCGGCGGCCAGGGCATCGCGGCGATTTTCGAGCGCATCTGATGCGCGGTCCGCGCCCCTTTCCCATCGACAACATACCAACAAGAGACAACCATGAATATTCCGAAAATTTCCAATCGCGCACGCAATAGCTTGCTGCTGGGCTTGAGCCTCACCCTGCTGGCCGGCGCGGCCCGGGCCATCGACATCGACGCTGGCGACTACACCGCTTTGCCAGAAGGCACCACCGTGGGCCTGCTCTACATGCAGCACGCCGAACGCAACAGCCTCTACGCCAACAAACAACAGCTTCCCGGCAACAACGGACTGGATTCAGACATCGGCATCGTGCGCCTGCTGCACTTCACCACGGTCGGGGGTTATCGGGTCGGCCCGCAACTGCTGCTGCCTTTCGGCCAGCTCAAAGCCACTGGCGATCTGGCTCCGGTGCTGGGCCAGCGTTCCGGCATGGGCGACCTGATTCTTGCCGCGACGGTGTGGACCATCCATGAACCCGAGAACAAACGCTACCTGGGCTTCACGCCCTACCTGTTTGCGCCTACCGGCAGCTACAACACCTCCAGGGCGCTGAACCTGGGTGAAAACCGCTGGAAATACGTGCTGCAGGTGGGCTACATCCAGGGCCTGGGTGACAAGCTGACGCTCGATCTGGCCGCCGATGTGACGGCATATGGCCGCAATGACCGGGCCAACCCGGCGGGCCAGGCGCTGACGCAGTCAGCCTCCTACCAGGTGCAAGGCTTCATGCGTTACGCGCTCCAGCCCGGCTGGGATCTGCGGCTTGGCCTTTCGCGTACCCGCAACGGCGAAACCAGGCTCGATGGCAGCCGCCAGGACGCCGCCGCGACCATTGACAAGCTGCAGCTGGGAGCAGCGGTCTTCGTCACCCCGAAGACGCAACTGCTGGCCACGCTGGGGCGGGATGTTTCCGTCAGCAATGGCTTCAAGGAAGCCACGCGGCTGAACCTGCGCTTGCTGCAAGTGTTCTGACTGCAGGTTCAACCGGGTGCGCCGCATCGCGGCTGTGTACGGGCCTGAGCCCCGGTAAAGGCGGCCTGGCAAGCCGGTGCTGCGCCTAGAATCGGCGCTTCATGACGCCTCAAGACCCGGCCGCGCGCCGCCCCATCCGTGACCTTCCCGATGAACTGATCAGCCAGATCGCGGCTGGCGAGGTGGTCGAGCGCCCGGCGTCGGTGGTGCGCGAGCTGCTGGACAACGCGCTCGATGCCGGCGCGACGCAGGTCACGGTGCGCCTGTCGGCGGGCGGCGTGCGGCTGATCCTGGTCGAAGACGACGGCCTGGGCATTCCGCGCGAAGAATTGCCGGTGGCGCTACGCCGCCACGCCACCAGCAAGATCGCGTCGCTGCAGGACCTGGAAGCCGTCGGCACCATGGGTTTTCGGGGCGAGGCGCTGGCCGCGATCAACTCGATTGCCGACATGAGCCTGCTGTCCAGAACACTGGACACTGAGCACGCCTGGCAGCTCGATGGCCGCACCGGCGAGATCAAGCCGGCGTCCCGCGCGCGCGGCACCAGCGTCGAGGTGCGCGAGCTGTTCTACGCCACGCCGGCCCGGCGCAAATTCTTGAAGACCGACGCCACCGAACTGGCGCATTGCATCGACGCCGTGCGCCGCCATGCGCTGGTGCGGCCCGACGTGGGTTTTGCCATCTGGCACGAGGGCAAGCTGGTCGAGCAGTGGCGCGCCTGCAGCGGCGCATTGGCCGGCGAGCACAGCCTGCCGCACCACGACCAGCGCCTGGCCGACGTGCTGGGCGCGGAGTTCGTCGAGCAGTCGATTGCAGTGCATTACGAAAGCAGCGCCCGCCGCGCCGATGGCCGGCCCGCCGTTCGCGTCTGGGGCCGGGCCGGCATTCCGGACGCCGCCCGCACGCGCGCCGACCAGCAGTTTGCCTACGTCAACGGCCGCTACGTGCGCGACAAGGTGCTGAGCCACGCCGCCCGCAGCGCCTACGAAGACGTGCTGCACGGCCAGCGCCAGCCGGTGTATGCGCTGTATGTCGAGATCGACCCGGCGCGGATCGACGTGAACGTGCATCCGACCAAGATCGAGGTGCGCTTTCGCGACAGCCGCGAGGTGCATCAGGCGGTGCGCCACGCGACCGAGGATGCGCTGGCCGCGCCGCGCGCAGGCGCGGCCCTTGCCGACAAACCGGCGGCCGAAAGCGCCGTGCAGCCGGTCGTTGGCGGTATGTTTGAATCAAACAAGGCATTTGCGCAACAGGGATGGGCGCAACCAGCTATCAATTTCAGAGCAAACCAGGGCAGCCACGCCTCGGACTTTGAAGCCCTGTGGCCGGCGCCGCCGGGAACAGGCCGCCCGTCGGCCCCCAGCAGCCCGATGCCGGGTGCGCCCCCTGCCCCCACGGAAAACCCGCAGGCCAGCGCGCCGCCTGAAACCAGCAGCCTGCCCCAGGGCGACTGGCCGCTGGGCCGCGCCCTCGCCCAGCTGCAGGGCGTCTATATCCTGGCCGAAAACGCCCAGGGTCTGATCATCGTGGACATGCACGCGGCCCACGAGCGCATCGTCTATGAGCGGCTGAAAAGCCAGTTCGATGCCTCGCGCATCGCCAGCCAGCCGCTGTTGATCCCGGCGACGTTTGCCGCCACGGCGCAGGAAGTGGCCACGGCTGAAGCCTCAACCGACACGCTGGCCCTGCTGGGACTGGAGATCACGCCTTTTTCGCCCAAAACGCTGGCGGTGCGGGCCGTGCCGACCAGCCTGGCTGCGGGCGACGCGGTCGAACTGGCGCGCAGTGTGCTGGCCGAACTGGCCCAGCATGACGCCAGCACCGTGATTCAGCGCGCGCAGAACGAGCTGCTCGGCACCATGGCCTGCCACGGCGCGGTGCGCGCCAACAGGCGGCTGACCGTTGATGAAATGAACGCCCTGCTGCGCCAGATGGAAGCGACCGAACGCTCCGACCAGTGCAACCACGGCCGGCCGACCTGGCGCCAGCTCAGCCTGAAGGAACTCGACAGCCTGTTTTTGCGCGGGCGCTAGCGCCATGGGCCATCACTAGGGAAATGCCGGATGGCGAACTATTTGCGGTGAAACTGATCAGGACATCTCATGAAACACTGGCCCATCCTTTCCACCCTGCTGTTGACATTCGCGATTCTGGCCGGCTGCGCCACGCTCGATGAACAGCAGCGCGGCTGGATCTTCCAGCCCAGCGACCGCAGCTGGGGCGGCAGCGCCGAACTGGCGCGGGACATGCAGAATGTCTGGATCGGCTTTGATTCGACAACCACCGGCCGCCCGGTGAAACTGCACGGGCTGTGGCTGCCGGCCGACAAGCAGCAAACCGGCTGGAACGGCGCCAAGGCCCCGCTGCTGCTGTACCTGCACGGCGCGCGCTGGAATGTCGAGGGTTCGGCGCCGCGCATCCGCCGCATGCAGGAACTCGGGTTTTCGGTGCTGGCCGTCGATTACCGGGGCTTTGGCAAAAGCTCGCCCGACCTGCCGTCTGAAAACATGGCCTACGAAGACGCGCAGGCCGCTTGGCGCTGGCTGGCCGCGCATCATCCGGGCCAGCCGCGCTACATCTTCGGCCATTCGCTGGGCGGCGCGGTGGCCATCGAGCTGGCCTCGCGCGTCCATGACGAGGCGGGCACGATTGTCGAGGGCACGTTCACCTCCATCGCCGATGTGGTCAGCACCATGAAATGGGGCTGGCTGCCGCTGAGCGCGCTGATCACCCAGCCTTTCGAGTCGGTGCAAAAAGTGGCCCGCCTGGGCTCGCCGCTGCTGGTCGTGCATGGCACGAAAGACACCATGATCCTGCCGTCACTGGGCCGCAAGCTGTATGAAGCGGCGCAGCAGCCCAAGGCCTTCGTGCTGGTCGAGGGCGGCTCGCACTTCAACACCAACACGCTCGGGCAGGCGCAATACCGCGTGGCGCTGGCCGACCTGTTCGGCGCCCGTGCGGCGGGCACGCTGGTCACCCAGCGGTAGGCCTTGGGTCCGGGGCCGGCGCGCCTTTCTGGTAGCCTCGGGCGCATGTCCGTTTCCTTTGCACCGGCGCACAGCGCATCCCCCCCGAACACCTCTTATATTGCCTTGGCCGGCCCCACCGCGTCGGGCAAAACCGCCGCCGCGCTGGCGATTGCCGAACATGTCCCAGTTGAGATCATCAGCGTCGATTCAGCCCTCGTCTATCGCGGCATGGACATCGGCACGGCCAAGCCCAGCGCTGAAGAACTGGCCGCCGTGCCGCATCACCTGATCGACATCCGCGACCCGCTGCATGCCTACAGCGCGGCCGAGTTCGTGCTGGACGCGCAGCGCCTGATCGCGCAGATCAGCGCGCGCGGCAGGCTGGCGCTGCTGGTCGGCGGCACCATGCTGTACTTCAAGGCGCTGTTCGACGGCCTGGACGAGATGCCCAAGGCCGATGCGGCGGTGCGCGCCGTGCTGGCGATTGAAGCCGCTGAAAAAGGCTGGCCGGCGCTGCATGCCGAGCTGGCGCAGGTGGACCCGGTCACGGCCGCGCGGCTGGCGCCCAACGATTCGCAGCGTATCTCGCGGGCGCTCGAAGTGTTTCGCGTGTCGGGCCAGCCGCTGTCTTTCTTCCAGCAGCGAAACGCTAGCAAAAACATAGCTGACAACGCAGGCGGGACAAGCGCAGCAACCCTTATTTCCCTTGAACCGACAGATCGCGCCTGGCTGCACGGCCGCATCGCCCAGCGTTTTGACGCCATGCTGGCTTCGGGCTTTGTCGATGAAGTCAGGGCCTTGCGCGCGCGCGGCGACCTGACGCCCGACTTGCCGGCCATGCGCTGCGTCGGCTACCGCCAGGCGTGGGAGGCCCTGGACGGCACCAGCCCCATGAGCGAGCTGCGCGACAAGGGTGTTTTCGCCACGCGCCAGCTCGCCAAGCGGCAGATCACCTGGCTGCGCTCCATGCCACAGCGGCGCGTGGTGGCCTGCGACGACCCGACGGCGCTGGAGCAGGTGCTCGATCTGGTGAAGGCCCGGACAGACGCTTTCCAATGAGCCTGAACATCAGCCAGCTCGGCAAGCGCTACGGCGACACCATCGTCTTCAGCCAGGTCAGCCTTAGCGTGGCGCCCGGCGAATTCGTCGCCATCGTCGGCGAGTCGGGCGTCGGCAAATCGACGCTGCTCAACTGCATGGCCGGGCTCGACAGCTGGGACGAAGGCACGGTACTGCTCAACGGCGCCGACCTGGGCGCGATGAGCGACGACCAGCGCGCGCTGCTGCGCCGCCGCCATGTCGGCTTTGTGTTCCAGGCCTTTCATGTGCTGCCGCACCTAGACGTGGCGCAAAACGTCGCGCTGCCGCTGTTGCTGCTGGGCCAGCCCGACGACGCGCGCGTTCAAACGTTGCTGGAAGCGGTCGGCCTGGGCGGACTGGGGTCGCGCCTGCCGCAGCAGCTGAGCGGCGGGCAGCTGCAGCGCGTGGCGATTGCGCGGGCGCTGGTGCATCGGCCCGGCCTGCTGCTGGCCGACGAGCCAACCGGCAACCTCGACCCGGCCACCGCCGCCAGGGTGATGGACGCGCTGATCGCCCAGACCCGCGAGCACGGCGCGGCGATGGTGCTGGTCACGCATTCAGTCGCCGCCGCGGCGCGCGCCGACCGGGTGCTGCATTTGAGCGCCGACGGCATCACCGACTGAGGCCGGGAAAAATCAGCCGCATGCGCGCCCTGCTCCAGACCTTTTCGTGGCAAGAACTTCGCCACCACCCCTGGCGCAATGCCGCCGCCGTCGTGGCGGTGATGCTGGGCGTGGCGCTGGCGTTCTCGGTGCACCTGATCAATGCCTCGGCGCTCAGCGAGTTCTCGCAGGCGGTGCGCGCCGTCAACGGCCAGCCCGACCTCGAATTGCGGGCGGTGCAAGGCAGTTTTGACGAAGCCCTGTACGCGCGCGTGGCCAACAGCGGCCAGGTGGCGATGGCCAGCCCGGTGCTCGAAATCTCGACCTATGCGCTTGATGAAAACGGCGACAGGGCTAGGCGCCAGCTGCTCCGCATCATCGGCGTCGATGCGCTGGCCGTGGCGTCGGTCGCGCCGGGCTTGATGCCGGTGCCGTTCAAGGGCGCGGAGCGGATGGCGCTGTTCGTGCCGGGCACGGTGTTCCTCAACCCGGCGGCGCGCCAGGTCTTCGCCAGCGGCCGCCTGCAGTTGCAGGATGGCTTGCAGTTGCGCAGCGTCACGGTCGCGGGCAGCGTGAACGCCGGCGGCGGGCCGCTGGCCGTCATGGACATCGGCGCGGCGCAGGATCTGTTCAGCCGCAGCGGCCAACTCTCGCGCATCGACGTGCGCCTGAAGGCCGGCGTGGATACGCGCAGCTTTATCGAATCGCTGCAACTGCCGCCCGGCATCACCGCCACCGCGCCGGGCGACGCCGCCGAGCGCGTGAGCAATCTGTCGCGCGCCTACCGCGTCAACCTCACGGTGCTGGCGCTGGTGGCGCTGTTCACCGGCGCGTTTCTGGTGTTCTCGGTGCTGTCGCTGAGCGTGGCCAAGCGGGCGCAGCAGTTTGCCCTGCTTGGAGTGCTGGGGCTAACCGGGCGCGAGCGCCTGCAGCTGGTGCTGATCGAATCGCTGGCGCTGGGGCTTGTCGGCAGCCTGGCCGGCATTGCGCTGGGCACCGCGCTGGCGGCGCTGGCGCTGCGGCTGCTGGGCGGGGATTTGGGCGGCGGCTATTTTTCCGGCGTCGCGCCGACGCTGCAGTGGAGCAGTGGGGCCGCGCTGACTTACGGCGCGCTCGGCGTGGCGGCGGCCGGCGTGGGCGGCTGGTGGCCGGCTCGGGCGGCGCAAAAGCTGCCGCCGGCGCAAACCCTCAAGGGGCTGGGCCTGGCGCCCGGTGCCGGTTCTGGCCGCTGGCTGAGCCTGTTATTGATCGCCGCTGGCGTTGCGCTGGCGATGCTGCCGCCGGTCTTCGGCATTCCGCTGGCGGCTTACTTTTCGGTGGCGCTGCTGCTGGTCGGCGGCATCACCGCGCTGCCGTGGCTGATCACGCTGCTCTACGACCGGCTCAGCCCGTGGACCCGGCACCGCCTGTTGCCGATGCTGGCGGTCGAGCGCGCGCGCCGGGTGCGTGAAAGCGCGGCCGTAGCCGTCAGCGGCGTGGTCGCCTCGCTCAGCCTGGCGGTGGCGCTGACGGTGATGGTGGCGAGCTTTCGCGATTCGGTCACGCACTGGCTCGATGTGGTGCTGCCCGCCGACCTGTATGTGCGCTCCACGCTGAGCAGCGCGGCCAGCGACACGGCTTACTTTTCGCCCGAGTTCGTGCAGGCGCTGGCCCGCCTGCCCGGCGTGGCGCGGGTCGGCACGCTGCGCTCGATGCCCTTGCTGCTGGATGCCGGCAAGCCCGCCGTCACGCTGATTTCCCGGCCCATCGATGATCCGGCGACGGCCCTGCCGCTGGTCGGCGAGGCGCTGCCCGTGCCGGCCGGGCAGATCGGCATTTACGTGAGCGAGGCGATGGTCGATCTGTATGGAGCCCGTCCCGGTACGGTGTTTTTGCCACTTTCACAGGCTTTTAGTGCTTTTGCGCAGGCGGGACGGGCGCAAGCAGCTACTGATTCAATAGCAAACCAGAAATTCTACGTGGCCGGCGTGTGGCGCGACTATGCGCGCCAGTTCGGCGCCATCGCCCTGGCGCAGCGCGATTTCGAGCGCCTGAGCGGCGATAAGCGCGTCAACGACCTGGCGCTGTGGCTCGACGGCAAGGTAGCCGACGCCGAGGTGCAGCAGGCTATACGCGGCCTGGCCGATGCGCAGTCGGGCGGCGGCGCGCTGCTCGAAATGGCCTCGGTCAGCCAGATCCGCGCCACGTCCTTGAAGATTTTCGACCGCAGCTTTGCCGTGACCTACTGGCTGCAGGGCGTGGCGATTGCGATTGGCCTGTTCGGCGTGGCCGCCAGCTTCAGCGCGCAGGTGCTGGCGCGGCGCAAGGAATTCGGCCTGCTGGCGCACCTGGGGCTGACGCGCCGGCAAATCCTGACGGTCGTGGCCGGCGAAGGCGCGGCCTGGACGGTGATTGGCGCTTTTGCCGGCTTGGCACTTGGCTTGGCGGTTTCGACCGTGCTGGTGTTCGTGGTGAATCCGCAAAGCTTTCACTGGACCATGGATTTGCGCGTGCCGTGGCTGCGGCTGGGGCTGCTGTGCGCCGCCGTGGTGCTGGCGGGCACGCTGACCGCCTGGCTGGCCGGGCGCGCGGCGGCGGGCCGGGACGCGGTGCTGGCGGTGAAGGAGGACTGGTAAATGGCCGGGTTACGCTGATGAGCGAAGGTTGCCAAGCTGGCCCGCAGGCATGTCTGGCCGAGCTACAGCATCTTTACCCATTAAAACAGCAGCAAACTGATCCAGTAAGCCACCGCAGCCACCAAAGCCGCCGCCGGAATGGTGAAAATCCAGGCCCAGACGATGGTGCCGGCCACGCCCCAGCGCACGGCCGAGGCGCGCCGGGTGGAGCCCACGCCGACGATGGCGCCGGTGATGGTGTGGGTGGTCGAGACCGGAATGCCCAGCATGGTCGCCAGGAACAGCGTGATGGCGCCGCCGGTTTCCGCGCAGAAACCGCCCACCGGCTTGAGCTTGGTGATCTTCTGGCCCATAGTTTTGACGATGCGCCAGCCGCCGAACATGGTGCCGGCGGCAATCGCCGCGTAGCAGGTCACGATGGTCCAGGTGGGCGGCGCGGCGTCGCCCGCGGCGGTGTAGCCGGTGGCAATCAGGAGCATCCAGATGATGCCGATGGTTTTCTGGGCATCGTTGCCGCCGTGGCCCAGGCTGTAGGCGCCGGCCGAAACCAGTTGCAGGCGGCGAAACCAGCGGTCCACCTTGGACGGCGTGGTGCGCAGGCAGATCCAGGACACGGCCACCATCATCAGCGAGCCGAGCAAAAAGCCCAGCAGCGGCGAGATGAAAATGAAGGCCACGGTTTTCGCGATGCCACCCGCAACCAGGGCGCTGGGGCCGGACTTGGCGATCACCGCGCCCACGATACCGCCGATCAGCGCATGCGAGGAACTGCTGGGAATGCCGTAGATCCAGGTCACGATGTTCCAGGCGATGGCGCCCATCAGCGCGCCGAACACGACGTGCGTATCGACGATGCCGGGCTGGACAATGCCCTTGCCGACCGTGGCAGCCACGCTGAGGTGAAAGATGAACAGGGCCAGCAGGTTGAAACCGGCGGCAAACACCACGGCATGGCCGGGCTTGAGCACGCCGGTGGACACCACCGTGGCAATCGAATTGGCGGCATCGTGAAAGCCGTTCATGAAGTCAAAGGCGACGGCCATGAAGACGAGCAGGGCCACGACCCAGAGGGCGGTCTGTGCAGTTTGCATTGAAAAATCTAAAGTTCAGTCGCCGGGGACGATCAGGAATTTTCGAGGACGATGCCCTCGATCAGGTTGGCCGCATCCTCGCACTTGTCGGTGATGGTTTCGAGCAGTTCGTACACTGCCTTGAGCTTGATGAGTTCGCGCACATCGGGCTCCTCGCGGAACAGCCGGCTCATGGCCGAACGCATGACGTGGTCGGCGTCGGATTCGAGCCGGTCGATTTCCGCGCAGGTCTTGAGCGTGGCTTCGGCGGTCGCGGCGTCGCGCACCTTGCCGATCAGGCCCACCGCGTCCTTGAGCCGCTCGCAGCACTTGACGCTCAAGTCGGTCAGCCGCAGGATGTCCTCGGTCATGTGGCGCACGTCGTACAGCGCCATGGTTTCGGCCGAATCCTGGATCAGGTCGGCCACGTCGTCGAGCGTGTTGATCAACTGGTGGATCTGGTCGCGGTCAATCGGCGTGATGAAGGTCTTGTGCAGCACGCGGCTGACTTCATGCGTGACGCGGTCGGCGGCGCGCTCGGCGTCATCGACTTGCCGGTGATGCAGGCTGCGCTTTTGCAGATCGCTGTAGTTGGCCACCATCTTGGAAAAGGCATGGGCGGCTTGCACGATGTGGCCGGCATGCTGGTCGAACATCTCGAAAAAATTGCCTTCGCGCGGCAACAACTTGCTGAACAGCATGCGTGATCCTCAGAAATATGACAGAAATATGACGTTTTTGTAACTGCGGGGAGTTTAACCGCGATGACTTTGCGGGCCGGCTGGCCATCCAGGCAGGGTTCAGAACAGCCACAAAGGCAAGCGCGCGGACGCCAGCGGCCGCAGCGCCGGGCCGCCCCAAGCGCAGTTCAGCCCCCCTCGGGGGGCTACATTCATGCACTCCTGAAGATGAAAAACACCGCCCCCACCATGCACAGCGCGGCCCACAGGTAGTCGAGCTTGAGCGGCTCGTTCAGGTAAAACACGGAAAATGGCACGAACACCGTCAAGGTGATCACCTCCTGCATGATCTTGAGCTGGCCGACGCTGAACTGGGTAAAGCCGATGCGGTTGCCCGGCACCTGCAGCAAATACTCAAACAGCGCAATGCCCCAGCTGATCAGCGCGGCGATGTACCAGGGCGACGTGGCCAGACTCTTCAGATGCCCATACCAGGCAAAGGTCATGAACACGTTGGACAGCAGCAGCAGGCCCACCGCCTGGGCCGACACGGGAAGGGATTGCAGGAATTGCACAAAAGGCATCAACGGTTCTCCGGGGTTGTCAGGCTGCCGGCCCGGCCCGCAGCAGCACCGGCGTGAGCAGCAAAAAGACCACCGGCAGCAGGGACAAAACGACAAGCTGATTCATCGCGGCAATCTTAGTCTGCGCTTATCTTCGCTTTTAGGCCGCTGCCCGCCGTTTGCGTGCCTGGTTCGCGCCTTCGGTCCAGGCCATCAGGCCAGGGACAAGCTCAGCTCACTTGACGCTGGTCGCATCGGTGATGCGGTAATACATGCCGAAGGCGTCGTCATTCAGGACCAGGAAGCGGCCTTCGACCACCACCGGCTCCATGCTGTACTTGACCGGCGTTTTGCTCTTGACCTCGACCATGCTTTCGGGTCCGCCCGGCAGGCAGAACGCGCAGGTGAGCGGCACCGACGAGAGCAGAAAATGCCGCTGCGTCGCGCCCGGCTCCAGCGGCATCATGAAACCCTGGATGCGCTGGGTTTTCTGGTGCAGGGTCAGCTGCTTGAGGCTGAACACCGGAATGATCCTGTTTTTTTCAGCCTTGACCTTGACCTCGGTGAGTACCGACCACGGCACCACATCGGCGCGGGCCGAGAGCTGCGCAAAAGGACTGTTGGCGCCATGCACGCCGGCGCCCTGCCCCATCGGCACGCCAAGGCCTGGCGCGGCGGGCACTGCGGATTTCGGACCGCCGGCCGCCGCCGGCGCGGACGGCGCTTGCGCAAGCGCGCCGGGGCTTGCCAGAATCAGGCCACACGCCGCGCCCAGGCCGAACGCCGTCAGGCGGCTCAAGCGCCCGGAGGAAAAAGAGTGCTTCATGCCATGCTCCAGAAATTCAGCGAAGTTGCGCTTCACGCAGTTGCCGGGCTCAGTGAACGTGCTTCATGCCGCAGTATTTGCCGATGGCAAGCCCCTTGCAGGCGGCCTGCAGCTCTTTCTCGCACACCTCGTCTTTTTTGCCCGATTCCAGGCATTTGGCAGCGGCCTCATGGGCGGCGGCCATGGCCCGGTGGCGCTGGATGTCTTCCTGGGTTTCCTTGTCGGCGTGCTGCGCGAACGCTACTGAAAACGTAGCACTCAGCGCAAGCAGGGCATGCGCCAGCAGCACTTTTTTCATTAAATTGAAGTTTTTCATCGATGTCTTTCAAGTTTTCTAGCGGGACTGGAGAAGTTCAAACACACTGACCCGGTAGGCTTCCCAGGCCGGCAGCAGCGCGGACGCCAGCGCCACGCCCAGGGCCAGCGCCGGCACGCCGGCCAGTTCGACCGGCCACGACAGCGCACCGAGCAACACCGATTGTTCAAGCTGCAGCGCCCAGCCCAGCAGCGCCGTCAGCCCCTGCCCGGCCAGCACGCCGAGCATGCTCGCCAGCAGGGCCAGCCAGAGCGCCTCGCACAGCAGCAGGCCGGCCACCTTGCGCGGCGGCGCGCCCAGCATGCGCAGCAGGGCCAGGTCGGCGCGGCGCTCGCGCACGGCGCCCCACAGCGCGATGAACACGCTCAAGGCCGCCGTCAGCAGCAGCACGCCGGCCAGCGCGCGCAGCACGTCGATGCCCACGCCCACCATGCTCAGCAGGCGCGTGATTTCCAGCGCCGGGGCGGCGGCCTGCATCTCGGTGCTGGTGTTGATGAAGCGCGGAAACGTCACCGCCGCCAGCGGCGTCTTGTACTGGATCAGCGCCAGCGTCACCTCGCGCTCGTCCTGCATGACCTTGCGGTCATCGTCGTCGAGCGCGGTGTCGGTTTCATGCACCTGCCAGACCGATTCGAGCGGCGTGAGCACCAGCCGGTCAAGCACAGAGCCATTGGGCGCGAGGATGCCGGTGACGGTGTACGGGCTCTGGCCGTGCGCATGGCCGCCGGGCGCCAGGCCGTGCGTGCCGGTGAAGGTGTCGCCGATCTTGAAGCCGCTTTCCCGGGCCACCCTGGCGCCCAGCACCGCCTGCATCGGCGCCTCCCACAGCGCGCCCTGCGCCAGTTTGGCCTCGTAATGGCTGATGTAGTCAGGCGTGGTGCCGACGATGCGGAAACCGCGAAAGCTGTCGCCCATGCTGATGGGAATGACCTCGGCGACCTGCGGATGAAGCTGCAGCGCCTTGATGGCGGCCAGCGGAACATTGCCGGTGGGCACGTCGAGCTGGAACACGCCCGACAAGATCAGCTGCATCGGGCTGCCCTTGGCGCCGACCACCACGTCGATGCCGGCCAGGTCGCGCTCGAAGGCGCTGTTGATCTGGTGGCCCACCAGCAGCAGGAAGGTGATCGACGCCAGCCCGAGGCTGAGCAGCAGCAGATTGAGCGCCGCCGCAAGCGGGCGTGACCACAGGTAGCGCCAGGAAAACACTATCGTTTTCATAGCTGCTTGCGCCCTAGCACTATGCGCAAAAGACCTTTTTGGCTTGTATTTTCGGAAAAAAACCGGGCCACGCGGGCATCGTGCGTCGCAATCACCAGCGTGGCGCCCTCCCAGCGGGCGGTGGACTGCAGCAGCGCCAGCGAGGCGGCCGCCGCCTCGTCGTCCAGGCTGGCCGTGGGTTCGTCCGCCAGAATCACCTGCGGCTGCAGCAGCACCGCGCGCGCCAGCGCGACGCGCTGGGCCTGCCCGCCCGAGAGTTGCGCGGGTTTGCGCAGGGCCAGGTCTTGCACGCCAAGCGCCTCCAGCGCCTCGCCGATGCGCTGGTCGTCCTGGGCCAGCCCGGCTGCCCATTGCGCCATGGCCAGGTTGTCATGCACGCTCAGCGCCGTGCTCAGGTGCAGTTTTTGCGGCAAAAAACCGATGGTCCGGGCGCGCCAGGCATCCAGCGCGGCGCCTTGCTTCAAGGCCGCGCCACCCGCCCCCAGCGATTGCCCGGCCACGTCCAACTGTCCCGACGTCGCGCCCACCAGCCCCGCCGCCAGGGCCAGCCAGGTCGATTTGCCCGAACCCGACGGGCCGGCCAGCAGCAGCACGCCGCCCTGCGGCACATCCACATCGGGGAATGCCAGCACCGGCCCCTTGGGGTAGCGGTAGGCAAGCTGCCGGGAGCGGATCACAGGAGCGTTTCAGGCGCAGCGGTGGCGCAGTCGGCGCAGACGCCGCGCACCGCGAAGTCCATGCTCAGCCCCTGGTAGCCCAGCGCCCGCAGCGCGGCCAGCGCCGACTGCGCGGCGCGCTCCAGGTCGTCGGCATTGGCCATCAGCGCGCCGGCCAGCGGGCTGTCGCGGTGGCAGCTCTGGCATTCGAAGTGCGGAATGGCATGCACGCTGACCGGCATCGCCTGGTAGCGGCGCACGCGGCTGGCATCGACCCGGCACAGCAGCAGGCCGACCTGCGTCAGGCGGTCGATCAGCCGGTACAGCGTGACGCGGTCCAGCGCCGACGGGCCTTCGCCGCTGAGCGCCGTCTGCAGCTGCGCGTGGGTGTAGCTGGTGTCCGGGTGCGCCAGCAGCCAGCCCAGCACCCGCCGGGCCGCCGCCGTGCGCCGCAGGCCGTGGGCCGACAGCAGCGCGTCGATGGGGTCGATGCCGGCGGGTTCGGGAGGATGGATGGATGCCATGGATGGACCTTCACTCAATTTTTTAATGCAATTCAGTTGCGTTACACTGTGCCGCTATCGCAATCAGGTTGCATTATTACCGCAACTTGTAGTTACCCCGCCTTCTTTATTTTTGGATATTCACATGCGCCCGGCCCCCACTTCCTTGCCTCGCTCCCGCCATCCCGGCGCCTCCGTACTGGCCTGGCCGGCCTGGCTGCGGGTGCTGGCGGTGCTGCCGGCCGTGTTGCTGCTGTGGCTGGCGGTGGCGTGGGCCGCTCTGGAGGCCGCGCCGTGGTAACCCCGGAGGCGATGGTGTCGCTGCGCAACCTGACGGTCAGCTACCGCCAGCATCCGGCGCTGCACCACATCAGCGGCAGCTTCGCGCCCGGCTCGCTGACCGCCGTGGTCGGGCCGAACGGCTCGGGCAAAAGCACCCTGCTCAAGAGCATCGTCGGCCTGCTGCCCATCGAAGGCGGCGCGCTGGCGGTAGCGCCACCACGCGAGCGCATCGCCTACCTGCCGCAAATGGCCGAGATCGACCGCGGCTTTCCCATTGACGTGCGCGACTGCGTGCTGCTGGGCTGCTGGGGTGCGGCCGGGGCCTGGGGTGCGGTGAACCGGGCCATGCTGACGCGCGTCGATGCCGCCCTGCAGGCCGTGGGACTCGAAGGATTTGAGCGCCGCTCTATCGGCAGCCTGTCCAGCGGACAGCTGCAGCGGGTGATGTTTGCCCGCATGCTGGTGCAGGACGCCGAGCTGATCCTGCTCGACGAGCCGTTCAACGCGGTCGATGCCAGGACCACCGCCGCCCTGCTGGGGCTGGTGCGGCAGTGGCACGGCCAGCGGCGCACCGTGATTGCCGTGCTGCACGACGATGCGATGGTTCGCCAGCATTTTCCGCAAACCGTGCTGCTGGCGCGCGAACTGGTCGGCTGGGGCGCGACCGGCGAGGTGCTGACCGAGCCGAATCTGCGCCGCGCCCGCGCCATGGCCGAAGCCTGGGACGAGAACGCCGAACTCTGTGGCACCGACACGGCAGCCGCGCAGGAAGCGGCCGCATGATGGCCTTCGCCGCCTGGCTGTGGGACGCGGCCTTTTCCCCGTTCGCCGAATTCGCCTTCATGCGCCGCGCGCTGGTCGCCACGCTGGCGCTGTCGCTCAGCGCCGCGCCGCTGGGCGTTTTTTTGACGCTGCGGCGCATGAGTTTGCTGGGCGATGCGCTCAGTCATGCGGTGCTGCCGGGCGTGGCGATTGGCTTCATGCTGGGCGGCCTGTCGCTGAGCGCGATGGCGCTGGGCGGCGTGGTGGCGGGCATGGGGGTGGCGGCGCTGGCCGGGCTGGTCACGCGCTTCACCACGCTGAAAGAAGACGCCAGCCTGGCGGCCATCTACCTGGTCGCGCTGGCGCTGGGCGTGACGCTGATCTCGGGCCACGGCACCCAGCTCGACCTGCTGCACATTTTGTTCGGCAGCGCGCTGGGCGTGGACACGCCGGGCCTCCTGATGGTGGCCAGCGTGGCCAGCGTCAGCGTGCTGCTGCTGGCCGCGATGTACCGGGGGCTGGTGCTGGAGAGTTTTGACCCGGTGTTCCTGGCGGCCGCCGGGCGGCGCGGCTGGCTCTGGCAGCAGGGCTTTTTGATGCTGGTGGTCATCAACCTGGTGGCGGGCTTTCAGACGCTGGGCACCTTGATGGCCGTCGGGCTGATGATGCTGCCGGCCGTGTCGAGCCGGCTGTGGCACGACACGCTGCCGGCGCAACTGCTCAATGCCAGCGCGCAGGCCATGCTGGCCAGCGTGGCCGGGCTGCTGCTGTCGTATCACCTGGACACGCCCTCCGGCCCGACCATCATCGGCTGCGCGGGGGCGCTTTACTTTGCGTCGCTGCTGGTCGCGCCAGGCGGCTGGCTGCCGCGCGTGCTGAGCCGGACGCACCGGGTCGCCTGAACGCGTCCCGCTTTTTCGTTTTTTACCCACTCTTTCCTGAAGGCCACCCCATGAAACGCGCATTTTGCAAACTCCTGCTCAGCGGCATCGCCAGCGCCTGCCTGCTGCCGGGCGCCAGTTTCGCGGCCGAGCCACTGCCGGTCGTGGCCAGTTTCAGCATCCTGGGCGACCTGGTGCGCGTGGTCGGCGGCGAGCGCGTCAGCGTCACCACGCTGGTCGGGCCTGACGAGGACGCGCATGTGTTCGAGCCCAAGCCGGCCGATGCCAGGGCCATCGTGCAAAGCCGGCTGCTGGTCGTCAACGGCCTGGGCTTTGAGCCGTGGGCGCAAAAGCTGGCGAAGTCCGCCGGCTACAAGGGCGAAACCGTGGTGGCGTCGCAGGGCGTGAAGTCGCGCGCCATGGCCGCAGAAAAAGGCCATGATGAAAAGGGCCATCAGCATGAGGAAACCGATCCCCACGCCTGGCAAAACCCCGACAACGTCGCGCTGTACGCGCGCAACATCGCCGCCGCTCTCGCCAAGGCCGATCCCGCAGGCGCTACCCTTTACCAGGCCAACGCCAGCGCCTACGTGAAGGAGCTGCAAACCCTCGACGCCTGGGCCAAGGCACAGTTCGCCACCTTGCCCGCCGCCAGGCGCAAGGTCATCACCTCGCACGATGCATTCGGCTACTTCGCGGCGCAGTACCAGGTCAAATTCCTGGCGCCCCAGGGCGTTTCGACCGACGCCGAACCGAGCGCCAAGGAGGTGGCGCAGCTCATCAGGCAAATCCAGCGCGAAAAGATCAGGGCCGTGTTCGTCGAAAACATGAGCAACCCCAAGCTGCTGGCGCAATTGAGCAAGGATGCGGGCGTGAGCGCCGGGCCTGCGCTGTATGTGGATGCGCTGTCGGCCGCAGGCGGCCCCGCCGACAGCTACCTCAAGCTGATGCGCCACAACGTGACGCAACTGGTGCGCGGGATGCAGGCCAACTGACACCGGACGCCGAACCCGCTGCCGCGCGGGCATCAGGCTTGCGTTTGCGCCATGTCAAGTCAGGCGGCGCAAGCCCGACTAGAGTGAACTCCCGGAAAGCTTCAAGCCTGCCGGCTTGCACAAAGGAGAGTTCACATGCCTACCCGTTTGAAAGACTTTGCAACGGTTTCAGTCGCTGTCGCCGAACCCGAAACCACCGCGCTGGCGGCGGCCCAGCTGATGCGAAAGCACCATGTGGGCGCGCTCATCGTCGTCGATGCGCTGGAAAAAAGCCGCCCGCTGGGCATCGTCACCGACCGCGACCTGGTGCTGGCGCTGATGGCCGAAGGGCTGGACCCGGAGGTGTTCACGGCCGGCGACATCATGTCGGTCGAACTGGTCGTGGCCAGCCCCGAGATGGACGCCATGGACGCGGTGCAGCTGATGCGCAGCAGCCGCCTGCGCCGCCTGGTGATCGCCGATGACGAGGGCCGGCTGGTGGGCGTCGTCACCATGGAGGACATCCTCCAGCTGCTGACACGCGAACTGGCCGACTTGGCCGCAGCCGTCATCGGCGCCCGGGACCGGGAGTTCGAGCAGCGCGCCTGACAGACGGAAAATATGGCTAGGGTGGCGGCTGCGTCGCGCGCGACTTCGTCCTTCGCAGCGGCTTCTCGACGCCCTCCACGGCAACAAAACCGCGATACGCGCGCCACACCGACAGGTAGCGCGAACACAGGCCGATCTATTTGTCATGCAGCCTTATGATCCTTGCTGGCTCCCAAAGCGCGTTCGCAACACGCGCTTCAGATTGAAAATGAACTCGCAAGGAAGAAGTCATGTTAGACAAAATGCATATCAAAAACCTGACTGTTTTCTCCGATGTCAAGCTGAAATTTGGGCAAAACCTGAACGTGATCGTAGGCGAGAACGGCGCGGGAAAAACACATCTATTGAAAATGGCTTACTGCGCCATGGCCACGAGTTGGGAAGAAGGACGCAAACCCAACGCATCGCCACCCACGAAAACCTTGCTTCAAAGCCGTCTGGCCGACAAGCTGGTGAATGTGTTTCGCCCAGAAGCATTAGGACGCTTGGCCAAACGCAAGCAAGGGCGTGAGCGTTGCGACATTCAGTTGAGCTACTTTCGGCCAGAGCTTGACATTGCGTTTAGCTTCGCCACCAACAGCAAGTCCGAGGTAAGCATCAGCACGCTGCCCGAGAAATGGCTTGATGCGGCGGCAGCCTATCTGCCTACCCGGGAACTTTTGACGATTTACCCTAACTTTGTAGCCATCTATGAAGGTCACTACCTGGAATTCGAGGAAACCTGGCGAGATACCTGTTTGCTGCTCGGCACACCCCTCCAAAAAGGCCCAACGGAAACACGTATCCGAGAGTTGTTAAAGCCTCTGGAAGATGCCATGCAGGGCAGTATTGAATTGGACAAGAACGGCCGGTTTTACCTGAACAATGGCAGTGGGCGGATGGAAATGCCTTTGGTTGCGGAGGGGTTGCGAAAACTCGGCATGCTGTCCAGGCTGATTGCGACCGGCGCACTTTTGAACAAGGGCTGCCTGTTTTGGGACGAGCCGGAGGCCAACCTCAATCCACGCCTGATCAGGCAACTGGCTAGCACCATTGTTGAATTAAGCTGTGGCGGCATTCAGGTATTTATTGCCACCCATAGCCTGTTTTTACTGCGCGAAATAGAAATCGTCCTTTCAGCCCGCACATCGCAGCAACCTGACACGCAGTTTTTTGGACTGCATGCGGATGCCGATGGTGTGTCGCTCATGCAGGGGCCGACGATTGACGATATTGGCGACATTGCAGCCCTGGATGAAAGCTTGCTGCAGTCTGATCGCTATCTCGCCATGGTGAACTGAACATGCCCGTGCTCAACATTGACGGTCTTCGGTTCGATTTTCCAGCGGCCTGGCAAGCCAGTAAATACGATGAGTGGCAGTTTTATCGCAATCAGTTTGTCAAGCAAGATGACGGCATCAAGGCCGTGGATGCCTTGGTCCTTTCTAACGACAACACGGCATTTTTGATCGAAGTAAAAGACTACCGCCATCCCGAGACGGAGAAACCGTCTGAATTATCACAAGCCGTTGCCCATAAAGAATGAAAGGGACGTCCCCGTCCCGAGCGAGTTGCGACCCGTTGAAGTTGCGGTTTACGGCAACTCAGTGCCACGATGGAGAGGTCAAACTTTTCATCATCAACTCATTCGGAAGGGGAAATCATGGCCATCATGACCATCGGAATCGATCTCGCCAAAAGCGTCTTTGCCGTCCATGGGATCAACGAGTTCGGCAAGCCCGAGTTGGTGCGGCCCGAAGTCCCACGCGTCAAACTGATGGAACTTATCGCCAACGTGCCGCCCTGTCTGATCGGCATGGAAGCGTGCAGCGGCGCCCATCACTGGGCACGCGAATTTGCCAGGTTCGGCCATACCGTGCGCCTGATGGCCCCCAAGTTTGTGGCTCCCTACCGCATGAGCGGCAAGCGAGGCAAGAACGATGCGGCCGATGCTGCGGCCATCGCTGAAGCTGTCACGCGTCCCAACATGCGTTTTGTGCCACTCAAGAGCATCGAGCAGCAGTCCCGCCTGTTCGTGCACCGCGCACGCCAGGGCTACGTGGAGCAGCGCACCGCCCTGATCAACCGCATCCGCGGCCTGCTGTCCGAGCTGGGCATCGTGCTGCCGCTCAAGGCGGCGACCGTGCGCCGGGAAGCGCACAAGCACCTTGAAGACCTGCCGGGCTGGTGCAACACCGTGGTGGGCGATGCCTTGAGCGAGCTCACCCACCTCGATGAACGCATCGGCCAATACGACAAGTACATCGCCCAGGCCGCCGCCGAGGACCCGCAGTCCCGCCAACTCATGCACCTCAGCGGCATTGGCCCCACCACGGCTAGTGCTATCGTGGCCACGGTGGGCAAAGGCCACGACTTCAGTTGCGGGCGCCAGTTCTGCGCCTGGCTGGGCCTGGTGCCTGGCCAGTACAGCTCGGGCGGCAAGCAGCGCCTGGGGCGAATCACCAAGGCGGGAGACAGCTACCTGCGCACCTTGCTGGTCCTGGGCGCCAGGGCGGCGCTGGCAACGGCGAAGAACAAGACGGACCCGGTAAGCCGCTGGGCTATTTCGGTACAGGAACGCCGGGGTTACTGGAAGGCGGTCGTGGCCATTGCGGCCAAGAACGCCCGGATGTGCTGGGCCATGCTGCAGCGCGGGGAGGCGTTCAAGATGCCCGCGTGAGCAGAACGCAAAAGTATCCACAAGTTTGCAGATGTCACCGTGAGATGGCTTGTCGTTGATGAGTGAAAGGTTTGGACCTGCGCCGGGGAATGCTCGTTAAGCTCGAGAAGGTCAACAGGGTAAGCAATCAGCCCTGAGCCTTGAATAAAGAATGGAGCCCTTGGCGCGCGTCTTTCATCAGGGTCCGCTGCAAATAATGCAGCAAGAAATGACCGGTTGTAGTCTCGCCGTCCACATGCCTTGCGCTCACCAGGCAACGACACAGCATCGACAGGGTGACGATGAAATGGAGAAGTCAGGTTCCGTGGTCAATCGCTACGCGATTCAACCACGGTGGAAATCTGTTTGACAAAGGTGGGGACGCCCTTGTAGTGCTGCATACCCTGGCCGCCATGCTGCCCGCGCGTTTGCTGGCCAACGAGCCCGTCGAGAGGCAGTTGGCCACGGCGATATTGAACTGCGGCTGCTTGAAAGTAGTGCTGCATATCGAACAGCCACAACGTCATCGGCCTGTGGTGGACCCAGCGGACATCAAGCAAAAACTCCGACGCCTGCTGAAGGCGGTTGACCCTCATCTCAAAATAGTGTCGATGAACAATATGCAGGGTCTGGCCTGGACAGTTACATAACTGATGTTACGCAGCGCCCTCCTGATAGGCTTCACGGATGAAAAAAGCTGACCTTGATTTGTACACGGACTATTTGCTGAGCACTTTTGGTGCGGCAACGGCGACGGGCTTATCGGCAATGGTTGAAGGCGATGTGAGTCATGACCAGATCACGCGGTTTTTATCGGCTCAAGAGTACACATCCAAGGATCTGTGGCAGCAGGTCAAACGGACCGTCAGATCGGTAGAACGTGACGATGGGGTGCTGATTTTTGACGACACGATTCAAGAGAAAGCATGGACGGACGAAAGCGAGCTGATGTGCTGGCATTTTGACCATTGCAGCGGTCGTTCCGTGCGAGGAATCAATCTTCTCAACGCGCTGTACTACTGCAACGCAACATCCATTCCGGTAGCCTTTGAGTTGGTAAAGAAGCCGGTTCAATACTGCGACGTTGCGACCAAGCGGCACAAGCGTAAAAGCGAAGTGACGAAAAACGAGCTGATGCGCGAGATGATCGAGACGTGCATCCGCAACGCCTTGAAATTCCGCTTCGTGCTGATGGACAGTTGGTTTTCTTCAGAGGAAAACTTCGATTACATCACCGGCAAGGGACGGCATTTCATTGCCGCACTCAAGGGCAACCGGCTGCTGGCCTTGAGCGAAGAGGACAGAAAGAAGAAGCGTTTTACTCGTGTAGATGAACTGATTTTTTCAGAGCAAACTCCCGTGCGCGGCTGGCTCAAGGGATATGCAAAGGAAGTCCTTGTGGTCCGCCAAGTCTTTAAAAACAAAGACGACAGCACGGGAATCATGCATCTGGTCTGCAGTGACTTGACTTGCGACTATGACGCCATCACCACGACCTACAAAAAACGGTGGCAAGTGGAGGTGTTTCACAAATCCTTGAAGTCCAATGCCAACCTGGCCAAGTCCCCCACGCGAACGCTGCGAACCCAAAGCAACCACGTCTTCATGGCCATTTACGCCGCCTTCAAGCTCGAATGCCTGAGCATCTCTAACAAGCTCAATCCTTTCGCGCTTTGTCGCAAGCTACTCATCAACGCATCTCGCTCCGCCTATGCCCAGCTTCAGCTGTTCCAGGCTGCTGCGTAACATCAGTTACATAAGACCCTGTTGAACAATCAGTCCTTGACCCTTGACGCAAACGTCTTGCGGAATTTCTCGACCTTCGGCCCGACCACGAAGGCGCAGTAGCCCTGGTTCGGGTTGTTCTCGAAATAGTCCTGGTGGTAGTCTTCGGCCGGCCAGTAGTTGGCCAGCGGCAGCACTTCGGTCACGATGGGCTTGCCAAAGGTCTTGTCCTGGCTGGCTTCGCGGATGAAGTCGTCGGCCACCTCTTTTTGCGCGGGCGTGGAGTAATAAATGCCGCTGCGGTACTGCGTGCCGGCGTCGTTGCCCTGGCGGTTCAGCGTGGTCGGGTCGTGGATAACGAAAAAGATCTCCAAGATTTCGCGCAGCGTGATCTCGGCCGGGTCGTAAGTCAGCCTGACGACCTCGTTGCAGCCGGTGCGGCCGGTGCAGACCTCTTCATAACTGGGCCGGGCCGTCTGGCCGTTGCTGTAGCCCGATTCCACATCTAGCACGCCGCGCACCTTGACGTACACCGCCTCCGTGCACCAGAAACAGCCGCCGCCCAGGGTGATGGTTTGCAATTCGTTCATGAGATGGTTTCCTTTTGCTGATCGGCCACTTTAGCCGGTTCACCGTGCATTTGCAGCCCGCACGGCATCGACAAAGCCCGCCAGCGCCGGGTTGTCACGCGCGGTTTTCCACAGGCAATGCGTGTCGTAGGGCGTGGTCGCCATGTCCAGCGGCACAAACGCCGCGCCCGCCATCGCCGAGCGGCCGAGCGCCGCCGGCACCAGGGCCACGCCCATGCCTTGCGACACCAGCGACACCACGCTGAGCCAGTGCCTCAATTCATAGCGGATTTCGGGGTAAAAGCCGGCTTCGATGCAGATGCTCAGGATGCGCTCATGGTAGTCAGGCGACACCGCGCGCGACACCACGGCAAACGGCTCGCCCTGCAAGTCGCCCAGCGACAGCGATTTTTGCTGCGCCAGCGCATGGCCGGCGGGCAGGCAGCCGACAAACGCCTGGCTGGAAACGAGAATCTGCGACAGCTCGGGCGGCACGCGCGTGGTGTGGACGAAGCCGATGTCGAGCCGGTCATGCGCCAGTTCGATCAGTTGCTCGCTCGAACTCAGTTCTTTCAGCATCAGCCGCAGCAAGGGATGCCGGGCCTGGAAACGCTCCAGGATGTCGGGCAGGCCGCTGTAGAGCATGGTGCCGGCAAAGCCGATGCTCAGGCTGCCCGCCATGCCCTGCCCCACATCGCGCGCATGGCGGGCCGCCTCTGCAGCCTGGTCGAGCAGCGCGCGCGCCGCCGGCACGAAGGCCAGCCCGGCGGCGGTCAGCGCCACGGATTTGCTGCTGCGCGTGAACAGGCGCGCGCCAATCGACGCCTCCAGCTGCTGGATGTTGAGCGACAGCGGCGGCTGCGACATCGACAGCCGGCGCGCGGCCCGGCCAAAGTGCAGCTCTTCAGCCAGGACCAGAAAGTAGCGCAGGTGTCGGAATTCCATGGATACAAATAATATATCGTTGTATCGAAAATTGGTATTGGACAAGTATTGATGCCGGGCCAACAATACAGGCGCGAGACAGGTTTTTATTTTCCAGCCCTACACTTTCACCACCACTTTGCCAAGGACACACGCCATGAAAACCAAATTCAACTGGGAAGACCCGTTTTTTCTGTCCGAGCAGCTCACCGACGACGAGCGTGCGGTCCAGGAGGCGGCGAATGCGTTTTGCCAGGAAAAGCTCCAGCCCCGGGTGCTGATGGCCGCGCGGCATGAAAAATTCGACCGCGAGATCATGAACGAGGCCGGCGCGATGGGCTTTCTCGGCTCGACCATCGAAGGCTACGGCTGCGCCGGCCTCAACTACGTGAGCTACGGGCTGGTGGCGCGCGAAGTCGAGCGCGTGGACAGCGGCTACCGCAGCGCCATCAGCGTGCAGTCCTCGCTGGTCATGCACCCGATCAACGCCTACGGCAGCGAAGCGCAGCGGCAAAAATACCTGCCCAAACTGGCCACCGGCGAATGGGTCGGCTGCTTCGGCCTGACCGAACCGAACCACGGCTCCGACCCGGCCAGCATGCTCACGCGCGCCAAGCCGGTCGATGGCGGCTACATCCTCAAGGGCGCCAAGATGTGGATCACCAACAGCCCGATTGCCGACGTGTTCGTGGTCTGGGCCAAGCTCGAAGACGCCGGCGGCAAGGTCGGCGGCCAGGAAGCGATTCGCGGCTTCGTGCTCGAAAAAGGCATGAAGGGCCTGAGCGCCCCGAAGATCGAAGGCAAGATGAGCCTGCGCGCCAGCATCACCGGCGAGATCGTGATGGACGATGTGTTTGTCCCCAGCGAAAACCTGCTGCCCAATGTGAGCGGCCTCAAGGGTCCGTTCGGCTGCCTGAACAAGGCGCGCTACGGCATTGCATGGGGCGCCTTGGGCGCGGCCGAGGACTGCTGGTTCCGCGCCCGCCAGTACACCATGGACCGCGTTCAGTTTGGCCGGCCACTGGCGCAAACCCAACTGATTCAAAAGAAGCTGGCCGACATGCAGACCGAAATCACGCTCGGCCTGCAAGCCTGCCTGCGCGTCGGCCGGCTGATGGACGAAGACCGGGCCGTGCCGGAAATGATCTCGCTGATCAAGCGCAATTCCTGCGGCAAGTCGCTCGACATTGCCCGCATGGCGCGCGACATGCACGGCGGCAACGGCATTCATGACGAATACCATGTGATCCGCCACATGATCAATTTAGAGACCGTCAACACCTATGAAGGCACGCATGACGTGCATGCCTTGATTCTGGGCCGCGCGCAGACCGGCTTGCAGGCATTTTATTGATGATTTATGCCTCTTGCGCACGTCCCGCATGCATAAGCAGCTATTGTTTTTATAGCGACTGATGGAACTGGGTTTCCTCAAGCCGCTGCTGACCAGCCTGGCGATGCCGCCGGCGGCGCCGCTGTTGCTGGCGCTGCTGGGCCTGCTGCTGGCCTGGCGCAAACGGCGCGGCGGGCTGCTGCTGGCCACGCTGTCGCTGGCGGCGCTGTGGCTGCTCGGCTGCCACGGCACGGCGGTGTGGCTGGCGCGCCATGCCCTGCCGCAGGTCGCACCGGCCTCCAGCGCACAGCTGAAGGCCGGGCAGGTGCAGGCCATCGTCATTCTGGGCGGCGGCCTGCTGCCGGGGGCGCCTGAATACGGCGGCGCGCCCCAGCCTACGCCGGACACGGCAAGCCGGCTGCGCTACGGCGTCTGGCTGGCGCGCCAGACCGGCCTGCCGGTCGCTTTCACGGGCGGCACCGGCTGGGCGGCCGACGGCATGCAGACCGCGTCGGAAGCCGAAGTGGCCGCGCAGGTGGCCTTGCAGGACTACGGCTTCACCCTGCGCTGGAGCGAATCGGCATCGCGCGACACCTCGGGCAATGCGCGCCTGCTGGCGCCTTTGCTCCAGCGTGATGGCGTGCAGCGCATCGCCCTGGTCACCCATTCCTGGCACATGCCGCGCGCGCTGGCCGCTTTCGAGCGCGCCGGCCTGAGCGTGACGCCCGCGCCCATGGGCTTTACCGAGCCCATCGAGAACCATCTGCTGCAATGGCTGCCGTCCGCGCAAGGCCTGCAGGCTTCGCGGCTGGTGCTGCGCGAATGCCTGGGGCTGGCGGTGGGCCGCCTCCTGCCGCTGTAGCGGAGCTGGTCCGGGGCTGCCGGTATCGGTATCATTCCTGCTGGCCGTTTCCGTGCCTGCGCCAGCCTTACCAGACCTCTCTTCCATGAAAAAGCCCCAGGGTTTTACCGTTCACGATATTGCCCGGCTGGCCGGCGTGTCGGCCATGACCGTCTCGCGCACCCTGAACCATCCCGAAAAAGTCTCCCCCGCCGTGCTGGCCAGGGTGCGCGAAGTCGTGGCCCGCACCGGCTTCGTGCCCAACGGCATGGCGCGCGGCCTGCGTTCCTCCAAGGCCAGGCTGGTGGCGGCCGTGCTGCCCACGCTGGTCGGGCCGGTGTTCCAGGAAACCGTTCGCGCGCTGAACGAGGCACTGGACGAGCAGGGCTACCAGTTGATGATCGGCCAGAGCGGCTACGACGCATCGCGGGAAGACGCGTTGTTAGATGCCATCATTCGCCGCCGGCCCGATGGCATCGTGCTGACCGGCATCATGCATTCGCCCGAGGGCCGGCGCCAGCTCCTGGCGTCCGGCATTCCGGTCGTCGAAACCTGGGACTTGACGCCCACGCCGATTGACATGCTGGTCGGCTTTTCGCATGAGCGGATCGGCCAGTCGGTGTGCCATTTCCTGTACAGCCGGGGCTATCGGCATCCGGCGCTGATCAGCGCCGATGACGACCGGGCGCGCCGCCGCATCGAAGGCTTCCAGGGCATGAGCCGCACGCTGGGCCTGGACGCGGCGCCCACGCACCTGGTGCCAGCGCCGACCACCCTCGGCTCGGGCCGCGCCGGGCTGGCCGCCGTTCTGGCTGCGCATCCGCACACCGACGCGGTGTTCTGCAGCTCCGACATGCTGGCCCTGGGCGTGCTGATCGAGGCGCAGGCGCGGGGCCTGGCCGTCCCCAGGCAACTGGGGGTGGTGGGCCTGGGCGACCTGGACCTGGCCGCCAGCCTGCAACCCGCGCTGACCACCGTGCGCATCGACGGCACACGCATTGGCCGCACCGCCGCGCAGTACATCGTGGAGCGGGCCGAAGGCCGAAGCGTCAGCGAGCCGATTGTCGATATCGGCTTCGAGATCATCGAGCGCGCCAGCGCCTGAGTTCTGCCATTTCAGCAGTTCAAACCACTACACCCAAGGGTTTACCCCAGCCTCTCCTGTTGTTCAAAATGCTATCCTCTGCGCAAATGTTACCGATAACATTGACACTGAAGAAAACTTTTTGCCGACTGCACTTGCAATGTGGATGCCTTTTTCCACCCTTTTCACCAAACGCCCATGCCAACCCATTCCACACCGCTGATCACCGACCTGCAAGTGATCCCCGTCGCCGGCCGCGACTCGATGCTGCTCAACCTGAGCGGCGCGCACGGCCCGTTTTTCACGCGCAACCTGCTGATCCTCACCGACAACGCCGGGCGCACCGGCGTGGGCGAGGTGCCGGGCGGCGAGAAAATCCGCCAGACGCTCGAAGATGCCCGTGCGCTGGTCGTCGGCCAGCCAATTGGCGACCACCAGCGCGTGCTGCAGCAGATGCACCAGCAGTTTGCCGACCGCGACAGCGGCGGGCGCGGCCTGCAGACGTTTGATTTGCGCACCACCATCCATGCCGTGACCGCCGTCGAGTCGGCGCTGCTCGACCTGCTGGGCCAGCACCTGGGCGTGCCGGTGGCGGCCTTGCTCGGCGAAGGCCAGCAGCGGGGCGCGGTCGAGATGCTCGGCTACCTGTTCTTTGTCGGCGACCGCACCCAGACCGGCCTGGCCTACAACAGCGAGCCCGGTGCCGACAACGCCTGGTCGCGCGTCCGCCACGAAACGGCCTTGACCCCCGAGGCCGTCGTGCGCCAGGCCGAGGCCGCGCACGAGCGCTATGGCTTCAACGACTTCAAGCTCAAGGGCGGCGTGCTGCGCGGCGAGGAAGAAATCGACGCTGTCACCGCCTTGCACGAGCGCTTCCCGCAGGCGCGCGTCACGCTCGACCCGAACGGCGGCTGGCTGCTCAAGGACGCGATTCGCCTGATGCGGGACATGAAAAACGTCGTCGCCTACGCCGAAGACCCGTGCGGCGCCGAAGACGGCTTCTCGGGCCGCGAGGTGATGGCCGAGTTCCGCCGCGCCACCGGGCTGCCGACCGCCACCAACATGATCGCCACCGACTGGCGCCAGCTGACGCACGCGCTGGCGCTGCAGTCGGTCGATATTCCACTGGCCGACCCGCATTTCTGGACCATGGCCGGCTCGGTGCGCGTGGCGCAGACCTGCCGCGACTGGGGGCTGACCTGGGGATCGCACTCAAACAACCACTTCGATGTGTCGCTGGCGATGTTCACCCATGTCGCCGCTGCCGCGCCGGGCCGCGTCACGGCCATCGACACGCACTGGATCTGGCAGGACGGCCAGCGCCTGACGAAGGAGCCGCTGCAGATCGTCGGCGGACTGGTGGCGGTTCCCAAAAAGCCGGGGCTTGGCGTCGAGCTGGACATGGCCGAGGTCGAGAAAGCCCATCAGCTCTACAAGCAGCACGGCCTGGGTTCGCGCGACGATGCCGTTGCCATGCAGTGCCTGATTCCGAACTGGACCTTCAACCCGAAACGTCCGGCATTTGACAGGTAGAACCGGCAGCCGCACGCCTGGCAGCCAGGCACCCGCAGTTGACGGGGTAAAGGCAAAAAGCTATATTACTAACCAGCTAGTCAGTAATTATGCCAAACACCCCCTCCTCCAACGACAACACTCCAGCCACCGCCACCAGGCGCGAGCGCCGCAAGGAAGCCCGTCCGGGCGAATTGATCGACGCGGCGCTCAACCTTTTTGTTGAAAAAGGCTTTGCCGCCACCCGCGTCGAGGAAGTCGCGGCGCGCGCCGGCGTGTCCAAGGGCACGCTGTTTTTGTACTTTCCCAGCAAGGACGAGCTGTTCAAGGCCGTGGTGCGTGAAAACATCTCGGGCCGGTTTGTCGAGTGGAACAGCGAGTTCGAGGGCTTCGAGGGCAGCACCGGCGACATGCTGGGCTACTGCATGAATTCCTGGTGGGAGCGGGTCGGCGCGACAAAAGCCTCGGGGCTGGCCAAGCTGATGATGAGCGAAGCCGGCAATTTTCCGGAAATCTCCGCCTTCTATCAGCAAGAAGTCATCCAGCCCGGCCATACGCTGATTCGCCGCATTTTGCAGCGCGGCATGGATCGCGGTGAATTTCGCAGCCTGGACCTGGACTATGCGGTGTACAGCGTGGTGGCGCCGATGATGTTCATGATCCTGTCCCGGCACTCGATGGGCGTTTGCGTTCCGAACAATGTCGAGCTGGACCCCAAAAGATACATTGCCTCGCAGTTGGGCGTCATCCTGAACGGCTTGGGCCTTCGGCCCGGCGATGCCCGGCCAGATGCAAGGAAGGCCTGAGTTCAGTGACGGGCGCCAAGCCGCCGCGCCAGCAAGAAGCGCTGATCCGAGTCAGGTTGCCAGCCGGCACGCCGTCTAAAATCCGGCCTTGCGCTCTTTCTCGCCTCCTTCACTCACATCGCCCAACCACAGGTCATCCATGAACTACGAACAAGCCCGATTCAACATGATTGAGCAGCAAATCCGCCCCTGGGAAGTGCTGGACAACCAGGTCCTTTCCCTGCTCGCGGTGATGCGGCGCGAAGACTTCGTGCCGCCGGCCTGCAAGGCGCTGGCCTTCACCGACATGGAAATCCCGCTGCCGCCGCACAAAAACCCCGGCCAGTGCATGCTCGCGCCCCGCGTCGAAGCCCGCATCCTGCAAGACCTGGCCGTGCAAAAGCATGAAAAAGTGCTGGAAATCGGCACCGGCTCCGGTTTCATGGCCGCCCTGCTCGCGCACCGCGCCCAGCAGGTCATCACCCTGGAAATCGAGCCTGAACTGGCCGAAACCGCGCGCCGCAACCTGCAAAAAGCCGGCATCTACAACGCCGAAGTGCGCCAGGCCGACGGCGCGGCCAACCTGGCCGAAGCCGTGTCCGGCAACGGCCCGCTGCGCGGCCCTTTCGACGTGATCGTGCTCAGCGGCTCGGTCGCCGAAGTGCCCGCCGCGCTGCTCGACCAGCTCAAGGTCGGCGGCCGGCTCAGCGCCATCGTCGGCGACGAGCCCATGATGCGCGCCACGCTGATCACCCGCGTCGGCAAGGACTCATTCCGCACTACCCAGGCCTGGGACACGGTGGCGCCCCGGCTGCTCAATTTCCCCGCGCCGTCGAAATTCACTTTCTGAATCCCTGAACCACACCAAGGCCCGCCTGATGATTCCCCAACTCAATCCTTCCGCCTTTGCCGCCTGGCGCGACCAGGCCAAAGAAGGGCTTGCGCCCACCGCCCTTCCGGTCGTGCTCGATGTGCGCGAGCCGTGGGAAGTGCAGACCGCCTCGGTCAGGGAAGACGGCTTTCGGCTGCTGGCCCTTCCGATGCGCGAGATTCCGGCCCGCGTGGCCGAGCTTCGGGACACGCTCGGCGCCGACCACCCGATAGCCTGCCTGTGCCACCACGGCATGCGCAGCCTGCAGGTAGCCAACTATCTGGCGCAAAGCGGTTTTGGCGAAGTCGTCAACCTGCAGGGCGGCATTGATGCCTGGTCGCAGCGGGTTGATCCGTCGGTGGCGCGCTATTGAGATTTCCACTGGCTGACCGGTTCATTTTTTAACTCATCCAACCTCTGCAAGACTTCCCAATGAACCTGCCTAGAAAACTGTCGGCGCCCCGCATGTCGATGTTGTCCGTTTCGGCGGCATTCACGCTGGCAGCGCTGGCGCCCCTGGCGCAAGCCCAGAGTCTGGTGGAGTTGTATGAATCGGCGCGGGCTTTTGATGCGACCTACCAGTCGGCCAAGCTGCAATACGACGCCAACCTGGCCCGCGCCGACCAGGCCAGGGCCGGCATTTTGCCCACCGCCGGGCTGTCGGCCGGGGCCTCGCGCGTTGGCGTTGACACCACCACGACGCCTGCCGTCAACACCAGCTTCAACACCCAGAACGCCACGCTCAGCGCCAGCCAGCCTTTGTACCGGCCCGGCAACTGGGCCACCTACGAGCAGGGCTTCAAGCAGGTGGACCTGGCCCGAGCCCAGCTCGAATCGGCGTCGCAAGACCTGATCGTGCGCACCAGCCAGGCTTACTTCGACGTGCTGGCCGCGCAGGACACGCTGGCTTTTGTGCGGGCGCAAAAAGAAGCGGTGAACGAGCAGCTGGCGTTTGCCAAGCGCAATTTCGAGGTCGGCACCTCCACCATCACCGACACCCGCGAAGCCCAGGCGCGCTTTGACCTGGTGACGGCCCAGGAAATCGCCGCCGAGAACGACTTGCGCGTCAAGAAGATTGCCCTTGACCAGCTCGTCGGCATCACCGAATCCCAGCCCCGGCCCCTGCTGGCTCCGGCCAGCCTGCCGCCCGTGGTGCCGGCCGACGTGGCGACCTGGGTGCGGCAGTCCGAACTGGTGAACCCCGCCATTCGCCAGGCCCAGAGCAACGCAGAGATTGCCGACCTGGAAATCAAAAAAGCCGAAGCCGGCCACAAGCCGACACTGGACGTGACCGCCAGCTACAACGTCACCAAAAACCCGTCCAACACGGCGCAGGCCGGCATTTCCTCGCGCGCCAACACCAGCAACATCGGCCTGCTGCTCAATGTGCCGCTGTTCGCCGGCTTCTCGACGCAAAACCGCATCCGCGAAACGCTGTCGCTGCGCGACAAGGCGCTGAGCGACCTCGAAGGCACGCGGCGCAGCGTGGCGCAAAACGTGCGCACCGCCTACTTCGGCGTGCAGTCGGGCCAGGGACAGGTCAAGGCGCTGGAAGCGGCCGAGCTGTCCAGCCAGAGCGCGCTCGACGCCAACAAGCTGGGCTACCAGGTCGGCGTGCGCATCAACATCGACGTGCTGAACGCCCAAAGCCAGCTGTTCCAGACCAAGCGCGACCTGGCGCAGGCGCGCTACAACGTACTGCTGGGCGGGCTGCGGTTAAGGCAGGCCAGCGGCACGTTGACAGCTGAGGATTTGCAGCAGGTGAATGGGTTGCTGGCGAGGTAGCGACACATAATCGCTTCCGGCTTTCCAAACAGGAAAAAGCCGGGGGCTTGGCCCCGGCCTCCTTGTGCACGAACAGCCCCGGGTGCCGGGGATCGTGCACGGCCTGTTGAAGCGCTTGATCAGGTTGGCATCGAGATCTTGACCTGGTAGGCCGGGTCGTTTTTCGGGTGGCTCTGGTTGGTGAACACGGAGCGGTCGTTTTTCAGCACGATCACTTCAAAGAAGGGACGGAAACGCTCTTCAGCAATGCCAAAGGCCTGCAGGAATTTACCGAACAGCTGTTGTTCCTCAGGCTCAGGGGTGCCATCGGCCAGCGAGGAGTCGATCAGGTTCACCAGCATGCACATCTTCTGGGCATCGCTCAGGAGCGGCGCGGCTTCCTTGAGGAAGGTGTCGATGGAGTTTTTGCGGCGGTACTTGACCGCGTTGTCCAGCAGCGCCTGGTTTTGCGCGCCCACCCCAATAGTGCCGTTGCCCTGGTCCTTGCCGCCGAGCACGGACAGCAGGTGGCCGATTTCCTCGTTGTCGATTTCGCCGTCGGCGGACATCATGTACATCAAGCTGGTAGCGAACGCCAGGTGAGGCGTCATTTTGTCGCCCGAATCGCCTTTGAACATGTCAAACAAACCCATCTCATTCTCCTTAAGGGAATTACACAAAAACAGTGGCGGTCAGCAGCGGTGAAACTGTCTGATTTTCATTCTAGCTTTGGGAATTTAAGCCCGACTTTGTCCTTGTGATGTCCATGGACTAAAACAGCGCGGGCAGGCACGACGGCTTCTTGGTGAACTGCAGTCCTGCCTTACGGGTGCCAGGCCTGAGATTTCCTCCCCGCCTCGGCCAAGTGCCCGGCCAGCAGTTTTGCGGCGGCAGACAACGAACGCTCATCCTGAAAGCAGATGGCGAAGCGGCGCTGCGCCCAGGCATCCGTCAGCGGAATGATGCGCAGATTGAAGGCGGCTGCCAGCGGTTGCGCGACTTCCCTGGGCACCACGCTGATGCCCAGCCCCGAGCGCACCACGCGCAAGGCGGCTTCAAAAGTCGAGACTTCGGCCCGGTAGCGAATCGACTGCCCGGTGGCGGCGGCCGCCCGGGCCAGCATCAGCTGGACGGCGCTGGCGGCGGGCAGCGCCACATGGTCGAACTCGAAGGAATCGACAAACGCCATGTCTGTCCGCCCGGCCAGCGCATGCCCTTCGTGCGTCACGATGGCCAGGTGGTCGTGGCGGTAGGGCAAGGTCTGCAGGCCCGACAGATCGGCCGCGTCCCAGCACACGCCCAGCGACACGCTGCCTTCGCGTAGCGCACGCACCACGTCGCGGCTGAACTGCTCCTGCACATTGACGCGGATCGCGTGGTGCGCCGGGTGCTTCAAGAATTCGGCAATGTCATCGGGCAAGAACTCGGCCACCGAGGACGTGGTGGCCATCAGCCGCACGAGGCCGGAAGTGCCCGAGGTGTAGGCGTTCATGTCGTCCGTGATGCGCCGGGCGGCGCCCAGCAGGCCGCGCGCATGCTCGCGCAAGGTTTCTCCGGCGGCCGTGGGTTCGACGCCGCGCCGGATGCGCTTGAGCAGGCGGCATCCCAGATCCTGTTCCAGCTGGGCCAGCCGCTTGCTGATGGCCGAAGGCACGATGTTTTCACGCTCGCCCACGCGCGCGATGCTGCGCGAGTCGCACACGGCCACGAACAACCGCAAAGTGGTCAGGTCCAGGTCTTTCATCAAAAACTCCTCAAGCATGGTTTCATGGACGTCACTATAAACATTCCATAAAAGAACTTTATCGCTTCCAAAATACCACTTTCTACGATTTCAGGAACTTTTAAACTTCAGGCCAGTACTTCTTCAACCGCAGTCCATTCAATCCATACACCATGAATTCCTCGCAAGCTGTTTCTTCTCGCTCACCCGGTTCACGCGGACTGCCAGCGAAGGCGATCATCCGCGAAGTGGGCTTGCGCGATGGCCTGCAAAGCATTGCGACCGTCCTTCCGACAGCGCAGAAACAGGAATGGATTCTTGACGCCTACGCCTGCGGCCAGCGCGAGATCGAAGTCGGCTCCTTTGTTCCGCCCAAGCTGCTGCCGCAACTGGCCGACACCGCCGAAGTATTGGCTTATGCCAGGACGCTGCCCGGCCTGTTCGCCTCGGTGCTGGTGCCCAACCTGAAAGGCGCGGAACGGGCCATCGAAGGCGGCGCTGACCTGATGATCCTGCCGCTGTCGGCCAGCCATGCGCACAGCCTGGCCAATTTGCGCAAGACGCCCGATGAAGTCGTCGCCGAGCTGGGCCGCATCCGCGCGGCGCGCGATGCGGCAGGCAGCAAAACCCTGATCGAAGGCGGCGTGGGCACGGCCTGGGGCTGCACGCTGCAGGGCAATGTTCCCGTCTCCGAAGTGCTGCGGCTGCTGCAAGCCCTGCTCGATGCGGGCGCCGACCGGGTCAGCCTGGCCGACACGGTGGGCTACGCCAATCCCTACGCGGTCAGCACGCTGGTCGAGCAGGCGCTCAAGATTGCCGGAGACAGGTTTTGCTGCGGCCACTTCCACGACACGCGCGGCCTGGCGCTGGCCAATGCGGCGGCGGCCCTGCAGTTGGGCGTGAGTCGCTTTGACGCGTCGCTGGCAGGCATCGGCGGCTGCCCGCATGCGCCCGGTGCCAGCGGCAACGCCTCGACCGAAGACCTGGCGTTCATGTTAGAGGCCATGGGTGTCGATACCGGGCTTGACATCAACGCCCTGCTGGCGCTGCGCGCCAAGGTCGCGGGCTGGCTGGCCGGCGAGGCCACGCACGGCGCGATGTGGCGCGCGGGCCTGCCCAACAACTTCAAGCCGGCTGCGGCCCGCTGAGTCTTTACTTCAACACATCCTGGAGACACAAGCCATGAAAAACACCCCAGCTACCGGACTGCCCCTGGAAGGCGTTCGCGTCATCGAATTCACCCACATGGTCATGGGTCCGGCCTGCGGCATGATCCTGGCCGACCTGGGCGCCGAGGTCATCAAGATCGAGCCGCCCGGCGGCGACAAGACGCGCAGCCTGCCGGGCCTGGGCATCGGCTTTTTCCGCAGCTTCAACCGCAACAAGAAAAGCGTGGTGCTCGACATCACGACCGAAGAAGGCCAGCAAACCGCCAGGGCCCTGATCGCCCAGTGCGACGTGCTGCTGGAGAACTTTCGCCCCGGCCTGATGGCCAGGCTCGGCCTGGACTACGACAGCCTCAAAGCCGCCAACCCGCGCCTGATCTACGTCAGCCACAAGGGCTTTTTGCCCGGCCCCTATGAAAAGCGCCTGGCGCTCGACGAGGTGGTTCAGATGATGGGCGGCCTGTCCTACATGACCGGCCCCGAAGGCCGGCCGCTGCGCGCGGGCACCTCGGTCAACGACATCATGGGCGGCATGTTCGGCGCCATCGGCGTGCTGGCCGCGCTGCGCGAGCGCGACAAGACAGGCGCCGGCCAGGAAATCCAGAGCGCGCTGTTCGAGAACTGCGTTTTCCTGAGCGCCCAGCACATGCAGCAGTTCCAGATGACCGGCGAGCCGCCGCCGCCCATGCCGTCGCGCGTGTCAGCCTGGAGCGTGTACGACGTGTTCACGCTGGCCGAAGGCGAGCAGCTGTTCATCGGCGCGGTCAACGACAAGCAGTGGCTGACCCTGTGCCGGGTGCTTGATTGCCCCGAACTGGTTGCAGACCCGGGCTTGCAGACCAATGCCCAGCGCGTCGCGGTGCGCCCGGAACTGCTGGCCAGGCTGGGGGAAATCCTCAGGCACCGCGAGGCCGGCGAGCTGTCCCTCAAGTTAGAAGCCGCCGGCATTCCCTACGCGCCCATCATGCGGCCCGACCAGCTGGTGAATGACCCGCACCTCAAGGCCAGCGGCGGCCTGGCCCCCATGCAACTCGAAGATGGCGGCATGACCGACGTGGTCTTGCTGCCGTTGACGCTGGGCGGGCGCCGTCCCGGGGTGCGCCAGCCGCTGGCCCGCGTGGGCGAGCACACCGAGGAAGTCCTTGGCGCACTGCAGCAACACGCGCCAGCCCAGTAAGCCCCATTGCAAGAGCGTTATTCAAAGCCTATAAACCGGAGACAAGCCCCATGAAAACATCCCATTCTTTTCCCCTCACCCGCCGCGCCGCGCTGACGTTGGCCGCTGGCGCTTGCGCCGCAGCCGTTATTCCTGCCTGGGCGCAAAGCGATAAGGCCATCCGCGTCATCCTGCCCGTGGGCGCGGGCTCGGGCGTGGACACCATCGTGCGGGCGGCCGTGCCGTCGCTGACCAAGGCGCTGGGCGGACAAGGCGTCGTGATCGACAACCTGCCCGGCGCGGGCGGCATCACCGGGTCGTCGGCGCTGGCCAAGGCAGCGCCCGACGGCCTGACGATTGGCGTGGTGGCCAACACCCATGTCATCAACCCCAGCGTCTATAAAAAGATTCCTTACGACACGCTGGGCGACTTCACGCCGATTTCGGTGATTGGCGCCACTCCCTTCGTGCTGGTGGTGAATCCGTCCAAAGTGGCCGCCACCAACGTGAAGGAACTGGTTACGCTGCTCAAGGCCAGGCCCGACACCTACAACTACGCCTCGGCGGGCAATGGCACGGTGATTCACCTGGCCGGCGAAATGTTCGTCGATGAGGCCAAGGTGACCATGCGCCACATTCCCTACAAAAGCACGGGCGCCATGGTCACCGACCTGATCGGCGGGCAGGTCGAAATCGGCGTGGTATCCCTGCCGGCGGTGCAGGCGCACCTCAAAAGCGGCGCCTTGCGCGCCATCGGCCTGTGCGGCAAGACCCGCAGCCCTGCGGCGCCGGACATTCCCACCATTGCCGAGCAAGGCCTGCCCAACTACGAGATCGAAGGCTGGTTTGCCGTAGTCGGGCCGGCCAGACTACCGCCCGCGCAGGTCAAGCGCATCCATGACGCCTTCGCCCTGGCCTACGACACGCCGGAAACCAAAGCCGCCATGGCCAGGCAGGGCAACATCATCCACCCCGGCACGCCCGAGGCGGCCGCGCTGTATTTCCGCAGCGAGATGGCGCGCTACGCGGCCCTGGCGAAAAAAGCCGGCATTTCGCTCGATTAACCCTTCTTTTGAAAAAGGAAAATTTGAAATGGCAGATTTGTTTGACAACCCGATGGGCCTGATGGGTTTTGAATTCGTCGAGTTCGCCTCGCCCACGCCCGGCGTGCTCGAACCCGTGTTCGAACGCATGGGCTTCACCCTGGTGGCCCGGCACCGCTCCAAGGACGTGGTGCTGTACCGCCAGGGCGACATCAACTTCATCGTCAACCGCGAACCCAAAAGCGTCGCCGGCTACTTTGCCGCCGAGCACGGCCCGAGCGCCTGCGGCATGGCGTTTCGCGTCAAGGATGCGCACCTTGCCTACAACCGCGCGCTCGAACTCGGCGCGCAGCCGATTGACATTCCAACCGGGCCGATGGAGTTGCGCCTGCCCGCCATCAAGGGCATAGGCGGCGCGCCGCTGTACCTGATTGACCGCTTCGAGGACGGCAAGTCGATCTACGACATCGACTTTGTGTTTCTTGATGGCGTGGACCGGCATCCGCCCGGCCATGGCCTCAAGCTCATCGACCACCTGACGCACAACGTGTACCGGGGCCGCATGGCGTTCTGGGGCGGCTTTTACGAAAAGCTGTTCAACTTCCGCGAGATCCGCTACTTTGACATCCAGGGCGAATACACCGGCCTGACGTCGCGCGCCATGACCGCGCCCGACGGCAAGATCCGCATTCCGCTGAACGAGGAATCCAAGCAGGGCGGCGGCCAGATCGAGGAGTTCCTGCTCAAGTTCAACGGCGAAGGCATCCAGCACATCGCGCTGATCTGCGACGACCTGCTGGCCACCGTGGACAAGCTGCAGCTGGCCGGCGTGCCGCTGATGACGGCGCCCAGCGACAGCTACTACGAGATGATCGACGCCCGCCTGCCGGGCCACGGCCAGCCGGTGGCCGAATTGCAGACGCGCGGCATCTTGCTCGACGGCAGCACCGAAGGCGGCACGCCGCGCCTGCTGCTGCAGATCTTCTCGCAGCCGCAGCTCGGGCCGGTGTTCTTCGAGTTCATCCAGAGGAAGGGCGACGAAGGTTTTGGCGAGGGCAACTTCAAGGCGCTGTTCGAGTCGCTCGAGCGCGACCAGATCGAGCGCGGCGCGCTGAGCGTGGAGGCTGCATGAAAATCGACCGCATTCACCACGTCGCCTACCGCTGCAAGGACGCCAAGGAAACCGTGCTCTGGTACCAGAAAATGCTCAACATGGACTTCGTGCTGGCCATTGCCGAAGACCGGGTGCCTTCCACCAAGGCGCCCGACCCGTACATGCACATCTTCATGGACGCCGGCCAGGGCAACGTGCTGGCATTTTTCGAGTTGCCGACGCAGCCGCCCATGGGCCGCGACCCGAACACGCCCGACTGGGTGCAGCACATCGCCTTTCGGGTCAAGGACCGGGCGGAGCTGCTGGAGTTCAAGGCGCACCTGGAGGCCAACGGCGTCAATGTGCTGGGCGTGACCGACCACGGCGCCTTCCATTCGATCTATTTCTTTGACCCGAACGGCCACCGCCTGGAACTGGCCTGCCCCGACCCCGAGGAAGAAGCCATGATCAAGCGGCTGGATGCCGTGAAGTGGGACATGCTCGAAGACTGGTCTAGAACGAAGCGCGCGCCCGCCCATGCGGCCTTCTTGCACCAGCGCGAATTCAAGTCATGAGCCCCGCCATCGACGGCACCCACGATGCGGCGCTGCAAAGCTGGGTCGAATCGGCCAACGATCCGGCCAGCGACTTCCCGATCCAGAACCTGCCGTTTGGCCGCTTTCGCGGTGAAGATGACGCCGACTGGCATGTCGGCGTCGCCATTGGCGACCAGGTGCTGGACCTGCACGCGGCCCGGCTGATCGCTAGCCGCGACATGAACCGGCTCATGCGCCTGCCGCCCGAGACCCGGCACATCTTGCGCCAGACCATCTCGCAAGGCCTGCGCGCAGGCAGCGCCCAGCAAAAAACCTTCCAGGCCGCGCTGCGCGCCCAGTCAAAAGTCGAACTCGGCCTGCCCTGCCAGATCGGCGACTACACCGATTTCTACACCAGCGTGCACCACGCCACCACCATCGGCAAGCAGCTGCGCCCCGACAACCCGCTGCTGCCCAACTACAAGTGGCTGCCCATCGGCTACCACGGACGGGCTTCGAGCATCATTCCCAGCGGCCAGGGCTTTCACCGGCCCAAGGGGCAGACGAAAGCGCCCGGCCAGGACGCGCCGACCTTTGGCCCCTGCCGCCGACTGGATTACGAGCTGGAGCTGGGCATGCTGATTGCACGCCCCAACGTATTGGGCGAGCCCATCGCCATGGCGGATGCGGAGTCGCACGTCTTCGGCGTCAGCCTATTCAACGACTGGAGCGCCCGCGACATCCAGGCCTGGGAATACCAGCCGCTCGGGCCGTTTTTGTCGAAGAACTTCGCCAGCACGCTCTCGCCCTGGATGGTGACGCTCGATGCGCTGGCGCCGTTTCGCGCGCCCTTCACCCGGCCAGAAGGCGACCCTGAACCGCTCGAATACCTTGATTCGCCCGCCAACCGGGCGCAAGGCGCTATCAATATTGAACTGGAGGTGTGGCTGCAGACCGCCCGGATGCGGCAAGCCGGCCATGCGGGCGAGCGCATTTCGCAGTCCAACTACCGCGACGCCTACTGGACCATGGCGCAGCTGGTGGCGCACCACACCGTCAACGGCTGCAACCTGCGCGCCGGCGACCTGTTCGGTTCGGGCACGCTGTCGGGGCCAAAGCCGGAGCAAGGCGGCTCGCTGATGGAACTGAGCGCGGGCGGCAAGCAGCCCCTGGCCCTGTCCAATGGCGAAACCCGCAGCTGGCTCGAAGACGGCGACAGCGTCATCCTGCGCGGCTACTGCCAGCAGGACGGCTTCAGGCGCATCGGCTTTGGCGAATGCCGGGGATTGGTACTCGCTGCCACTGTGTGACAAGAAAAACGAAGGAGAACCGCCATGCCAGCACCCTTGAAGGAAACCACCAAGCACGGGCTTGCAGCGGGCGACGCGCAACGCCCGGAACGCGCCGACTGGACCATTGAGCAGGGCTGGGATCGCTACACCGCCCAGGAACACGCCACCTGGAAGACGCTGTTCGAGCGCCAGAGCCGGCTGCTGCTGGGGCGCGCCTGCGACGAGTTTGTCAGCGGCATGGCCGATCTGCCGATTGGCGCCGACCAGATTCCCGACTTTCGCCGCCTCTCGGACATCCTGATGCAGCGCACCGGCTGGCAGGTGGTCGCCGTGCCGGGGCTGGTGCCCGACGAGGTGTTTTTCGAGCACCTGGCGAACCGCCGCTTTCCGGCCGGCCAGTTCATCCGCAAGCCCGATCAGCTCGACTACCTCGAAGAGCCCGATGTGTTCCACGACGTGTTCGGCCATGTGCCGATGCTGATGAACCCGGCGATTGCCGACTACATCCAGGCCTACGGCGCAGGCGGCTTGCGGGCGCAACAGCTCGGCGTGCTGGACAAGCTGGCGCGCGTGTACTGGTACACCGTCGAGTTCGGCCTGGTCAAGCAAAAGGACGGACTGCGCATCTATGGCGCGGGCATCGCCTCGTCGGCCTCCGAGAGCGTCTTTGCGCTCGACGATGCGTCGCCCAACCGCATTCGCTTTGACCTGGAGCGGGTGATGCGCACAAACTACCGCATCGACGATTTCCAGGAAACCTACTTCGTGATCGACAACCTGGACGAGTTGCTGGCCCTGGCCCGGATCGACTTCGCGCCCTTGTACGAGCGCGTGCAGGGCCAGCCGGACTACGAGCCGGGCTCGGTGCTGGCGTGCGACCAGGTCATCACGCAGGGAACCGGCCGCTACCACACCAACAAACGCCAGGGAGTGACGCCATGAGCTTCGAGAACCAAACGGTGATGGTGACCGGCGCGGCCGGCAACCTCGGGCAGGCGGTGGCCGCCGCCTTTGCCAGCCAGGGCGCGCGGCTGGTGCTGATCGGCCGACAGACCGAATCACTGCAGGCCGCCTTTGGCGACGCGGGCGACAAGCGCCTTTTCCTGGCCACCGACCTGCTCGACGGCGCGCAGGTCGCGGCCGCGCTGGCGGCGGCGGTGGCGCGCTTCGGGCGCGTCGATGTGCTGTGCAACCTGGCGGGCGGCTTTCGCATGGGCGACGCGGTGCATGAAACCGCCGACAGCACCTGGGATTTCCTGATGGACATCAACGCCCGCACCGTCCTGAACACGGCGCGGGCCGTGGTGCCGCACATGCTGGAGCACGGCGGCGGAAAAATCGTCAATGTCGGCGCCTATGCGGCGCAAAAAGGCGCGGCACGCATGGCCGCCTACTGCGCGTCCAAGAGCAGCGTGATTCGCCTGACCGAAGCCATGGCGGCCGAACTGCGGGCCAGGAACATCAACGTCAACTGCGTGCTGCCGACCATCATCGACACCCCCGAAAACCGCGCGGCCATGCCGGCGGCGGACCCGCTGCACTGGGTCGCTCCGAAGGATCTGGCCAGCGTGATTGTTTTCCTGGCATCAAGTGCGGCCCGCGCGGTGCATGGCGCGGCGCTGCCGGTGAGCGGCTTGAGCTGAGTGCTGCCCGGCCGTCAATACCCTATGGCGGACGCCGGTGCATGGGCAGCGCTGGCCGCGCCCGGCCCCTGAAGAATCACGTTGCGCTTGACGATTTCGCCGGTCACGGGGTGGTAATACGCCTCCACCACATCGCCATTTTTCTTGATGGCGTAGAACTCGTAGCATTGCGTTCTGGAGACCTTGAAGTCCACCCGCAAATACTCGCCCACCCCAAAAATCGCCTTGATTTTTTTCTCGCCCAGCCACGCCTGGCCGGGTAGCGTGGAGCACACGATGCGCTCATTCGGCGTGCTGGCCTGAGCCACACCCGCGCCGCAGGCCGCCAGCAGCACACCGCACGCCAGCACTGCCGCCGCGCAAGCACCATGGTTTTTCTTCATATATTTGCCCCTGATTGGATGATCTGCCGCCGCCACACTTTGCAACGGTCAGAACACCAAGCTTATGCAGCCGAGCTTAGGATTTTCTGAAGAGGCCAGGGCCGGCCGCCGGGGATTCGAGCAGGTAGGATAGTCGGCCCAAGGCAGCGCCATTTCGCCTCTGCCCGGCCCATTTCACTCCACGCACCCCATGAAACACGACCTCTTCCCGCAGCACTGGCTGGACAACAAGCTGCTCGACGACGGCTTCATTCTTCAAAAGGCCCACGCGCTGGCCGCCAGCCCGCAGCCCCGCCCGCTGGACGCGTGGCTTGCTGCGCGCCTGAACCCGCATGGCTCCTTCCCCCGCTGGGGGAAGGCCGGGATGGGGGCCAGCGCAGCCCGCTCAAGCACCGCTACTGAATAGATAGCTGCTCGCGCCCGCCCAGTATGCGCAAACGGCCTGAAAGGCTTGAAATCCGTGACGATTCCGACTAGTTTCTCAATAGCTTCTGGTGAATCCGCCGTCGTGAAGGATGTTGAGCCCGGTCATGTGGTCGGAGAACGCCGACAGCAATCCTTCGACCGCAGCGGCCACCTCATCGGGGGTGCCGTACTTCCTCAGGGGAATGTTCGAGGTCTCTTCATTCATGCGTTGCGCCACCGTCATCCCCGCCCCGGCGGCGCGTTTTTCAAGCGACGCGCTATAGCCCGGCGTGAGCGTTCCGCCCAGCGACAGCGTGTTGACGTGAATCCCCTGCTCGCCGAACGCGAACGCGAGCGTCTTGGCTTCGGCCAGCCAGGCGCAGCGAATCACGTTGCTTGACGCGTAGTGGCCCATGACCTGCGCGGAGGAGATGCCGGAAATGATGACGATCTTGGCCCTGCGCCCCTGCGCCGGATCAGGCTGCATGCGCGCGATGGCGGCCTTGAGCAGCGACAGTGGACCGACAAAACTGTTTTGAAGAATCTCGCGCCACCGCTCGCTGCTGGGCAGGGGGTCGTTCGTCGGCGGCTCCTGGGGCGGCATCAGGACGGCACCGTCCAGGATCAGGTTTCTGGCGCTCAGTTCCTCGGCAAATCTCTTCACCGAGTCATCGCGCGTCATGTCCACGCCAATCCATGAGAAGGCGCCGGGGCAGGTGTTCGACAGTTCAGCGCAAAGCGACTGAAGCCGGCTGGCATCGCGGGCCGCAAGAAGCAGGGAGTTCCCCGCTTTGGCCAGCCGGTGGCAGACGGCCAGTCCAATGCCGCCGGTCGCGCCGGTCACAAGAATCGTTGGGGACGCACTGGGCATGATCCACTCGCTTTCTTGCAAAATCCGATGGTAGCGCCGAAGGCATGGGGCCGCCAGTTCGGCTGTCCTCTTCTAACTCTGAAACAGCGTAATAGCTGCCTAAAATGCCAGCATGCAGCGCCTCCAGGCCTTCAAATACGAACTCATGCCCAACGGCGAACAGCAGCGTCATATGCGCCGCTTTGCCGGGGCCTGCCGCTTCGTGTTCAACAAAGCGCTGGCATTGCAAAAAACCAATCACGTGGCGGGCGCAAAGTTCATGAACTACGTGGCGCTGGCCAATAAGCTACCAGGCTGAAAGCAGGAGTTCGAGTGGCTCAGGCAAGCGCCATCGCAAGCCTTGCAGCAGGTGTTGAAAGACCTGGAGCGCGCCTGGAAAAACTTCTTTGACAAACGCGCCGCCTTCCAGAAGTTCAAGAAAAAAAGTCAGCGTGAGAGTTTTCGTTTTCCGCAGGGCTTCAAGCTTGACCAGCCCAACAGCCGCATCTTCCTGCCCAAGCTGGGTTGGATGCGCCATCGCAACAGCCGCGACATTCTGGACACTGCCAAGAACATCACCATCAGCCAGGTCGGCGGCAAGTGGTTTGCCAGCATCCAGACCGAACGCGAACTGGAACAACCCGTACCGACAGCCATGTGGCGTCGAACTTCGTCGAACTGTCCATGCTGACCGGCGACGGCCGCGTTCGGCCCTGACCAGGCCGCCCCGCGCAAAACCAGCAAGCGATTGCTACATCCCGTAACGCGCGGCCGTGTTGAAAAATCCGCGCCAGCGGGTGACCTTGCCGTTTTTCACCGTGAATACATGGACCCATTCGCTCTCGAATTTTTTCCCGGTGTCAAGCGCGGTGGAATTTTCCCAGCCCAGCACCGTGACATGCTCATCCGCCTCAATGAATTCTCGCGGCTCGAAAGCGTGAATATCGTCGGTGCGCGGTATGGCTGCAAAAAAGTCGGCCACTTCCTTTTTGTTTCGCCGCCGTCCGGCATACGGCAAATTCGCCGAACCGACGAACTCCCAATCGACCTCGTCGGCGACCAGATTCAGCATCGCCGGCACATCCCCGCGGCCAAAGGCCTCGTAAGCCTGTTGCACGATAGTGGTAGCTGCACCCATTTTCATTCCTCCTGTTTCAACGTCCTGGTGTGAAAAACTGGAATTACACGCAAAAAGTCTAGGCTCTCTTGAAGGCTGTGCCTATCCCACAAACGTGTGTCACCAAAAATGAAATGCAGATTACAAATACCCCCGCAGCGCCTCCAGCGTCCTTGCCGTCGCGCCCCGGTTGCGCGCGGCGAACGCCAGCCCGGCCGCCACCGCTTTGGCCAGCCCGGCCGCATCCGCCGCCAGCGCCAGCCCGGCCTGCACGCCTTGCGCCATGCCGGCCACGCGCAGCGCGGCGCCCTCGGCCTCGGCCAGTTCGGCCGCTTCGGTGAAATTGAAGGTGTGCGGCCCCATCACCACCGGGCAGCCGCAGGCGGCGGCTTCGATCAGGTTTTGCCCGCCCAGCGGCGCAAAGCTGCCGCCCAGCAGGGCGACATCGCTCAAACCGTAGTACAGCGCCATCTCGCCCAGCGAGTCGCCGAGCCAGACATCGGCGTTCATCGCTTCCATGCTGTCGGCGGGGCTGCCGGTCCAGTGCGAGCGGCGCGACACGCGCAGGCCGTGCCGCGTCGCCAGCGCGGCCACCTCGTCAAAGCGCTGCGGGTGGCGCGGAACGACTAGTGCCTTGCATCCGCCGGCCAGCTGGCTTGCTACTGAATTCATAGCTGACTGTGCATACTGGACGTGCACAAAAGCCTTTATTTGCTTAAAAAACAGGTCTTCTTCGCCTTCGCGCGAGCTGGCGAACATCAGCACCGGCTGCGCCAGCGCCTTGCGCCACCTTTGGCCTGTCGCCAGTTGGGCTGCATCTGGCGTGGCGTCGAACTTGAGGTTGCCGAACACGCCCTGAACCGGCGCGCCCAACTGGCGAAAGCGGCCGGCATCGAGTTCGGTCTGCGCGTACACCGCCAACAGCGCGCCATAGGCCGGCAGCGACAGCGCCGCCATGCCCTGCGCCTGCTTCAGGGACTTGGCCGACAGCCGGCCGTTGACCAGCACCAGCGGCATGCCTCTTGTCTTGGCCTGGGCGATGACGTTCGGCCAGATTTCGGTTTCCATCAGCAACCCGAGGCGCGGCTTGAAGTGAGTGAAAAATCGTTTCACCGCCGCCGGGCTGTCCCACGGCTGCCAGACCTGAATGTCGCCGGGCTGGCCAATGGACTTGAGCAGCGCCCGCCCCTCTTCGCGGCCGGTGGCGGTGCCGTGCGTGAGCAGCAGGCGCAGCGCCGGATGCTGCTTGCGCAAGGCCTTGAGCAGCATGGCGGCGGTGCGGGTTTCGCCCAGCGACACGGCATGCACCCAGACCAGTTCGGAATTTGTTTCAACCGGCTGGGAATAATGGCCAAAGCGCTCGTCCACGGCTTCGAGGTAGCCGGGCTCCTGCCGCCCCCGGCGCGCCAGCTTGCGGCGCAGCAGCGGCTGGCCGAGCGTCATCAGCACCGAATACAGCCCGCGCGCCCAGCCGCTCATGCGCCGCCAGCCCCGCAGCCTGATGAAGCGAGTGGATCGAGTGAATCGGACGGCTTGCCCTTGACCATTTCAAGGCAGCCCAGCCAGGCCTGCCAGACATCGTCCACGCTGGGCACGGGCTTGGCGAACACGCTGACCTGCCGGCCGGCGGCTGAATCGGGGCCGGTGCGCCAGGCGGTGTCGAAGTTGTAGAGCTGCACATGCGGCAGGTCGAGCGCCACGGCGATGTGGCTGACGCCGCTGTCCACGCCAATCACGCCGACGCAGCGCGCCAGCTCCTGCGTCAGCGCATCGAGCGGCAGCAGCGGCCAGACGAGGGCATGGCCGGGCGCGCTCTCGTTGAGCACCCGGGCGATGGCCTGGCTTTTGGCCTGCTCCTTGGCATTGCCATGCGACAGCACGATCTGGTAGCCGGCCGCGTTCAGGCGGCGGCCCAGGGCGGTCCAGTACACCAGCGGCCATTCCTTGTCGGCGCGCGAGGTGCCATGCACGAACGCCACCGTATTTGCTATTCTTTCAGGAGCTGCAAATGCATGCTCAGCCTGCGCAAAATGCCTTTTTAATCCAAAGTCAGGGCTTGGCGGGAAGGTGTAGCCCAGCGCCCGGGCCGCCAACTCGCGCGAGCGCTGCACGGCGTGGATGTGCGGCGTGATGCGGATGGCCACGTCGGCCAGCCAGCGCGTTGGCGCTTCGTAGCCCGAGCCTTCGGTCTGGTTGGCCAGCGCGTAACGCTTGCCGCCGGGCGCCAGCCGCGCCAGCCGCGCCACCAGCGCCGATTTGGTCAGGCCCTGCAGGTCGATCACTGCGTCGTAGTCGGTCTGCCGCAAATCGGCCTTGAAGGCGTTCCACTGCTGGCGCGTCGCCGCCGCCAGGGGCGATTTGCGCCAGCGCCGGATTTGGCAGGGAATGATGCGGTTCAACCCGGCATTCAAGGCCAGCACCGGGGCAAACGATTGTTCAACCACCCAGTCAATCTGCGCTCCGGGAAAGGCGGCATGGATGTCCTGCACGACCGGCAGGGCATGGACCACATCGCCCAGGGACGACAGCTTGACCAGCAGGATTTTCACGCGGGAGGCCTGACGGGCGCGTTGCGGGCCATCACCGTCATTTCCGCGCACGCGGGAATCCAGTGCGGCGCGCGGAGATGGATTCCCGCCTTCGCGGGAATGACGGAACCATTGCTCAATGCGCGGCCGCTGCGAACACCGCGTCGGGTTTCACGCTGCGCAGCAGCACCAGCATGTCGGCCTGGATGCGGTCCAGCGCCGCTTGCGTCTGGCCTTCAAAGCGCAGCACCAGCACCGGCGTGGTGTTGGACGCGCGGATCAGGCCAAAGCCGTCCGGCCAGTCCACGCGCACGCCGTCGATGGTCGAGATTTTCGCGGGCGCTTCAAAATGCGCGGCCTGGATGAGCGCGGCCACGGCCGTGTGCTGCTCGCCTTCGGCGCAGGGCACGTTGATCTCGGGCGTGCTGAAGCTGGTCGGCAGGCTGTTGAGCAGCACGCCGGCGTCCGGCGCCTTGCTGACGATTTCCAGCAGGCGCGTGCCGGCGTAGGTGCCGTCGTCAAAACCGTACCAGCGCTCCTTGAAGAAGATGTGGCCGCTCATCTCGCCACCCAGCGGCGAGTTGACTTCCTTCATCTTGGCCTTGATCAGCGAATGGCCGGTCTTGAACATCAGCGGCACGCCGCCGGCTTGCTCGATGTCGGGCGCCAGGCGCTGCGAGCATTTCACGTCAAAGACAATCGTGCCGCCGGGCACGCGCGAGAGCACGTCTCTGGCAAACAGCATCATCTGGCGGTCGGGGTAGATGTTCTGGCCGTCCTTGGTGACGATGCCCAGGCGGTCGCCGTCGCCGTCGAAGGCCAGGCCGAGTTCGGCGTCGCTGGCCTGCAGGGTCTTGATCAGATCCTGCAGGTTCTCGGGCTTGCTGGGGTCGGGATGGTGGTTGGGAAAGTTGCCATCGACTTCGCTGAACAGCTCGATCACCTCGCAGCCGATGGCGCGGAAGATGGCCGGAGCCGTCGCGCCGGCAATGCCGTTGCCGCAATCGACGACGATCTTCATCGGCCGGGACAGCTTGATGTCGGACACGATGCGCTCCTGGTAGGCGGCCGTCACATCGACATGGCGCACGCTGCCGCTGTCCTTGAGCGCCCAGGTTTCGCCTTCCATCATGGCGCGGATGGCCTGGATGTCGTCGCCGTAGATGGCGCGCCCGGCCATGACCATCTTGAAGCCGTTGTAGTCCTTGGGGTTGTGGCTGCCAGTGACCTGAATGCCGGAGCTGCACAGCGTGTTGGCCGCAAAGTAGAGCATCGGCGTGGTGACCATGCCGACATCGATCACCTCGATGCCGACGGCGCTCAGGCCGCGCACCAGGGCGGCGCTGATGGACGGGCCGCTCAGGCGGCCATCGCGCCCCACGGCCACGGCGGTTTCACCCTGCGCCAGCGCAATGGTTCCAAAGGCCTTGCCGATGCCCTCGGCGACCTCCTCGGTGACGGTGGCGGGGACGATGCCGCGAATGTCATAGGCCTTGAAAATCGATGCTGCTACTTGCATGGTGAATGGCTCTTTTTAAAAGTGTTGCGGCAGTGCGTTGCCAGAGTGCAAAAAGGAAGGTGCCGGGAAGATTCTATACAGGGCGGGTGACGGGTAACCCGCCACGGCAGCAAGCAGAAAGCGAGCCAAAAGCGGGCCAGATACGGACTTTTACAGCTTGCCAGTGGCTTGCATCGCCTGCTGCGTTTCGCGGTACAGCGCCATGTACTGGCTGGCGGCCGCAGTCCAGGAGAAGTTTTGCGCCATGCCACGCAGCATCAGCCGGTGCCAGAGCGCGGGCTGGCCGTGAGCAGCAACGGCCTGGAGCAGCGCCTGCGCCAGCGCGGCGGGCGTGGCCGGGCCAAACATGAAGCCGGTGGCCCGGTCGGCCTGCACCGAAGCCTCGCTGGCGCCGACCACGGTATCGGCCAGGCCGCCGACATGCCGCACCACCGGCACCGTGCCATAGCGCAGGGCATACAGCTGGGTCAGGCCGCAGGGCTCGAAGCGCGAAGGCACCAGCATGGCGTCGGCGCCGGCCATGATGCGGTGCGCCAGGGCCTCGTCATAGACCAGCCGGACGGCGACGCGGCCGGGGTGCGCCGCTGCGGCGGCTGTAAATGCCGCTTCAAGCGCCGGGTCGCCGTTGCCCTGCACGGCCAGTTGCGGGCCGCCCGCCGCCGGAAAATTGAGCAGCGCGGGCAAGGCATCGAGCAGCAGGTCCAGCCCTTTTTGCGAGGTCAGCCGGCTGACGACGGCAAACACGGGCGCGCCGGCATCGACCGCCAAGCCGAGTTCGCGCTGCAGGGCCGCCTTGCACAGCGCCTTACCGTCCAGCATGTCGGCCGAATAAGGTGCGGCAATCAGGGGGTCGCTGGCCGGGTTCCAGACCGCGCCATCGACGCCGTTCAGGATTCCGGACACGTCGGCACCACGGGCGCGAATCACGCCGTCCAGGCCGCAGCCGAAGGCTTCGGTGGCAATTTCATGGGCGTAGGTCGGGCTCACCGTGGTGATGCGGTGGGCGTACTTCAGGCCGGCTTTCATGAAGGACAGCTGGCCATGGAATTCGAGCCCGACGGGCACCATCAGGCGCGACGGCAGGCCCAGCAGATGAAAGTCGTCTTCGTCGAACAGGCCCTGGTAGGCCAGGTTGTGAATCGTGTACACCGTGGCCGCGCGCGTGGCGGGGTGGCAGGCGGCATAGGCGCAGGCCATGGCCGCATGCCAGTCGTGGGCGTGCAGCACATCGGGCGTCCAGCCGGGGTCGAGTTCGCCGGCGGCCAGGTGCGCAGCCACCCAGCCCAGCAGGCCAAAGCGCTGCAGGTTGTCGGGCCACTCGCCGCCATCGGGCGCCAGGTAGGGATTGCCGGGCCGCTGGTACAGGTAGGGCGCGTCGATCACATAGGCCGGCACGCCGTTGTGCGCCAGCCGGCCCAGGCGCAGGGTGACGCGGCCGGCGCCGAAGACCGCCCCGATCTCGTGTACCACCTGCTGCTGCTCCACGCCCGCCAGGATGGCCGGCAGGCCGGGCAGCACCAGCCGGACATCGGCGCCGGCCCCGATCAGCGCTTCGGGCAGCGCGCCCAGCACATCGGCCAGCCCGCCGGTCTTGACGAGCGGATAAACCTCGGCGGCGGCATGCAGGACTTTCATGCGGCAATCCGGGCCAGCATGGTTTTCGTCACCAGCGTGATGCCGTTCGGGCTGCGGTGAAACCGCTGGCTGTCCAGTTCTGCGTCTTCGCCAATCACCATGCCATCGGGAATGACGCAGCCCCGGTCCACCACGACACGGGTCAGGCTGGCGCCGCGCCCGACCTGGACGCCGGGCAGCAGGACGGCCCAGTTGACCTTGGCATACGAATGGACCCGCACGCTGGAAAACAGCACCGAGCGAAACACATAGCCCGAAACGATGCAGCCGCCCGACACGGTGGACTCGATGGCCATGCCGCGCCGGTCATCGTGGTTGTGCACGAACTTGGCCGGCGGCAGTTGCGCCTGGTAGGTCCAGACGGGCCAGTGCTGGTCGTACAGGTTGAGTTCGGGGTCGGTCGCGGTAAGGTCGATATTGGCCTCCCAGTAGGCGTCGATGGTTCCCACGTCGCGCCAGTAGGGCTCGGCCACGTCGCTGGACGGCACGCAGCTCAGCGCGAACGGATGGGCCGCGACCTGCCCGTTCTTGACCGCGCGGGGAATGATGTCCTTGCCGAAGTCGTGGCTCGAATCCGGGTCGGCCATGTCGCGCGCCAGTTCCTTGTAGAGGTACTCGGCGTTGAAAATGTAGATGCCCATGCTGGCCAGCGACATGTCGTCGCGGCCCGGCATGGCCGGCGGGTCGGCCGGCTTTTCGAGGAATTCGGTCACCATGCTGTGCTTGTCCACCGCCATCACGCCAAAGGCGCTGGCTTCATGGCGCGGCACGGCGATGCAGCCCACGGTGCAGTCGCGGCCCTTGGCCACATGGTCGGCCAGCATCAGCGCGTAGTTCATCTTGTAGATGTGGTCGCCGGCCAGCACCACGATGTAGTCGGCGCCATAGCTCTCCAGGATGTCGTAGTTCTGGTGCACCGCGTCGGCCGTGCCCCGGTACCAGCTTTCGTTGTCGTTGCGCTGCTGGGCCGGCAGCAAATCGACGAACTCGTTCATCTCGGTTTTCAGGAAGGCCCAGCCGCGCTGCAGATGCCGCAGCAGGCTGTGCGATTTGTACTGGGTGATGACGCCGATGCGGCGGATGCCTGAATTGAGGCAGTTGGACAGCGCGAAGTCGATGATGCGGAACTTGCCGCCGAAATAGACCGCCGGCTTGGCCCGGCTGTCGGTCAGGTTCATCAGGCGGCTGCCGCGCCCGCCGGCCAGCACCAGGGCAATCGCCCGTTTCGGTAAATCAAGGCCTTGTGCAAGTTGATTGGTTTTCATGTGTCTCCGCCATGGGGATTTGAAGGGCTTGACCATCTTAATACCTGGGCTTGCGCAGGCAAGCCGCCTGGCAGGCATTTGAAGGGCGATTGATGGCAAAAAAACAGTTCGCACTTCATGCGCTGCGTGCGCCGCTGCAGCGCATCGCGAGGGCTGCCGGCCAGCGCTTTTCGCATGCGAGAATCGGCGGGATCAGGCGGCTGGCCCACTCCTTGCTGGTGTGCGTACCTGTCAATGCCTGTCTGCCGAACCTTGAAAAGGATACCGCTGTGAACTTGAATCCACCCATTGCCAAGCATGCCCTGGCGGCCCAGATCGAAGAACACCTGCTCTGCACCGTCGGCGTCGCCTCCGAAGACGCCACGCAAACCGACCTGATGCAGGCCGTCGCCCAGGTGGCGCGCCAGCAGCTCTCGCAGCGCTGGGTCGAAACCCAGGCGCACCAGCGTGCCGCCAAGGCGCGCCGGGTGGTGTATCTGTCGATGGAATTCCTGATGGGCCGCACCCTGTCCAACGCGCTGGCCGCACTGAACCTGACCGGCGGCGCCGCGCAGGGCCTGATGCAGCATGCGCAAACGCTCGAAGACGTGGCCGACCGCGAACCCGACGCGGCCCTGGGCAACGGCGGACTGGGCCGGCTGGCGGCCTGCTTCCTGGATTCGATGGCGACGCTGGGCCTGCCCTCGTTCGGCTACGGCATCCGCTATGAATACGGCATGTTCGCGCAGGACATCCAGGACGGCGCGCAGGTCGAATACCCCGACCCGTGGCTGCAGGACGGCACGCCGTGGGAATTCCCGCGCGCCGGCATCAGCTACCCGGTGCGTTTCGGCGGCTGGGTTGAGCACCTGAACGGCACGCCGGTCTGGCGCCACGCCGGCGAAGTCGCCGCCAAGGCCTACGACATGGTGGTGCCCGGCCACGGCACGCCGCTGGTCAGCACGCTGCGCCTGTGGAAAGCCGTGGCGCCCGCGCACATCGACCTGGGCGCCTTCAACACCGGCGACTACGCTAGAGCCGCCAGCACCAAAAACGAATTCGAGAACATTTCCTGGGTGCTCTACCCCAACGACAGCACGCCGGCCGGGCGCGAGTTGCGGCTCAAGCAGGAATATTTCTTTGTCGCCGCGTCGATACAGGATCTGGTCAAGCGCCACCTGGACGAGCACCCGACCCTTGGCAACCTGGCCGAGCAGGTGGCGATTCACCTGAACGACACCCATCCGGCCATCGGCGTGGCCGAGCTGATGCGGCTGCTGTGCGACGAGCACGGCATGCCGTGGGCCGAGGCCTGGGCGCTGTGCGGCAAGACCTTCTCGTACACCAACCACACCTTGATGCCCGAGGCGCTGGAAACCTGGCCGGTCGCCTTGATACAGCATGTGCTGCCGCGCCATCTCGAAATCATCTTCCGCATCAACAAGGAATTCCTCGAAATGGCGGCCCGCCACCGGCCCGGCGACAACGCGTTTTTGGCGCGCCTGTCGCTGATCGACGAGCACGGCGAGCGCCGCGTGCGCATGGCGCACCTGTCGGTGGTCGGCAGCCACAAGGTCAACGGCGTGTCGGCGCTGCATTCGGATTTGCTGGTGCAGACCATCTTTGCCGACTTCGCCGACATCTGGCCCGAGCGCTTTACCAACATGACCAACGGCGTGACGCCCCGGCGCTGGCTGGCGCAGGCCAATCCGCAGCTCTCCAGCCTGCTCGACGGCACGCTGGGCAGGCAATGGCGGCTGGACCTGGACCAGCTCAAGCGGCTGGACGAATACCGCCTTGATGCCGAATTCCAGGGCAGGTTCATGGCCATCAAGCGCGCCAACAAGGCGCGGCTGGCGGCCTATATCGAAAAAACGGCGGGCATCAGCGTCAGCCCCGACAGCCTGTTCGACGTGCAGGTCAAGCGCATCCACGAATACAAGCGCCAGCTGCTCAATGTGCTGCATGTGGTCACGCGCTATCAGGCCATATTGGCCAATCCGACGGCCGACTGGGTGCCGCGCACGGTGATTTTTGCCGGCAAGGCGGCATCGAGCTACCACACGGCCAAGTCCATCATCCGGCTGATCCACGATGTCGGCAGCGTCATCAACAACGACCCGCGCATCGCAGGCAAGCTCAAGCTGGTGTTCGTGCCCAACTACGGCGTGTCGGTGGCCGAGGTCATCATGCCCGGCGCCGATCTGTCGGAGCAGATTTCGACCGCCGGCACCGAAGCCTCGGGCACCGGCAACATGAAGCTGGCGCTCAACGGCGCGCTGACCATAGGCACCGACGACGGCGCCAACATCGAGATCCGCCAGAACGTGGGCGACGAGAACATCTTCATCTTCGGCCTGAAAACGCCCGAGGTGCATGCGCTGCGGCAAAGCGGCTACCAGCCGATGCGCTACTACGAAAGCCTGCCGGCGCTCAAAGGCGTGCTCGACGCGATTGCCGGCGGCCAGTTCTGCCCCAGCGAGCCGGGGCGCTACCGGGCGCTGGTCGATTCGCTGCTCTGGGGCGGCGACCACTATTTACTGCTGGCCGATTACGAGTCCTACATTGCCACCCAGCTTCGCGTCGATGCGCTGTACCGCCAGCCGGCGCAGTGGTGCGAACGGGCGACTGCCAACGTCGCGGGCATGGGCGTGTTTTCGTCGGACCGGACGATCCGGGAATACGCCAGCCAGATCTGGAACATTGAGCCTGCCACGCGCTGAGCAGAGTTTTTTGACCGCACCCGAGGACAAGTTTCATGCTGAACCCGCAAGAGATTGAACTGATTTGCAGCGCCCGCCACGGCGACCCGTTCTCGGTGCTGGGGCCGCATGCGCAGGACGGTGGCCTGTCCATCCGCGCCTTCCTGCCCAACGCCCGGCAGGTCGAGGTGATTGATGCCTGCTCGGGCCATCGGCTCGGCATGCTTGAGAAACACCATCCCGACGGATTTTTCGAAGGCGTTCTGGCGCTGCAGGCATCAGCGGCTTACGGATTGCAGGTGCAGTGGGACAACTACCAGACGGCCCTGATTGAAGACCCCTACCGCTTCGGGCCGGTGCTGGGCGAGGTGGATGTCTGGCTGCTCAGCGAAGGCACGCACCTGCGGCCCTATGAGATTTTGGGCGCCAACCAGCGCGTGATGGACGGCGTGGCCGGCACCAGCTTTGCCGTGTGGGCGCCGCATGCCGCGCGCGTCAGCGTGGTGGGCGACTTCAATGTCTGGGACGGCCGGCGCCACCCGATGCGGCTGCGGCGCGAGTGCGGCGTCTGGGAGATTTTCCTGCCCGGCGTGGCGCTGGGCGCGCGCTACAAGTTTGAAATCCTCGCCGCCGATGGCCAGGTGCTGCCGGCCCGCGCCGACCCGTATGCGCGCCAAGCCGAATTGCGCCCGGCCACGGCCAGCATCGTGGCAGGCATGCCGGCGCTCAAGCCTCCTTCAAATGAACGCCGGCAAGCCAATGCGCTGGATGCGCCGATGAGCATCTACGAAGTCCACCTGGGTTCGTGGCGGCGCATCCTTGACCCGGCCAGCGGCTGGCAGCGCTGGCTGAACTGGGACGAACTCGCCGACCAGCTGGTGCCCTACGCGCTGGACATGGGTTTTACCCACCTTGAACTGCTGCCGGTCAGCGAACATCCGTTTGACGGCTCCTGGGGCTATCAGCCAGTCGGCCTGTATGCGCCCACGTCGCGTTTTGGCGATGCCGACGGCCTGGTGCGTTTCATCGCGCGCTGCCACGCGTCGGGCATCGGCGTGCTGCTCGACTGGGTGCCGGCGCACTTTCCGACCGACGCGCACGGGCTGGGCAATTTTGACGGCACGCCGCTGTACGAATACGCCGATCCGCGCGAAGGCTTTCACAACGACTGGAACACGCTGATCTACAACCTGGGCCGCACCGAGGTGCGCAACTTCCTGATCGGCAACGCGCTGTACTGGCTGGAGCGCTTCGATGTCGATGGCCTGCGCGTCGATGCGGTGGCGTCGATGCTCTACCGCGACTACAGCCGCAAGCCCGGCGAATGGATTCCCAACCGGCATGGCGGGCGCGAGAACCTGGAAACCATAGACTTCCTCAAGCGCATGAACGACATCGTTGTCCAGGAGCGGCCGCAAGCCGTCACCATGGCCGAAGAATCGACCTCGTTTCCCGGCGTGTCGCGCCCGACGACGGCCGGCGGCCTGGGTTTTCACTACAAGTGGAACATGGGCTGGATGCATGACACGCTGCAGTACATGGCGCGCGACCCGGTGCATCGCCAGCATCACCAGGGCGAAATGACGTTCGGCCTGGCCTATGCCTTCAGCGAAAACTTCGTGCTGCCGATCTCGCACGACGAGGTGGTGCATGGCAAGGGCTCGCTGCTGGGCAAGATGCCCGGCGACCGCTGGCAGCAGTTCGCCAACCTGCGCGCCTACCTGGGCTTCATGTTCGGCCACCCCGGCAAGAAGCTGCTGTTCATGGGCTGCGAATTCGCGCAGCTGCGCGAATGGAACCACGACCAGAGCCTGGACTGGCACCTGCTGGATGACCCGCAACACGCCGGCGTGCAGCGCCTGGTGCGCGACCTAAACCAGCTCTACCGCGCCACCCCGGCGCTGTACCAGCTCGACTTTGTACCTGCCGGTTTTGAGTGGATGGACCACCAGGATGCCGCGCATTCGGTGCTCGCCTTCATCCGGCGCGGCCTGGATGCACGGAGTTTTATTTTGGTGGTCTGCAACTTCACCCCCACCGTGCAGACGGCTTACCGCGTCGGCGTTCCCCAGCCCGGCGAATACCGCGAGCGGCTCAACACCGACTCGGCCCATTACGGCGGCAGCAATGCCGGCACGCCGCTGGGCGCCGCCACGGCGGAACCCGTGGGCTGGCACGGCCAGCCGCAGTCCCTTTTGCTGAACCTGCCGCCGCTGGCCACCGTGGTGTTCGAATGGACCGCTTGAAACCCGTCCTGCTGCCCGGCCGGCCCTGGCCGCTGGGCGCCACCTGGGACGGCTACGGCGTGAACTTCGCGGTGTTTTCGGCGCACGCGCAGGCCATGGCGCTGTGCCTGTTCGACGAGGCCGGCACGCTGGAGACCAGCCGCCTGATGCTGCCCGCGCACACCGACGATGTCTGGCACGGCTACCTGATTGGCGCCGCGCCCGGCCTGATCTACGGCCTGCGCGCCGACGGCCTGTGGCGGCCCGACCGGGGCCACCGCTTCAACCCCCACAAGCTGCTGCTCGACCCCTATGCCCGCGAGGTCGTCGGTGATTTCGAGTGGCGCGATGAACACTTCGGCGCCGACCGCCAGCATCCGCTGCACATGGACACGCGTGACAATGCCGCGCTGGCGCTTAAAAGCCGGGTGGTGCATGACAGTTTCGACTGGGAAGGCGACCAGCCGCCGTGCATTGCGCTGCAGGACACGGTGTTGTATGAGCTGCACGTCAAGGGCTTTTCCCGGCTGAACCCCCAGGTGCCCGAAGCGCTGCGCGGCAGCTATGCCGGGCTGGCCCATCCGGCGTCGCTGGCGCATCTGCAGCGCCTGGGCGTCACCAGCGTCAGCCTGCTGCCGGTTCACCAGGCGCTCGATGAAGAGCGGCTGGCCGGCATGGGCCTGACGAACTACTGGGGCTACAACACGCTGGCTTTCTTTGCGGCCAGCCCCCGGCTGGCGTGCGGCCAGGACGGACTGACACCGCGCGATGAGTTCCGCGCCATGGTCAAGACGCTGCATGCGCAGAGCATCGAGGTGCTGCTCGACGTGGTGTTCAACCACAGCGCCGAATCCGATGGCACCGGCCCGACCTTGAGCTTTCGCGGGCTCGACAACGCCAGCTACTACCGCCATCCGCCCGAGTCGCCCGCTGCCTTCGAGAACCACAGCGGCTGCGGCAACACGCTGGACATCCGCCAGCCCAGAGTCTTGCAACTGGTCATGGACAGCCTGCGCTACTGGGTCAGCGAGATGCATGTCGATGGTTTCAGGTTCGACCTGGCGCCGGTGCTGGGCCGGGGCGACCACGGCTTCGAGCCGGGCGGCGCCTTTTTTACCGCCGTGGCGCAGGATCCGGTGCTGTCGCAGGTGAAGATGATTGCCGAGCCCTGGGACATCGGCCCGGGCGGCTACCAGGTCGGCGGCTTTCCGCGCGGCTGGCTCGAATGGAACGACCATTTCCGCGACGTGATGCGCGGCTTCTGGCTGCAGGACGACGATACGGCCCGCTCGCGCGGCGATTTTGCGCTGCGCCTGTGCGCCTCGTCCGACCTCTACCAGCGGCGCAACCGCGCGCCCAGCGTGTCGGTCAATTACGTGGTGTCGCACGACGGCTTCACGCTGCGCGACCTGGTCAGCTACAACGAGCGCCACAACGAAGCCAACGGCGAGGACAACCGCGATGGCCACGGCCACAACCTGAGCAGCAACTGCGGCATTGAGGGCGAGACCGATGACCCGCAGGTCAATGAGCTGCGCGGCCGGTTGCAGCGCGCCCTGCTCGCCACCACCCTGCTGGCGCAAGGCACGCCGATGCTGTGCGCCGGCGACGAACTCGGCCACAGCCAGCGCGGCAACAACAACCCCTATTGCCAGGACAACGAAATCACCTGGATTGACTGGACGCAAGCCGACGGCGACCTGATCGACTTCACCGCCTGGGTGCTGTCGCTGCGCCGCCAGCTGCTGCCCTTCGGCAACCACTGGTACAGCGGTTTGAGTGACACGCTGGGCCTGCATGACCTGTCGTGGCTGCACAGCAGCGGCCAGGCCTTGCAGGGCCAGGCGTGGCAGGGCAACAGCGAGCGCGTGCTCGGCTGCCTGATCGGCCGGCCGGGCCGCGCCCGGGCGCCGCTGCTGCTGCTGGTCAACCCCGATGCCGACGAGCATGATTTCATGCTGCCCGCCGGCGTCTGGCAAGCCGTGCTCGACACCGCCCATCCGCGCGGCCTGACCCGCTGGCACGGCCAGGGCGAAGCGCCCCTGCGGCTGTCCGCCCACAGCCTGATGCTGCTGGTGGCGGCCGGCACCGTACTCACCTTTTGAGCTCATCACCATGACCTTTCCCCGCGCCAGCGGCGTGCTGCTGCACCCCACCTCCCTGCCCGGCCCGCACGGCTGTGGCGACCTCGGACCGGCCGCTTATCACTTCGTGGACTGGCTGGTGACGGCGAAGCAGAGGCTCTGGCAGATCCTGCCGCTGGGCGGCATCGGCCCCGGCAACTCGCCCTACATGAGCAGTTCGGCCTTTGCCGGCAACCTGCTGCTGATCGACCTGGCCGAGCTGCAGCAGCACGGCTGGCTCGATGAAGCCGATTTGCTGCCCGACGCCGGCTTCAGCGATGCCCGCGTTCATTTCGGCGCCGTCGTGCCGTGGCGCATGGCGCGGCTTGAAAAAGCCGCAGCAAGCTTTGCGCACAACATCAGCGCCGCCGACCAGGTGGACTACGCGGACTTTTGCCTGCACCACGCCGTCTGGCTGGAGGACTACGCCCTGTTCATGACGCTGGCCGAACTCCACGGCGGGCGCGACTGGTGCGACTGGCCCGCGCCGCTGGCCCGCCGCGCGCCGCAGGCCCTGCAGGATGCCAGCGCCGCGCATGCCGAACGCATCGCCTTCTGGAAATTCGGCCAGTGGTGTTTTTACCGGCAATGGAAAAAACTGCGCGCCCATGCCAACGAGCGTGGCGTGAAGATCGTCGGCGACGCGCCCATCTTCATCGCCTTCCAGAGCGCCGAAGTCTGGGCGCGCCAGGAATTGTTCGAACTCGATGCCGATGGCCGGGCAACGGTCATCGCCGGCGTGCCGCCCGATTTCTTCAGCGCCACCGGCCAGCGCTGGGGCAACCCGCTGTACCGCTGGAGCGCCCATGCGGACGAGGGCTATGCCTGGTGGATCGAGCGCGTGCGGCGCATTTTCGAGCTGGTGGACATCGTTCGCATCGACCATTTCCGGGGCTTTGCCGGCTACTGGGAAATCCCGGCCAGCGAGCCCAACGCCATCCGGGGGCGCTGGCTGCCCGGCCCCGGCCCGGCGCTGTTCCATGCCATCGAAGCCGCCCTGGGCGAGTTGCCCATCATTGCCGAAGACCTCGGCGTCATCACGCCCGACGTGGACGCATTGCGCCATGAATTCAGCCTGCCCGGCATGCGCATCCTGCAGTTCGCCTTTGGCGAGGATGGCGCCAACGACAACACCAACGCCTACCTGCCGCACAACTTCGAGCGCAACACCGTCGTCTATACCGGCACGCACGACAACAACACCACGCAAGGCTGGTGGGCTGAAGCCTCGCCCGCCCTGCGCCAATACGTGCTGGACTACCTGGGCACGGGCGACGGCCACGACATCCACTGGCAACTGATCCGCGCCGCCTGCGCCAGCGTCGCCGACACCGCGATCCACCCGCTGCAGGATGTGCTGGGCCTGGGCGCCGAGCACCGCATGAACCTGCCCGGCCAGGGCGAAGGTTACTGGGAATGGCGCTTTGGCTGGGACCAGGTGCAGCCCTTCCATGCCGAACGGCTGGCCCGGCTGGGCAGCCTGTACCGGCGCGAATGACGGGCCGGACGGGCGGCCAAGAGGCGGTTTGACAGGTCCGGAAACGGCCAGTCGCCATCCCATGCGCGCCGTATCATGGCCGCATGACGACGAAAACCACCCTGCTGGCCGACGATGATTGCTACCTCGCGCTGAAGGCGAAGGACGCCCGTTTCGACGGCCGCTTCTTCACCGGCGTCACCTCGACCGGCATCTATTGCCGGCCGGTCTGCAGCGTCAAAACGCCCAGGCGAGAGAACTGTCGCTTCTTCCGCCATGCGGCGCAGGCCGAAAGCGCCGGCTTTCGGCCCTGTCTGCGCTGCCGACCCGAGATGGCGCCGCATTCGGTGGCCTGGTCGATCCAGGATGCGTCTTACATCCTGGCGCACCAGGCCGCCCGCCTGCTCGATGAGCCGGACAGCTGGAGCGACGAGGCACCCTCGGTCGAAAAACTGGCCGCGCGACTCGGTATCAGCGACCGCCATGTACGGCGGATCTTCGAGGCCCAGTTCGGCGTGACGCCGCTGCAATACCTGCAAACACGCCGGCTGCTGACCGCCAAGCAGCTGCTGGCCGACACCGATTTGTCTATCACGCAGGTGGCCCTGATGAGCGGCTTTGCCAGCGTTCGCCGCTTCAATGCCGCGTTCGCCCAGCACTACCACCTGAACCCGACGCAATTGCGCCGCCAGGGCGCACGGCCCGCAGGCGACGGCATCACCGTGCGGCTCGGCTACCGGCCGCCTTATGACGTGGCGGCGATGCTGGCGTTCATCGGCAAGCGCAGCATAAACGCTATTGAATTCATAGCTACTGATGCATACCAGCCGTGCGCAGGCAGGACATTTGGCATCGAATCCGGCGGTAAAACCCATGCCGGCTGGCTGCTGGCCCGGTTTGACGAGACGCGCTGCCAGCTGGTCGTGCAGGTCAGCGACTCGCTGCTGGGCGTGCTGCCGCTGGTGATCCGCCGGGTGCGCGCGATGTTCGACCTGGATGCCGACCCGGCCACCATCAACAGCGTGCTGCACGCCAGCTTTCCGGCGGGCGACGGCTTGCGGGTTCCCGGCGCGCTCGATGGCTACGAGCTGGCGGTGCGGGCGGTGCTGGGCCAGCAAATCACGGTGGCGGCGGCGCGCACGCTGGCGCAGCGCATGGTGAACCGCTTCGGCGCGCCGGTTGAAACCCCGTGGCCGCGCTTGAGCCGGCTGTTTCCGGCGCCCGCCGTGCTGGCCGCCGCCGGCGGCGACGCGCTCGGCCAGCTCGGCATCGTCAAGCAGCGCCAGGCCGCCATCGTCGGCATCGCCCGGGCCGTGGCCGGCAAACGCCTGCAGCTTCATGGCGGCGCCGATGTCAACGCGACGATTGCCCAGCTGAAGGAGCTGCCCGGCATCGGCGACTGGACGGCGCAGTACATCGCCATGCGCGCGCTGCGCTGGCCCGACGCGTTTCCGGCAGGCGACGTGGCCTTGCACAAGGCGCTGGGCGTGCAGGCGCTGAAAAATCCGGCGCGCGAAGCCGAACGCGCCTCCGCCGGCTGGAAACCGTGGCGCAGCTACGCCGTGATCCGCGCCTGGAGCGGCCTGCTGCACGCCGCACCTGTCACTGCGCCCACATTGGAAACGCCGGAATCGCTGTAAAAACAATAGCTATCAGCGCAGGTGCAGCATGCGCAAAAGCCTTAAAACGCTTAAAAATCAGCAAAAACCCCATTCCACAGCCGCCTGGGCAACCCGGCGACACTCTCAAGGAGACCATCATGAAATTCAACCCCTCCATCGTTCAAACCCGCATTCCCAGCCCGCTCGGAACCATCGTCATCGCCGCCACCGACAAGGGCCTGGCCGGGCTCTGGTTTGCCGAAAACCAGCGCTACCTGCCGCTTGAACTCATGGGTCCGGCAGCCTGGCCCGAAGACGCCAACCACCCGATCCTGCAGCAGGCCAGCCAGCAACTCGGCGACTATTTCGCCGGCCGGCGCAGCCAGTTCGAGCTGCCGCTGGATTTGAGCTGCGGCACGGCCTTCCAGCAATCGGTCTGGCAGACGCTGCTGGCCATTCCCCAGGGCGAAGTCACCAGCTATGGCGAAATCAGCCGGCGCATCGGCAAGCCGTCGGCGGTGCGGGCCGTGGGCGGGGCCATCGGGCGCAACCCCATCAGCATCATCGTGCCGTGCCACCGGGTGACGGGCTCAAGCGGCGCGCTGACCGGCTACGCAGGCGGGCTGGACCGCAAGACCGCCCTGCTCCGGCTCGAAGGCGCGCTGGCGGAGAGCCTGCCTTGAACGCGCGGTCCCCCGCGATGGGCGCGCCTGCCGCTGGTCTTGCCACGGCCAGCCCCAAAAGCTGGCTCACCGACTTCGTGCTGCTGGCCGCCATCTGGGGCTCGTCGTTTCTGTTCATGCGCATGGGCGCGGTCGAGTTCGGCGCACTGCCGACCGCCGCCGTGCGAGTGGCGATTGCGGCGCTGTTTTTGCTGCCGCTGGTGTGGCTGCGCGGCCTGATGCCCGAGTTGCGCAAACACTGGCGCCACACCTTCGTCGTCGGCCTGCTCAACTCGGGCATTCCGTTTGCCTGCATTGCCTTTGCGCTGCTGTCCATCAGCACCGGGCTGTCGTCCATCCTGAATGCCACGGTGCCAATGTTCGGTGCGCTGATCGCCTGGGCCTGGCTGAAGGACAAGCCGACCGCCTGGCGCATCGTCGGGCTGGCCGTCGGCTTTGCCGGCGTTGCGCTGCTGGCCTGGGACCAGGCGACGTTCAAATCCGGCGCCTCGGGCATCGCGCCCGGCTGGGCGGTGCTGGCCAGCTTGAGCGCCTGTCTTTGCTACGGCATCTCGGCGAGCTACACCAAGCGCTATCTTTCCGGCCTGCCGCCGCTGGTCACGGCCGCCGGCAGCCAGCTTGGCGCCACGCTGGGCCTGGCCCTGCCCGCGCTGTGGCTGTGGCCGGCGCGCATGCCGGGCGCATCGGCCTGGCTGGCGCTGCTGGCCGTCGGCGTGGTCTGCACCGGCATCGCCTACATCGTGTTTTTCAGATTGATTGAACATGCCGGCCCGCAGCGCGCGCTGTCGGTGACCTTCGTGGTGCCGGTGTTCGCGGTGCTGTACGGCGTGCTGTTTTTGGGCGAGTCGGTCACGCCGTGGATGGTGGGCTGCGCCGGCGTGATCGTCGGCGGCACGGCGCTGGCCACCGGCCTGCTCAAGCCCGGGCGCAGGCGCGCACCGCCGCGCTGACCGGCGCCATTCGCTACTGCAGCGCGCCGGCCACCACATTGATGCTGAGCGCCAGCACCAGCATGTTGAAGCCGAACGACAGCACGCTGTGCACCAGCGTGAGCCGGCGCATCTCGCGCGAGGTGACCTGCACATCGGACACCTGCGAGGTCATGCCGACCACATGGGCGTAATACAAAAAATCAAAATAGTCCGGCTCCAGCCCGCCCGGAAACAGCAGGCCCGGCCCACCCGGCTCCCCGCGCTGTTCTTCCTGGTAATAGCGGTGGGCATAGCGGAACGCAAAAATCGTCTGGATGAACAGCCAGGAGGCGATCAGCGCCACCACCGACACGGCGATGTGCAGGCTGCGTTCGGTGCCCGTCAGATCCTTGCCCTGCTGCTGCATCACCACGATGGCCGCCACGCAGGCCATTGCCGCCAGCAGCATCAGCAGGAACAGCACCACGCTGGGTTCATCCTGCGCCTGCGCCCGCTCGCGGGTGCGCTCGGCATCAAAGCGCTCGCACAGCCACCAGGCCAGCGTCAGGTAAACCGCCACGCCAACGCTCCAGCCCAGCAGGCCGCGAAACTGCCAGACCAGCGGCAGCGGCAGCGGCAGCGCAGCTGTCGCCAGCCCCGCCAGCAGGCCCGAGAGCAGGCGCTGCACGCCCGTGGTTTCAGAAACATGTTTGCGCATCGCGCCAATTGTCGGCCCGAGCTGCGCACGGCAATAATCAGCACTCCCATTCGCCCCACCCACGGCCTGCCATGCCCCCCAAAAAGCTCCCGAAAAAAACGCACATCGCCCGCCGGGGCGTGATTTATTCGCTGATCCTGTGCAGTGCGATCCTGCTGCTGGGCGGTGTCGGCTTCTGGCTGCTGGACCCGAACGTGCATACGATTCCCGAAGGCCTGTGGCTGGCCTTCACCACGGCGGCCACCGTGGGTTATGGCGACATGGTTCCCAGCACCCATGCGTCGCGCGTGTTTGCCGTCATCGTGGTGCTGCTGGGCCTGGCCGTGCTGTCGCTGGCCACGGCCTCGCTGGCGGCGATATTCGTCGAGAAAGATGTCGAGGAAGGCGAAGAGCTGCAGATCGAGCACCAGTTGATGCGCGAGATCAGGCACCTGCGCGAGGAAGTGCAGTCGCTGCGGCTTGACATCCAGCGCGAAAAATCCGGCCGGCCCTGATGAGGCTGGATATACCAGGAAAATAGCGGTTTTGCATCAATGCCTGCGCCTCGATGGGCCATTCAACCGATTGAACAATGGAATCCCCGAACGCTCCCGATACCCCGGCTCACCTGGCACCGCAGCTGACGCCGCGCGGCCACCTGCGGGCCACGCCGCAGGACGACGCACCGCCGCTGGCGCCGGAGGTCAGCCAGGGGCTGGGCCCCGCTTTCGCGCTGGGCAGCGGCCATGGCCTGCTGCTGCTCGGAACGGCGCACATCGGCCGCATCCTGCCGCCGGCCTGGGCCTGGTGGCGCGATGTGGCGGCGCGCTACGTCACCGCCCTGTGCGCCACGCCCGACGGCGGCGAAATCGCGGTTGAGCTGCCCGCCGCCGAGGATTTTGAAGCCCTGATGGCCGATGCGCCGCCGATGACGGGCGCGGAATACCTGACGCCCGAGCTGCTGGCCGCGCTGTGGCACGAGATGGATGGTGCCCTGCATCAGGAACTGGCGGCGGCCCAGGTTCCGCTGCAGGCCTTCCTCAAGTCGCGCCACCCGGCCTGGAACCTGGTCGGCCGCGTGCATTTCAACCTGGCGGAAAACCGCAAGGATCCGGAAGCGCCGTTCGCCTTCCTGGCCACCTACACCGCGCGCCTGTCGGCCCACGGCAAGGCGCAGCACCAGCCGCTGTCGCAAGCCCTGGCGGAGTTTTCCGGCGGCAAGAGCCGGGCGCAGCTGCTGTCGCTGCTGCTGCCGGTGCAGCGCGCGGCGCAGCACTGCGACTGGCTGCGCGAGATGGTGGAAGCCGGCGACATCTACCATCCGCTGCGCTGGACCGCGCTGGACGCCTGCCGTTTTCTGACCGACCTGCCACAACTGGAGGCCGCCGGCATCAGCGTTCGCACGCCCGGCGTCTGGAAGGCGGGCAGACCGCCCCGGCCAGTGGTGAAAGCCAGCGTGGGAACGCGCCCGCCGTCGCTGCTGGGCCAGGATGCGCTGCTGGATTTCAGCATGCAAGTCTGCCTTGACGGTGAGAACCTGAGCGACGCCGAGGTCGAGGCGCTGCTGCAGAGCGGCGATGGCCTGCAGTTCATCCGCGGCCGCTGGGTCGAGGTCGATCAAAAGGCCATCGGCCGCCTGCTGGAGCGCTTCAAGGCCATCGAGCAAGCGGCCGAAAACGGCCTGCCCTTTGCCGAGGCCATGCGGCTGGTGGCCGGCGCTTCGCTTGACGAGAGCGGCGAGCCGCTGGATGCCGACTGGTCGGAACTGGCGGCCGGCCCGTGGCTGGCCGACACCCTGGCCGGACTGCGCAAGCCCGAGGGCCTGGTCCAGGTCGATCCGGGACCGGAACTCCAGGCCACCCTGCGGCCCTACCAGCAGGCCGGGGTGCGCTGGCTGTACCTGCTGACCCGGCTCGGACTCGGGGCCTGCCTGGCCGACGACATGGGTTTGGGCAAAACCATCCAGGTGCTGTCGCTGCTGCTGGTGCTCAAGCGCGAAAATGCCGGCCCGCGCCAGCCCAGCCTGCTGGTGGCGCCAGCTTCGCTGCTGGCCAACTGGGCGGCCGAGGCCGAGCGTTTCGCCCCCGGCCTGCGCCTGCTGGTGGCCCACCCGTCGGCCATGGCGCCAGCCGATTTCAAGGCGCTCGATGCGGCGCGGCTGGCCGATGCCGATCTGGTCATCACCAGCTATGGCTCGCTGCTGCGCCAGCCGGTGCTGACAAGCCACGACTGGCGCCTGGCCGTGATCGACGAAGCGCAGGCCATCAAGAATCCGGGTGCCAAGCAGACGCGGCAGGTCAAGAAGCTGCAGGCGCAATCGCGCATCGCCTTGACCGGCACGCCGGTGGAAAACCGCCTGTCCGATTTGTGGTCGATCTTCGACTTCACCCATCCCGGCCTGCTGGGTTCGGACAAGGTTTTCAGCAAATTCACCAGGCGGCTGGCCAAGGCCGAGCACTTCGGCCCGCTACGCGCGCTGGTGCAGCCCTACATCCTGCGCCGCCTGAAGACCGACAAACGCGTCATCAGCGACCTGCCCGACAAGACCGAACTCAAGGCCTGGTGCCTGCTGAGCCCGACGCAGGCGGCGCTCTACCAGGATGCGGTGCACAACCTGGCCGCTGCGCTCGAAGACGCCGAAGGCATAGGCCGCAAGGGCCTGGTGCTGTCCTTTTTGATGCGCTTCAAGCAGATCTGCAACCACCCGTCGCAATGGCTGGGAGACGGCGCCTGGAAAGCGCAGGACAGCGGCAAGTTCGCCCGCCTGCGGGAACTGGTCGAGGTGATCGCCGCCAAGCAGGAAAAGGTGCTGGTCTTTACCCAGTTCCGCGAAACCACCGAGCCGCTGGCGGCTTTCCTGGGCAGCATCTTTGGCCGCGAAGGCCTGGTGCTGCATGGCGGCACGCCGGTGGCCAGGCGCCGCGAACTGGTCAGGCGCTTTCAGGAAGACGAGCAGACGCCATTTTTCGTGCTCTCGCTCAAGGCGGGCGGCGCGGGCCTGAACCTGACGGCGGCCTCGCATGTGATCCACTTTGACCGCTGGTGGAATCCGGCGGTCGAAAACCAGGCCACCGACCGCGCCTTTCGCATCGGCCAGCAGCGCAACGTGCTGGTCCACAAGTTCATCTGCCGGGGCACGGTCGAAGACCGCATCGACCAGTTGATCGAATCGAAGCAGCAACTGGTCCAGGATGTTCTGGAGGGCGGCGCCGAACTGCTGCTGACCGAGATGAGCGATCGCGAATTGCTCGACCTGGTCAAGCTCGACATTCATGCCGCGCAGGACAACTGATCTTTAAGGGGGAACACCCATGAACTACGGGCAATGGCCAGCTTATGTATCAGTCGCCGAGCGGCGCGCAAAAGCCGAGAAGGCCGCCGCCAAGGCGAAAAAAGCCGGCATCGTCCTGACGCCGATCACGGCTTTTCGAGGCGCCATCGCCAAGACCTTCTGGGGCAAGGCCTGGTGCGACAACCTTGAGCATTACAGCGACTATGCCAGCCGCCTGCCGCGCGGCCGCACCTATGTGCGCAATGGTTCGGTGATTGATTTGCAGATCACGCCCGGCGAAGTGCGGGCGCAGGTCATGGGTTCGAGCCTCTACAAGGTCACCGCCAGCGTGACGGCGGTGCCCGAAAAGCAATGGCAAACGATCTGCGCCGATTGCTCGGGCTCGATTGATTCGCTGGTCGAACTGCTGCAGGGCAAGCTTTCGAACGCGGTGATGGAGCGCATCTGCAAGCCGGGCAGCGGCCTGTTTCCGTCGCCGAAGGAAATCAGGTTCAACTGCGACTGCCCGGACTCGGCGTCGATGTGCAAGCATGTCGCCGCCGTGCTGTATGGGATAGGCGCGCGGCTTGACCAGCAACCGGAGGTGCTCTTCACGCTGCGCCGTGTCGATGCCAAGGATCTGGTCAGCCAGGCAAGCCGGGGCCTGCCCGCCGCCTCGAAGCGCCCGGCCACCGGCAAGGTGCTCGACGACGCTCAACTGGCCGCTATGTTCGGCATCGAGATGGCCGACGTTTCTGCGCCAGCAAAGCCGGCGGTAAAAAAGACAAGCGCTGCATCCCGGAAAACACCCGCAGCCGCGAAAACTCCAGCCAGCAAAAAATCGGCATCCGGCAAGATGGCGGTCAAATCCCCCGCCAAACCACGCCAATCAGCCAGCAGCAAAGTTGCGGCACCTGCTACAAAAAAGGCGGCAAGCCCACCGGCAACGCCGAAACCCAGGAAAGTCGCCACGAACAGTGCCTGCGCTCGGCCCGTTAAAGACAAAACAGGCTAAAGGACTGAAGGGCTTGCAGATGCGCAAAGTTCTGCAAGTCTAAAAATCCCGATAAAAATGAAAAAAACCGTTGTAAACAACTGTTTGCAACGGTTTTTCATATTACTGGCGGAGCGGACGGGACTCGAACCCGCGACCCCCGGCGTGACAGGCCGGTATTCTAACCAACTGAACTACCACTCCTGGTAGCCAAGCGTTTGCTCTTGCGAGCCAAGTGCCTGACAAACTTGTGCTTTGTCCCTTCGCCTTGCAGCGAAGAAATTTGGCGACCCTACGGGGATTCGAACCCCGGTACCTACCGTGAAAGGGTAGTGTCCTAGGCCTCTAGACGATGGGGTCTTAACCTGGTGACTTCCGGCGCAGGCTTTTAACGGCCTGCAAAAATCTCAACAGCCTTTTACATCGCAAATGGATCTAAGAGGAAAGCCCTTGTAATTCATGGAACTGCAAGGGCTTCAATCTGGCGGAGCGGACGGGACTCGAACCCGCGACCCCCGGCGTGACAGGCCGGTATTCTAACCAACTGAACTACCACTCCTGGTAGAAAAGCGTTTGCTCTTGCGAGCCAAGTGCTTGACAAACTTGTGCTTTGTCCCTTCACCTTGCAGCGAAGAAATTTGGCGACCCTACGGGGATTCGAACCCCGGTACCTACCGTGAAAGGGTAGTGTCCTAGGCCTCTAGACGATGGGGTCTTAACCTGGTGACTTCCGGCGCAGGCTTTTAACGGCCTGCTAAAAACTTCAAAAACTTTTCGACGTTGGTGGAGGTAAACGGGATCGAACCGATGACCTCTTGCATGCCATGCAAGCGCTCTCCCAGCTGAGCTATACCCCCAATGTCGCTAATTTCTTAGCAACCTGTCGAGCCTCAAATTATATCTACAAAAATCGGCCTTTTGGAAAGTTTCAAACTAAATTCAATTTGGCGATGACTTTTTCTCGCGCCATGAGCGACAGGATCGCATCCAGCGAAGGCGTCTGCGGTGTTCCCATGAGCAGCACGCGCACCGGCATGGCCAGTTGCGGCATCTTCAGGCCGGTATCGAGCAGCACCTGCTTGATCGCGGCGGCAATAGCGGCCTTGGTCCATTCGCAGGTCGCCAACGCCTGCGCCAGCTTGGCAAGCGCCGGCCGCACGGCATCGGTCACATGGGTGCTGACATCCTGCGCACTCGGCTCCGCGCCCGTGACCAGTAGTTTCAGCCAGCCCGCCAGTTCGACCAGCGTGCTGCAGCGGTCCTTGAACAAAGCGCAACTCTGTGCGAGCCAGCCGGCATCCAGACCCGAAACGTCCAGTGCCGCGAGGAAGGGCTGAACCCGTTCCGCAAGCTGGTCATCGGCCATGGCCTTGAGGTGCTGGGCATTCACCCAGCGCAGCTTGGCCTCGTCGAACTGCGCGGCGCTCTTGCCGAGGTGGTCGAGGTTGAACCATTGCAAAAATTGCTCGCGGCTGAAAATCTCGTCGTCGCCATGGCTCCAGCCCAGGCGTGCCAGGTAGTTCACCATCGCGTCGGGCAGATAGCCCTCGGCGGCGTATTGCGTGACCGGCTTGGCGCCGTTGCGCTTGCTCATCTTCTCCCCCTGCTCGTTCAGCACCGTGGGCAGATGGGCATAGACCGGCACCTCGCGGCCGAGCGCGCGGAAGATGTTGATCTGGCGCGGCGTGTTGTTCACATGGTCGTCGCCGCGAATCACATGCGTGATCGCCATGTCCATGTCATCAACCACCACGCAGAAGTTGTAGGTCGGCGTGCCGTCGGGCCGGGCAATCACCAGGTCATCGAGTTCGTCGTTGCTGATCTCGATGCGGCCCTTGACCTTGTCGTCCCAGACCACAGCGCCGCCCTGCGGATTCTTGAAACGCAGCACGGGCTGAACTCCTTCGGGAATCGCCGGCAGCGTCTTGCCGGGCTCGGGCCGCCAGGTGCCGTCGTAGCGCGGCTTTTCCTTGGCTGCCATCTGGGCTTCGCGCAGCGCGTCAAGCTCGGCCACGCTCATGTAGCAGGGGTAAACATGTCCGGCGTTCACCATCTCGGCCAGCACCGCCTTGTAGCGGTCCATGCGCTGCATCTGGTAGAACGGACCTTCGTCGTAGTCCAGGCCCAGCCAGCGCATGCCTTCGATGATCACATCGACAGCGGCCTGGCTCGAACGATCCACATCGGTGTCCTCGATACGCAAGATGAAATCGCCGCCGGTGGCGCGCGCAAACGCCCACGGATACAGCGCCGAGCGGATGTTGCCCAGATGGATGAAGCCGGTGGGCGAAGGGGCAAAGCGGGTTCTTGTTTTTTGTGTCATGTCAGGCTGTCCAGACCGCGTGCGAGGTCGGCTTTCAAATCGTCGATATGTTCCAGGCCGGTGGCAAAGCGGATCAGGCCCTGCTTGATGCCGGCTGCCTGGCGCTGCGCTTCGGTGAGCCGGCCATGGGAAGTGGTTCCGGGATGGGTGATGATGGACTTGGTGTCGCCCAGGTTGGTGGCAATGCTGACCACCTGCGTGCTGTTGATCACATGGAAAGCATTGGCGCGCGCCGTCTCCGGGTCGCCGCCGCGCACGTCGAAGGACACCACGGCGCCGCCCAAACCCGACTGCTGGCGCATCGCCAGTTCGTGCTGCGGGTGCGACGGCAAGCCGGGGTAATACACGCGGGTCACGGCCGGATGCGTTTCCAGCCATTGCGCAATCGCCAGCGCCGTGGCGCTTTGCGCCTGCATGCGGATGCGCAGCGTTTCCATGCCCTTGAGCACGACCCAGGCATTGAACGGCGCCAGCACCATGCCGGCGGTGCGCACAATCGGGCCGAACACATCGACGATCAGCTTCGAAGGCCCGCAAATCGCCCCCGCCATGACCCGGCCCTGTCCGTCGAGGTACTTGGTGCCCGAGTGGATCACCAGGTCGGCGCCCAGTTCAGTCGGCCGCTGCAGCGCGGGCGAGCAAAAACAGTTGTCCACCGCCAGCAGCGCGCCGCCCGCATGCGCCACATCGGCCAGCGCCCGGATGTCGCACACCTCTGTCAGCGGATTGGTCGGAGTTTCGGCAAACAGCAGCTTCGTATTAGGACGCATGGCGGCCTGCCACTGCGCGATGTCGGTCTGCGAGACAAAGCTGGTCTCGACGCCGAACTTGGCGAACTCCTTGCCGAACAGGTTCAGCGTCGAGCCGAACACCGACTGCGAACACACGACATGGTCGCCGGCCCTGAGCAGGCCCATGCCCATCATCAGGATGGCGCCCATGCCGCTGGACGCGGCGATGGCGGCTTCAGTGCCTTCCAGCGCCGCCAGCCGCTGCTCAAAAGCGGCCACCGTCGGGTTCGACGTGCGGGCGTAGGTAAAGCCTTCTTCGGTGCCGGCAAAACGGCGCGCCGAGGTTTCGGCGTCGGGCTGCACGAAGCCGCTGGTCAAATACAGAGCTTCGGAGTTCTCGCCGTACTGGCTGCGCTCGATGCCGACACGCACGGCCAGCGTGTCGGGGTGCAGGTTCCCGGGCAATGCTTGCCGGGTCATCTCAGGCACCTTCCGGGTTGGGCAGCGCCAGGCGCGAAGCATCGACATCACCTTCCTCGCCAATTTTCTCGGCGGTGTCGCCGCGCGCCGAATTCATCGCGGCGATGGTCTCGGCGGTCACGTCGCCAGTGACATACACGCCATCGAAGCAGGATGCGTCAAAGCCATCGAGTTCGGGGTTCAGCGAACGGATGGCGCGCTTCATGCCCTCCACGTCCTGGTAGATCAGCGCATCGCAGCCAATGACCTTGCGGATTTCCTCGATGGTTCGGTCATGCGCGACCAGTTCGCCCGGCGTCGGCATGTCGATGCCATAGACATTGGGGTAGCGTACCGGCGGCGCGGCGCTGGCCAGATAGACCTTGCGCGCACCGGCGTCGCGCGCCATCTGCACGATTTCGCGGCTGGTGGTGCCGCGAACGATGGAATCATCGACCAGCAGCACATTGCGGCCCTTGAACTCGCTGGCGATCACATTGAGCTTCTGGCGCACCGATTTCTTGCGCACGCCCTGCCCCGGCATGATGAAGGTGCGGCCGACGTAGCGATTCTTCACAAAGCCTTCGCGGTAGGGAATGCCGAGCAGGTGCGCGAGCTGGGTGGCGCTCGGGCGGCTCGATTCGGGAATCGGGATGATCACGTCGATCTCGTTGGGCGGCACGGTGGAAACAACGCGCTTGGCCAGCGTTTCGCCCAGATTCAGGCGCGCCTGGTAAACCGAAATGCCGTCCATCACCGAATCGGGACGCGCCAGGTACACAAACTCGAAAATGCAGGGATAGAGCCTGGCATTGGCCGCGCATTGCTCGGCATGGACCTTGCCGTCCATGTCCACGAACACCGCTTCGCCCGGCGCGATGTCACGCTCGAACTGGTAGCCGGTGCCTTCAAGGGCCACCGATTCGCTGGCCACCATCACGGTGGCGCCGCCTTCGTTCTGGCCATGGCCGATGCACAGCGGACGGATGCCGAACGGGTCGCGAAACGCCAGCAGGCCGTGGCCGGCGATCAGCGCCACCACGGCGTACGAACCCTTGACGCGCTTGTGCACGCCGCGCACGGCGGCAAACACGTCGGCCGGGGTCAGCGGCAGGCCGCGCGTGGTTTTTTCCAGTTCGTGCGCCAGCACGTTGAGCAGCACTTCGGAGTCGCTGTCGGTGTTGATGTGGCGGTGGTCGGTGTTGAACAGCTCGGCCTTGAGTTCGGCCGCATTGGTCAGGTTGCCGTTGTGCGACAACACCAGGCCGAACGGCGCGTTGACGTAAAACGGCTGCGCTTCATCCTCGCTGAAGGCGTTGCCCGCCGTCGGGTAGCGCACCTGGCCCAGGCCGACATTGCCCGGCAGCGCGCGCATGTTGCGGGTGCGAAACACGTCGCGCACCATGCCCTTGGCCTTGTGCATGTAGAACTTGCGCCCTTGCTGGGTGACGATGCCGGCGGCATCCTGCCCACGGTGCTGCAGCAGCAGCAGTCCGTCATAAATCAGCTGGTTGACCGGGGCTTTGCTGACGATTCCGACTATCCCGCACATGGTGTTCCGTTCATGATGTGTTGACTCTCAAGTAAATTCAAACAATTAATCCAGATACTTTGCAAACTGCCCGGGCAGCATCGGTTTCAGGTCGGCCAGCGTCGCGGTCAGCGTTTGCGCCCCGATGGACTCCTGCCACCAGGCGCTGGACTGGAGCGCCGTCATGTCGATGACCACGGTCGCGGCCAGCAGCAAGATCATGCCGCGCAGTACGCCGAACGCCGCGCCCAGCGTGCGGTCCACGGGCCGCAGGCCGATGGCCTCGACCAGGCTCTTCAGCAAGGCGGCCAGCAAACCCGCCACAAACACCGCCGCAATGAACACCAGCGCAAAAGCCGCCGCGTAACGCACCGGCTCCGAAGCCGACTGCCAGGGCAGCAGCAGCGCCACCTGCGGCGCAAACCATTGCGCGGCATAAAACGAAGCCGCCCAGCCCAGCACCGACAACACTTCATAGACCAGGCCGCGCCAGGCGCCCAGCAACAGGGAAAAAACCAGCACCCCCGCCAAAATCCAGTCAAGCGGCGTCACACAGCGACCAATGGCTTAAAAACTCAGAATGGCAACCGGCAGGTCAAGCGACCTGATCTTGTTGACCGCTCTTTCGGCCTCGGCCTTGCTGGCAAACGGACCCACGCGGACCCGGATGCGCTTGCCGTCTTTCGTGTCGGCCACCTGGGTGTAGGTGGTCAGGCCGGCTTTTTCCAGCTTGCGGCGCGTTTCATCGGCTTTGGCGGAGTCGGCAAAGGCGCCCACCTGAACCACCATGCGGCCTTTGGTTTCTGCGGCGGCAGCCTTGGTTTCTTCGGTGGCCGCAGGCTTGGGCAATGCTGCGGGCTTGGTCAGTGCCGCAACCTTGGGCGCCTGCGCCTGCAACGCGGCCGTGCCGTTGAGCAGGGCAATGGCCCGCGCGCCATCGTCGCTGGCAGGCGCGGGCTTGGGAGCCGGTTTGGTTTCTGCCTTGACGACGGGCTTGGCCTCGACTTTGGCCTCGGGCTTTGGTTCGACCCTGGGTTCGGCCTTGGGTTCGACCCTGGGCTCGGCCCTGGCTTCGACCCTGGGTTCAGGCTTCGGTTCGGCCTTGGGCTTGACCTCGGGTTTTGCTTCCTGCCTGGGTGCTGGCTTCACTTCTTTTTTGATAGCTGGAGACGCAGGCTCAGTAAGCGGAGAGGCAGGTTTTGAGGGATAAATCTCTTCCTGGGGCGACAAGCTGGCGGCGGCGGCTATGGTTTCGGGTGACGCCGCACGGGCAGACGTTTTGGCGGGTGCGGGCGCGGGTGCAGTGGCAGCGGGCGCAGCAGGAAGCACCAGCGGCTTGACCGAGTTTTTTCCGGGTATTTCAATCGGAATATCGACCGCGACAGGCCGGGGCTGGGTGTCAAACACCAGCGGAAAACCCACGACGCCCAGCAGCACCAGCACCGAGGCGCCAACCAGGCGGTGCTTGGCGCGTTTGCGCAAGACTTCCACGCTGAGCGCCTGGGCGGCTGAGCCGGCAGGAGGGACTGATGCGGAATCGCCCCGGCGGAACTTGAAAAACGGCATGGTGTGAGTTGGAATCCGTTAAAGGCCAAGGTGGGTTGCGGAGTGCTTCCAGTTCCGGCGCAGGCGGTTGGGTCCGGTTGATTCGACTCTAGTCAGAAAGGTGCGGCGCTGAAAGACGCGGCACGCCGTTCTTCAAAATGCCGCCCACGGTGTAGAAGGAGCCAAAAACCACGATTCTATCAGCGGGGTTTGCCGCCATGACGGCAGCCTCCAGCGCGGACTCGGGCGTTTGGCAAGCATGGGCCGTGGCGTCGGCGCGGCTGTTGCCGGCCTGCCACCGGGCCAGCAGCGCCTGACCGGTGGCGGCGCGAGGCGTGGGCAGGTCGGTGAAATACCACTTGTCGATCAGCGGGCTGATGCGCGCCAGCATGGGCGCGACGTCCTTGTCGGCCATCGCGCCAAAAATTGCATGGGTACACGGGTAAAACCCCATGGCATCTAAATTTTCAGTCAGCGCCGCGACCGAATGCGGGTTGTGCGCCACATCCAGCACCAGTGTCGGCTGGCCGGGAATGATCTGGAAACGGCCCGGCAGCTCGACCAGGGACAGGCCGTTGCGCACCGCCTGCGCGGTGATCGGCAGGCGACCCCGCAGCGCCGTCAGCGCCGCCAGCACGCCCGACGCATTGACCAGCTGGTTGGCGCCGCGCAGCGCCGGATACGCCAGCCCGGCATAGCGGCGGCCCCGGCCGGCCCAGCTCCACTGCAACTTGTCGCCCGAGAAATTGAAGTCCTGGCCAAAGCGCCACAGGTCCGCGCCCAGCCGTGCCGCATGGTCCAGGACGCTTTGCGGCGGCACCGGGTCGCTGACGATGACCGGCCTGCCGGCGCGCATGATGCCGGCTTTCTCGAAGCCGATGGCTTCCCGGTCGTTGCCCAGCAATTCCATGTGGTCCAGGTCGATGCTGGTGATGACCGCGCAATCGGCGTCGAGGATGTTGACCGCGTCGAGCCGGCCGCCCAGGCCCACTTCCAGAATCACGACGTCGAGTTTTGCATCGGCCAGCAGTTGCAAAATCGCCAGCGTCGTGAATTCAAAGTAGGTCAGCGATATTTCATCGCCATTTTGGCACCTTGCGCTTTCCACACGGGCGAAGTTAGCTACCAAATCAGTAGCACTGACGATATCGCCGCGAACCCGGCAGCGCTCCTCGAAATGCACCAGGTGCGGCGAGGTGTACACCCCGGTGCGGTAGCCCGATTCCATCAAAATGGCCTCCAGCATGGCGCAGGTCGAGCCCTTGCCGTTGGTGCCGGCCACGGTGATGACCGGGCAGTCGAACTTCAGGCCCATGCGCCCGGCCACGGCCCGGACGCGGTCCAGGCCCATGTCGATGCTTTTCGGGTGCAGGCGCTCGCAATGCGCCAGCCAGTCGGCTAATGTGGTGAGATGTTCCATAGAGTTATGCATTGTCGCGCAAGGCGGAAAACCCTGAACCGCAGCGCTCATGGCGCCTCAGCGTGCAAACCGGTCAGTCGCGGCGATCAGCTGCGCCAGGATGCCGGGCTCGTTGAAGGCATGGCCGGCATCGGCAATCAGGTGAAATTCCGCCTGCGGCCAGGCGCGGTGCAAGTCCCAGGCGGTTCTGGCGGGGCAGGCCATGTCGTAGCGGCCCTGCACGATGACGCCGGGAATGCCGGCCAGCTTGCCCGCGTCCCGGATCAGCTGGCCCTCCTCCAGCCAGCCGCCATGCACGAAATAATGGTTTTCGATGCGCGAAAACGCCAGCGCGAAGTCGTCATCGCCATGCTTGGCCGCACCAGTCGGATCGGGCAACAGCGTGATGGTCTGGCCTTCCCACAGGCTCCAGGCGCGGGCGCAGGCCAGTTGCGCGGCGCGGTCGCTGCCGACCAGCCGCTGGCGGTAGGCGGCCATCAGGTCGCCGCGCTCGGCCGGTGGAATCGGCGCGACAAAATCTTCCCACAGATCGGGAAACAGCCACGAAGCGCCCTCCTGGTAATACCAGAGCAGTTCGGCGCGGCGCAGCGTGAAGATGCCGCGCACGACGAGTTCGGAGACCTGCGCCGGATGGGTTTGCGCATAGGCCAGCGCCAGCGATGAGCCCCAGGAGCCGCCGAACACCAGCCAGCGCTTGACGCCCAAGAGGGTGCGCAGCCGCTCGATGTCGGCGACCAGGTGCCAGGTCGTGTTGTTGTGGAGCGAAGCATGCGGGCGCGAACGGCCGCAGCCGCGCTGGTCGAACAGCAGCACGCAGTAGCGCTCGGGGTCGAACAGCCGCCGGTGGTCTGGCGAGCAGCCCGAACCCGGCCCGCCATGCAAAAACACCGCTGGCTTGCCTTGCGGGTTGCCGCACAGCTCCCAGTAAATCGAATGGCCGTCGCCGGTATCGAGCGTGCCGGTGCGAAACGGCGCGATGGGCGGGTAAAGCGCAGGCGCGGCAACGATGGGGGCGGAAGAAGTCATGGAGGTTTCCATCAAAATAGAGATGCTACATAATTAATAGCTGCTTGCGCCCGTCTGTATTGCGCAAAAGCCATTTTTTACTTAAAAAAACCTGAAAAGCACGACATGATCATTCTCTACGGCATCCCGAATTGCGACACCGTCAAAAAAGCCCGGGCCTGGCTTTCGGAACGCGGCCTGGCCTACACCTTTCATGACTTCAAGAAGCACGGCGTTCCGCCCGCGCAACTGGCGCGCTGGACGCAAGCCGCCGGCTGGGAAAAGCTGCTCAACCGCAAGGGCACGACCTGGCGCCAACTCGACGCCGCCGCCCAGGCCGCCGTGGTGGACGGCGCCAGCGCCCAGTCGCTGATGCTGGCCAACGCCAGCGCCATCAAGCGCCCGGTCGTGGACTGGGGCGATGGCATCACGGTCGGCTTCGATGCGGCGGACTGGGCCGGGCGCGTTTGAGCCGGGCCGGCCACCGGCTTTACAGAGCGGCCATCGAACTTTACGCCTCACAACGAGTCTGATTCACTAAAATCAGGAACAGTCAGCACGGGTTCAACCCAGGGTTAAGCTGAAAAAAAGGGGTTCAGACATGGCACACACATTCGTTAAAACCATCGCTGTTTCGGCTGTCGCTGCGGCGGCCATGGCTTCGGTTCCGGCTTCGGCCATGGACATCCTGGCACGGGTCATCTCCAGCACGCCGGTCGTGCAGCAGGTTGCCGTGCCGCGCCAGGTGTGCAGCAATGAAGCCGTCGTCGTGCAGGCGCCCAGGTCGGGCGCGGGCGCGCTGATGGGCGCCATCGCTGGCGGCGCTGCCGGCAATGCGATTGGCAACGGCGGCGGCCGGGCGGCGGCCACCATGATCGGCCTGGTGGGCGGCGCCATCCTGGGCGACCGCATCGAAGGCCCGAACAACCAGCTGCAAAACGTCCAGCAGTGCAGCACCCAGACGTTCTACGAAAACCGCGCCAGCTATTTCAACGTGGTGTATGAATACCAGGGCACGCAATACACCGCGCAAATGCCCAACGATCCGGGCCTGCATGTGCGCCTGAAGGTGACGCCGGTCGGCGCCATGGAGCCCGCACCGCAACCGTTCCAGGCCCAGCCGCAAACCTATTACCAGCCGGCGCCCGTGCAGCAGCCGGTTTACGTGCAGCCCGTGCCCGTGATGGCGGCTCCGGTCGTTTATCCAGCTTATTACCAACGGCCCTACTACGCCCCGTATTACCCACCCATCGGCTTGTCGCTCAACTTTGGCTACAGCCGGGGTTTTGGCGGCGGGCATCACGGCCACGGGCGCTGAGTGTTCACTTGAATGAAAAAAGGACGTTTTTAAACGTCCTTTTTTCATGACTGGCTTCCTACTCGGGCGTCTTGATCAGGGCGCCCTTGAACAGTATCGGCCCGGTCGGACCACTGCCTGGTGGAACGCCGCCCTTGGGCTCCAGCGTGATGGCCAGCGCCGGCGACTGCTGGATGTCCCCGCCGGCAGCGGTCAGCCGCGCCACCGCATCCCCGGGCAGCACGCCCAGCGACTTGGGCGCTGCGCCCGGCGGCAAGGCCCACAGTTCGAGCGACTGGTCAGGCTGCTCGCGGAAATCGCCCACGCGCTTGAGCATCAGCTTCTGGGTGTTGGGGTCAAAGGTCACCAGGATCGAGGCCTTGGCCTTGTCGTCGGCCAGCACGGCGACATATTCAATCACCGGCGTGGACGACAGTCTGGCGCTGAGTTCCTGCACCTGGCCATTCAGTTGCTTCGTGAAATTCAGGCCTGTCACCACCGCAACCACGGTCGAAAAAGCGCCGGCCGCCGCAGCGCCGCGCCACAGGCCCAGGCTGGCCCACCAGCCGCCGCTGGCAGGCACTGGCGCCGCCTGACTGCGCGCGGCCTGCATCGCTTGCGCCTGTTTTTCCGCATGGACGAGGTTTTCAATCCGTGTCCAGACCGCCGGGCTGGGCGCCACTTCCGGCTGCAGCTCGGCCACCGACGCCAGCCGGCCTTGCCAGATCAGCGCGGCCGCCCGCAAGGTCGCGTTGTCGCGGGCCAGCGTTTCAAAGCGGCGCCGCGCGCCGCCGCGCAAGGTGCCCAGCGCATAGCTGGCGGCCAGCTGGTCCACCAGCGAAGCATTTTTATGAATGTTCATGCGAACCTCGCCATGCAGCCGCGCAGCTGCTCCAGCCCCCGGCGAATCCAGGTTTTCACCGTTCCCAGGGGCAGCCTGAGCTGCTCGGCCAGTTCGCTATGGCTGAGGTCGCGCAGATACGCCAGGCTGACCACTTCGCGCTGCTTGCTTTCGAGCTGGCTCAGGCACTGGTGCAGCGCCCAGGCCTGCTCGCTGGCTTGCGTGGTGTCCATCGGGTTGGGCGAGTCGCCGGCCACCGTGTCTGAAATCACCTCGTCCAGTTCCTGCACCCGGTCGGCCCGGTCGGAGGCCCGGCGGCGCAAAAAATCAAGGCCACGGCTGCGCACCAGCAAGCCCATCCAGGCCATCGGCGGCGACAGCGTGGCCTGGTAAGTCCCGGCGATTTTCCAGATATTCAGGTAGGCCTCCTGCAGCACATCCTCGGCCCACTCGCGGTTGGTCACCACGCGCACTGCCACGCCGTAGAGTTTGGACGACGTGAGCGCGTACAGCTCTTTGAGCGCCGATTCGTCGGCCAGCGCCACGCGGTCAAGCAGTGCGATCAATTGGCTATCCGGGCTTTCTGGGTTCATGCGGGTCATTGTGGAGCAATATGCATACGCAGCAAACCGCCTTTCGGATTCAGCTTGCGCCCGGCCTTGCTGCAGGCTGACCTAAAATCGTCGGCTGATCTGCCCGCCCTGTCCGGCGCAGCGCCCTACCCTTCACCCAACACCATGACCACTGAAAAAATCGACAACATCAGCGTTACCACCCAAGCCAATGTGTACTTTGACGGCAAATGCATCAGCCATGGCATCACGCTGGCCGATGGCACCAAAAAATCGGTCGGCGTGATCCTGCCGGCCAGCCTGACCTTCAACACCGGCGCGGCCGAAATCATGGAATGCGTGGCCGGCGCCTGCGAATACAAGCTGGCGGGCAGCGACGAATGGGTCCAGTCCTCGGCGGGCGAAAGCTTCAGCGTGCCGGGCAACTCGAAGTTCGACATCCGTGTGGCTGCGGGTTTCGAGGCCTACCACTACATCTGCCATTTCGCCTGAACCCCGACCACCTCCGCAGGAACATTGAACACCATGGCCACCATTCTCCAAAACCTCCCCATCGGCCAAAAAGTCGGCATCGCCTTTTCCGGCGGCCTGGACACCAGCGCCGCGCTGCACTGGATGAAGCTCAAGGGCGCGATTCCCTACGCCTACACCGCCAACCTGGGCCAGCCCGACGAGCCCGATTACGAAGACATCCCGCGCAAGGCGATGCAGTACGGCGCCGAGCAAGCGCGGCTGATCGACTGCCGCAGCCAACTGGCCGCCGAAGGACTGGCCGCGCTGCAGGCTGGCGCCTTTCACATCACGACCGCCGGCGTGACCTACTTCAACACCACGCCGCTGGGCCGCGCCGTGACCGGCACCATGCTGGTCGCCGCAATGAAGGAAGACGATGTCAACATCTGGGGCGACGGCAGCACCTACAAGGGCAACGACATCGAGCGCTTCTACCGCTACGGCCTGCTGACCAACCCGTCGCTGAAAATCTACAAGCCCTGGCTGGACCAGTTGTTCATCGACGAGCTGGGCGGACGCGCCGAAATGTCCGAATTCATGACGCAAGCGGGCTTCGGCTACAAGATGTCGGCCGAAAAAGCCTATTCGACCGACTCCAACATGCTGGGCGCGACGCACGAGGCGAAAGACCTGGAGCACCTGAGCAGCGGCATGAAGATCGTCAACCCGATCATGGGCGTGGCCTTCTGGAAGGATGAAGTCGAGGTCAAGCGCGAGGAGGTCACGGTGCGCTTTGAAGAAGGCCGGCCGGTCGCGCTGAACGGCGTCGAGTACCCCGACCTGGTCGAGCTGATCCTGGAAGCCAACCGCATCGGCGGGCGCCACGGCCTGGGCATGAGCGACCAGATCGAAAACCGCATCATCGAGGCGAAAAGCCGGGGCATCTACGAGGCGCCCGGCTTGGCGCTGCTGTTCATCGCCTACGAGCGGCTGGTCACCGGCATCCACAACGAGGACACCATCGAGCAGTACCGCGACAGCGGCCGCCGCCTGGGCCGCCTGCTCTACCAGGGCCGCTGGTTCGACTCGCAGGCCATCATGCTGCGCGAGACCGCCCAGCGCTGGGTCGCCAGCGCCATCACCGGCGAAGTGACGATTGAGCTGCGCCGGGGCAATGATTACTCGATCCTGAACACCGAGTCGGCCAACCTGACCTACCAGCCCGAGCGGCTGAGCATGGAAAAAGTCGAAGGCGCGTTCACGCCGCTGGACCGCATCGGTCAGCTGACCATGCGCAACCTGGACATCGTGGACACGCGCGCCAAGCTGGGCATTTATGCCAAGAGCGGGGTGCTGTCGCTAGGCACGGGTGGGGATTTGCTGAACCTGACGGGCAAAGCCGCCGAGTAAAGCTCACGCTGGCAGCGTAGCCATTGCAAGCCGCCTCAATTCACGTTGAGGCGGCTTTTTTCTGCGCATCAGAAGCGTTAAACCACCACCGGCTCAGGCTCCAGCCGCAGACCAAAGCGTTCATAGACGCTGGTCTGGATCGCCTTGGCCAGCGTCATCACTTCGCCGCCGGTCACCGGGTTGGCGCTGCCGCCCCGGTTGACGAGCACCAGCGCCTGCTTGTCGTACACGCCGGCATTGCCGATGGACTTGCCCTTCCAGCCGCAGGCGTCGATCAGCCAGCCGGCCGCGAGCTTGACCGAGCCGTCGGCCAGCTGGTAATGAACGATTTTCGGATCGCGCTGGATGATGTCCTCGCACTGCTCGGGCGAGACGGTCGGGTTCTTGAAGAAGCTGCCGGCATTGCCGATGACCTTGGGGTCGGGCAGCTTGGCGCGGCGAATCTCGCAGATCCACTCATAAATTTGTAGCGCATCAGGCACGTCCACCTTGCGCAAAAGCATCTTTTTCTCGATATCCGCATAACCGAGCACCGGTTTCCAGGCCTTGGGCAGCAAGAAGCGCACGCGGGTGATGATGGCCTTGCCGGCCAGGCCGAAACCGGCGGCGCCGGAGCTGGCATGCTTGAACACCGAATCGCGGTAGCCGAAGGCGCATTGCGCCGCATTGAGCGTGAAGGGCTGGCCGGTCGTCAGGTCCACGGCGTCGAGCGAGTCGAAGCGGTCCTGCAGCTCGACGCCGTAAGCGCCGATATTCTGCACCGGCGAGGCGCCGACCGTGCCGGGAATCAGCGCCAGGTTTTCCAGGCCGGGAAAGCCGTTTTGCAGCGTCCAGGTGACCAGCCCGTGCCAGCTTTCACCGGCGCCGGCCTCGACGATCCAGGCCTTGGCGGTCTCAGCGGCCAGGCGCTTGCCCATGATCTCGACCTTGAGCACCAGCGGTTTGACATCGCCGGTCAGCACGATGTTGCTGCCGCCGCCCAGAATAAACTTGGGCGCCGCCCGCCATGCCGCGTCCTGCAGCACGGCGGCAATATCGGCTTCGCTGCGGATGCGCGCCAGGGAAAGCGCCTTGGCATTGATACCGAAGGTGTTGGAAGACTGGAGGGGAACATTTTTCTCGACTAACATCCCAAGATTGTCGCACCCCCGGCCACACCCCTTTTCCTGGAAATCAACACCATGCCTTCATTCGATACCGTTCTTGAAACCGACCTGGTCAAGGTCAAAAACGCCGTGGAAAACACCGCCAAGGAAATCGGCACCCGCTTTGACTTCAAGGGCACGGCCGCCTCGGCCGAACTGAAGGAAAAAGACAAGGAGATCATCCTGATCGGCGATGGCGATTTCCAGATCGAGCAGATCCACGACATCCTGCGCAACAAGCTCACCAAGGCCGGCGTCGATGTGCGTTTTCTCGACATTGGCAAGGTCGAGAAAATCGGTGGCGACAAGGTCAAGCAGATCACCAAGGTGCGCGACGGCATCGAAACCGAAGAGGCCAAGAAAATCCAGCAGCTCATCAAGGGCAACAAGATGAAGGTGCAGGCCGCCATCCAGGAAGGCAAGGTCCGGGTCACCGGCGCCAAGCGCGACGACCTGCAGGCCGCGATGGCCCTGATCCGCGCCGAGATCAAGGATTTGCCGCTGAGTTTCGACAACTTTCGAGACTGATCCCCTTGGCCGTCCTGCCTGTATCGGCCCGCGCCGCGCTCTGGGCGCTGGCTGTCTCGCTAGGCGCCTGCAATGCCCGTGCTGAATCGGTCGCGCTGGCCGGCATGCTGGGCAGCAAGGCGCTGCTGGTGGTCAATGGCACGGCGCCAAAAACCGTTGCCGCCGGCGAGACGCATCAGGGCGTCAAGGTGATTTCCACTTCGGGCGACCAGGCGGTCGTCGAGCAGTCGGGCCAGCGCCAGACGCTGCGGGTCGGCGAAGCGCCCGTGAGCCTGGGCGGCGCCAGCGGGCGCGGCAGCCGCATCGTGCTGACCGAAAGCAGCGGCGGCCACTTCATGACGCCCGGCCAGATCAACGGCCGCGCCGTGCAGTTCATGGTCGATACCGGCGCCACCGGCATCGCCATGAGCATGCAGGATGCCGAACGTGCCGGCATCAACTACAAAAATGGCCAGGCCGTGCAGATGTCCACGGCCAACGGCGTCACCCAGGGCTTTCGCCTCAAGCTCAATTCAGTGCGCGTGGGCGATGTCGAGGTGTTCGACGTGGACGCGGTGGTGGTGCCGATGGCCATGCCCTTTGTGCTGCTGGGCAACAGTTTTTTGTCGCGCTTTCAGATGAAGCGCGACAACAACCTGATGACGCTGGACAAGCGCTACTAGCGTTATTGACCGGATTTCTTCCCGGCCTGCTTTAACGCGCCAAGTTTCGACTCGGTTCCCTTGAGCAGCTTGTTGATATTCTCGCGGTGGCGATAGACCAGCAGCGCGCTGATGGCTACCAGCGCCAGCACGATGCTTTTATCGACATTCCAGGCCGCCCGGTCGCCCAGCAGGTAGAAAAACGGCGCGAACACGGCAGCAAGCATCGACGCCAGCGACACATAGCGCGAGAAAAACACCACGATCCCAAAAGTTGCCAGCGTGGCAACGCCCAGCACCCAGCTGACGCCCAGCAGCACGCCCGCCGCCGTGGCCACGCCCTTGCCGCCCTTGAACTGGAAAAACACCGGATACAAATGGCCGACAAAAGCCGCCAGCCCCACAGCCGCCACGGTGCCGTCGCCCAGGCCGTAATCGCCGCCGAACCACTTCACCAGCACCACCGGCAGCCAGCCTTTGAGGCCGTCGAGCAGCAGCGTGGCGACTGCCGCCGCCTTGTTGCCCGAGCGCAGCACGTTGGTCGCGCCGGGGTTCTTGCTGCCGTAGCTGCGCGGGTCGTTCAGGCCGAAGACCTTGCTGACGATGACGGCAAATGACAGCGAGCCGAGCAAATAGGCCAGCAGCGTGGCGGCAATGGAATAGGCGTAGTTCATCAGGCTTCCTTCTTCTTGTTATTCGGTCAATGCGCACTGCACCGATTTTGCACCGAGCAGCGTGACGCAGACCTGCGGGTCGAGCCGCACCAGATAGCCGCGCCGCCCGCCGTTGATGGCGATTTCGGGCAGCGCCAGGATGCTTTCCTCGATGTACACCGGCATGGCCTTGCGCGTGCCGAACGGCGAGGTGCCGCCGACCAGGTAGCCGCTGTGGCGGTTGGCGACTTCGGGCTTGCAGGGCTCGACCGACTTGGCGCCGATCTGGCGCGCCAGGTTCTTGGTCGAAACCTTGCGGTTGCCGTGCATCAGCACCAAGAGCGGTTTGGCATCCTGGTCCTGCATCACCAGCGTCTTGACGACGCTGAACGGGTCAAAGCCCAGCACCGCCGCGCTGTGCTGGGCGCCGCCGTGCTCCAGGTACTCGTAGGGATGTTCGGTGAAAGCCACCTTGTTTGCCCTGAGCAACTGCGTGGCCGGCGTTTCGGAGACATGGTCTTTTTTAGCCATGGTTTTTTCTGGAGGAACCGCGTTTTTACAGCGCCGGGTCTCTGGCTTCCCAGCGTATTTTGTCGATTTCGATCAGCACTTCGGGCGCAAGCGTGGTGCCATACGCATCCAGGTCTTCGTCGAGCTGCGCCACCGACGTGACGCCGATGATGGTGCTGGCCACCTGCCACTTGGTGTAGCAAAACGCCAGCGCCAGCTGCGTGGGGCTCAATCCGTGGTCGCGGGCAAGCTGGTTGTAGCGCCGGGCGGCGGCCAGCGCCTCGGGGCGGCCCCAGCGCTGCTTGCGCATGGATTCGTATTTGGCGATGCGGCCCTCTTTGGGCGCATCGGCGCCTTCAAAGCCCGACGCGTCATATTTGCCCGTCAGCAGGCCAAAACCCAGCGGGGAATACGCCAGCAGCGACACGCCCAGGCGGTGCATGGTTTCGTCCAGGCCGTTTTCGACGGTGCGGTTGACCAGGCAATACGGGTTTTGCACCGTGGCCACGCGCGGCAGGCCGTGCTCCCCGGCCAGGCGCACGAACTCGTGCACGCCATACGGTGTTTCATTGGACAGTCCGATGTGACGCACCTTGCCCTGCGTGACCAGCCGGCCCAGGGCTTCAAGCTGCTCATGCAGGGATGTGGCCGAACGCTCCTTGGCGGGGTCGTAGTACAGGGCGCCAAACGCGGGCACGCTGCGCTCGGGCCAGTGAATCTGGTAGAGGTCGATCACGTCGGTCTGCAAACGCTTCAGGCTGGCATCGCACGAAGCCTGGATGTCCTGCGCGCTCAGGCCGCTGCCCTCGCGAATCCAGGGCATGCCGCGCGACGGGCCGGCCACCTTGGTCGCGAGCACCAGTTGCTGCCGCACGCCCGGATGGCGGGCCAGCCAGTTGCCGATGATGGTCTCGGTGGCGCCGAAGGTTTCGGCGCGCGCCGGCACGGCATACATCTCGGCCGTGTCCAGAAAATTGACGCCGCGCGCCAGCGAGCGGTCCAGGATGGCATGGGCCGTGGCTTCATCGACCTGCTCGCCAAACGTCATGGTGCCCAGGCAAACAGGCGTGACCCGCAGGTCGCTGGAGCCGAGTTGAACTTTATTCATAAGCAAGGGGGTTGAATAGTGGGAGAAAATTGCCGGCGTGGGTGGCCATGGGCTCATGCCGGCAAGTTTCAAAAAAACGCTAGTTTAAAGGCAGCAAATACAGCGTGCGCCAGCATTCAACTGGCGCTTTTGTCTTACAACTTCATACGAATGAAATGTTTAGTATTCACCTGCAGGCGCTCTAATGCGCTTTTCAAACAAAATCCATCATTTGAGGAGTCTTCCATGAGAAAAGTATTCATCACCACTGTCACCTGTGCCGCACTGGCGATGGCCGGCCTGTCGGGCTGTGCCAACATGAGCGAAACCCAGCAGGGCACGGCCAAGGGCGCGGGCATCGGCGCGCTGGCAGGCGCGGTTCTGGGCGCGGCGACCAACGGCTCCAAGGGCGCAGCGACCGGTGCGGTGCTGGGCGGCGCGCTGGGCGCTGGCGGCGGCTACATCTGGTCGAAGAAAATGCAGGACCAGAAAATCGCCATGGAACGGGCCACGGCCGGCACCGGCGTCGCCGTCAGCCAGACCCAGGACAACCGCCTGAAGCTGGACATTCCGAGCGATGTGTCGTTCGACGTGGGCCGCTCGGCCATCAAGTCCAACTTTGCGCCGGTGCTGACGAACTTCGCGACCAGCCTGAACCAGAACCCGATCACCACGGTGTCCATCATTGGCCACACCGACAGCACCGGCTCCGACTCCGTCAACAACCCGCTGTCGGTGGACCGCGCCAATGCGGCCCGCGACTACCTGGTCGGCCGTGGCGTGGCGGCGCAGCGCATTGCCACGGACGGCCGCGGTTCGCGCGAGCCGATTGCCGACAACAGCTCGGCGCAGGGCCGCGCCAAAAACCGCCGCGTCGAGATCTACGTGGCCGAGCCGGCTCCGCGTTAATACCGGACTGGCGGGTTAACCCAAAAAAGCACCTTCGGGTGCTTTTTTTATGCCCGCCGGCAGTTGGTTTTTGGCGGAAACTGGAATTCAGGCATCGGTTTTTGATCAAATTCGGCTTCTGCGCATACTGTTCCTGCACAAGTAGCTATTATTTTAATAGCACCTGGCGACTCCTATTCAGCCTTGGCCCAGTGGCTTGCGGGCGGCCGGGCGTGTCGCTGTCTTGACTGCTTTTCAACGCGCGCCTCCTTATGATGCAAGTCCAATGTACAAAGAAACCCGACTTTTTCGCAGCGAGTTCGTCCCTGTTCGCGGACTCGACTACCACGTCCAGGTCTGGAACGGCCAGCCAGGCTCAACCCCGTCTGCCCTGCCGCCGCTGGTGCTGGTGCATGGCTGGATGGATGTGGCGGCGTCCTGGCAGTTCATGGTGGACGCCTTTTCCGACGCGTTTGCATCAGGCCGCAGCATCATCGCGCCCGACTGGCGCGGCTTCGGGCAGACCGGCCTGACGCCCGCCGGCTACCGGGCCGACAGCTACTGGTTTGCCGACTACCTGGCCGACCTTGACTTTCTGCTCGACCACTACGCGCCCGGCCAGGCGGTCGATCTGGTCGGCCACAGCATGGGCGGCAATATCGCCATGCTGTACGGTGGCGTGCGTCCGGCGCGCATCCGCAAACTGGTCAACCTGGAGGGTTTCGGCCTGCCGGGCAGCCGGCCCAGCCAGGCGCCCGGCCGGCTTGGCCAGTGGATGGACGGGCTGAAAAGCCTGGAACAAGGCGAGCTGGCGCTGAAGCGCTATGACGATCAGGCGGGCGTCGCCAGGCGCCTGATGAAGACCAACCCCCGGCTGACAGCGGACAAGGCCCACTGGCTGGCCGGTCACTGGGCGCGGCCCGACGCAGCTGGCCAATGGCGGATTCTGGGCAACCCGGCGCACAAGATCGCCAGCGCGCAGCTCTACCGGGTGGACGAAGTGCAGGAGATTCACCAGCGCATCAGCGCGCCGGTGCTGGCCGTTGAAGCGTCCGACGACTCGATGGGGCTGTGGTGGAAAGGCAAATACTCGCTCGCCGAATACCACGAACGGCTCAGGCAGGTGCCCGATGCGCGGGTCGCCGTCATCGAGGACGCCGGCCACATGCTGCACCATGACCAGCCCGGGCCGCTGGCCCGGCTGATCGAGGATTTCCTGAACGGATGAGGCGCAGGCGTTAGTTCCCCGGCATTTAAGGCGCACACTCAAGCCTTTTATGCAGCGCCTGGCGCAGGGATTAACGATGACCGGGCCAGCAAACCTCCACCAGGAAAATATCCGCAGCATCCTGACGCGCAACATCAGCCTGCCGCTGGGCGTTGGCGCACTCAGCGCCGCTGTGTTTGTCGGCCTGATCTTCTACCTGCTGTCCGCCTTGGGCGGGGTCGAGCAGACAGAGCGGGCTATCAGCAACGCCAACCAGATCGGCAAGCTGGGCGCCGACATGGAAACCAGCATGTACGGCTACCTGGTGACCGGCGAGGAATCGCTGCTGCAGCCTTTTGAAATCGGCAAGCCGCGCATCGCCGCCGAAACCGTCTCGCTAAGCGAACTGGTCAAGGGCAACCGCGAACAGGTCAGCCGGCTCAGGCGCATCGGCGCGCTGCAAAAGCAATGGAACGAGTTTGCGCAAGCCATTGTTGCCCTGCGCCGCAAAGACCTCAACTACCAGGAGCCGGTCCGTTCCGCCGGGGGACGCAGCCTGACGAACGAAATCCGGCGCGAATTCTCGGAATTCATCGGCATCGAAGAGCGCCTGCTGCAGCAGCGCAACGAGCAGACCCGAAGCATCACGTTCTGGGGCATGGCGGCTTACTTGCTGTTCAGCCTGGGCCTGAGCGGCCTGCTGGCGCTGATGGGCCGGCGCGAACTGATGCGCCTGTCCGACACCTATGGCGAGGCCGAGCAGCAGCAGGCCGCCACGGCGCTCCTGCTGGAGCAGCAGCTCTGGCTGCGCACCGGCCAGCGGCAACTGGCCGAGCACACCATTGGCCAGCAGGCGCTCGAATCGCTGGGCCGCAGCGTGCTGGAATTCGTGGCGCGCTATCTTGACGTGGCCGTCGCAGCCCTGTATGTGAAGGAAAACAACGGCAATTTGCGCCGCGTCGCCGCCTATGGTTTCAGCCAGAATGACGAAAGCACCGGGCAATCGTTTTACCTCGCCGAAGGCCTGGTCGGCCAGGCAGCCCTTGAAAACCGGGTGCTGCAGCTCGACAACCTGCCCGACGACTACCTCAAAATCACCTCCGGCCTGGGCCAGGGCTCAGCCAGGCATGTGCTGCTGGTGCCGGTGCATAACGACGGGCAGGTCAACGGCGTGGTCGAGCTTGGGTTTTTACGGCCGCTAGGGCCCCGCGACCTGGAGTTCGTCAACATGACGGCCAACAACATCGGCAATTCCATTCACGCGGCGCTCTACCGCCGCCAGCTTCAGGACATGCTGGCGGAAACCCAGCGGCTCAATGAAGACCTCCAGGCGCAGCAGGAAGAATTGCTCATCGCCAACGAAGAACTGGAAGAAAAGTCCCGGGTGCTCAAGGAATACCAGGTGAGCCTGGAAAACCAGCAGGCCGAACTGGAGCAGACCAACGAGCAGCTGTCCGAGGTGGCGCTGTCGCTGGACCACAAGAACGTGGCGCTCAGCCAGGCGCAAATCCAGCTGGAGGAGCGCGCCGAGGAGCTGAGCCGGGCCAGCCGCTACAAGTCCGAGTTCCTGGCCAACATGTCGCACGAGCTGCGCACGCCGCTGAACAGCTCGCTAATCCTGTCCAAGCTGCTGTCGGACAACCAGAAGGGCAATCTTGATGCGGAGCAGGTCAAGTTTGCGCAATCGATTTACTCGGCCGGCAATGACCTGCTCAACCTGATCAACGACATCCTGGATATTTCAAAAGTCGAAGCCGGAAAACTCCAACTCTCGCCTGAAACCATCCTGCTTGGCGATCTGGCCGCCTCCCTCAACAGCACGTTTGGTCCGCTGGCCGGCCAGAAAAACCTGGCGTTCGAGGTCGTGGTCGAGCCGGGCACGCCGGCCACGCTGGTGTCAGACCGCCAGCGCGCCGAGCAAATCCTGAAAAACCTGCTGTCCAACGCCATCAAGTTCACCGAAGCCGGCCGCGTCAGCCTGAGCGTGTCGCCCCAGCCCGGCGGCATGATCGGCTTTGCAGTGCAGGACTCGGGCATCGGCATTCGCCAGGAGCAGCAGCAGATTATTTTCGAGGCGTTCCGCCAGGCCGACGGCACGACCAGCCGGCGCTACGGCGGCACCGGCCTGGGCCTGTCGATCTCGCGCGACCTCACCGCGCTGCTGGGCGGCTCCATCACGGTGCAGAGCCAGGTGGGCCGGGGCAGCGTCTTCACGCTGCTGCTGCCGGCCCTCTGGAGCCAGCGGCAGTTGCTGTCCGAATCGTCAAAAGTCCTGCCGCCACCGGCCGCCACGCAGCCAGCGCAAGCGCTGGCTGCCGGATTCCCGGCCTTGCCCGGTGCTAGCGCGCCGGTGCCGACCTTTCCCGACGACCGCCACCGGGCCGCCAGCGGCCGCCTGGTGCTGGTGATTGAAGACGATGTAGTTTTTGCGCAAGTCCTGTACGACCTGGCCCATGAGTTGAACTACAGCTGCCTGGTCGCGCACGGCGCCGAAGACGGTTTTGCGCTGGCGACCCAGTTTGTTCCCAATGCCATCCTGCTGGACATGGGCCTGCCCGACCGGCCGGGCTTGTCGGTGCTGCAGCGGCTCAAGGAAAACCCGCACACCCGCCATATCCCGGTGCATGTGGTGTCGGGCGATGACCGCAGCGAGGCGGCCCTGCAGATGGGCGCCATTGGCTACGCCCTCAAGCCGACCTCCCGCGACCAGCTCAAGGAGGTCTTCAGGAAACTTGAAGACAAGCTGACACAGAAAATCAAGCACGTGCTGCTGGTCGAAAACGATGCCCTGCAGCGCACCAGCCTGATGGAGCTGATTGGCGATGACGACGTGCAGATCACGGCGGTGGCCACCGGCGGGGAAGCGCTGGCGCTGCTGGCCGGCACCATTTTTGACTGCATGATCATCGACCTCAAGCTGCCCGACATCCAGGGCTACGAGTTGCTCCAGCGCATGTCCACCGAAAGCATCGGTTCCTTTCCGCCCGTCATTGTCTATACCGGACGCACGCTGACGCGCCAGGAAGAAGCCGACCTGCTGAAGTATTCACGCACCATCATCATCAAGGGCGCGCGCTCACCCGAACGCCTGCTCGATGAAGTTACCCTCTTCCTGCACAAGGTCGATTCAAGCTTGTCGGCCGAACGGCAAACCCTGCAGAAGATCGCCCGCAACCGGGACAGCGTGTTTGAAGGCCGCAAGGTTCTGCTGGTGGACGACGATGTGCGAAACATCTTTGCCCTGACCAGCGCCCTGGAAAACAAGGGCCTGCGGGTGGAAATCGGCCGCAATGGCTTCGAGGCCATCAGCAAGCTCAACGACGTCAGCGACATCGACCTGGTGCTGATGGACATCATGATGCCGGGCATGGACGGCCTGGAAGCCACGCGCCGCATCCGCCAGGACGCGCGTTTCCCGAAGCTGCCCATCATCGCCGTTACCGCCAAGGCCATGAAGGACGACCAGGAGCAGTGCCTGGAAGCCGGCGCCAATGACTACCTGGCCAAGCCGATTGATCTTGATCGCCTGTTTTCCTTGCTGCGCGTCTGGATGCCGGACATGGAACGGCCCTGAGCATGCCGAAAAAAGCAAAAATCCCGGACTGGCCTGCGTGGGGCAGCGCCCCGCTGGGCAACCCGGCGGCAGCCGTGCCGGAGGCAAGCGCGACCGAGACGGAACTGCGCCTGCTGATGGAAGCGATATACCGTCAGTACAGCTACGATTTCCGCGACTATGCAGGCGCATCGCAAAAGCGCCGGGTGCTTCAGGCACTGGCGCAATTCGACTGCCCGACGATCCCGGCCCTGCAGGCCGGCATCCTGCAAGACCCAAGCCTGTTCATGCGGCTGCTGCAGTACCTGACGATTCCGGTCAGCGAGATGTTCCGCGACCCGACTTTTTTCCTCGCCTTGCGCCAGCAGGTGATACCGCTGCTTCAAACCTATCCTTCCATCAAGATATGGATAGCCGGCTGCAGCACTGGCGAAGAAGCATATTCGCTGGCCATCCTGCTCAGGGAAGAAGGCCTGCTGGAGCGCACGCTGATTTACGCGACCGACATCAACGCCCGCTCGCTCGACAAGGCCCGCCAGGGTATTTTTTCGCTGGGCAGCATCAAAGACCACACCGCCAATTACCAGAAAGCCGGCGGCAAGCAGGCGTTCTCAAGCTACTACACCGCCGCTTATGACGCAGCGATTTTCGACAAGTCGCTGCGCGAGAACATCATATTTGCCGACCACAGCCTGGCGACCGACAGCGTGTTTTCGGAAACCCAGCTGGTGCTGTGCCGCAATGTGCTGATCTACTTCAACAAAAAGCTGCAGGACCGGGCGCTGGGCCTGTTTCATGAATCGCTGAGCCATCGCGGCTTTCTGGGCCTGGGCAGCAAGGAGAGCATCGACTTTTCTTCTTACGCCACGCGCTTTGAGCCGCTGGTCAAGCCCGAACGGATTTTTCGCAAGTGCCTCAGCGCCCTGCCCCGATGAAGCCCCTGAACCCTGCACAAAGGCAAAGCGTCGAAGCGGTCGTGATTGGCGCTTCGGCCGGCGGCGTGCAGGCCCTGCTGGCCTTGTTCTCCGGCTTGCCAGCCGGCTTTCGCCTGCCCCTGATGGTGGTGCTGCATTTGCCCGAAGACCGGGACAGCAAGCTGGCCGAGATTTTTCAGCACCGCTTGCCGATTCCAGTGCGCGAAGCCGCCGACAAGGAACGCATCGCACCGGGAACCCTGTATTTCGCCGGGCCGGGCTACCACCTGTCGGTGGAAAGGGACCGGACTTTTTCATTGAGCGGCGAAGAACCGGTGCATTACTCGCGCCCCTCGATTGACGTGCTGATGGAGTCTGCCGTGGACGCTTATGGTGACCGCCTGGCCGGGATTTTGCTCACCGGCGCCAACGCCGACGGCGCCGCCGGACTGGCTAAAATAGGCGAACAAGGCGGGCTCACGGTGGTGCAGGATCCTGCCGAAGCCCAGGCACCCACCATGCCCGAAGCGGCCATCCGCATGCGGCAACCCCATTTGATTCTCACTCTGGACGGCATCCGCAGCCTGCTCCACCAACTAGATACATCCTCATGCTGAACGCTGACACCACCGCCAAACTCCTGATCGTTGACGATCTGCCTGAAAACCTGCTGGCATTGAATGCGCTGATTCGCCAGGAGGGCCGGACCGTCTTTCAGGCGTCCTGCGGTGAAGACGCACTGAACCTGCTGCTGGAGCATGAATTTGCGCTGGCCATCCTGGACGTGCAGATGCCCGGCATGAACGGCTTTGAGCTGGCCGAGTTGATGCGCAGCACCGAAAAGACACGCCACATTCCCATCGTGTTCGTGACCGCCGCAGGCAAGGAGTCGAACTACGCCTTCAAGGGCTATGAATCCGGTGCGGTGGACTTTTTGTACAAGCCGCTGGACATCGACGCCGTCATGGGCAAGGTCAATGTGTTTGTCGAGCTTTACCGGCAGCGCCATGAAATCCGCCGCCAGGTCAAGGCTCTCGA